>JBHEKY010000032.1:0-16839 GCA_041859095.1 Anaerovoracaceae bacterium
TCTTTTGTTAATCTCCCTATCAATACTACACTGTTCATGTCGACCTCCTGTTTACTTATCGTCTTTGTTGATAATCAAATGTCTCATGATATCATCAAAGATCTTTAACTTTCGGTCAAGCTCTTTTGGCAGATCCGGACCGGCCTGGAATCCGATGACGACATAAAAGCCTTCATTCTTTTTACGGATTGGGTAAGCCAGTTTTCTCATGCCCCAGACGTCTACTTTTTCGATGGTGCCTTCTGCTTCAATGATCGCTTTCACATTGTCAATGGCTACAGTTCTTTTCTCATCATCCAAAATAGGGTCTACGATGAACATTACTTCATAATTAATCATACTTTCACCTCCCTGTGGACTAAATGGCGATGGCTCGTACCATCGCAGGGGTGCACTGCAAATGCACGTGCCTATTTATTATACATTACTTATATATAATTGCAAGGGGTTTTTTGCTTGAAAAAGGATTCCATGCTGCCATGGAATCCTTGCACACGACTTATGCTTATTCCCACAGATTATGTGGGTACAGGCCTTTGTCCTTGAGGGATTGCAAGGCTGCAGCCACAATGGGTTTGTCTTCTTTGTAGGTCATGCCATACCATTTGTCCGGCGTGGGCAACACCTTGACGGTGACTTTGCCCTCCCGAATCAGATGACCGGTGATGGTGGGAATCAAATACTCCGCTTTTAGAGGATTATCCTTGAGAGCGCTTTCCAAAAAAGTCGGGAAGCCTGCTTCCAGGGCCTCCATCATCGATGGCGTGTATCCCCAGAAATTCATGGAAACCGGTGTATCTTCCGGCATGGAATGCCAGGTTTCTCCGTCGTCTTCCGAATAGCAAATTTCACCTTCCACCCGCATGATTCGGGTTCGCTCTACAATGTGCCGCAGATAGCCATCCTTGGAAACGTCGCAGATTCCACGGGCTACATGGCCGGCGTCGCTGATGGTATTCTTTAGTTGATATCCCATCATACAATAATCGGACCAACCCACTTCCCGCTCACCGGACAATATATCATAAACCGCCTGGAATCCATAAGGTCCATAATAGTCGTCCGCATTGATGACGGCAAAGGCTCCCGGTACCAAATCTTTGCAGCATAAAATTGCATGTCCAGTTCCCCAGGGTTTTTCCCGACCTTTCGGCACATTAAATCCGTCAGGCAAATCGTCAAGCCGTTGGATGGCGTAGGCGGTTTCCATGTGCTTGCCAACACGCTCATCCATATGTTTGCGGAAGTCTTTTTCCATTTCTTCTTTGATTACAAAAACGACCCGTTTAAATCCGGCCATCATGGCATCATACAAGGAAAAATCCATAATGATTTCGCCTTGATCTGTCACCGCGTCAATTTGCTTCATGCCACCATAGCGCGAGCCCATGCCGGCAGCCATGATGATTAATGTTGGTTCTTTCATAAATATCCCTTCTTTCTATCCGTTCCCCTTTTCTTTTGGTCAATTTTATAATAATTTCCCGTGAAGCACAATGGTTTTGATGATATAATCGACTGTATGAAAAAGAACATTATTTTTATCACCGGCTTCATCGGAAGCGACCGAGCCGGTCTTGCCCGCCGATTGGCGGATGAAAACGGAATGGAATTTGTGGACCTGGACCAGGCAATCGAAGAAAAAGACGGACGAAGCGTCCGCCGCATTGCCATGTCCATGGGGGAACATGAAGTCCGCAACAAAGAATACGAAGCACTAAAAGGTCTGTTGGAACACGAAGAATCGTCTCCTCGAGACGGGGCATCAATCGAACCAGGTCTGGTGGTTGCCTGCAGCGACGGCATCATCCTGGATGATGAGTGTCTCACTTTGCTTGCTCAAGGCCAGGTGGTGATTGCCGATGAAGCGCTAGCCCCAGAGCAGCTTTGGGATCAAGCCAAGGCGGACCCCAACCCCGCTTACGCCTTTTTATCAGCTTTTTTGTCGTCTGAAGACGAGGCTGCCCAGTATCAAAGGTATTTGGCGTTATATCATGCCAGAATGCCCATTTATAGGAGGATATCTATATGAACTACGAAAAGCCGGATCCAAAAGCCATCACCGGCTGGCGCATCGGCCGTCTCATTGGCCTTTTGATTTTTTTAATTTTGGGGATAGCCGCAAGTGTTGTTGTTACCATCGTGGATGAGTTATCGCCCGCTGCTCTTTGGATCTATCTGATCAGTGGAGGCATTGTGCTGCTCAATCTGCTTGGATTGCTGATTCTTCCTGGCATCGAGTATCGTCAATGGAAGTACCTGATTACCAATGAAAAGGTGGAAATCGTCCACGGTATCTTTTTTGTGACAACCAGCATTGTGCCCATTGTACGCATCCAGCATATCACCGTGGGGCAGGGTCCCATTTACCGAAAGCTGGGGCTCCATAAGGTCACCATCGCATTGGCCAGTGGTACCTTCGAAATCGTTGGGCTTCGCGAAGAACGCGCCATGGAAATCAGCGAGACCTTGCGTGCCAGATTGTACACCCGACTTGATTCGCAAGTAGCTTCAGAAGCGGATAGACAGGCTGCACAGGAAGCCGGGGAGGTGTCCGCATGATCCGATTCGGACCCAAGCGCAGTCACCCGCTGATTATTGTCAATAATTTTTTCAAGAGTTTCGGGCTTTTGATTGCCTTGTTGGCCTTTTGCATTTTCATAGGCGACTTCAGCATGCTATACGACAATCTTGCCTTGCCGGCAATCGTACTAATTGGGCCAATCACCCGATTGTTCAGTTTTTTGTTTACCCGATACACCATTGATGACGAAAAACTTTTTATCGAGAAAGGTCTGCTGAACCGTCAAAAGATCGAACTACCCTTGAACACCATCACCAGCGTGGACTTTTCCCAAAGCCTTATTTTCCAGGCAACCGGCGTCTATATGGTCAGTGTAGAAAACTCTGCCAGCCTTCAAGGTAATCAAGCAAAAGTCCAGTTTGCGCTGAAGTCTGCTTCCGCTTTGGAAGCCAAGGCATATCTTTTGGGGAAACAAACCGAAGGACAATCTCAAATGGATGAAGACGGCTTGCCTATTGGCGATGGTCAGCATAACAACCAAACCATTTTGTCCCGCCGGGCTGCTTCTTTTGGTGAGATACTGCTTTTAGGTCTGCTGCAGGCCAAGGCCCTGGTGATATTCCAACTCCTATCCGTTGGCGCAGTCGTCATCACCTTTGGCTCCCAGCTATTCCTAAAGAAAAGCATCGACGGAGATCAATATCTGTTGGATTGGTTTTTAAATCTGAAGGGTCTTCAGGTCATCCTCATCGCCGTAGTGGTGCTTTATGTCGCCGGCATCATTGTCAGTCTGGTCATGTCCAGCCTGAAATATTTTGGCTTCTGCGTCACCAATCGCTCCGACTCCATCTACGTGGAATACGGCCTTCTGACCCGCAAAACCCTCACTATTATGAAAAATAAAATTAGCGGGGTAAATTACAAACAACCTTTCCTGATGAAGCCTTTCAACATGGGGGTCCTTTATGTATTCGTTGCAGGATTCAGTTTGGAAGAGGACAATGCCCCAAAAGACGCCATGCTTTTCCCACTGCTTCGCCGCAGTGAGATTCAGCCTTTCTTAGAAAAACACATTCCGGGCATCACCGTACAGCCGGAATTTCACACCCCCGAGAAAAAGGCAGTGCCCTACTTCTTCATCTGCCCTCGGTTTGTCTTTTCTGTTTTGTTCCTGGCCGCATGTATCGCCATTGGTTATTTCCAGGGCGCACCGGCTGCCCCGATTATCGCATTTAGTGAATATTTGTGGATGGTGGGCTTGGCAGTGCTTCTGTTTACCATCTGCTCCGTGATATTGGAATACCGGCACACGGGCATCTACAGCGGAGACGAAAACGTTTCCCTGACCTACGGCGGATATACCAAAAACGAAGTCACCCTGCTGACAGCCAAAGTGGAATCCATACGTGAGAACAGCTCCCTTTCCAAGAAGCGCAAGAACATCACCAATGTGCTGGTGAGCATCATGGCTGCACCAACCTATGCCAACCATAAAGTACGAAACGTCAGCCTGGGGGATTTTCGGTTGATGGAAAGTATATTGAAATACTAAATTGAAATATTAAACAGAAAAAGAGGCTTTTCGCCTCTTTTGTTATCTATGCATATGAAATCGCAATACCTAACATTTTTTACCTCTCGTCCACCAAGCGATATCTGATTTCATTAACCATCCCGTAATTGCTTCCATCACTCTCTATCATCTAGGGATTGAATGTCCACTTTTGCTATGGCCTTGGCCCTGATTTTCTTGCGGTTCACAAAGCGGGGTAACATGCCGGCAAAAAGAATTAGAACAAATGGAATGCCAAATACAAATGCTAAGGCTTTATGTATATTTCCTCCGATTGACAGTCCCATAAAAGTCACCCCCTTGGTGACCATTTCTTCATCCCAAGATATTCCATCGAGGCGAAGGCCGTTCAACATGTTTTGTATATATTTGTCGTATGTAAGATTAATACTATTAATCTCGTCCTCGGGTTTATTATTATGATAATAAAGATGCAATTCATCAACAAGGACTTTGTCTTTGTTGTAAATCATAAGATTTGAGAAAACCTTAACTAGTGTTCCGTCCTTTGGTTCCTGAATTATGATTTTCAAGATATTCTCGTGGCCATCAACTCCCTCAATTTCCCTTACCTCAAAGTTATTAGTAGCCTGATTCGCAATCACGGTAAAAACCAAGAAAGTCGTTAGGATGAGTGCAGGTATAATAAGCCCCAGCCATTTCCGCTCTTTTACAGACAGCTTATATTGTACAACGAATAGAATCCCTACGGTTATTAACAACGCAGGTAACGCCAGTATCCATCCCAAATCTGCCATTCGCTATTCCCCCCTTTTTTTGTATTCTTGTATAAGCATCTTTGCGGTATCAAAATCAATTTTTTCTTTCAATGCCAGTCGTTTAACAAGCGCAACATATGGATCAGCCTCATTGCTTTCGTTCATCTGGATATTCTGTATAAGCCTATCCAGGCGAAGTCTTACTGTCGGATATGTCACTTTATATTGCCCAGCCATCTCTTTTAGTGAGCCGGAGGCAAGGATAAAATTCTTGATGAAAGTGATGTCTTCTTCCTCAAGATCTACCATCCAGGTAGGTACGATGTTAATTCCCATATTTCCTCCTACAAATCATTGATTTCAGTATACCTTGAGTTGATGCGATTCCTCTTCCTGTTCTGTAGAATCTGCACTATAAAGTAAATTGCCAGGAATAGGGTCACGGTGTTCCATTGCATAATAGTAATTCTAACTGCCTCCCATGAGAAGATCTCATTATGTTTTGTCATCTTTGTATCGATAATAGATTGAAGCTCCAGCTCAGACAGGGAATTTCCAGTTAAGAATCCCGTGCCTGGCAAATCTCCGACAGCTTCGTGAATTGGTTTCGCATATGCCATCGCCTCACTAGAACCGATCAGGGTCCCCTTATCATCGAAAGTCAGCGGAATATATCGATTGCCTTTCTTATCTGAAATAATTAGTGGGCCAAATCCATATATCTCGTTGGTCTTTCTATCTTGAGCAATCTGAATATCCGCACCTGTAACTCCTTTCTCTTCAACATATACAACCCATGTTGAAAGGCCACCTACTGAAGTGCTCGTTGTTTTGACAAAAAGAAAACTTGATCCGGTTATCAGAATGCAAACTCCTATTAGGAGTATAGCTCCTGTGCTTATTTTGCCCCGTTTGACCAGTCTCCGAAGAAGCCACATAATAAGCGCGATGACGGCAACTGCCGGTACCAGATAAGTTAAAGTTAATATCAGCATAAATATGATGCCTGGTAAAATGTCTGCCATTGGTTGATCCCCCATACCCATATCACAGCATTACTTTAATAATATTATGATATTCTTTAATTTTATTTATGTCAATAAGAAATATTATGTTTAATTATTAATGCAACAGCTACCCAATATGCTGTGATCTCAAGGTATGTCATCATGTTATTATTATTTCTAGCCTAAGCCGAGATTTGTTTCGCACGTTTGGGCAGTCCATATTTGGCAAATTGTTTTGATATATCCGTACAAAGAAGCCACCAACAATGGTGGCGGCTTTAACATATGTTATTTGCTTTAGATATGTCATAAACGATTCATAAGGTTTACAGTATAATTCCCTTATTCTATAAACCCTTTCTTTTCAAGTACGAATTTGCTTGCCAGCAGATACACCGCCGTTGCCACGAAAATACCAACCATCCAGCCTGCCAGAACATCCGTGGGATAGTGAACGCCCAGGTATATTCTACTGGGGCCGATAAGGGCAATCAGCAGTATTAACACCACCGAAAAGGCGTTGGCCTTTTTTCGATCTGCCATCCGGGTTTGCACCAAGAACAGCAGCAAGCCGTAAAACGCCATACTTGTTACCGAATGCCCACTTGGGAAAGCGTACCCTCCCTGTTGAATCAAGGGGATGACATCGTCAGGACGAACCCTGGCAAAGACCAGTTTGAGGATTCTGTTCAGTATGGAGTCTGTAATAGCTACCGCAGATCCCAGCACCCCAAAGGGGATTCGGGTTTTGTCATAGGCAAGCAAGAGCAGACAAACAACCACAATGGATTGCCAGTTGCCAAGATAGGTAATGCCTTCCATCAAGGTATTCAACCAATTGGCACGAAGGCCATAGATAAAGTTCCGTATGGGGTCGTCAAATCCTGCGGCATTGCCGGTCATCACGAAATAGGCGATCATGCAAAATACCAGCAGAGATCCGGCTAACATACCAAAACCGATTTGTGTTTTCTTCGATAGGTTCAAAATATGCTCCTTATTCTATATGGCAAAATCGCTGGCCGCTTTGAGTCCATATGCAGGTTCTGCCGTAAGGACTGCCCTGTTGATGGCCTTTGCCATGACGCGGGTTGCCAGTGCACCCAAGGCGTCGGGGGAAACTTCCACTTCCCCGGTAGCCATGACAAAGACGGTGTCGCCATCAAATGATGTATGTACCGGTCGAATCGCTAGGGCGTATCCGTTATGCACAATGGAAGCCAGCTTATTGCACTGCGTTTTGGAGAGCTTGGCATTTGTAACAATGCAGCTTATCGTTGTGTTGCCGCTAAATACATTGCGGTTAGCGGACATCTCCCCAAGCATGGTTTCTACCGTGTCGGAAAGTGCTGTTTTGTCATCGGTCAGAATCCCGGCGATGATTTTGCCGGTTTCGACATCAATGACATCGCCCAGAGCATTGACGGCAACGATTGCCCCGCATTTCACGCCGCCAACTTCTACGCAGTAGATGCCGGTTCCGCTTTTCATCATATTATCGACGCCCAGGTATTTGCCAATGGCGGCACCGGTTCCGGCCCCAACGTTGCCTTCTGCCACTGGTTTGCCTGCTTCCATTTTTTCTGCATTGGTGCAGGCTTCATAGCCCATGGCGTGATCCGGCCTGGATTTGGGGCTGCCAACCACCAGGTCAAAAAGGGATGCGCCACAAACGATGGGCACCACACCCACGCCTACATCGAAGCCGACGTTCTTCTCTTCTAAGTAAGTCATGGCGCCGTCTCCGGCAGCCAGACCATATGCGCTTCCGCCGGACAGCATAACGCAATGGATTTGTTCCACCAGATTCACAGGCTTGAGAAGCTCTGTCTCCCGGGATGCCGGGCCACCGCCTCTGACATCCACGCCTGCCCATGCGCCCTTTTCACAGATGATGGCGGTGCATCCTGTGGCGCCTTCCAAGTCCTGGGCGTGTCCTATTTTAATTCCGTTGATTTCGGAAATATTGATCTCTTTCATGCTTTTCCCCTATTCTAAAAAGTGAAGGGCACGCCTGGCTTGCAGGGTGCCCTTACCTCTTATGTTATTGTTTCAATTAAATTGAAAGCAGGGCCGGAATGGCTTGGGTCAAAGCGATGATAACGCCGACAACGGCTTCGCCACCCAATAATCCGGATGCAATAATGCTGCCTGTTCCTCGTGCTTCATACTTCGGAAAGGCTTTCATAACGATGAATCTGACTAGGCCACCAACAAATGCGGTAGCGGACAGATAGAACGGCAGGTATACGCCAAGGCCCAATGTCATAACAGGGAAGTTGATGACGTACAGGATGACAGCGGCTACCAGGCCGATCAGGAACCAGGTCAAGTTAGGAATGCCACCAACCATGGCTGCAACCATACCGGCTTGAGGTGCGATGAAGCCATCGGCTGAACCGAATGCTTCAGGACCGTAAGCAATCAGGATGGCATAGAAAATTACTACAGCGGTAAATGCGCCGACGACTCCGCCAATGCACTCACCAAGCCACTGGGCTTTTGGGTTGGATTTCAGGATGTAACCGGCTTTAAAGTCATTCATGACATCGCCTACGAGACCGCATGCAATGGCTACGATCGCGGCCACAAAGAAGGCTTCAGTTTGTCCGATATCGGAAACCGCTTTGGCGGCAATCAGTACGATGATGCCAAACACTTCCATGGGGTTGATGCCGGATTGTCCAACCGTCTGAGCGGACATGGCCGTAGCCAGCCAAACACCTAAAATCGCAACGACACTTGCAAAGAAAGGCATGTCGGTTACAAATGTATAAAGCACAACCAGAAGAATCATGAGAATCGGTGCCCATCGTAGATTGACGATGCTACCGTTGTTATCATAATTGCTCTTGCTGAACATGGGTCCAAAGATTTCTTTTGCCTTGGGGAGGATGCCCTTGACGATGATGCCAACACCGGTGCCGACCATGAGACCAATACCCAGTGAAGACTTTATGTCATTGGCGGCGGTCAGGTCCCACCATCCCATTTCAACACCACCGAATACGATGCCGAAGTTGCCCAGGATTGCACCCAGGAACCAAACGCCGATGAAAATCGGTCCGACAATGTAACCTACGGACATCAGCATGGGGGATGCCCAGATTGCCGGAATGATGCCATAGGTTGCGGTCAGATTGGAGGCTACTGCATTGCCGGGGAGCAGTGCAGGGATTAATAGTGCTTTATCCCGAAGGAACGTCCACAGTGCTGCAACACCTAATGAAGAAAACAAGGTTATGGCTTTCTTTCCGCCTTCATCTCCAACAATCAGGGTTTCAGCCGCTGCCTGGCCCATGGGGTATGCCAACTGCTTGGTTTCGACGAAATACTTACGGATAAGTGCAGTGAAAATCAAACCAAGTAGAACGCCTCCCAAGACGACCAATAGTAGGTCTAAGAAGCTAACATCCGCACCTGGGTCTAGCATGTAGATGCCGGGGATGGTGAAGGCCAACCCGCCGGCTGTCATTGCGCCCGCAGACATTGAGGTATGGGTGACATTAATTTCATTGATGTTTGTCTTACCCAACGCTTTCAGGAAGAACATTGAAATCAACGCAACAAAGATAATCGGAAAAGGTAATGCACCCAACTTCAGCGCCACATACATGGAGCTGCAAGTTAGAATCATTGATCCTGCGGAACCGATTAGCATTCCACGCAGAGTAAATTGTTCTCTGAAAGAAGTGGCATATTTGATGCCCTTAGTTTCTTTTTCCATTTTTCCTCCCTTTCATAATTAAAATAATTCTCTTCTCTTTATACAATGCAAGTTGGCATCGTTACGAAGATGAATCTTCATACTCGATTATACCATCTATTACTGTCATTTCAATCTTTACCTCACTGATTTGATGTGGCAAATCGGTAAAGATATCTTGGGAAAGTACCACTAGGTCCGCTAGTTTTCCCACTTCGATACTGCCCTTGATTTCCTCTTCTTTGGAGGCAATGGCGCCGTTTATGGTATACAGCCGCAGCGCCTCTTTTAGGGTAATGCATTGGGTCTGATCCACCGGTTCTCCAGTGGTTCGATCTGTCCGGTTTACTGCGGCATCCAGCACGGCCATTGGCTCAATGGGGCCGGAGGGAGCGTCGCTGGAAATGGAAACCCGCACACCGGCGTCTATCATGGACCGGAGGGCGATGAAGTACTCCATCCGTTCTCCGTAGTATGTTGTGTAATTGCTCCCGTTCCATGCAATGAATCCCGGATTACAGCTGGGACAAATCCCCAGTGCCGCCATCCTTTCAATCAGATTCTGATCAACGATAGCGCAATGCTCGATGCGGTGGCGTGGATCTTTTCGGGGAAAAGTGTTCATGGCTTTTTCGTAGCCCTCCACCATAAACTCCACTGCCAAATCCCCCACCGCATGGGCGGTAACCTGGCAACCTGCACGGTGCAAATACTCAATATATTCCGCCGTTTCTTCCCGGGTCCAACCCAAAATTCCCGGCAAATTCGAATCGTGGGAATAGGGTTTCCTTGTTGCGCAGGAAGGCGCACTAGTGCCACCATCTATCATAAATTTTGAGCAGCCAAATCGGAAATAATCATCCCCTTCTCCACTGACATGTCCCCCCTCAACAAAAGCCTTGTTGTCCGCCAGCGAGAATTGTTTTCCAAAGATGCTGTGAATCATCATATAGGAACGAGGTTTGAAAACCCGTTTGGCACAAAGATCATGCATCAGCCTGTATGACACCTCTCCGCATTCTCCCGGGTCGTGGATGGAAGTAATGCCGTTTCGAAGGAGCAGGTCATTGGATTTCATCGCCGCATCATATTGCTGCTGCTCGGTATAACCGACTTTACTCCATAGCAAAAAATGGGTATGGTCATACACCAACCCGGTAAGTCTACCGCTATGAACTTCTATTTCGTTTTGGGGATATCTTGCCGCATCGACAGGAGAAAACACGCCGATGGTTCCGAGGGCTTGACTGTTATAGATGGAAAGATGTCCGCTGACATGCATGCACTGGACCGGGTGATTTGGGGCTGCTTTGTCCAGCTCCTCCCGAATCAGGTGCCGTTTTTCGGCGATACTATTTTGATTGTACCCCATCATGGAAATCCACGCGCCTGGCGGCCGTACGGCTGCTGCCTTACGAACCAGTGTCAGGACGTCTTCGATGGAAGGACAATTTTCTGTTGAAATATCAATGATTGCAGCCTCTTCGTCCAAGCCAAAGAGCCCATTCAAAATCGGATGGTAATGGCTGTCGATAAAGCCCGGGAGAAGGGTTTTCCCCTGCAGGTCTACCACTCTTGTGTCGTGTCCCGCAGTCAGGATGGCTTCTTCCGAAGTTCCGACGTAAATGATTTGTTTGCCACTGACGGCCACCGCCTGGCAGATTGAGTCCCTGGCGTCCATGGTCGTAACCCGGCCATTGACAAAAACAAGGTCTGCCATTGGCCTTTTGTGTTGCATTTCTTTTTCCATTTGTCGCACTCCATGGTTGGTTCCGCACCGGGGATCAAACCCTCGGGTCGAAAAGTGTCGGCTTTGGTCATTGTGTCTTGCTTTGAATCGCTATTCAATTATACTATCCATTGGCAAGATTTCGCTTATGCTTGCGCGTTCAGTCTATCGCCAAATTGTAAATTGCTATATGCCTTATTATGCCATATTTCTATCCTAAATGTTCCAATTATTTTTGCGCCCAATGCAACATTTATTTTTGTGGTTTTTGCTCAATTGTTTTGATTAGATTGGTCAGGGCTAGGTTGATAGGGGTTGGGATTCCCAGCGCGCGCCCTTCCCGGACGATAGCGCCGTTGATCATGTCAATCTCGGTTTTCCGCCCATTGGATACATCCTGCAACATGGAGGAACGGTTTGGCGCCGTAGCACTGCAAAGAGCACGGGTATGTTCCACCGCATCTTCATAACTCAAACATACCCCTTTGGCATCAGCAACCGCTTTTGCTTCCAGCACGGCCAGTGTCATCAGTTCTTCCGTTTCCGGATAGTCCAAAATTTGACCATTTAGCAGACCAGTAATGGCAGTCAAGGCATTCAGCCCCACGTTGCTCAGGAGTTTGCCCCAAATTAAGCCTATCGCATTATCGGAAGTTTCGGTTTCCAAACCCGCCTGGCTGAACATGTCCGCAATTCCTTTCACCCGATCCGTAATTTCCCCTGAAAGCTCACCGATAACGGTCTTTCCTACGCCGGCGTGTTTCATCCTACCGGCACCCAGCATGGTAGCCCCGTGGGCGGTAGTCCCAGCCAAAACGTTGCAGGTCGGTACGGTTTCGCAGATGGCATCCACATTGCCCAACCCGTTTTGGAGAGTCAACACCGTAGTGCTTTCCTTGATCAAGGCTTTATTGTCCAGCATGGCTTGATGGGTCATGGTGGACTTCACAAAGATGATGACCAAATCCACAGGCCCCACTTCATAAGCATGACGGCATGCTTTCAGTTTGTTGTAAGTTTCAAAAGAACCGTCTTCTTCCATTTGAACCCCGTCACGATTGATGGCATCCAGGTGGTCCTGCCAAACATCCAATAGGTATATTTGGTTTTGTGGCAAGGTGGAAAGTCGGGCACCATACAGGCATCCCATAGCTCCGGCACCAACAATGGCAATTTTCATAGTCGCTCCTTTCCGGCAAATCCAGTGAGCCGGCATTGCATCTAATATAGTCTCTTCAGTTCTTCTTCTGTAACGCCACCGAAGGTGTGTTTCGCTTCCGGAAATGCACCGGTCTTCACTTCTTCTTTGTAAGTTTCCAGTGCTTTAACGATTTCAGGCGCCAGGTTTAAATATTGTTTGACGAATTTAGGCAGGAACTTCTCGAACAGACCAACCATGTCATGGAAAACCAGAACCTGTCCGTCAGTATATCTTCCGCCGCCAATCCCGATGGTGGGAATGGTGAGTTTTTCGGTAATCATTTTGCCCAATTCTTCCGGCACACACTCCAGTACGATGGCAAACGCGCCGGCTTTCTCCAGTGCCAAGGCATCATCCAGCACATCCTTGGCTGCATCGCCCTTGCCCTGAATTTTGAAGCCTCCCAGTTTGGAAACAGTTTGAGGGGTCAGCCCGATGTGCCCCATGACAGGAACACCTGCATCGACGATGGCTTTGACAGTATCCGCAATGATTTTGCCACCCTCCAGTTTGATCACGTCGCAACGTCCTTCTTTCATGAGCCGTGTTGCGTTTTCGATGGCTTGTTCTTTTGATATATTATAGGAGCCAAACGGCATATCGCCCACAATCATAGGGCTGGGTGCCCCCAGCACCACCGGCTTGATATGATAAATCATCTGATCCATAGTGCAAGCTACCGTCGAGTCATCTCCAAGTACGGTCATCATCAGTGAATCCCCGACCAAAATGATCTCGATTCCTGACTGTTCGACCAAACAAGCTGTTGGATAATCATAAGCGGTAGTCATGCTGATTTTTTCGCCTTTGTCTTTCATTTCTTGCAGTTTCAAGGTTGTAATTTTTGCCATAGCTATGTCTCCTTTGTATGATTTTGATTTGGATTGATGTATGTATTGTACATGAATTTGGAAATCTTTTTTACAATTATTTTATTATATATCTTTTTTTTATCTCTGTCATGTGTATAATATACTTATTGTCCGCGGGACGTAGCGCAGCTTGGTAGCGCGATTGCTTCGGGAGTAATAGGCCGCAGGTTCAAATCCTGTCGTCCCGACCAAAGACAAAAACACCACACGAAAGTGTGGTGTTTTTGTCTTTTTGTTTGCATGCAGGATTTGGACCTGCGGCCAGATGGGGTTCGGGGAAGGATTCCTTCCCCGAGTTGAGCAGTGCATCTTCAATCTCCCCTGCACTGCGGACCACCGCTTCGGGGGTGACAGGCAGTCCCGCCGGACTGCCGCCAAGAGGGGGCAGCGCCCCCTATGGGGAGCGGAAGCGACGGCCCAGGTTCCATCTTGTCGTCCCGACCACCATAAGGGAAAGCTGCAACAAATTTTATGCCTTTGTTTATATTTACAACATGATATAATTTGACTGTGAGGATGATTTTATGATAAGTTATGAAAAATTAATAAATAAAACCGAAGATTATATTGAAGATCATTTAACTGAAAAAATAACTTTAGATATGCTGGCTCAGCACTTAAACATATCAAAATATTATTATCACCATATCTTTAGTACACATAGTAATGAAACAATTAAAGAGTTTATTACTAGGATTAAAATGGAAAGATCTGCAATTTATTTAGTCGTTAATCACTCAATTACTATTACGGAAATTGCATTAAAATATGGATATAGTGATTCCAGTTCATACAACAAAACGTTTAAAAAATTTTTTGGAATTAATCCAACACAGTATAGAAAAGCAAGAAATGACAAGTAATAATATTAAACTACAATTATAATGTTATTAAAGGAGATGCAATTATGGAAAAGCCTACAATAACAAAAGAAGTTTTGGATATAAAAGTGATCTACATCAGATTTAGAGGAACTTATTTAGAATTCAGAAAAAATGCTTTAAAAATGCATAGGGAGTTAGTTACTTTTGCAGAAAAGAACAATTTAATCATTCCTGATGTTACAAAAATACTTACTATTTATCATGACAATCCATTTATAACCAAAGAAACTGATTTGAGAACAAGTATGGCAATGACAGTATCTTTAGATTCTAATTATGAAGAAGATGATAAAATATGTACAATGAATATTACCGGTAAATATGCAATCCTTCAATATAATCTGTCTCGAAGAGAGTACGGCGATGCTTGGAATTACTCATATCAAGAATGGTTATTTAAGAGCAATGAAAGGCCAAGAGATTCTTTCCCGTTTGAAATGTACATTACCGCGCCACCAAAAAACACAAAAGATAAGAGTATTACAGCTATTTACATACCAATAGAATAATACAGTTTGAAGACAAAACGGCACCTTATCGTGTGGTTCTTTTTTGTTTTTTTGCCGAACCCCCGTTACAAATTATTACCGAGTGGTATAATAAAGATATCAATCGAAAGATAGAAATTGGAGGACGGTCCAATGAAAACCGTGATAAATGTCGAAGGAATGTCATGCGCCCATTGCGTCAATGCCGTGAACCGCGCATTGAGGGAAGTAGAAGGTGTCGTCGCCGTAGACGTGGATTTGCAGTCCAAAACAGCTACAGTAGAGCATAGTGATGCAACAACCTTCGACAATATGAAAACAGCAATTGAAGAAGCAGGGTACGAAGTCGTATAAACTAAGTATCCTGCTTTTCTGTTTCATTTCGTTTTAAAACCCACTGGTTGTTTTATTGCAGTTCCACCATGTGGAATATTTTTTTGCCCTTTTGTATTAGCAGCTTGCCCTCTTCAAAGTCATCGGCAGCCACCATCATCTTGGCATCCGTTACTTTTTCGCCCTTCACTAGAAGCCCGCCCTGTTGGATGGTACGGAATCCTTCCGCATTACTGGGCACCAGTCCGATTTCTCGGATCAGATTCACAATGCCCATTCCGTCTCCGGCAAAGAGTGCGGCGTCTAACTTAGTTGTTGGGATATTCTCCAGATGACCTCCACCACCAAAGGCAGCACGGGCGCCGTCCAAAGCCTTTTGGGCTTCGTCTTCTCCATGAACCAGCTTGGTCACTTCAAAGGCCAGGATTTCTTTGGCTTTGTTGATTTCTGCATCAGGCAGCGAAGATAACCGTTCTACTTCTTCCATGGGCAAGAATGTCAGCATTCGCAGGCATTTACCCACATCTGCATCCTCCACATTCCGCCAGTACTGGAAAAAGTCGTAGGGCGAGGTTTTGTCTTTGTCCAACCAGAGGGCGCCCTGTTGGGTTTTGCCCATCTTCTTGCCTTCGCTGTTGGTCAGAAGCGCAAACGTCATGCCGTACACCTGTTTGCCCAGTTCACGCCGGGTCAGGTCCACGCCAAACAAAATATTGGACCACTGGTCATTTCCGCCAAACTGCATTTTGCAGTCGATGTCTCTGGCCATGACCATAAAGTCGTAGGATTGCATCAGCATGTAATTAAATTCAAGAAAAGACAATCCTGTTTCCAGGCGCTGTTTGAAGCACTCGGCTCGAAGCATGGCATTGACGCTGAAGTGTCTTCCAATGTCCCGAATAAAATCAATGTAGTTCAAAGGCATCAGCCAGCTGGCATTATTGACGCAAATGGCCTTGCCCGGATCCGGTTCTTTGTTCGCCGGTGCTTTCTGTCCAAATGCGCCACCTTTGTATTGGTACTCATCATCAAACTCCAGGTACCTGTCAAAAAGATGTTTGAACTTCACGCCGTTTTCTTGAATGGTTTCTTCCGTCATCATCTGGCGCATATCCGTCCGTCCGGAAGGATCTCCCACCATAGTGGTACCGGCGCCGATAAGAACAATGGGAGTATGTCCGAATTTTTGCATATACATCATGATGATGACCTGCATGAAATGACCTACGTGAAGAGAATCCGCAGTGGGATCAAATCCAATATAGAACCGGATTTTTTCTTTGCCGAGCATCTCTTTGATTTCTTCTTCGTGGGTACATTGCTCAATAAAGCCTCGTTCTTTTAGCACATCAAACACATTGGTATGCTTGCTGACATCATCTCTGATCAGATTCATGGTTCCCTCCTGTTGCCCCGGGATTGGGGATATTGATGCGGCGGCCCGAAGGCCGCCGGCTTTGTTATTTGTTCAGTCTTTCCTGTGTGGCGTTCAGCTCATCCATCAGCTTTTTGGGCAGATGTTCGCCGAATCCTTCGTAGAATTCTTTGATGTTTTCCATCTCCACTTTCCAAAGTTCCTTGTCGACGGTCAGAAGTTCATTCATGATGTCCGGGTTCACGTCGGGCAAGTGGTCGATATCGATGTCTTCCGCATACGGCATCAGGCCGATGGGGGTTTCCACCGCATCCACACCATCATGACAACGTTGCAGTATCCACTCCAGCACGCGCAGGTTGTCTCCGAATCCCGGCCAGATGAATTTGCCGGCGTCATTGGTACGGAACCAGTTCACATTGAAGATT
>JBHEKY010000031.1:0-13567 GCA_041859095.1 Anaerovoracaceae bacterium
TAAAAAAAGGACATATTTTGGGTAAAGGCTACCTTCTCAAGCAAGAAGAATATATTTGTGTACTAGGGGGTTCCAATATTGATATCGTCGGGTTTCCCAACGGCAATCTCATCCTTCATGACTCCAACCCTGGGAAGGTGAAGATTTCCCTTGGCGGTGTCGGTCGAAACATTGCCGAAAACCTTGTGCATTTGGGAGTTTCCACAAAGTTAATCAGTGCAATCGGCGACGATCTTTATGGCAAAAAAATATTGGAACACGCCAATACCATCGGTCTGGATATGAAAAGTGCCATGATTCTTGGGCAGTGGCCGACCTCTACATACCTGGCAATTTTAGACGAAAAAGGTGAAATGAACACGGCAATTTCACAAATGGAAATCCTGGATGAAATATCTATCGATTTCATTCAGAGCAGACGGCAAATCATAGAAAACTCCAGAATTTGTATCATCGACACCAACTTACCGGAGAAAGTTATAAGCTATGTACTAGACAATTTTAAGAACACTGATTTTTTTCTAGACACGGTATCTTCAGCCAAAGCGCTAAAAATAAAAAATCATATTGGGGGTTTTCACACCATTAAACCAAACAAACTGGAAGCCGAGCTCCTATCGGGGTTGACCATCGACTGCGAAGATGATTTGCATAAGACATCTGAGTATTTCCTACAAAAAGGCGTGAAGCGCGTCTTCATAACATTGGGCGAAGATGGCGTATTTTATAATGATGGGCAAACCGCCAAGTTGATTGCCAGTCCCAAGGTGGAAGTCATCAACGCAACCGGTGCCGGGGATGCTTTCATTGCGGCTTTGGCTTACAGCCATTTCCATAATACGCCCACGGAAGACAGCATCCGATTTTCAATGGGAGCTGCGATTCTAGCCCTTAGCTATGAGGAAACCATTAACCCTAATATTTCTAAAGAAAACATATACAAAAGAATGAAGGAGATTGGATTATGTTAGATCAATATCTGGATATCAACCCAGAAGTGAAACAAGCGCTGGATGCAAGAAAAGCGGTCGTCGCTCTGGAATCCACCATAATATCCCACGGGATGCCTTACCCCAGAAATGTTGAGACCGCACTAAATGTCGAGCAGATTGTTCGAGAGCACGGTGCAATGCCGGCAACGATTGCCATCATGAATGGCAAGCTAAAGGTCGGTTTGACGAGAGATGAAATTGAGCACTTGGGAAAAAGCCATGATGTTATAAAAACCAGCCGTAGGGACATCCCTTTTATCCTGGCCAAGGGTTTGGATGGTGCTACAACGGTTGCTTCCACCATGGTGATAGCAAGTCTTGCCAATATACACATCTTCGCCACCGGTGGCATCGGAGGAGTGCATCGAGGAGCTACAGAAACTTTTGACATCTCAGCTGATCTGTTGGAATTGGCCCAAACAGATGTAGCCGTCGTCTGCGCTGGGGTGAAATCTATTCTGGACATTGGATTAACATTGGAATATTTAGAAACACAGGGTGTTCCCGTCATCGGATTCGGTACCAACGAGTTGCCGGCCTTTTATACTTCAAAAAGTGGATTTCCGGTGGATTTCCAAATGGACACACCAGAAGAAATCTCACGAGCATTAAGGACAAAATGGGATTTGGGTTTGAAAGGTGGAGCTGTCATCGCCAACCCCATTCCCAAAGAATATGAAATGGATGCAGGTGAAATCAACAAGGTCATCGCAGCTGCACTACATGAAGCGAAAGATAAGGGCATCAAGGGAAAAGAAACAACACCCTTCTTGCTTTCCAAGGTAACTGAGCTGACCAAGGGTTCCAGCCTAGACGCAAACATCCAGCTTGTTTATAACAATGCCAAGGTGGGGGCTCAAGTCGCCGTTGCTTATAGTAAGAAGTAGTTACTTTTTTGCCTTCACATATTCGATGGCTTCTTTGCCGGTCATGTGGTCGATGTCGATGGCAAAAATAGTTGCCCGGGTGCATCCTTCAACTTCCTTGTGCTTTGCCTCATCCGGTTGATCCCCGGAATATTTCTCCACAAGTGCTTTGTAGCCATCATACCATTCATCACCTTCAACAATTCTCGCCTTACCAAATGCGATTACACTCCGGAAGTACGTTGTATATTCAGCACTGACGACGGTGTCTTCATCAATGACAGCAAATGACACTTTCGCATTTTTGCTGATTGCATCGTTTTTGTGCCCGGCTTTTGCCGAATGAAAATAGATTTTGTTGTTGTAATAAACATAGCTGACCGGAACAGCATAAGGATAATCCTCATCGCCCAGACACGCCAGCACGCCGTTTGTGCATCTATCCATAACTGCGACGGTATCGCTATCAGATAATAGTTGCTTGAATCTTCTCATCTCTCTAAACATCAGTGAATTCCTTTCCTCCAATAGCGGTTCGTTCATGCTGCGTCGTCCTTTTGCAAGTATGGGTGTTGACCAAACAAGATGTTGTCTACTAATTCTGCATCCATCATCCAATCTTCGATTCTATCCTTGGGCACCACAACCGGCATTCGGTCGTGCACATCTGCGATGGAACTATTCGCCTGGGTTGTCAGTATAACAAAACGACTTTCTCCTTCAAACTGATTATAAATACCTGCCATACAAAGCATCTGCGAGTCCGGCATGTTGAAAATGAATTTTTTCTTATTCGCATCCCATTCATAAAACCCAGTTGATGGAATGATGCATCTTCGTTCCCGTAGGGAGGACCCAAAGAGTTTCTTTTCCTGAACCGTCTCTGCTCTTGCGTTGATGATGACTCCTTTATTACGAAAATTTGGAAATCCCCAAACCATCAATTTGGGCATAATGATTTCATTTTGTGGAACATACACCGGAACCACATTGGTGGGGAAAATCTCCCCGGTCTTCATTTTGTCACGTTGAATATCGTCGCTGATTTGCTCGATAATATCATCGATTTCCTGGAGCTCCCGATCAGTAAAAAATGCATATCGCCCACACATTATATCACCTATATCCTTTTACCTTATCATTCCTTCGTTTGTATCGAGTTGCTACTTTTTATCATATCAATGCCGGAAACGATAACCGACACGACTAAAATACCCATTGCGATTCCCAATCCTGTCAGCATGGTTGCATTGGCGTTTTGCCAGGCAACTTCGTTTTCCCCTGTAACCAAACCGTACATGCCGTAATATAAAAACCCACCTGGTACCAATGGAATAATTGCAGGCAACAAAAATACCGAGGAAGGCGCTTTCATAATTCTGGCAAAGATTTCAGCATAAGCGGTCACTAACATAGCACAAAGCATATTATTAAGTAGGATACTATCATTTTGGGAGGTCAATAATAGGTATATGCCACTGATTATTAGTCCACTAAAAGCGGCATAAAAAATCTGTGACTTCTTGGCATTGAAAAAGAATGCGAATCCTGCACTGCCTATTCCGGCGGCTAACATAGTAATCAATTGATCCGTCATCACGCACCTCCAATCATAAGAAGCGGTAAAGCAAAACCTGCGGCGATAGCGACGGATATTAAAACGGCTTCACTAATCCTCAGAAAACCTGCCGCAATGTCTCCACCCAGCAAATCCCGGACCCCGTTTGTGAAGCTTACTCCAGGAATCATCAACATGACGTTGCCGATGATTACGGCATTTAAATCCAATGAACCTATCACGGCATTGATGCCAATGGCAACCATTCCTGCAATAAATGAGGCTGTAATGGTATATGCCAGCTGATTGATTCGCTCTTTTTTGATGTAGTGTTCAATCAAAAAAATCACACTGGCAACAATCAGCGAGGCGAATCCATCCACCCACTGTCCCCCAAAAAAAATAGTGAATGCTGTGGCAGCCAGCGCAAAACCTATATATTTTTTTAGAGGATTTATCCGACTTTGTTTGATTATTTGTGTGATTCTGTCATGAACGACCTCCGGTTCAGGTGTCAATCGACAGATTTCTCTTGATAGCGCGTTGATTTCCTCAAGTTGTTTCAAGTTGTAGGAGTAGTAATGGATCCGCTTCGATTGGGTGTGCCGTGTAGTCCCATAGGACGCCGTAGCGACAATTTCGGAGGTCAGGGAAAATACGTCCGCATCGGTGCATCCATAGGCAAAGCATATTCGACTGATTGCATCTTCCACACGTCGGACTTCACCGCCGCACTGCAGAATGGCATTTCCCACTTCCATTGCAATGGCCAGAATCTTATTCAGATCATCTTCCTTCAGGGGTCTCTTCCCCATGGTCATTCCTCCCGTTAGTTTGATTGATTACTTTTCATTATATATTCTTTATATCAACCTTGCAATTATATGGGCAATGTAAATTCCCATGCGCAATTGCAGGTTTCTCTATTATTGGTTCAGCTTGTAGATTTCAGCTTTATGCTCACGAGTCAATAATTTGTCCGAAAGTGTCGCTATCATAAGAATACCAATGATACTGAGGGAAAGTCTCAACAACGTAAATGAAAGGCCCAAATTTGCCGCCTCAAAGGTTAGCATTGGAATTTTTGTTGTAGACCAGGCACCGATAAAAACAAACACATTAAACAGGCTGCTTCCTTTTTTTAGCATGATACCTGCTACCGGGAATGCCGCATAAAGAGGACCTGCAGCGGCAGACCCAATCAGGAAGGCAATCAGCACTCCTTTCAGTCCAGAGCCCTTCCCTGTGAATTTAATCATGGTCGCCCGATCAACCCAAACATCCAATAGCCCCAGCAATACGAATATGGGAGGAATCACAGACATCATTTCCCAAAGATTATGCTTCGTAATGTTCAGGGAATCCGTTCCCACATCCGGCATGATTAATCCAATGATAATGTTTGCCAGCAATAATAGCAGAAATACTTTGTAGCGGATCAGAAATGCTTTCATCATAATACCACCCCAATCACGATAGCGGCAATCAGGGAAAACACAAAGGCTGCAGCGTTTCGTATGATTGCTGCGGGTTTCCCCATGGTTTTTATCTCAAGGGGAAGGGTAATAATGCCAACCATCATCAGGGTAGATACGAAAGCTGCAATCTGCATAAATCCGGCGCCATTGTTCAATAGGGCAGCAGCCAGCGGGAATGCAACAAATCCGGGAATCAAAGTGACAGATCCGATCAAAGCGGCTGCAAATAATCCCCATATCCCAGACTCGGTTCCTATCAAAGCAGAAATCGTTTCCGGCGTCAGGATTGCCAACGCAAGCCCAATAATAATGAGAATGGAAAGCAATTGAGGAAGAATATTCTCAAAGGCTTTCCATGCTTTTTTTAGGGCTGTTTTGGTTTTGGCCCTGTCTTTATAATATGAAAGGGCGAGCCCTGCACCTGCAAGACTATATAGAATATAGGTGAACATAAATCTCCTAACTATTTGAGCCGTAACTGATTTTAATGAATCAGGATTGTTTATGAGGATCCGCTCAGCATTGTGAAAATCGCCAGACCAACCCCACATAAAAATGCAATGTAAGAATGTTTCCTTTCATGCTCTCCTGCTTCGGGTAGCAAATGGGCAGCCGATAAATAAATCAACACGCCACCAACCGCACCTAAGGCACCACCCAACAACGTATCATTAACACCATGGATGACTGGGTACGCGATGAGTGCGCCAACCGGCGTTGTAAGTGCAGCTGTCAAAAAAGCATAAAGGATGGCCTTTTTCCCTGCCATGCCACTTTTAGAAAGAACCGTAAAGGTAATGATTCCTTCTGCAAATTCATGAACGACTAGCCCCGTTCCAGCCAGCATACCAACAATCGTACTTACACTAAAGGTCACAGTGTATACGATTCCATCAATAAATGAGTGGATGCCAATTCCAACCAGAGCGGTTATTCCAAAGGCCAGTTCCTTTTGGTTGGTGGTAAACTTGATTATTTTGTTGACAAAATACATGAACAGAAAACCACCAAGGGCGGCAATCCCTGCATTTGGATTCTTATTCAAGGCTTCAGGCAATGCCATGATCAAAGGTGATGCGATTAATACACCGGCTGCAAAGCAGATGACATATTCTTTAGATTTGTCAGCCAACTCTTTGTTCTTATACACCACCCAGATTCCAAAGCTATTGACAACCATTGCCCCAAAAGCAAACACCATAATCCATCCAAAGGTTCCCCATTGTTCCATGTGCTTATTCTCCTGTCTTTTTGGCTTCCTCTGGAATGTACAAATTCTTTTCCAGAAGGAATTCCATCATTAACTTCGAAGTATTACCGGTAATTTTCAAACAGTTGACCAAATGTTCTTTTGTTTCGAAGGGATATGGATTCAGCGCCCTGCAGCATGTCACCCCATATTTCTCGGTAAACCGGTCTGTGAATTCTTTTGCCAGTTCATAGGCTTCATCCCTAGACAATTGGTTTGTCGTCCGACCTTTAATCATATTTAGTGCAGCAATAGAACCTGTCAACGCACCGCACATGCATCCCGACTCCCCAACGCCACTGCCATAACCGGTAAATAACCTTACCAAAGAAGGATCGATCTCCGGTGCCAACAAAGGTTGGTACGTCAAAAATAGTGCTTCTGCGCAGTTATAGCCTTCTTTGAAATAATTCCCGGCGCTGTTACGCGCCTCTACCGGCAGTTGCTCTCTTGCAATCGCATCATTCATTGTCGTTTACTCCTTGCTTTACTTTATTCAATCTCTTGTAATAAGTCTTTGCTGTGTATATCGCGCCAAGTGGGTTGTGTGCCAAAACCCTGTCTTTCACTGCAAATACAGTACAAAAGGCGTTGCTGCTTTTAAAGAACATGGAATCATGCCCAACACAAAGGCCTAGTACAATATTAAACTCCGTTTTTTGTGCATTGCAGATTTCTGCCTGTGCAATCGGGTTGCAGATCACTTCATATTCGCCCGGATTGATTTTATCTTTTTGCTCAAGTCCAAAGTCTTCCTTGCAGGTACCACCAACCTTGCATATGACTGAGACAACATCAAGTCCATTGGCTTCTAATATGTCATTTACAATGGCCGCTTCTTTTTGTAAACCCAAACAAAAGGCCAACCCTATTTTGTTATAACCCATTCGGAGACAAAATTCAATGGTTTCCTCTAGCCGAGTTTTGATTGGGAAGGCTTCCCCATCTGCATCGTGGCCATATCCGGCCGCTTCTTGCTGTGCTGCGGACTTACTGAACTTCGTATAAGTTTCTTCCCTATATCGGCCGAGGGCTTTTTCAACTTCTTTGGTATTGCACAAGGTTGGACAATCTGCTAAACCTTGGCCGTTTTCATGTCTGCACATTTTTTTTTGGAAATTGCACTTTGCACAACTACTCATATTTCATCCTCAGTTTTTCTTTTTTCAATATATTCATCCAAGATGATTGCCGCTTCCACGACAAATTTCGTACAAGGTCTGACATTATAATAATCCCGAGTCCGTTCATCACTATTCGGATTGTCCCAGCCTGCTTCTCGTCCCAGGAGTTCTCTGCAAATAATCGATCCCTGCCGCTCTTTAAACTTTTTAGCTAAGGACTGAATCAAGCGATAGTGCTCATCTTTGGCAAACTTATCTTGTGGATCGGTATACCCATACTTGGCACCCACCACCAGAAACATCCCGGTGACAGCGCCACATACTTCACGAAGCCGACCCATGCCTCCACCAAAAGAAGATGAGATTTTTATGGCTGTTTCCGGATCTAATCCTGTTTCATCAGAAAATGCGGCAAAGATCGCTTGCGAGCAACTATATCCTTTTTCAAACAGCTCTTTTGCATGCTCTTCATGCCTGCTCATTTCACCGGCTCCTCAATGCTGCCCGCAAGAACGTCAGCAACTTGATCCAACCAGGTGTTTTCATAAAACTCAATCATTCCTTGATCGCACGCTGCTGCAATTTTCGGATCAATCGGTAGTTTTGCCAGCACTTCAAGATTGTATTTGCCGGCGATGTCTTCAATATGACTGTCGCCAAAAATCTTATAATCCTTGCCATTGTCCGGGCATTTGAAATAGGACATATTCTCAACCAATCCAACAATGGGAATACTCATCATCCGTGCCATCTTGACCGCTTTTGCCACAATCATCGATACCAACTCTTGGGGTGAGGTAACAATGATGATTCCGTCCACGGGAAGCGATTGAAATACAGTTAGGGGAACATCCCCCGTTCCCGGAGGCATATCAACAAACATGAAATCCACCTCGCTCCAGATGACATCTGTCCAAAACTGCTTTACAGTACCTGCAATCAGTGGGCCACGCCATACGACCGGGTCTGAATCATTCTCAAGCAGTAAATTA
Source organism: Anaerovoracaceae bacterium (assembly GCA_041859095.1). Classification (GTDB taxonomy): domain Bacteria; phylum Bacillota; class Clostridia; order Peptostreptococcales; family Anaerovoracaceae; genus UBA1422. Next base: position 8,260 of record JBHEKY010000031.1, read on the forward strand.
ATCGACATCACGTCAATACCGGTTTTGCTGTGAATTGGAAAAATACCCAACTCATCACCTGTTGCTTTTCCCGAAATACCAAAAGCCTTGGGAATGGAAGGTCCTGTCACATCGGCATCAAGAATTGCTGTGCGATAACCCCTTTTATTCATTGCCACCGCCAGTAGGGAAGTCACCAACGACTTTCCAACGCCGCCCTTCCCGCTGACTACACCAATCACTTTTGTTACGCTGCTCTTTTGGTGTAATTTTTCAATTAAATCCTTTGGTTCTTTTCTTTCTGCACAGTCTTCTCCGCAGCTGCTGCAGCTTTCATTGCAATTTTCGCTCATTTGTTTCTCCTATTTTATAAACTTATTTGACTACCTGTTGAAATATATCCTAGCTTATCGCCTAAGATTTCTTTTAAATGTTCGCAGGATTTGATTCCGGTACAATGCCCGGTATAATATTGGACTTCCGTCTCCGATAATGCCTGCCCAATTCCCGCAACGATTGATGATTCTTCATCCCTTTTCGCGGCTCCATTATATAGATGGAATCCGCCAATCACAACATCCGGCATTCGCTTTTTATCCCGGAAGAATTGATCCACAATATTTACAATACCTTTGTGGGCGCAACCGGCTACCAACAAGGTTTTGCCATTTTCACGGATAATCAGATTCTGCTCATGGGAAAAGTTGTCCTGTTGTAATTCGCCATCGTACTCCATGTATAAATCCTGATTCCCTGATGGAGAAAATCGGTTGCCATTGATTCGAGAAAAAAGTTCCAGCTCTTCGTCGATAATCAGCCCATCCTCCACAAACACAAATCTCGAGTTGGGAAATAGCCCTTGGTCCAGCCCAATATATTTTTGTTGACTAAAAATACTTTGCGAATAGTGGTTTTGAAAGGCGTTCATATTCATGTAAATTTTTGCGGTCTGGTTCAACGCTAAAAATGTTTTTAATCCTCCCCCATGGTCATAATGGCCATGAGAAAGTATAACGATATCCACAGCAGCTAAATCCACGCCCATTTTGTCAGCGTTCTCCGCAAAAAGTTGACTTGCACCAGTATCAAATAGAATCTTGTGCCGTTTTGTTTCAATGTACAAACTTAGGCCATGCTCTGCTCCCAAGTCAGGATTTTCTGAAATGTTTTCAACCAGTGTTGTAATAATCATTTTATTGCTCCACCTCATTTTGAACACATCTATTTCTGTGACATCTGGCGCATCCATGGATTCTTTCACTGTCATTATACAACTGAAAGTCCCCACCCTCGATTTTCAGCATTCTGCCGTTCACCAGGGATTCTGCCATTTTGCCTCTTGCTGCTTTATAGATACTTTGCACGGTGGCGCGTGCAACTTGCATCTTGTCCGCGCACTCCTCCTGGTTCAATCCTTCTTGATCAATCAGCCGGATGGTTTCATACTCTTCCACTGACATGATAATCAACTCATCATCATTCAGAAAGCCATTTAAAGGACCATACAAGGTGCTCCCCGGCATGCAACATACCTCTCGCCATTTCCTTGGTCTTGGCATATCTTCTCCCTCCTAATGTTTTTGGCATATGCTATTTATAAATTCATTATATGTTTTTTGTGGTATATGTCAATAACCATATATTAGAGAAAAAAAGACCAAAGTGCTAAGTTCCACATTGGTCTTATGTTATTTCGTATATATAACTGTGTTCATCCTGCTTTCCTATACTGCCCAAGACCCATCAGAATATCCACCGCCTAAGCTTTTTACATTCTTGTACCCTTTCAATGATAAATACATTACTGCATAAAGAGATTGCATACCACCATTGCAATAAATTATGGTTTCCTTATTTTTGTCTGGCAAAATTGTATTATACTTGTGTGGAAGTTGACTTAAGAGACATTGAATGGATCCGAGGATTCCATTTTTCATAAAAACTTCCTCTCCCCTCAAATCAAGAAGCACAAGATTGTCTTGCCAATTTTCTGCTTTTATTTTTTCTTTAAGCTGATCCCGTGGGATAAGGCGAAAACTGTTGTCCATATTTTTTAGAAACAAGTCTTCCACGCTATGGTATCCGGGCAATCCATCCAATGGTCGATGTTGTGACACCCGATCCTTGACCAGCCATGTGGTAAAATCCATATTCAGTTGCTTTTGTATCATAATATCATGCCCCAGGCAAAGACCCATAAGGATTGTGAATTCTGCACCTGAACCATTGATTACATTGGCCTGCCCAATGGGATTGCAGGAGACCGCTTGACTTGCTTTTTCGGGATTGATATCAGCCTCTGTTACGCCGTCCACCGTGCAAGAAATCATTGCAGTTTGAAATCCGGCATTTGATAGGTAGATTCGTAGAAGTTTTGCCTCTTTCTCTAATCCGTAGCAATATGCCACGCCCAGGATTTGATAATTTCGACTCTTTGCATATTCAACGATTTCTTCGAGCCTATTTAATGTCCCAGCTCTGCCATTGTCCACCAGCTCCGAGGCTGATCGGACAATCATCTGATTGTCATCTACGGCATATTTGTGCAAGTATTCTTCGTGCCGATCAAAGCAGGGTTGTGAATCTCTGCAGCCTTTTGTAGTACATTTCGTACAATCCATATGTGCTTCCTTTCTTCACTGTCAGCAACAAGACCCGCCGCTGCATCCACACCCACACCCGGAGGTAGTTTCGATCTTTGATGTTCCCTCGTCCAAACTCAGTATCTTCATTACTGCTAGTCGGATAGCTTTCGCCGGAACGTCATCGTACGCTTCTCCATCAAAAATAACGGTCCTACAATAGGTTTCGCTGCCCACAAGGTCCGAGCATGAAGCACAATAATTATCCTTCACTTCCAATTCGATGATTTCTTCAATCAGCACTCCATTTATAAGGATCTGATTGGATTCCTTTACATTTGTTGCATCCAATTTCGTCTCAATCAATTGAATCGTTATTCCCTGAGGGTCTAACTTTCTTTGCAATCGTTTGATTTCGGCATTGAGATTCTCACCTGTATCATAACATCTGTCGCAGGTTTCACCTGCAGCATCAAGGTGTTTCCATTCGATTACCAAAACGTCTTGCTTCTTGGCCACATCTTCTTGCGGCTTTTGACAGTTTCCCATATTTCATGCTTCCTTTTCAAGTTTATAATTGCATATTCCAAGTACCATTCTGCGTCTTTTTAGTGTCACTGTCAACAACCCGAAACAGATTCAGTAAACTAAACAATGCCTTCGGGAATCAAAATGTTGTCAATAAGTCGGGTTGTTCCGATGGCAACGGCCACTGCGATGAGGCTTTCACCCTCAATTTTTTGGACTGGAAGGAGGGTTTTGGCATCCACAATCTCTACATACTCCACTTCCATGCCAGCTTTTTTTAGCCCACGGAAAATTTGGTTATTCAGTATGTCCGCATCTGTCACGCCATCTCTGACGAGCTTCGCTGCTTCTTCTAGCAACCGGTAGATTGTCGCCGCTTGGAATGTCTCGGCATCTGATAATCGAGTATTTCTAGAGCTACATGCAAGGCCACTGTCTTCGCGCACAGTTGCACACGATATGACGTCTATTCCTAGATCTAAATCATGGACCATTTGTTTCACGATACAAACCTGCTGATAATCCTTTTGACCAAAGTAAGCTCGGTTTGGTTGGACGATATTAAATAGTTTTAACACGATGGTGGCCATGCCGACAAAATGTCCCGGCCGAGATTCCCCACACAGGGGTTTGGCCAGCTCTCTGACGTCCACATAGGTCTGAAATCCTGCCGGATATAATTGGTTTTCATCTGGTGCGAAAACGACGGTTGCACCAGCCAATTTTGCAGCCGCAATGTCCGCTTCCCTGCACCTTGGATATTTCGCATAATCTTCCCGGCAAGAAAATTGGGTTGGATTCAGAAATATGCTAAGCACTGTAATATCATTCTCGGCGGCTGAGCGCTCAATCAAGGCACAGTGCCCCTGGTGGAGGCATCCCATGGTTGGTACAAATCCGATGCTGCGTCCCTCAGTGCGGTTCTTTTGAAGATACTGCCTGAGTGTTGAGATGGTTTCAAATATGATCATTTTAGTCTCCTAACTTAGAATCCCCGATTGTCCCCGAACGCCTTGAAGCAATAAAAAAGTGCCTCCCGAAAATCAGAAGGCACTTAAAAAGACAATTAGGATTTGGTGCTCTCTGTCTCTGTCCTGGGATCAAAGCAGAATCTGTTATAGTATGGTTTGTTTCCGTCTGTTGGCGGGAGTACGTATGGCTCCAAAGGATGCCATCGTTTTGGCAATTATACCGTCTTCTGATAAGGAATGCAAGAGAATGGTGCATTTAACTGATGATTTTATCAGCCTTCTCCTTTTTTAATGCCGATAGCAATGTGAGAAGGATTCCAGTCGCACCGAACCCTGCGAGGACTTGAGTTCCGGCATTCCAAATACCACCATTCAAATAGAAGATTTCTTTAATGCCATCGCTCATGAACCGCATTGGTATCCAAGGATAAACGTAATCTTGCCAGAAGCGCGGTAAGATTTCATATGGCATGCTGGAAGCCACCAATCCAAAGAGCATCAGCGTCACAAAGATGACAACACCTCCGATAAAACTCCAGCTCATTACGCCGATAATTAGCATCATCAGGCAAAAGACTGCGATGCTCAAAAATCCAAAAGTGGTTCCGAATTCAATCCCCAGACTGAATTCAAACTTCAGTATAAATGAAACGCATGCAGCAATGACGATGGCTGTTAATGCTGCCATTAGCAACAATTTCAACTTGGAAGCAGCCGATTGGTCCAGGCCCATCTGAAAGGCTCTGGACAATACGATGGAGCAAATCAACGTAGCAATCCAAGACATTATGAATGCAAACATGTTGGCATTACCATTTGCCATATCCGTGCCAACGGGGTTAAGATATTCAATCGTTAACGGCACTTCAGATTCCCCTGACATGGAAGAAATCATGGTAGAAAGCACAGTGGCGATAGCTTTGCTCTGTCCCTCATCGATAATCACTTTGATTACTGGGGTCCCCCCAGTCAGTTTCTGTGTGGTAAAATCAGCTGGGATTACTATTGCAGCATAAATCTCCCGATCTCCAAAGGCTTGGTCAAGTTTTGCCTGGTCTTCAATCGCAACGAGTTTTAAGGGCGTCGGATTCTTGTCCGCCATAGCCCCGTTTATTTTGGCTGTTATCGCCGCTGCAATCTGAGTTCCCAAATTCATATCTCCCTGGGGTGTTGTCATTCCCTGATCCAAAGACACAACGGAAATGGGCAAATCTTTTGCTTCACCTTTAATCACGGGAAGAATTATCA
>JBHEKY010000015.1:0-131771 GCA_041859095.1 Anaerovoracaceae bacterium
AGGATGAGAAACGGACTATTCATAACAATCGAAGGACCGGACGGAGCAGGTAAATCGACACAGCTAGAATTTATTCGAAAGTTCCTACTATCCAGGGGAATTGACGCTTTATTTACCCGCGAACCAGGTGGAACTCCAATCAGTGAAAAAATCCGGAGAATCATTTTGGATAAAAAAAATACTGAGATGGAACCTATGACAGAAGCCCTTTTATATGCCGCAGCCCGTGCACAACATGTGGAACAAGTCATAAGACCCACACTGAAACGTGGAAAAACCGTTGTTTGTGACAGATATGTGGATTCTAGTATTGCTTATCAAGGGTATGGAAGACACCTGGGTGAAGGAGTATCGATTATTAACGACTATGCCATAGCTGGATGCATTCCGGATATCACATTTTTGTTAAAAATTGAGCCTTCCACAGCAAAAAATAGAATCAAGTCAGAAGATCAAGACCGTTTGGAATGTGAAGCGGATGCTTTCCATCTCGATGTATACAAAGGATATTTAGCGCTCGAAAAGAAATATCCGAATCGGATTGTCGGCGTAGAAGCAGACCGAGACATCGAGCAAATAAGCAGGGAAATCGGAGAGGTTCTTGATCGACTCCTCATAGAAAGGGAGAGTGCTCCGGAATGACATTTGCCGACATTCATCATAATCAACAACTTGTGGAACAACTTCGACAAATTGCAGTGGGTGGGCAGGTCCATCATGGATACATCCTTGAGGGTCCTTTGTCTGTGGACAAAACTCAGATTGCCAAGTCTTTCGCACAGGCACTTTTATGTCAGATTTTGCCGGGAGAAGGGTGTGGTGCCTGTGATATCTGTGTCAAAACTGAAACCGAAAACCACATAGACATAACTTTAATTCGAGCATCCAAAGCAGAGACTAGTAAAGTGTATAGTGTCAAAGACGGTGATGTTGAAAGTCTCATTCGACGACTCCAAAAAAAACCATTTGAAGGCCAACGGAACATTGGTATTATCGAATCGGTGGAAACCATCACCCCAAGAGCTGCGAACCGATTGCTAAAAACTCTCGAGGAACCACCAGTGGGAACGGTTATTATGCTGCTATGCGAAAACATAAATGTTTTGCCAAGCACCATCGTTTCACGTTGTGTAATAGGAAGAGTACTGGAGCATGAAGGCGGTTTTTCTGAAGAAATCCAGGAGCAGGCAAGGGAATTGGTATATCTCCTGATTGAAAAAGCGCCATTTTATAAGACCAAAAAACTAATCGAAAAATTGAGTCAAGAAAAAGATCAGATGATATTGTATCTGGATTGCCTCGAATGCCTTTATGGTGACTTGATGCGTGGCAAAGGTGCAAAAAGTGAATTGTTCAGAAAAGAATATGTTTTTGCCGCTATTGAAGCGGTTGAAACCGCAAAAAATGACATAAAGAATAACATCGGGGTAAGATATGTCATGATGAACTTGACATTAAGAATCGGAGGATAACCAATGATAGATGTTGTTGGAGTAAAATTCAGAAACGCAGGAAAAATATACTATTTTGACCCAGCAGGTTATGAAGTGGAAACGGGAGACAATGTTGTTGTTGAAACAGCTCGTGGCCTGGAATTTGGCATTGTTGCTCTGGCACCTACTGCAGTAGATGAGTCCGAAATTGTGCAACCCCTAAAAAAGTTAATACGTAAGGCGGACGAAAAAGACATCCAAAGAAATGAAGAAAACTTGAAGAAAAAAAGCAAGGCCATGCAACTTTGCCAAGAAAAAATAGCCCGACATAACATGGATATGAAACTTGTAGATGTGGAATATACCTTTGATAATACAAAAGTCATCTTTTATTTTACATCTGAAGGTAGAGTAGATTTTCGAGATTTAGTCAAAGATTTAGCCGGTGTTTTCCGCATGAGAATAGAGTTGAGACAGATTGGTGTACGGGATGAAGCGAAATTGCTGGGTGGCATTGGTCACTGCGGCAAAGGATTGTGCTGCCATGAATGGTTGTCCGATTTTCAGCCGGTATCCATTAAAATGGCTAAAGTCCAAAATCTTTCCTTGAATCCCACAAAAATATCCGGAATCTGCGGCAGGCTCATGTGCTGCCTCAACTATGAAAACGATGTTTACCTTGAGATGCGCAAAGGTATGCCCGATGTTGGAGAAAAGATCAGAATTCCGGAGGGCCTAGCCATTGTCTGGGATTCCAACATTTTAGAAAACAAGGTAAAAGCCCGATTAATCATAGAGGAAGCCGACAAGGAAAACGATGTCCAAGGAAAATTGAGCACAGATTTATATGTCTATCACAAAGATGACATCAGACGACTTGGCAAGGGCAATAAAATCAAGCCGGCTGAACCAGAAATCAAAGAGGAAGAAATTCCGGAAGAAATCAAGGAGCTATTAAAAGACTGATGAATGCAGAACGTACTGATTGCATTGGATTTGGAGACCTCAGGCTAATGCAACGGCCTGAGGACTTTTGCTATGGCGTGGATGCAGTCATACTTGCGGACTTTGCAACAAATGGTATCAAACCAAGAGGAACAGTTATGGATCTGGGGTCAGGAACTGGAATAATCCCCTTGATATTAAGCCATAAAACATCGGCAAAGCAAATCTATGGCCTTGAAATACAAAAGGAAGCGTTCGAGGTTGCCTGTAAAAATATCCACGCTAACGGGCTTGAGGACAGAATTACCATGATTCAAGGAAATGTAACAGACATGGGCATTCATTTGTGTCCAGAATTATCTGGCACCTTGGATTGCGTTGTATCTAATCCGCCGTATATGGCTCAACTCAGTGGAATTACTAACAACAACCGAGCTAAGACGATCGCCAGGCATGAGACAGCAGGCAATCTGGCTGATTTTTTAAACGCTGCTGCACGACTATTAAAAATGAAAGGCCATTTATTCATGGTGCACAGGCCTAACCGGATGGTAGATATTTTTTGCATAGCTCGGGAAGTGGGTCTGGAGCCAAAAGAAATTCGTTTCGTTAGCCCAAAACCTGGGGAGGTGCCCAACATTCTGTTGATTCATTTTATAAAGGGTGGGGGGAAAGAATTGAAAATTATACCAACCTTGAACGTGTATCAAACCAATGGGGCCTATACGAAAGAAATACGGTCTATCTATGAGAAATAAGTTGAAATATCGACATTTGGAAAAGATAATGTTATAGTTAAACAAAGACTAATACCGAGGAGGGGAATATTATGGATGCTACAATAACAATTAAAGATGCATTGCTATTCTTAATCATGGGCGGTGCAATCGTTCTCATTATTTACATCATTGTTCTGATAAAAAACTTGATTACAACGGTCAAGCACACCAACACTATCATGGCAGATGCTGAAGTCATCACGAAAATAGCGAAAGAAAGAGCGGAAGATGTAGATAAAATGATGGATGGTTTGGCGGATTCGGTCACTGGAATCACATCAGCCCTCAAGGGGAAGGAATCCGTTGTTCGTTCCTTGTCTTCTATCGCTTCTGCAATCACTTCTATTGTAAACATGCTAAAGAAAAAGTAACTTGACAAATTGACATATTTAGGTAATAATTTAATTTACTTACAATTGTATTGGGTTAGGAAGGAGATTATTACTTATGAAAGCAACGGGAATCGTTCGAAAGGTCGACGAGTTGGGGAGGATTGTCTTGCCCATTGAACTGCGTAGGACCCTGGATATTGAAATTAAGGATCCGATTGAAATATTTGTGGACGAAAATTTGATTATACTCAAGAAGTATGAACCCGCATGTATTTTCTGTGGGAACGCCAAGAATATTCGAAACGTTTCCGGCAAAAACATTTGCGGAGATTGCATTGAAGAGCTAAAACAGCTATAAGCATTAAAAGAGCAGGTAAGCCTGCTCTTTTTTATTTTTACTTTTTCAATTCAGATTGAGGTTGGATACCGCTTGAAAAATAGGGCGGCATAGGTTACTATATATAGAGAAAATAAATGATTGGAGGACTCTTTGGCAAAATATATTGTAACGAAAAGCGAACCTTTGCAGGGCGAAGTTGTAATCAGCGGATCCAAAAATGCGGTATTGCCTATTTTGGCTGCTGCCTTGTTGTCTGAGCAAAGATGTGAAATATACGATGTTCCAGCGCTGAAAGATGTTGATATTATGTGCGACATGCTCCGGGAGTTGGGATCTGATGTTCAGGAAGATCTGAATGTGAATCAAGTGATTATTGAGGCAGGCAATATTTCTACCCATGTCGCATCGTATGAACTGGTCAAAAAAATGCGGGCATCCATCCTTGTCATGGGACCGCTTCTTGCAAGAATCGGAAAAGCCGAAATCACCTTACCTGGTGGTTGTGCCATCGGCGATCGTCCGGTGGAGTTGCATTTTAAATGTCTTCGTGCGCTTGGTGCCGAAATTGTCATTGATGACGAAGGAACAGTGCATGCAACCGCTGATCAACTAACAGGTGCGAGTATTTATTTGGATTTCCCAAGTGTTGGGGCAACCGAGAACCTTATGATGGCAGCATCTTTGGCAAACGGGATAACCGTTCTCGAAAACGCGGCACAAGAACCGGAAATTGTAGACTTAGCTAATTTTTTAAACAAAATGGGTGCAAAAATAAAAGGTGCTGGTACCGATACCATCAAGATCGAAGGAGTCGAGCAGCTCCACGGGGCAAGCCATAATGTGATTCCCGATCGAATTGAGGCGGGTACATTTATGGTGGCCGCTGCAATTACCAGAGGCAATGTTTTATTAAAGAACGTTTTACCTGATCATTTAAAACCGATTATTGCGAAATTACGGGAATGTGGTGTTGAGGTAAGCATTGAAGAAGATGATATCCGGGTAAGAGCGGATCATACAATCATCAACTCAACCGATATCAAGACCTTGCCGTATCCCGGTTTCCCAACGGATATGCAACCTCAGTTTATGTCCATGCTATGTACCGCTGAAGGGTCTAGTGTCGTAATTGAAACAGTATTTGAAAACCGTTACATGCACGTTTCGGAACTGAATCGTATGGGTTCAAGCATTAAGACTGAAGACAGATGTGCCATTATTACAGGTAAAAAACAGCTGAAAGGCGCATCAGTGATTGCCACCGACTTAAGAGCCGGTGCTGCTGTTGTGCTTGCTGGGCTGGTAGCTGAGGGAACCACAGTAGTATCAGAGATTTATCATATTGAACGGGGTTATGAGCATTTTGTTGAAAAGCTCAATCAACTCGGAGGACGTATCACCAAAGTGAAGGAGGAAGAAGTATGAAGAGTTTAGAAGGGACCAAAACACTGGAAAACCTGCTTGCAGCATTTTCTGGAGAATCGCAGGCGACCAACAAGTATTCTTATTTTGCATCACAGGCAAAAAAGGAAGGCTACGTTCAGATTCAGCAGATTTTTGAGGAGACTTCCGGAAATGAAAGAGAGCATGCAAAGCTATGGTTCAAGCATGCAGTTGGAATTGGCGTGACTGAAGAAAACCTCTTGTCAGCTGCGGCGGGAGAGCATTACGAATGGACTGAAATGTATAAAGAAATGGCCGCTACAGCCCGCGAGGAGGGTTTCCCCGAAATCGCAGCACAAATGGATGGCGTTGCAGCAATAGAAAAGAAGCATGAAGAACGATATCGACTCTTGGCAGATAACATCAAAGCCGGAAAAGTCTTTGTCAGAGATGAAGCTGTTCTTTGGCAGTGCTCTAATTGCGGGCATCAGTATGTTGGCAAAGTAGCACTGGATGAATGTCCTGTATGCAAACATCCCAAAGCATATTTCCAAATCAAAGCTGAAAACTATTAAACCGAAAGGCAGCCTAATGCGAAGGATTCATGTCGATCAAATCACAGACGCCATCGCCCGTCTTGCCCAGGATACTAATTATTTCCTGGGCAGTGACGTTTGCCAACGAATCGCGGACCGAAAAGAAGCAGAGTCCTCGGATTTGGCGAAAGACATTCTTTCCATGATAGAACAAAACATCAACATCGCAGGTGAAGAAGGGATCCCTTTATGTCAGGATACCGGAGTGGCCTGTGTTTTTTTGGAAATTGGACAAGAAGTCTTTTTGGAGGGCGGATGGCTTACGGATGCAGTGAATGAAGGTGTCCGAAGAGGGTATGAAGAAGGGTACCTTAGAAAGTCTATCGTTGGCGATCCACTTCGACGAAACAACACCCAAGATAACACACCCGCTTTTTTGCATGTGGACATTGTACCCGGAGATCGGATAAAAATCATATTTGCGCCCAAAGGATTCGGCTCTGAAAACATGAGCCGCGTTGGCATGCTGACGCCGTCAGACGGAAGAAAGGGTGTGGAAGACTTTGTGATTGAAACCATCCGCATTGCGGGAGGGAATCCTTGTCCGCCAATTGTCGTTGGTGTTGGCATCGGAGGCACATTTGATCAGGTCACATTGCTGGCTAAGAAAGCTTTATTGCTTCCAATAGATCAACCCAATGAAGATGCTTATTATGCAGAAATGGAAGACCAGCTATTAACTCGAATCAATGGACTTGGAATTGGGCCTCAGGGATTTGGTGGAGATACGACAGCCTTGGCTGTCAAAATACTGCCCTTACCGACACACATTGCGGGGCTTCCGGTGGCAGTCAACATCAATTGTCATGTGGCAAGACATAAAGAAATCATCCTTTAGCACGTTTATCAAACAAACCAGGCGTGAACCATGGAGTACTAAATGGCCAAATCAATAGAAATACCAACAACAAAAGAAATCTTATCCACCCTGATGTCGGGAGACCGCGTACTTCTTTCAGGGACGCTTTATACTGCCAGGGATGCCGCGCACAAAAGAATGATCGAAGCGCTGGAACAGGGGGAACCATTGCCTTTTCCAATTGAAGGTGCGTTCATTTACTATGCCGGACCATCCCCTGCAAAACCCGGAAAGGTCATTGGAGCCGCTGGACCCACAACGTCATACCGAATGGATGCCTTTACTCCTCGCTTGTTGGATTTGGGTCTTTCGGGCATGATTGGAAAAGGAGATCGTAGTGCGGAAGTAACAAATGCCATTCAACGAAACGGTGCAGTCTATTTTGCAGCGGTGGGTGGCGCAGGTGCCTTGATTGCCAAGTCGATCCAGAAGGTAGAAATTATTGCTTTCCAGGATCTTGGCGCGGAGGCTATCACAAAATTGACAGTAAAAGATTTTCCTGTGATTGTTGCAATAGACAGTCTGGGGAATGACCTATATAAAGTAGCCAGTGGAAAAAAGTAGTCATATGAATGGAGAAAATCAATGTCAGATATGCGATTTCTAAACTTATTATCGACAAAATATCCCAATGTGAAAGCTGCTTCGGCTGAGATCATTAACTTGAAAGCCATACTGGCACTGCCTAAGGGTACGGAGTATTTTCTTAGCGATTTGCATGGGGAGCACGAAGCATTTATTTATATGCTAAAAAGTGCATCCGGCATCATTCGCGAAAAAATCGAAGAAGTGTTCGGTGAAGATTTGACATTTGATGAACGAGAAGCGCTGGCATCCTTAATTTATAATGCGAAAGCAGAACTGGCAAGACGAAAGAATAATGAACAAGATTTCGACAAGTGGTGTTACAAATCCATTTATCACTTGGTTCAGGTTTGCAAAGCAGTATCGACCAAATATACCCGATCAAAAGTACGAAAAATGCTCCCTGAATGCTGGGGTTACAGTATGGACGAACTGCTTCACGCAGATGAAGAAACCAACCGATCCAGATATTACAGTCAAATTATCACGTCCGTTATCGAAAGTAATCTTGCAGAAGACTATATCATTTCCTTGTCAGAATCTCTGAGCAATCTGGCAGTAGATAAACTTCATATCATTGGAGATATTTTTGATAGAGGAGCACACCCGGATCGTATTATGAATGATTTGCTTGATTACCACAATGTGGATTTTCAGTGGGGGAATCACGATATTGTATGGATGGGCGCTGCGACAGGAAACTGGGCATGTCTGACCAACTTGTTAAGAATGAATATCAGCTACAATAATTTTGACATGCTAGAAATTGGTTACGGAATCAATTTGCGTGCATTGGCAACCTTTGCCACAAAAGTTTATGAGGATGACCCCTGTGAATTTTTTAAGGTAAAAATGCTGGAAAGCAATCAGTTTGATCCAGTAGATGAAGAACTGGCGGCCAAAATGCACAAGGCTATAGCCATCTGCCAGTTTAAAGTTGAGGGAACAACCATCAAAGCGCATCCAGAATATGGTTTAAACAATCGACTTTTGTTGGACAAAATTGACTTTGGAAAGGGAACGGTAAAAATCGCCGGAGTCGAATACGAACTGAGAGATAAAAACTTCCCCACCATCGACCCCAATAACCCCTATGAATTAACATCAGAAGAGCGACTCTTGATGAACACACTCGAGGCTTCTGTTCTGAATAGCCGTACCCTACAAGAACACATACGATTCCTGTACACTCATGGTTCCATGTACAAAGTGGTCAATGGAAATTTGCTTTATCACGGTTGTATTCCTATTACGGAAGAAGGCGAATTTGAGGATTGTACCATCAATGGGGTTACGAGCAAAGGTCGCGCATATATGGATATTTTGGATGAAGAATTGCGAAAAGCATACTATAATACATACCGATTAAAAGGGGGCAATCACTCCGGAGACCTGATGTGGTATCTATGGCTGGGAAGTAAATCTCCAGTGTTCGGGAAGGATCAAATGACAACTTTCGAAAGATTATTTATATCGGATAAGGCTACACACAAAGAAAACACGGTGCCATATTATCGGTACATCAATGAGAGAAGCACCTGTGAAATGATTATCCGAGAGTTTGGATTGGACCCGGCTACTGCCAAGATTCTCAACGGCCATGTACCTGTGAAGATTAAGGATGGAGAAAGTCCCATGCGTGGAGGTGGACTCTTATATATCATTGATGGCGGCATTTCAAAAGCATACCAAAAGACCACAGGCATCGCCGGATATACGTTTATTTTCAATTCAAGGTTTATGGCCCTTTCGGAGCATAAACCCTATCAACCGCTGAAACCGGATGGCACGCAAGTATTTACTACGCCGGAAATTAAGACAGTGCATTTGCTGAAAGAACGAATGTATATTCGGGACACTGATGACGGCAAAAAATTAATGAAGGAAATAGATGAACTGGAAGCCTTGATTGATGCTTACCATAAAGGAGAAATCAAAGAAGATATTGAATTTTGTCAGTAAAGCAAATTGACATCAAACCTAATTACAGTTATAATCATTGGAAGTGCGGTAACGCACTTCCTTTATCCTGCGCCACTAGCTCAGCTGGATAGAGTAGCGCACTACGAATGCGAAGGTCAGGGGTTCGAATCCCTTGTGGCGCACCACTATACCCTACAACCTGAATGGCTGTAGGGTTTTTTCGAGGCAATGCATTGGAAGTCTATTCAAGATATGAAGTGTTGATTTTTGCAGGAAAGAGGTTATAATAAATGAGAAAGAATATTTAAATAGGAATTACTCTTTGAAGGGGAGACCGTAAACCGTCGTGGCAACGGTTTTTTTATGATAATAACGCCAAACTGGGAGCAAGAGATGACATCACAAAAGAAAGCAATCATAATCGGAGCAGGTCCGGCAGGGTTAACCGCTGCTATAGAACTTCAAAAAAATGGAAACTGGCATCCAATTGTTTTGGAAGAAACAAACCACATTGGGGGGATTTCTGCTTCGATGCAATATAAAGGAAACCGAATGGATTTGGGGGGGCATCGTTTTTTCTCTAAATCTGATGAAATCATGGATTGGTGGACAGGCATTATGCCAGTAGCAAAATCCATTGATGATGAAACGAAGCAGGATGTGATGTTGCTTCGAAATCGAGTCTCAAGGATTTATTATCTACGAAAATTTTTCGATTACCCCATTTCAATGAAGATAAGAACGTTTACCAACATGGGCCTATTTCGCACGTTGCAAGCAGGCTTCGGTTACGTAATAGCTCAGGTTTTTCGGAGAAAAGAGAACAACCTTGAGGATTTTATGATTAACCGATTTGGTGCACCTTTATACCATATGTTTTTTGAGGATTACACAGAAAAAGTATGGGGCAGACACCCAAGAGAGATTTCTTCTGAATGGGGTGCCCAACGGATCAAAGGCTTATCCTTGATGGCAGTTGTGAAGGACGCATTCAAAAAAATGATTCTCCCCAAGAGTGACTGGAGACAAAAAGAAATTGAAACATCCCTCATTGAGTCATTTTTGTATCCCAAGTTTGGCCCCGGACATTTCTGGGAGACGGTAGCAAGAAGGGTAGAAGAAAATGGTGGAGATATCTTACTCAACAGCAAAGTTGAAACGATTCTCATTGAAGATGGAAGCGTCGTCAGTGTTATAATATTAAATAACGATGGACAAAAAACAACAATACATGGAGATGTGATCTTTTCTTCCATGCCAATCAAGGACTTGGTCGCATCCGTCCAGGGGGTCAAGATTCCGGAAGAAGTGTCAACAAATGCATCTGCATTGCCGTATCGTGACTTTATTACTGTTGGTTTGCTTACCTCTGGGTTAAACCTTAAAGACAAAAAGAAAAAAGACCAATTGGTTCCGGATTGTTGGATATACATTCAGGAACCCGATGTGAAGTTGGGCAGACTTCAGATTTTTAATAATTGGTCACCTTATTTGGTTGCGAATCCACAAACTGTATGGCTTGGCCTAGAATATTTTTGTACCGAAGGGGATGCTCTATGGGAAATGGATGACCATGACTTTCTTGAGATGGCCAAGCATGAGCTAATATCCCTTGATATCGTGGAAAAAGACCAGATTTTGGATGCCGTAAGAATCAAGGTAAAAAAAGCTTACCCATCTTACTTTGGAACGTATTCTGAATTTGAGGGCATCAGAGAATGGTTGGATACCATACCAAATCTGTTCTGCATTGGTAGAAACGGACAACATCGATACAATAACATGGACCATTCCATGTTGACAGCCATGGAAGCAGTCAAAGCCGCAATCAATGGAAGTAGTAACAAAGACAGCATCTGGGGTGTAAATACGGAAGAATCCTATCATGAGGAGAAAAAGAACTAAAATGACACTTGTGCAAAGAGCAAAAAATATTCTATATTATAATAGCATTTGGGGTGAGTTTTTTAGGTACCTTATCGTAGGAGGTATGGCATTCATTGCCGACTATGGAACCCTATTGTTCCTAAACAAAGTGGTGGGTGTTCACTATCTGTTGGCAGCAACACTTGCTTTCTGTGTTGGCATATTAGTCAATTACTTTGGATCCGTCAAATTTGTTTTTCTTTATCGAGGAATGAAAAATGTTCACCTGGAGCGTGGACTTTTCTTGGTAATTGGGTTAATTGGATTGTTTATTAATGATAGCCTGTTGTTTCTACTTACCGGAGTCGCAGATATCCCAGTTGAGTATTCAAAACTGTTGACGCAAGTGTTGGTTTTATTTTGGAATTTCGCTGCACGAAAATTTGTATTGTTTTCGCAAAGAGGGAAAAATGAATCGAGATAGTACGCTGCTACACACAACCAATGAGAAGGAGCCTTTGAGGGAACGTATCATGATGTTCTTCATTATGATTATCCCTTGCTTTTTCTTGCGAACAGAGTTGGATAATGACGCCTATTGGATTATCAATAGTGGCAGATATGTTTTGGAAAATGGGATTCCGCATGTGGAACCTTTCACTCTTCATGAAGGACTGCACTTTGTGATGCAACAATGGCTGACCGCTGTGTCTTTTGCTGCGATTTATAATCTGGCAGGAACTACAGGGTTACTATTGCTGATTTTTATATTGTTTGTCGTTACGGTGTTTGCGGTGTACCAACTATGCTTGCTTATCAGCCATGGAAACCAATTGGTTTCGTATATGGTTGCGGTTGCAGATACTTTGATTCTATTCATCTTCATGACAACCAGACCCTATCCGATTTCCTTGCTAATATTTCTGCTTGAGATTATCCTGTTAGAACGTTGGGTGAGAAACAAAAAAAATATTGAGTTATTATTTCTCCCACTGCTATCCTTACTGCTAATTAACTTTCATGGGGCGATGTGGCCGTTTTTGTTCGTGATTGCTTTGCCCTATGTAATCGATAGTTTCCCTTTTCATATCAAAATGCTGAAAGGAGAAGGGTATCCTAAAAAACCACTGTTGATTGCGTTGCTCTGCTCGGTAGCCGCAGGGTTCGTAAACCCATATGGGTGGGAGTCGATGACATATTTATTTCGTTCCTATGGATACCAAAACATCTCAGCCTATGTATCGGAAATGAAACCTCCTGATTTTCAAGGAATCACCGGAATTGTTGTGTTGGGTGTCTTCTTCTTGGTAGGAGCAGTATATTTGTTTGCAAAGCAACCCAGAACGAAAATTCGGTATGCATTATTAACATTGGGCACAGGGTATCTTGCGCTTTCCTCGGTGCGAAGTTTGAGCTTATTTGCGATCTGCGGATTCCCATTTTTAGCATATGCATTGAGAGATATCAAACCACCCTTTAAAGACTCTGCTGTGCTCAAGCCAAGAACTCGCAATCTGCTTATCTACAGTCTAATAATTATCTCTATCAGCTTTTTTGCGTACCAAATGGCACAAGCAAAAGATTCAATCGATCCAATGATTCCTAAAGAAGCAACAGAGTATATTATAGAGGAACTTGAGAGCCCTCAAATCTGTCTTTATGCGGATTATAATTGGGGCGGATATCTTGAATTTCGTGGTTTAAGACCATTCATTGATGCCAGAGCTGAGGTTTTTGTGAAAGCCAACAATGGTGTGAGAGACATTCTGGATGATATGATTGCCATGTACCGCGGCGAATTGCATTACACGGATTTTATTTCAATCTATCAATTTAATGTACTACTTGTGAAAGAAGGGGATTTGATGGCCACTTATTTAGCGGAAGATAATCATTATATCCTTGCCTATTCTGCAGGGGAAGCATTGGTATACGTTGATAAGACCTATCCACGAGTGCCTTGATATAAGTTTCGTTGAAATAGAAAAAAATTCCAAATATTTGAAAAAAATACTTGACGAATGTAAAATATTGTAATAACATACGAATAACGGAAATAATATGGCAAAGCAACCGAAAGGCTGTGACGCAAAGCCAAGGGACTAAGCCAGAATGGTATGTCAGCCGGTTGCCGCACGAGAAGTGTGTAAACGTCAAGTCAGCCATTCGAATTCTCGAGTGGTATTTTTATGGAAGGATAACGATGAGTGTAGAGAACATCTCAATCTGGCTCGGGCTGGTTGCAGGGATAATTGGAATCATAGTAGGCATTGGGATTTATCCCGGTGCAAAGGTAATCATGGTATATAAACGGAAGGCAAGGCAATTGGAATATCCGGTGAGCAAGTTAGACCGTTGGCCCATGAGAATTCTAATCATCGTTACAAATACTCTTTGCTGGGGAATTGCCGGACTTTATGGAGAAGGGCTATTCCAGATACTAATGATCGGATTGCTATCCTCCGTGGCCATTGCATTTGCATTCATTGATATCAAAATTCATTTGATACCTAACGAAATGTTATTGGGGATGTTGGTTTTAGGAGTAATCTACCAAACCGTTCATTATGGATGGAAGGCGATGGGAATAGGCCTGTTGGGTCTTGCCATTGCCGGAGCTGCATTCATGATACTGGGACTCATTATAGGTCTCGAAAAAATCGGTGCCGGGGATGTTAAGTTAGTAGCCGTTATGGCGGCAGTGCTTGGTTATCCTTTTATTCTGTATGCATTATTGGGAATGAGTGTGTTGCTAATCGGTTATATCATCATTGGAATATCCATTGGAAAACTAACTCATGTCACCATGTTTCCCTTTGCACCATTTATGATGGCAGGACAAATTCTTGCTTTGATGATGATGGTCCTACCTGTTGTCTTGATAGGATAATATAATCGAAAACACCACAGTGAATGACTAAAATAAATCGCCAGAATTTTACAATTTATCTGGAACCAAGAGTATTTACAACCTTATACTTACATGCTATACTAGAGACGCATTATTAATAATAGTTTTATGTCTATGGGGGAACCTGACATAAAGAAAGGATGGAATGAAATGAGAAAAATGATGAATTGGTTGAAGAATGAAGAAAGTGGCCAGGGCATGGTAGAATATGCACTGATCATCGCACTGATTGCCATTGTTGTTGTTGCTGCACTGGTTATTCTTGGACCCAAAATCGCTAACATGTTCACCAACGTAGGAAACAAACTGTAAAACCTATAACAGAGGCCCCGGCAGTTGGCCGGGGCCCATTTTCTTTGTAGACAAATGGGGGGGCACATTGTGAGAATCATCAAGCGAGGCGAAAAAGGCCAGGCAATGGTTGAATTTGCACTCATTCTGCCCATTCTGATTTTAATTCTGTGCGGAATTATTGATTTCGGCTGGATTTTTGGTAATCAGGTTGTACTATCAAATGCAACAAGAGAGTCCGCCAGGTATATGGCCATGAATTATGACCCAACTGCGACAACCGCTGCAAATAAAGCAGTCGCTGTCGATGTGTTGGATGACTTGGTACCACCGGCAGTAATCCCAAGCGGCATGACAGTCACTTTTTCGGCTGTGGTCGGAACCGACAGTACGAGTGTCACCGTAGGAGTATCCTATCCGCTAAAGGTGTTGACACCTTTGGTTGGCGTTATATTGGGAAATACCTTTACGATATCCGCATCCACTTCGATGCGGGTGGAATAAGCAGCGCAAGAAGTTGTTTATCCACCTGTTGATGAGGGGGTGCGCTTTATTATGAACGTAAATCTAATACCGAGAGGTATTGTGCAATGATTCAATTTATTAGGCAATAATACAAATTCAGAATTTGGAGGAAACGGAAGTGAAAAAAGTAAAGATACTAGCCCTTTTGGCAGCGATTGTTACAGCATTGCTCATTTTTGTGTTCTTGAGCACATTGATCAATGTGGGAGACGGAAATGGAGTGAGCATCGTATCAGCAGCCCAAGACATTCCGGCCAATACGGTTATCACCGAAGAGATGCTTGTGATGGGAGAAGTCCCCGAAGGGATTGTGCTTCCAGGTGCATTGACAAAAATGTCTGATGCGGTTGGACAAACCACGCTGACTGACATTATCGTCGGTGAACAGGTTGTCGCAGCTAAATTAATCGTACCAGGTGAAACTGTGTCCAATACTCTTGCATATGCAATAGAACCCGGTAACCGAGCAATAACCATTGGGGTTGACAATATGAGCGGGTTGGCAGGAATGATTCATCCGGGGGATCGAATCGATTTGCTCGCGGAGCTAGATGTTGAAGGTGTCACAAATACCGAATTAGTAGCTGAAAATATTAAAGTATTAGCTGTTGATTCTGTTTTGGACAAGAATGGAAAAGTCGCCAACGGCGAAGTTGCGGCGTATACAACCATCACATTGGAAGTCACTGCAATCCAAGCAATGGAAGTGAGCTTAGCTGCATACAGCGGACCGATGAGGGCCATTATGCGTTCGCCAATGGATAAAGAAATCAAAGCTTACAAAAGTGTGACACTACCTTCGTTGATGATCTAACTGGAGAGGAGAGCCATTATGAAAATTCGGATTATACTGATTAGCAAGTCTGATCGTACTATCGAAAAGATAAAAGACTATATTCGAGATGAGGAACTGACGGTGGTAGCAGATTCTCCTACCGGCTCTGTCGCGTTGGATAAGATTGAAAACATCTCGCCTGATGTGGTGATTATGCCTTTAGGCGCTGGGGATACAGACATCCTAAGCCTAGCGGAACGAATCATCTCTGACAGGCCTAGAATTCAAGTAATTCTATTAGCTGAACAGTTGGATATAGAAATCCTGCAAAAGGCGATTAAAATTGGCGCACACAATATCATCGAATTCCCAACTGACGCCAAAGAGTTTGGACAATATATCAAATCTGTTCATCAAACAGAAATGGCCAAAATCACCTCTTTAACCAATGGGAAGAAGAATCTTTCCTGGATGTCAAGGGTGGTGACCATCTTTGGACCCAAGGGAGGATTAGGCAAAACCACCATCGCTGTCAATTTGGCAGCCAGACTTGCTCAGATGGACAAGAAAGTAGTATTGGTTGACCTTGATTTACAATTCGGAGATGTACATATTTTTCTGGATATTGAGCCGACGGACACCATTGCGGAATTGGTACAAGAGTTTTTTGCATCTAATATTGACTCTGTAAGAAGCTTCATGACCGTCCACTCCACCGGAATTCATGTGCTTTGCTCGCCAAAAAGTCCAGAATATGCGGAAACCATATCCGCCGAGAAAATTCAGAGCCTTCTGAGCTTACTCCGATCTTATTATGATTATGTTATCATTGATACTCCTCCATTTTTTACAGAAGTGGTGATTACCGCTTTGGAGAGCTCCTCTACCATTCTATTTGTAACGGGGTTAGATATTTCTATTTTGAAAAACTCAAAAGTCAGCCTCGCGTTATTAGATTCTTTGCAAATGATGGATAAAACCAAGCTAATCATCAACCGAGCAGTTGATATGAGTTCGATTTCCGTGGAAGATGTACGCAAAATTCTGGGGCAACCTATTTGGGCAAAAATCCCCAGTGATTACAAAGTGGCAGTTACAGCATTGAATCGTGGAGTCCCGTTTGTAACTAGTTCTCCTTCCAGCAAACTGTCTCAGTCCATTGATGATATTGCTGGATTACTGTACGACGGGGAATCAAAAACAGAAGTTGCCACAAAGGTAAAAACTGGCTTATTCAAGAAAAAGAAGTAACCACTCAATTTTGCTCGTTGCACTGAAGTAAAGGAGAACATCATGAGTTTATTGGAGAGGTTAGAAAAGCAAAAGATTGCCCAAGGCGGTGGAAGTGAAAAACCAGAGACTTCCAAAGCCGGCATGGGGTTTTATGACCAATATGCAGACCTGAAGGATAGGGTTCATAAAGAGATTATCGACATCATTAATCAAGAAGTCAATGACAATCCTGATGTGATGTCTAATCAGTCAGACTATTTAAAACGCACCCTGGAGTCTTTGATTGACAGCAATTCAGATAACTTGCCCAGATCGGAGAGAAATCGGCTAGTGCGGGAAATCTACGATAATGTTGTAGGGTTAGGCCCTTTAGAACCATTGCTTGAGGACAATGAAGTCACCGAAATTATGGTCAACAATGCCTATCAGGTATTTGTGGAACGCAAAGGCAAGCTTGAGTTGTCCAAGGCAAAGTTCCGGGATGATGCCCATGTGTTGCAGGTCATCAACCGAATCGTATCAACGGTAGGTAGACGTATCGATGAATCTAGCCCTATGGTGGATGCACGACTTTCAGATGGTTCCCGTTTTAATGCCATCATTCCTCCTTTAGCACTGAATGGACCTACGATGACTATTCGGAAGTTTTCCAAGCGTCCTTTCACAGTAAGCGATTTGGTTCGTTTCACTTCGGTTTCACCAAAAATGATGTCATTCTTGGATGCATGCGTGAAGGGAAAACTGAACATTATTGTATCTGGAGGAACAGGTAGCGGAAAAACAACACTACTCAATGTATTGTCGGGATACATCCCAAATGATGAGCGAATCGTCACCATTGAAGATGCCGCAGAAATTCAACTACGGCAGGAGCATGTCGTTACTTTGGAAAGTCGACCTCCCAACTTGGAAGGTGCCGGTGAAGTGACAATCCGTGACTTGGTTCGAAACTCCTTGCGTATGAGACCTGATCGAATCATAGTCGGAGAAGTACGTTCTGCCGAAACATTAGATATGCTTCAGGCCATGAATACTGGTCATGACGGATCCTTAACCACTGCCCATGCGAATTCACCACGTGATTTGATATCTCGATTGGAAACCATGGTATTGATGGCAGGAATGGATTTGCCTGTCAAAGCGATTCGAGAACAAATTTCTGCTGCCATTGATGTTGTCGTTCAACAATCCAGACTGAAGGATGGCTCTAGAAAAGTAATAAACATCAGTGAAATTATTGGCATGGAAGGGGACACGGTCACCTTGCAGGATATTTTTGTTTATAAACAAGAGGGGTTGGATGCCAACGGCAAACTGACTGGAAGTTTTTATGCCACCGGTGTACGGCCTTCATTTCTAGATAAACTGGCGGCTTCTGGCGTTCTAATCCGGGACGATTGGTTTACGAATTGAGGTAAAAAATGGATTATATACAAGTAATCTTAATCGCAGTTCTTGCGGCATTGACAGTTTTTTTAACGATTCTGGTAGTAACACCAAAATCTGAAAAAGAAATCGTTGAAAGTCGTGTAGACAAATATTTCAAGGGAAGAGCTGTCAGTGATGTGGAAGAACAGGTCTTCCTGGAACGAAATAGAAAAAAGGCGGCAGCAGCGCAAGAAAGTAGATTTATTAGCAAAGACATGGCTGATTTCATTCAGTCCTCGGGGATCAAATTGACTCCAAGAGAATTTCTGTTAATCTGGCTGGCGCTGATTTTTGTTCCTCTCATCATACTATCCTTGCTAAGAGTACACATTGTGACCATCCTGGCTGTTGCAATTATTGGCTTTATTTTGCCACCATTTTTGTTACAGCACAATCGCAAAAAGAATATGGAAAAATTTACCAAACAACTGGGTGAATCGCTGGTTGTAATGGGCAATGCTGTTCGTGGGGGATTTTCATTTCGTCAGGCAATGGAAAGTGTGGCACGAGATATGGAACCTCCCATTTCTACGGAGTTTGCAAAAACCCTAAGAGAAATCAATTATGGTATCTCCCAGGATGAGGCCTTCAAACATCTCAAAGAAAGGATGAAAAATCCGGACTTGGACTTATTGGTGTGCGCCGTTTCTGTTTCAACACAAGTGGGGGGGAATCTATCTGAAATACTAGAAATCATTGCCGGCACAATCCGAGATCGGATTCGCATCAAGCAAGAGGTCAGAGTATATACCTCCGCAGGACGGATTTCAGCGATGGTAATCGGGTTGCTACCTATATTGATTATCCTGTTTATTATGCTACTTAGCCCGACTTATTTCTCTGGTTTTTTCCAGTCGCCTATTGGCGTAGTGCTTGCTGTGATTTCAGTCGTAATGGAAGTTATTGGGTTTTTCTTGATTCGGAAGATTTCTGACGTCAAATATTAGAAGGAGATAGAGATGGAGTATTATCTATTAGTTGCCATAGCCATGGCCGTGGGAATCTTTGCCTTCTCTATTGTAGTCTTATTACTAAGCAGACAAGGAAAAGAAAAAGATTCATTTCAGATGAGAGTGGATTCGATTGCCGGGCAAGGCAAAACAAAGTTGGTTTTGGATGAGGACATGGATAAACCATTAAGTGAGCGGTTTATTAAACCTCTTACAAATAAAGCTTTGGGAACCTTGAGAAAAGTAGCCCCGCAGGAGGAGTCTCGATCTGAAATTGTAGATGCTAGGACGGCTAAAATGAAGCGACAGCTCCGTCAAGCCGGAATTAAACTGTCATTATATGAGTATCAAGTGTTCCGCCTTATTATGATTATAGTGATAGCCATTGTGATTGCATTGGTGGTGTTTCTGTTGTCTAGAAACATATTATATGCGATTGTTGCCCTTGCCATCGGAGGATATCTAGCTTATGCGGTACTAAGATTCTCATTGACATCAAGAATCTCCGCCAGACAGCAATCAATGCAAAGACAACTGCCTGAAGTGCTGGACATGATTAGTGTCAGTGTTGAAGCAGGACTGGGTTTTGAACAGGCGATGGTGGAAGTCGTAAGAAGTTTTGACGGTCCACTCATTGACGAAATCGAAATTACCAACCGAGAGATGGCGATGGGAAGATCACGGTCCGATGCGTTGACCATTTTAGCTGAACGTTGTGTGTTTGATGAAATACAGACTTTCACCCGTGCTATCATCCAGGCCACTCAAATGGGAATTGCAATTAAGAACGTACTGCGTACCCAATCTGAGTTTATGCGGCAATCACGTAAGAACAAAGTAGAAGAAAAGGCCATGAAGGTTTCTGTTAAAATACTCTTGCCGATGGTAGCATTCATTTTTCCCGTAATTTTTATCGTGTTGTTAGGTCCTGCTGTGGTACAGATTGCGGATGCGTTTCTCTAGAGAGTAATTGGTGATAGATGAAAAAAGTTTTGATAAACGGCATAGAAATTGCGGACAAAGTCATAGTGGCGGACACTTATTTCAAGCGACTCAGGGGATTGCTCGGAAAGACCCACTTAAACCCGGGAGAGGGTTTGCTACTGACACATTGTTCATCAGTGCATTGTTTTTTTATGAAATTCACCATAGATATTGTCTATCTGTCTGAAGATATGGTAATATTAGGGACAGAAACCATTTCGCCGTGGCGAATTGGAAAATTCTTCCGAGGCACAGAGCACATACTAGAACTGGAAGAAGGAGTCTTAGGGACTCAACTCAAGAAAGGGGATCAACTGTATTTTGAAGATGCAGTATAATCTGGGAAAAGAGATGGAGGCAATGCGTCATGGCAAATGATGTAGCACATAAAGGTAAAACCGAGGAGCTTGACTTTGTTGAGCTTCTTCGTTCTAAAACCGAAGAAAGTGATATGAAGAACGTGCTCAAAGGCACTATGGGAGGATACACAAAACAGTCGGTATCGAATTATATTGCTTTTTTGAGAAAAAACCAGCAAAACATGGCAGAGACGTTTTATGAAAACCAGCAATTGCTTTATGTAGAAAAAGAAAAACTACGTCAGGACAACGAAAAGCTTGTTGCAAGGTTAAACGAGTTGGATAGCAAATATCTGGATTTGACGGTACAGGTAGGAGGTTCAGATAATATCCAAGACCATGAGCAAGATGAGGAAGTGATGCAGTTAAATATGGTCATCTCATCTTTGAAATCCAACATTACGGCATTAGATGAAACGGTGAAGAGCTTATCAGCACAAAACAAAGCACTTCAGAGTGAACTCCAAAATTCGAAGATTGAGATCTCGGAGCATCTGGAAGGATCGTTAAGCGGGCAGAGTCAAACTTCAGATTCCATTGAGCGTGACCTCCAAGAAAGTATCGCGCTTCTAGAAACGCTAACTACTGAAAATGAAGATTTAAAACTAAAATTGGAACTTTCTCAGCAAGAAGCAGAAACCCGAAAAACCATGTTGATTTCCAATGATGTCAAAGCAGCGAACCATCAAACGAGAGCCGATGAACTCACAGCGTTACTTGAGGATCAATCCCAACGTTTGCAAAATGAGCGAATCCAATGGGAAAATGAAAAGGCCACCTACGAAAAAGAAAAACGAAAGCTAGAAGAGCAAGTATTCCTTTCAAAACAGACGAATGCCAATACCGCCATGTCTCAGCAGTCTACACAAGATATTGATTTGATGATGAAGGTCAATGAATTGACGGAACAACTTGCATTGCAAACAGACTTGGTATCAAGCGAGAATAAAGAAAGAACCATCAGAGAAGAAACCATTAGGTCTTTAAGTGCCCAGATTGAGGCTCTAAAGACCGATTCGGCGACTTTTAAGACGACCATAGAGAATCTGTCTCTACAGAACGAAAAACTACTCTTAGCGAATAGTACAATGAGTGCAAGGATGGAAGACGAGTGCCGAAGAACCACTGCATTGATTAACGAAAAATCAGATGTTTCGATTGAAAAATTGACAGCCATGAGAAAGCTCAGTGAAGCGGAAACAAAAATTGCCATGCTCGAAATGGAACTCAGCAGATATAAGTACGAACAATATTAGAAGAGGTGTATAAATGAAAGTAGTCGCAATAAACGGAAGCCCAAAGAATAACGGAAACACATCCTATGGAATCTCGGTGGTTATTAAAGAACTAACGGATGTAGGGATTGAAGTTGAGGTATTAAATATTGGTACTGCACCTGTTCGTGGCTGTATTGCCTGCGGCAAATGCTATAAGAACAAGAATGAAGAATGCGTATTTAATGACGATATCACCAATTCCTTCATATCAAAAATGAAAGAGGCCGACGGAATCATCCTGGCGGCACCAACATACTTTGCTGGTTTGAACGGTACCATGAAAAGCTTTCTGGATCGTGCCTTCTATGTCCATTCAGCAAATGGAGGATTGTTTCGACATAAGGTGGGTGGAGCCATCACTGCCGTACGCCGCGCCGGTGCAACAGCGACGATCGACCAACTGAATCGATATATGCTATATGCAGAAATGCCAATTGTATCCTCCAATTATTGGGATGTCATTTATGGACGAATGCCAGGAGATGCCGAGAACGATGCAGAAGGAAACCAAACCATGCGAATCCTAGGTAAAAATATGGCATGGATGCTCCAGCTTATTGAAAACGGCAAGGGCATTGTCGACGAACCCGAAGGAGAAGCAAAAGTCGCAACAAACTTTATCCGATAGTCTGAGCCAGATTATCGAATCAATGAACATAAAAAACAGGCGGTTTTCAATAAACCGCCTGATATTTTTTTGATTTAGAACCAATTACGAATATTGAATTTATTGCCACATTGGGGACAGGTGACAGGGAATTTTCCTTCTTTTCTTGGAAATCGGAGGGTTGCCTTACAGTTTGGGCACTTATGATAAGCATGTGTCCGCAATTCACGGAGCTGACGCGAACGATATCCAAAGGAACCTTGGAAGGGGCCTAACAATTTTAGGAATGCTTCATTTTCCTTCCGCCTTTTATAAATATTACGCGAAAAAAAGCGAAAGAAAATAACCAGCAAAATAACATTATCACCATAAGCTAAAAAAGGCCAGCGGAGAAACGAATTAACCAATATGATTAAAATATATAGCACAAATAATCCGATGTATAGTTGATCCATGCCATATCGTCCCATCATGAATCTGGCCAGCGTGTTTCTAAAATTTCCCATTCTTTTCTCCTATCATTTGTTGATATTTAAACATGATAGCTTGAATTTGGATAAATGTAAATAACTTCTGTGGTGATTCTTGTAATTTAGCGCTTTATCAGATAAAATACTTCTAATATAACTGAAACAGAGGGAATCATATGGAACACATAATTTGGAACCAAAAAATTGAATGTGCCAGCCGACAAGAAATACAAGCGCTGCAACTGGAACGGCTGAAGCAAGTTGTAAATGTCTGTTATGAGCAGATACCTTTTTATCGGAATCAATTCGACAGCATAGGCCTGAAACCTGAACACATCCAAACACTTAGGGACATCCAACTCATTCCTTTTACCACTGCAGAGGACTTAAAAGAAAACTATCCGTTTGGCATGCTTGCTGTTGATCGAAAAGATATTATCAGACTCCATGGTTCGTCCGGAACCACCGGAAAGCCCAAAATTGTTGGTTACACAAAGAATGATATTGATATGTGGTCTGAAGTGGTAGCCAGAGTGATATGTGCCGCAGGGGTTGTGCCAGAGGATGTAGCGCAGATTGCATTCGGCTATGGTCTTTTCACCGGCGGGTTTGGTCTCCACTATGGCTTGGAGAAGGTTGGCGCTATGGTCGTGCCGCTGTCAAGTGGCAATACGGAGCGGCAACTGATGCTCATGGAGGATTTTGCAACGACCGTTCTGATTTCAACCCCATCTTATGGTTTATACTTGGCGGATGAAATGGAAAAAAGGAACATCAACAAGAACAAACTCAAATTACGTTTGGCCTTGTTTGGTGGCGAAGGGCATACTGAGGCCATGCGTGCAAAAATCGAGAAGCAATTAGGGATTCTGGCAACAGAGAATTATGGTCTTTCCGAAATCATCGGACCGGGAGTTTCAGGAGAATGCATCTATCAAAATGGAATGCACATTGCCGAAGACCACTTTTTCCCTGAAATCATCGATCCGGATACGCTGGAACCATTAGAAATTGGAAAGAAAGGGGAAATGATTTTCACCTCTTTATCCAAAGAGGGTTCTCCGGTACTACGCTATCGGACAAGGGATATCACTTGGTTGGATGACACACCATGCCAGTGTGGAAGGACATCGATCCGGATGGCAAAAGTCCAGGGCAGATCGGATGATATGCTGGTAATTCGGGGCGTTAATGTTTTCCCGTCACAGATTGAATCCGTAGTGATGTCTACCAAAGAAATCGAACCTTTCTATGAGATTATCGTGTACAGCGAAGGATATATGGATAAAATTGAAGTCCGAGTTGAGTTTAATGATGCAGGTCTTTTGGATGATTACAAAAAACTCGACGATCTGCGGATGAGAATCGCCCATAACCTGCGAACGATACTTAGCATTGATGCCAAGGTGACATTGGTCTCCGCCGGGACATTGCCACGGTTTGAAGGCAAGGGAAAACGTGTAATTGACAAGAGGATTAAAGAATGACAAAACAAATTATGTTAGGAAATGAGGCTTTTGCCAGAGGCGCATATGAAGCAGGTGCCCGTGTGATTTCATCTTATCCGGGCACGCCCAGTACAGAAATCACCGAAAATGCGGTGCGATATCCAGAAATTTATGTGGAGTGGGCGCCCAATGAGAAGGTTGCAGCGGAGGTTGTCATTGGGGCCGGCATCGCCGGTGCCCGTGCGTTGTCCGCTATGAAACACGTTGGACTCAATGTGGCAGCGGATCCTTTCTTCACGGTGGCATACACCGGTGTGAATGGTGGTATTGTTTTTATCGTTGCCGATGACAATGGGTGTCACTCCAGTCAGAATGAGCAAGACTCCCGTTTTTACGCAAGAAGTGCCGGCGTACCCATGTTAGAACCGGCATCGGCACAGGAGTGTAAGGACTACGTTAATCTGGCTTTTGAGTATAGCGAGAAATATGATACTCCAGTGCTGATTCGTTCAAACACAAGGATTTCGCACTCACGAGGTGTGGTCGAACTATCTGACCGACTTGAGGTACCTCTGAAGGATTATACGAAAGACTTCACTAAATACGTTGCAATGCCTGCTATGGCGAGAAAACTACATATCGCCCAAGAAAAACGACTTGCGGCATTTGAGGAAGACAGTAATAAATTTTACGTCAACGAAACAACATATCGTGATCTTTCCATTGGCGTCATTACTTCAGGGATCTGTTATCAGTACACCCAGGAGGCACTACCAGAAGCTAGCGTTTTGAAGCTGGGTACTGTATTCCCCCTGCCGATGAAGTTAATTCGTGAATTCTCTTCAAAGGTGGACAAGTTGGTGGTCATTGAAGAAGGACAACCAATTATCGAGGAACAAATCCGTGCAGCGGGAATACCCGCAAATGGAAAGAACTTGTTCTCTATTCAGGGAGAATACTCGGTCAATGGCATCAAAAAAGCCTTTGAAAAGACAGTCGAAGATCATTTGCCCCAGGAAGACGCACCGGTCAGACCTCCGTTGATGTGCGCCGGTTGTCCTCATCGAGCTTTGTTCTATCTGTTAAACAAACTAAAAAAGACGGTAGTGGGAGATATTGGTTGCTATACGCTAGGTTCTTTGCCCCCCACATCGGCTATGGATACTTGCCTGTGCATGGGCGCATCTATTAGTATGGCTCATGGCTTTGAAAAAGCCAGAGGCATAGATTTTGGTAAGAATGTGGTTGCCGTCATCGGCGATTCCACTTTTTTCCATTCGGGCATTACGGGCCTGATTAATATGCGCTACAATAAATGTCCGGGGACAGTTCTGATTCTGGATAACAGAATCACCGGAATGACCGGCCATCAGGATAACCCATCAACCGGCAAAGATGCGAGGGGGGATACTGCACCCATCATTGATATTCCAGGCTTAGCTGCGGCGTGTGGTGCGCAGAGCATCCGTGAAGTGGATCCCTTTAATTTAAAAGAAATGGAAGCGGCTATAACCGAAGAATGTGAAAAAGAGACTTTATCAGTCATCATTTCAAAACGCCCATGTGCTTTGATTGTGAAACAGCCCGACCGAATCTTTGAAATTACCGCAGAATGCAAAAAATGCAAAACCTGCATGCGCATCGGTTGCCCGGCTATTGAACGACAGGGGGATGACCTTGTGATTATTGCCGAACGTTGTGTCGGATGTGGACTCTGTGTCAAAGTGTGCCCCTTTGGTGCAATCAAGGAGGTGCAGAAATGAAAGAAATAAATATTTTAATTGTTGGCGTTGGTGGGCAAGGAACTTTGCTGGCTAGTGTATTGTTAGGAAATCTTGCTATGGAAGTCGGCTATGATGTAAAACTTGCCGAAGTTCATGGCATGGCACAAAGAGGCGGCAGCGTGGTCACACATGTACGAATCAGTGATGTACCAGTGAAGTCCCCCTTGATAGAAGAAGGTTGCGCCGATATATTGGTTGCCTTTGAGTTATTAGAAGGATACCGATGGCTACCCTACCTTAAAAAAGATGGAGAAATGTTTGTTAATAAGCGAAAGCTAAAACCGATGCCTGTGATTATGGGCACTGTCGATTACCCGGAAGATATACCCGGTTACCTAACTCGGAACATCAAACGTCTACACCTTCTAGACGCGGACTCACTAGCGAACGAGGCCGGCAACTTAAAAGCCGTCAATACGGTGCTTATGGGGGCATTGTCTACATCATTACCCTTTTCACAGGAAATGTGGCTGACACAGATTGAAAACAGCGTAAAACCCAAGTTTGTTGATATAAACAAAAAAGCTTTTTTACTAGGGAGAGAGGAAGAACAATGATTTGGAACAAAGCAGCAGAGTGTGCTGACAGAGAGACCCTGGAACAGGTTCAACTTAAAAAACTGAAGGGTACAGTTTCTCGTATTTATCAGAACGTGGAACCCTATCGTACGAAGATGCAAGAAAAAGGGATTATGCCAGGAGATATCCAGTCTTTGGCGGATTTAAGAAGCCTTCCTTTCACTTACAAATCCGATCTTCGGGATTATTACCCGTATGGGATGTTTTCTTCTCCATTAAGTGAAATCGTACGCATTCATGCTTCTTCCGGTACCACAGGCAGACCCACTGTTGTGGGCTACACTAAAAAAGACCTTGAAAATTGGGCTGAGTGTATTGCAAGAAGTCTAACCATGGCTGGGGCTGACAAAACCTCAGTCATCCAGGTGGCATATGGATATGGATTGTTTACAGGAGGATTGGGGCTCCATGGTGGTGCCGAATATTTGGGGGCATCGGTCATTCCAATCAGCAGTGGAAATACACAAAGGCAAATCCTGTTAATGAAAGATTTTAAAAGTACCATTTTGTGTTGCACTCCATCCTATGCGTTAAACATGGCGGAAGCAATTGCTCATGCTGGGATTGATCCTTCGGAACTTTCGCTAAAAGCTGGTATTTTTGGTGCAGAGCCTTGGACTGATGGTATGCGGGATGAGATTGAAAAGGGCCTTGGGATCAAGGCATTTGATATCTATGGGTTATCCGAGATTATGGGACCCGGTGTTTCCTGTGGCTGCGCGGCCCAAAACGGTTTGCACGTGATGGAAGACTTTTTCATTCCAGAAATTATTGACCCCAATACGGAAGAAGTGTTACCATATGGCCAGCGTGGCGAGTTGGTGTTTACAACAATCGGAAAAGAAGGAATTCCATTGATTCGCTACAGAACACGTGATATATGTATTTTGATGCCAGAGAAGTGTTCCTGTGGCAGAACTACAGTGCGAATGAGCAGAGTGCTGGGCCGATCCGATGACATGTTAATCATAAAAGGCGTGAACGTATTCCCGTCCCAGATTGAAACGGTCATCGCCATGTTCCCGGAACTGACCTTGAACTACAAAATTCTGGTAGGCAGGGAGCACAATGCCGATACCTTTGAAGTCCACGTTGAATTAGCCGAAGGATTGGCCATTGATAATATCCGATTTGTTGAAGAAATGAAGCACCGTGTAGATCATGAGCTACGGAATATACTTGGCATCGGATGCAACTTAAAATTCCTCAATGCAGGAACATTACCCCGCAGTGAAGGCAAAGCAGTTAGAGTAGAAGATACAAGAAATCTTTCGATACGTGTATAAGGAGGTATAAACCATGATTGATCAAATTTCTGTTTTTCTGGAAAACGAAGTAGGAAGACTATCTGCTTTTTCAGGAACCCTGGAAGAGCACAGAATAAACCTCAAAGCCATCTGTATTGCTGACACAGCAGATTTTGGCATTTTGAGATGCATCGTAGATAACCCACAAGCAGCGGTGGAAGCACTGAAAAATAAGGGATTCACCGCCAGTATTACCAAGGTGATTGGGATTAGTGTTGGAGATGGTCCAGGTGGTTTGCACCACGTGTTGGACTTTCTCACAAAAGAAGGAATCAACGTTGACTATATTTACTCCTTGGTTCGTTCCGCGGATGGGCAGGCCGATTTGATTTTCAAGGTGGATAATCCGGAGAATGCTGCCAAGATTCTGGTGGCGAAAGGCATTACAGTGTTGACTGCAAAAGATATTTAACTTTCACTAAAGATATCATTCTCAGAGAACACAAAATAAAAACAGCGGCTGCTAAAAGCGGTCGCTGTTATTTAATATGTCTCTTAGGAATCCACCGGTTTCTTTTTTGTCTCGGGGTTTGTTGCGGGGTGGCTCTTTGTCCGGTGGCGTTTGAGGTGGCATAGGAACGGGTGGGTCCTGGTAGGTAACTAGGGCACAACTAATGCCAGACTCATCAATTGTCAAAACAGCATATGTTCCTAAATTGTGTTGAGTTGGATAAGACAGGCTCCCGGGGTTCACTAGGGAAATACCATCAAAGACCCCGTAGAAAGGTGTGTGTGTGTGTCCGAACAACACCGCCTTTGCCTTACTTTCAGCAGCTTGGTATAGCAGTCGGTCAATTCCTTTTTTTGCTCCATGCAGATGGCCATGTGTAATTAATAGAGACCCAAAAGGGGATTCAATGATTTTCATTGCTTCGGACTTTACTGTCACACCATCGCAGTTTCCCCCCACGGCAATCACTTTGATATTGGTGTAACCTTGAAGTTTTTCGGCGTCTCCCAGAAAATCACCCAGGTGGACAATGGCATCCAAATCAGTGAATAGGGGAAGGAGACGGATAACTCTTTCGATATGACCATGGGTATCGCTGATGACTAGTAGTTTCAAATTATTGCTCCTCAATATATGTTACATTATCAAGTTGACTTATTACTTCGATTATCTCAGCAGCCCGCCGTCCTCTTGGCAATTTCAACGATAAAACGAAGGCAATGCCTCCTGGGGTTATGGGATTTGGGTGACCAAGATCTGTTTCAATTACGGTGATACTTAAGGTTCCCAACGATGACATAAAATTCTTGAACGAATCAAAATCTGTTACCTCAGCATAGATGCTAATAACTCCGGAGCGGAGATAAAAGTAGCTTTCTAGTTTTGGCAGGAGTGCCAGGCTTACGAAAATGGCAATGCCTCCAAAGATTGCTCCGTCATAAAAACCAATGCCAGCGGCTAGGCCAAGACAAGCGGATGCCCAAAGCCCTGCGGCAGTAGTCAGCCCTTTGATTTTTTTGCTACCAGTTACGAGAATGGTTCCAACACCAAGAAAGCCTACGCCTGTGATGACTTGTGCACCCATTCGAGCTGGGTCCACCAGGGTGGAAAAGGTATCATAAATAAACTGATTCGTGAGCATTGCTAAGGCAGCTCCCATACAGACTAAGATGTGGGTGCGAAAGCCTGCAGCATGTCTGGTAGCACCCCGCTCCAGTCCAATAATTCCACCCAGCAAAATGGCTAAAAAAAGCCTGACACAAATCGAGTAGATATTTAATTCATACATAAAATCCGGCAAATTCATCAGATGCATCGTTTTACCTCCCGGTTCTGTCAATACGTTTCAACTCTTTCAAGACAGATAGTTGGCTATCGCCACATAGTGGCAGGCGGTTCCCCCAATGATTAAGACATGAAATATTTCATGAAATCCGAACTCTTTTGAGGGATTTGGTTTTTTTAAAGCATAAAATACAGCCCCTAAGGTGTAAGAAAGGCCTCCGGCAACAATCCATATAGCCAGTGAAGGAGAAGTTCGAAAGAAAGTTGGAATTTCTCCAACTGCCGCCCAGCCCATGGCCACATAAAGCAAAGTGTATAGCCATCTGGGTGCTTGAAGCCATACCAACTTCATCACGGTCCCCAGGAGGGTGATACCCCACATAATGATCATATAAATCATTGCTTTGGTAGGTGAAAATGACAGGGTAATAATTGGGGTATAGGTGCCTGCAATCAAGACAAATATCATGGTATGATCCAATTTCCGAAGTTTCAGAATCAATGCGGGAGGGCCCTGCGTATAATGATATATGGCACTACAGCTATAAAGAGCTATGGCAGAAAGACCAAAAACCAAATATGGCAGAAAACCATCCAAATGGCTGAACACCAAAGAAACGGTGGCTGCAATACCCAGAAAAGCACCGGTTAGATGGGTGCGAAAACTCCATTTATCCCGTGGGTGGTTTAAAATCATCAAGGCCTCCTCATAGGGTCACAATTTGTTCTATTATACCATATCCTTTTTGATATCGTTGATTTGTTTTTTGATACTCTCGAAGGAAGTGGACCCAGAGGAACGTTTGTTATTGATACAGCTGACTAGTGTCAGTTTGTCATAGACATCATCTTCAAACAAGGAAGAAAAACTTTGTAGCTCTGAAAGATTTAAATCTTCAATGGCCTTGCTTTTGCTGATGCAATAAAGAACCAGTTTGCCGATGACTTCATGACAATCGCGGAAGGGAAGTCCCTTCGTTACCAAGTAATCCGCAGCGTCCGTTGCATTGAGAAAGCCGGTCTTTGCAGCGGCAGCCATGTTCGCTTCTTTAACAGAAAGAGTTGCTAGCATTTCAATAAAAATTTGAAGGGATTGTTTTAGTGTGTCGCCAGCATCGAAAACAGGTTGCTTGTCTTCTTGCATGTCCTTGTTATACGCAAGTGGAAGCCCCTTCATGATGGTCAGTAATGTCATCAAGTCACCATAAACACGACCGGTTTTGCCACGAATTAATTCTGCCATATCCGGATTCTTCTTTTGGGGCATGATGCTGCTGCCTGTAGAATATGCGTCATCAATTTCAATGAAACTGAATTCTGATGAACTCCAAAGAATCAGTTCCTCACAGAAGCGAGAGAGGTGCATCATACACATGGCGGAGCAACTTAAAAACTCGATTGCAAAATCTCTGTCGCTTACTGCATCCATTGCATTGGGTGCAACCTGAGTAAATCCAAGTTGGGAAGCCAAAAACGCCCTGTCAGTATTGTAGGTGGTGCCTGCCAATGCCCCTGCACCAAGTGGCATCGAGTCAGTTCGCTTCATAGAATCTTGAAATCTGGTTTTATCACGCTGAAACATCTGATAATAGGCCAAAAGATGATACCCAAAAGTAACAGGTTGTGCCCGTTGCAGATGTGTATATCCCGGCATAATCGTTTCGCTGTAGGTGGTAGCCATTTCCACTAGTAACCCACACAACTGTTCAAGCAGCTCCTCGATGGACATGATTTCTTTTTTCACATAGAGTCGAAAATCCAGCGCTACCTGGTCGTTCCTGCTTCGTGCCGTGTGAAGTTTTTTGCCCAGATCGCCGATACGGCTGGTTAATAGGGCTTCGATATTCATGTGAATGTCTTCCATTTCTACAGAAAACTTCACTTTATCCGACTCGATATCACCAAGAAGCTGATTCAAGGCGGAAACTAAAGTTTCCGCCTCCTCATTTGTTATTATATTTTGCTTGGCAAGCATCCTGGCATGCGCAATGCTGCCTTGGATATCTTCTTTGTACAGTCTGCTGTCAAAGGATATGGAAGCATTGAATTCATTACTGGATGAAGTCGCTGCTTTTGTAAACCTTCCTTTCCAAAGTTTCATCTTTGGTGGACCCTCCTTCTTTGTTTTGCTTTTGAATGGCACGGATTTTTAGGGGCAGCGAGAATAGGTTGATAAATCCGGTTGCATCGCTTTGGGTGTAGACTTCGTCTTTACTGAAGGTGGCGAACTCTTCCATATACAAAGAATTGGGAGACTGGGAGGCCACCGGGGTTGCAATGCCTTTATACAACTTCATTTTCACTTTTCCTGTTACCAGATCCTGGGTGTCATCAACAAAAGCCGAAATTGCGGTTCTTAAAGGAGTATACCATAAACCGTCGTATACCAGCTGTGCAAATTTCTCCGCAACTATTTTTTTGTAGTGGAGGGTGTCACGATCCAAAATTAATTTTTCCAACGCTCTGTGGGCGTTGAACAAAATAGTTCCACCAGGTGTCTCATAGACGCCACGAGATTTCATTCCAACCAGTCGGTTTTCGATGATATCTATGGTGCCTACTCCATTGTCGCCCCCCAATTTATTTAGTGTGCGTAGAAGTTCGATGGGTTCCATTTTCTTTCCGTTGACAGAGGCTGGAACACCTTTTTTGAATCCAACTTCAATATAGGTTGGATAGTCCGGCGCTTTTTCAGCTGGAATGCTTAGCACATGGATATCATCCAAATGTTGATTCCATGGATTTTCCAGGTTGCCGCCTTCATGGCTGATGTGCCAGATGTTTTCATCTCTGCTATAAATTTGTTCTGTGGTTTGAGCAATGGGGATATTGTGCTTTGTCGCATAGGCAATCATGTCTTCTCTGGAAGAAAAATTCCACTTTGGATCCCGCCAAGGTGCAATAATTTTAATGGCTGGGTCTAGGGCTTTGATTGTTGTTTCAAAACGGACCTGGTCGTTTCCTTTGCCGGTGCAACCATGGCAGATGTAATAAGCGCCTTCTTCCTGCGCGATTTCTACCAACTTTTTAGCCATTAATGGTCTGGACATGGAAGTGCCAAGCATATATTCATCTTCGTATATCGCTCCTGCTTTCAATGTCGGCCAGATGAAATCAGTAATGAATTCATTTTGCAGGTCCACAATGTAGGCTTTAACGGCGCCGGTCGCGTAAGCTTTTTTTTCAACTGCTTCAAAATCTTCCTTTTGCCCGACATTACAGCATACCGCAATCACATCGCAGTGATAGACTTCCTTGAGCCATGGAATGATGACGGATGTGTCCAGTCCGCCGGAGTATGCCAAAACAACTTTTTCATTGGGTGTCATAATACGTTCTCCTATGCATAATTATAAACATTTATCACTAATTATACATAAATCTACGAGGATTTCAAGGGGAAAATCACAAAAAATATGAAGACTTTACACTTTTTTTGTTGTAAAATATACAAAAGGGTAACATTTTCTTGTAATCAAGGAGTCAAACATGAAATTTCATTTTGAGGACAAGTACAAGAATACTGGAATAACCGCTTTTTTAGTCTTAGCGGCAGCGATATTGTTTTTCTTTGCAATCTATCGTTATGACGGACTGGTAGCCATACTGGACAGAATAGGCGATATATTAAGTCCGTTTATATATGGCCTTGTCATGGCATATTTAATGTGCCCCCTATATAATCTGATTGTTCGGGGATGCATAAAAGCACGCTGGCCATCCTTTGGAAGCAAACCACTTGGGAATATTATTTCGAAAACCATCGCAACAGCGGTTATTATACTAGTCCTATTAGGCACTGTAGGTGGGTTTTTCTGGTTTATTGTTCCACATTTGATTGAGAGTATCATCGCTATCGCCAGCATGCTTCCGGCTTCCATGGAGGATTTAACTGTTTGGATTACCGATCAGTTCAAGAACATGCCTCAAATTTCCGGTCCGGCAGAAGTCTGGATTGATAAGGCAACCGTATGGTTTACGCAGTGGGTTGAAACCAGCTTGATACCCGAATACACCGCATTGCTATCAGGCATTCCCGTTGGTGTATTTGGATTTGTATCCATGATGATTGACTTCGTAATTGGGGTGATTGTCTGCGCATTTTTCATCAATCGCAAAGAAATATTCGCCATCCAGATCAAAAAACTGTTCTTTGCGATGTTGAAACCGGAAAGAGCAAACCAGTTCCTAAAAGGTTCCCTAGTGATTAACCGAACATTTGGTGGTTATATCAATGGTAAAATCATAGATTCAATTATAGTGGGACTGATTACATTTTTATTTATGTCGCTTTTCGGGTGGCCGTATGCGGCGCTAATCAGTGTGATTATTGGAGTAACAGATATTATCCCCTTTTTTGGACCCTATATTGGGACCATTCCAAGCGCACTGTTGCTCTTAATGGTAGATCCCAAGCTGTGTTTTTATTTTGTTCTTTTCATTCTGGTGCTGCAAACCTTCGATGGTTATCTCCTTTGCCCCAGGATTCTTGGAGGAACAACTGGGTTACCGACCTTCTGGGTGCTGTTCGCGATTATTGTGGGTGGAGGAGTTTTCGGCTTCCTGGGGATGGTGGTCGGTGTGCCTGTATTCGCGGTGATTTACACGTATTTTTCCTTTTATATCAATAAAAGATTGGAAGAAAAAGGGCTATCTCAAAATCCATTAGATTATCAATCGTTATACACAATAAATGAAAACAAATCTAGCAAGGCAGAAACAACATGAAAAAAATAAACAACATATTTAACGAATTAAACAGCATCCAACTTCAATCGACAATCATCCCGAATGCAGATATGAGAGAGTACACCTCTTTCAAAGCAGGTGGTACAGCCGATTTGTTGGTGATTCCATCCTGTGAAGATGAATTAAAAACCATTATACAGAAGCTGAATCAATGCAAAATGTCTTTTATTGTGATGGGAAAGGGAACCAACTTACTAATCAGGGATGGTGGTTATCGTGGGGTTATCATCCGTCTTGAAGATGCTTTCTCCACAATTCAAGTAGAAGACACGACGATTACTGCAGGTGCGGGGGCCTCTTTGTCTTCAGTGGCAAGGGCCGCAATGGACAACAGTCTGTCCGGAATGGAATTTGCCTCCGGAATTCCTGGCTCCCTTGGCGGTGGTGTGTTTATGAATGCGGGCGCTTATGATAGCGAGTTGAAGAATGTTGTCCGGGATGTCCGTGTCCTTTCTTCTGACGGAATACAAAATAGAATTGTAAGCAATGCGAAGATGGAATACGGCTACCGACTAAGCAGCTTGATGACTACCAGAGAAATCGTCTTGTCAGCCACGTTGAATTTATCCAAAGGTGACAGGGATGTCATCTCAGCCAAAATGAAAGACTTCAATGACCTCAGAAACTTAAAACAACCCATGGAACTACCCAGTGCCGGCAGCTTTTTTAAGCGCCCGGAAGGGTATTATGCAGGGAAACTGATACAGGATGCAGGACTCAAAGGGCTTACAATAGGCGGAGCCCAAGTTTCACCAAAGCACAGTGGGTTTATTGTTAACATAGGAGGCGCTACCGCGTTGGATATCATTACATTGATGCATGTGGTTCAAGCTACCGTTCTGGATCAGTTTGGCGTGATGATTGAGCCTGAAGTGCGAATTGTTGGAGAAGAAATATGAAGTACAAAATGACTTTTGATTATCATACGCATTCACTTTATTCTCATGGTTTGACACCATGGACGCATCATGGAAAGGGTACCATCGAGGAAAATGCCAGGGCTGCTGCCGCCAAAGGATTGTCAGCCATTGCATTAAGTGATCACGGTCCGGGTCACTTGACCTATGGAATTCGGCTTTCGGATTTACCAAAGATCCGAGAAGAGATTAACCGCGCTAAACTCCTTATTCCCGGATTGGACTTCTTCCTTGGCGTGGAAGCAAATATTCGAAGTGGATCACAATCGTTGGACATTAGCCCAGTTGAAGCAAAAGAATTTGATTTTTTATTGGGGGGATATCATCTGGCGGTCCGTCATGCCCATACCGTGTCCAACTATTTTATCAATCGTGGCTATTTTGCCGACAAAGACAATACTCAAAAAGCGTTGATACGAAACACCGAGATGATTGTCCGTGCCCTACACGAAAACAACCTTAAAATTTTGACCCATCCCGGGGATAAAGCGCCGGTTGATATATTAGAGATAGCCCACGCATGTGCACAAACTGATACCTGGATGGAAATCAGCAACTTCCATAGCCATTTATCCGGAGAGGAAATCAAAATAGCGGCGCAAACGAATGCACAATTTGTAATTAGTAGCGATGCACATCGTCCGGAACGGATTGGCAGCTATAAAAAGGGGCTTATGCGTGCCATGGAAGCGGGACTTGATCCGGCTAGAATCGTCAATATTGAAGAACTATAATAAGGTATGAATGAAAATGGCAATACCGGAAGAGGAAAGCAGGTAACCCCATGAAGGTCATCATTATCACCGGATTATCCGGTGCCGGAAAAACACAGGCAGTTAATTTTCTGGAAGATTTTGGATACTACTGCATTGATAACATGCCGCCCGCATTAATCAAAAATTTCATCGATTTGGTTCTTTCGGAACAAAGCGACATTCAAAAAGCAGCTTTTGTTGTGGATATCCGAGGCGGAGAATTTTTTGGAGATCTGCAAAGCGCCATTGATCAACTCAAAGAAAGCCAGATTGACTATAAAATTCTATTTTTAGATACAACGGATGATGTTTTGGTGCAACGTTTCAGTGAAACCAGACGGGTGCATCCTATGACCGGAAAAGCGACAACCTTGGAGACGCTAGCAAAAGAGAGACAAATGTTGGATGCCATCAAAAAAACCGCGGACTATATTATCGACACCTCTCGAATGAAGTCAGCAGATTTGAGGAATAAACTAAATGAAGTATTTTCCTCTGAACGAGCGATGAACACATTTGTGATTAATGTAGTTTCCTTTGGTTTCAAAAATGGGATTCCTTTGACCGCAGATATGGTAATGGATGTCCGGTTTTTACCGAATCCTTTTTATATTAAGAGTCTTAAAAAGTTAACGGGCAATAGCAAAAAAGTTAAGGCTTACGTTTTGAAACAAGAGGAAAGTCTGGCATACATCAAGCGGGTGGTTGAGATGGTAGAAGATATTATCCCTTCCTTTGAGAGGGAAGGAAAAAACCATCTAAATCTGGCATTTGGATGTACCGGCGGGCAGCACCGCTCAGTAGTCGTTGCCAATGAAATCGCAAAAATATTCCGGGATCATGGCCGAATCATTACCCTCGAGCATAGAGAGCAATAAGCAAGGATAGTATATATGACATTTTCCAAGGATACCAAAGACGAGTTGGCACATATCGTGCCCGAAAAAAACTGTTGTGTCCTGGCAGAAATTGCTGGGTTTGTCCGGGTTTGTGGTACCATCAAACTGATGGGCGGCGGTAAATTTAAAGTTGTCCTGACTACCGAACATAATGCAGTAGCGAGACACTATAAAACGCTAATCAAAGCCTATTTTGATGTTGATCCCACTGTAGAAATTGGTCGTAGCCAAGCAATCAACAAAGGAAAAGTGTATTTAATCACCCTAGGGCCAGAAGAACTAAGCGAACAAATCCTCCGTGAAACCGGCATTCTCATGTTGCGTGGCGGGATGAATTATATCAGCGATGGTATTTATGAAGGCCTCATCAAAACAAAGTGTTGTAGAAAAGCCTATTTGCGTGGGCTTTTTC
The DNA here is from genome assembly GCA_041859095.1 of Anaerovoracaceae bacterium. Lineage (GTDB taxonomy): Bacteria > Bacillota > Clostridia > Peptostreptococcales > Anaerovoracaceae > UBA1422. Next base: position 37,436 of record JBHEKY010000015.1, read on the forward strand.
TTGGAACCGGAACAATGAGCAATCCGGAAAAGGGGTACCAGTTTGAAATCGTTTGCGACTCAGAAATTTTAGCAGGAGATGTGAAGCGTTTACTTAACAGTTTCATTGACATTCATGCCAAGGTGGTGGTCCGAAAAACTCAATATGTGGTCTACATCAAAGCTGCCAGCCAGATTTTGGACTTACTGGCCATTATGGGTGCCCATTCGCACTATTTTACTTTTGAAGATATCCGAATGAAAAAGGAATTGGTAAACCGGGCGAACCGCATTCAAAACTGTGACCAGGCTAACATTGACAAAACCGTTATGGCGTCTGAAAAACAAATATCAGATATCCGAGCGATTATTACCCTTGGTGGGATGGAAGCTTTACCCCAAAAACTTCGAGAAATTGCACTATTGCGTTTGGAAAATCCGGATGCAAGTATGACTGAAATTGGTGGAATGCTAGACCCCCCACTCAAAAAAGCCGGCGTGAATAATCGATTCGCCCGGATTGCCGAAATGGCAAAGAAAGGATAGCACCTATGCTACCAATATTAGGATCAGAAATAGAAATAGATATCATTGATATCAGCTATGAAGGAAAAGGAATCGGAAAGGCCGAAGGACTTGCTGTTTTTGTGCCGGATACCATTCCTGGAGACAAGGCAAAAGTGAAATTGACCAAGGTCAAAAAGAACTATGCAGAAGGGGTTGTCATAGAATTACTGACCCCCTCCACCGATCGCGAAGATGACTTTTGCGAGTATGCCGCAGAGTGTGGTGGCTGTCCACTTTCCGGGATGACTTATGAAAGCCAGCTTGCGCTGAAACAAAGCCAAGTAGTCGAAAGGATTAAGCGCTTGGGAGGTGTTGAAAACCCCGTGGTTCGCCCAATTTTGGGCATGAACGAGCCTTTTGCGTATCGAAATAAAGCAACGCTTCCAGTCAGCACCGGTGGAAACCGAAAAGTCAAGGGGGGGATTATAGAGAGTCTGGGGGAACCTGCCGTCGGTTTTTATAAAGTCCGGAGTCATGACGTTGTCAACTGCGAAAATTGTCAGTTGCAAACAGCACCATCAATGGTTGCTGCAGAAACCTTGCGACGATTTATGAAGGAAGACAACATCACTGCATGGGATGAAACTTGGCAACAAGGGTTGATGAGGCATTTGATTGTCAAGACAGCTTTTACAACGAAAGAAGTTATGGTTATTTTGGTCATTAACGGAAAAGGCATTCCCAACATCGAAAGACTGATTGAGATGCTAGATGACGCCATCAGTGAAACCGGATTCACCATGGAAAGCCTCTACATGAATATAAATAAAGAAAAAACATCGGGGATATATGGGAAGGATACTTTACTACTGGCAGGCCATAAAGTCATCCACGATCGAATTGGAGACCTAGCCATCGACATTTCACCCTTGAGCTTTTATCAAATCAACCCGGTTATGACCATAAAATTATATGACAAAGTTTTAGAGTATGCGGCCCTGACTGGCAGTGAAAATGTGTTGGACTTATATTGCGGTGTCGGTGCCATAGGACTTTATTGCTCTGGCAATGCAGGTTTGGTACTGGGAATTGAGTCTGTTCGTGAAGCGGTGCTGGACGCAAACCGGAATGCGGTGATCAATGGTATCGTCAATGCCAGATTCATATTGGGCAAGGCCGAGGAAATATTGCCCAAACTTTTGGATGACGATTTGGAAGAAAAGTTGGATGAGGAAAGTGTGAAAATCGCTAGAAACGCTGATGTAGTCATTTTGGATCCGCCACGAGCAGGTTGTCCGCAGCAGCTACTTGAATCAGTGGCACAGGTAGCGCCATCCCGTATAGTGTATGTATCTTGTGACCCGGCAACCCTGGCACGTGATATTAAAATACTGGAAACCTTGGGATATCAGTTTGTTGAGGTCACTCCGGTGGATATGTTCCCCTGGACACTGCACGTTGAGACGGTTGCATTACTAGTCCTTAAGGAGAATGATTAATGCTGCTTTCTGCAGAAAATATAAGCAAGAGTTATACAGAGAAACCGCTGCTTAAAAATATTACACTTTACGTAAATGAAGGTGATAAAATCGGAGTCATTGGTATCAATGGGGCAGGAAAATCAACATTTCTTAACGTTCTTGCAAAAAAAGAAGAACCGGATTCGGGAAAAATAACCCAAACCCCATATTTGAGGATTGAGTTCCTACCCCAAAACCCGGTTTTCCAAGACGAACTTGCAATCCTGGAGCAGGTTTTTTATGGCTTTCCTGTTGAACTGGCCGAAAGCAAATCCCATGAGGCAAGAACAATTCTTACGAAACTGGGAATTACTGGATTTGATATTCCAATGGGCAACTTATCAGGCGGACAAAAAAAGCGGGTTGCAATTGCCAGTGCATTGATGCACCCCTGCGATGTACTGATTCTTGATGAACCGACGAATCATCTGGACAATGCGATGATAGAATGGCTTGAAAGCTATCTCATCAAATACACTGGCGCGATCATTATGGTAACACATGATCGATATTTTTTGGATCGCGTTACAAATCGGATTGTGGAGATTGAAAACGGAAGCCTTTATGGATACCCTGGCAATTACTCCAAATATCTTGAATTGAAGGCACAACGCGAAGAAATGGAAATCGCCAGTGAGAGAAAGCGGCAGACTCTTTACAAAAAAGAGCTTGAGTGGATCATGCGGGGAGCAAAGGCGCGTACAACAAAAAGCAAAGGGCGGATCCAGCGATTTGAAGCGTTAAAAGAAAGCCTTGGCAGTGAAGAATCCGAGACAATCGAGATGGATTCCTTGTCTTCGAGGCTCGGGAAGAAGACTATAGAAATCAAAAATATAACAAAAAAATTTGGGGACAATACCATCATTCGTAATTTTGATCAAAGTATTATGCGCAATGCAAGGATTGGTGTCGTCGGTAAAAACGGATGTGGAAAGACAACATTGCTAAATATTATCAGCGGTATGCTGGAAGCGGATAGCGGCGAAATCATCGTCGGGCCAACGGTAAAAATGGGATATTTGTCGCAACATTCTGAGGATCTGGATTTGTCATTGCGGGTTATCGAATATATCCGAGGGATTGCAGAAGTAATCGTAACGGCGTCGGGAAATATTACGGCTTCCCAGATGTTGGAACGATTTCTCTTTCGTCCTGAGATGCAATGGACAACCATCAATAGGCTTTCCGGAGGTGAGCGGAGACGACTTTACTTACTTGGTATCTTGATGGGGGCACCAAATATTCTACTTTTAGATGAACCGACCAATGACCTAGATATCCAGACACTGTCAATTCTGGAGGACTATTTGGAACGATTCAACGGGGCGGTCGTGACCGTTTCCCATGACAGATATTTTCTCGATAAAGTGGTCGACACCATATTTGCGTTTCGGGAGGATGGATCAATCAGGACCTGTCTCGGAGGCTATTCCGATTATCTAACATGTACTTCAACCGACCAGGTTTCTGGTAGTGAGCAGCTGATCGAAAACAAAAAAGAACCACGGGAAAGAACGAAAAGTTTGCCAAAATTAAAATTGTCTTTTACTGAGCAACATGAATTCAAAACAATTGAAGCCGAAATCGCAAATGATGAAAAGCTCTTGGCCGACATTGCAAAGCGGTTACAAGCGGAAGTTAGCGATTACATCAAATTATCCGCTCTTACTGTGAAAAAGGAAGAAATCGAGAAAGAGCTGGACATGAAATTGAATCGCTGGATGTATTTGAATGATTTGGTTGAAAAAATTGAGGGAAATAAGAGCTCATAAAATGAAACCCGAATAATCAACAGAGTTGAATGACCAATGGAGGGGAATGATGGCAAAAATTGAACGGAATATACAAGGAAATTTCGAGGAGCTGCTCAATATCATTGAGACAGAGATTCTTGAAGGGAGTGTTTCGGCGACCCTGGAAAATCGCAGCGATTTCCAAAAAGATGGGGTTCGATGCGCTGTACGGGTATTCGAAAGGTATAGCATGATTGGAGGAAATCGGGTTAGTTTGAACATAACTTTGTTAGGCATGCATGAGGATTTGTTTCTTACCGCTATTTCATCGGGTGGAAGCCAGGCAGTTCTTTTTAAGATAAACACATTTGGGGAAGAAGCCTTTCTCAATTGCATCATTGATGTGGTTGACAGTTATATGCCGATAATTCATTTAAGCGATGCAGAGAAAAATGAGTAAAATGAACGTTCAAAAAAAGAAACACAAAATATTGGCAGTGGTAGTCATTGCAGTTATCGTCGTTTGTGGTTATCTTTACTGGCAGAACACCAGCATTTCTATTTCAGAGTCAGAGTACTGTAATGCAAAAATTCCCGAGACCTTTGAAGGATTTACGATTGCGCAAGTTTCAGATTTGCACAACAAAATGTTTGGCAAAAACCAAAAGTATTTACTTGCCAAACTAAAATCCTCAGAACCAGACATTATTGTGGTTACCGGAGATATCATTGACCGTAGAAAGTATCATCTGGACAATGCCATTTCTTTTGTTAAGGGTGCAGTAAAAATTGCACCAGTGTACTATGTTTCAGGAAATCATGAAGCCTGGTTGGCGGATTTTGAATCTGCAAAAGACCAGCTGATTGATGCGGGTCTCATTTTTATGGATGATACGAGTGTTACACTCAAAAATGGTGACACTAGCATAGGACTATTGGGTGTGAGTGATCCTGATTTTCTGACTAAAGATTATGCGGAAGGAAATGATGTCACTAAAATGATCCGGCAATTGGCCAAGTGGTCTGCGGATGACAGATTTAAGATATTGCTTACCCATAGACCCGAGCTATTTGATTTGTATGCTGAAAACAAGATGGATTTGGTCTTTGCAGGTCATGCACACGGCGGACAGATTCGGATACCATTTTTGGGAGCGCTTGTTGCACCAGACCAGGGATGGTTCCCTCAATATACAAATGGATGCTACGTAGAAGGGGATACCACCATGTTCGTGAGTCGGGGACTTGGCAATAGTCTTTTCCCGTTGAGAATCAACAATAGACCGGAAATCGTGGTTGTAAAACTGAAAAATTAACAGAATTATATGTTATGGTTTCCCCCAATTGGCAAAAGTGGTACAATCGAAGCAATCGAATCATTGATTTGAGAATGGGTGGTAGTGTCATTGATTACATTTAAAAATAGCCAGATTAGATTACTAGGTTATTTTCTATTACTAACTAGTATTATTATTTTTTTGTTAACTTGGCTGCAGTGGTATGTTAGCATTCCTTCGACAGCATTGCTTCTTTACGCATTCCAAAAATTGAGTAGGAACCTCAAAGAAGATCGACGTGAATTTAGCATTTCCAAAGGTACAATCTTGTTAATCATTTTTCTGGTTCTAGGGTGGGTGCTGATATCCGGGGTTGGCGGTGCTTTTCCGCAGAAGGATGATATGCATTGGCGCAATGCAATCCTTCATGACCTAATTAACTATCAATGGCCCGTCAGATACGCTGATGGATTTGATTCTTCATTGACCTATTATATTGCGTTTTGGATGATTCCAGCAATGCTTGGTAAAGCTGCCGCATTCTTGTTTAGCGCACAAGTTGGATGGCTTGTGGCCAATATTGCGGTTGCAACCTACTGTACGATAATCATAACTGTTGTCATATTGCTTCTCTTAAGCCACTTGAACGCCACTTCAACAAAAAGAGCAATTCTTATTATAAGCATATTGTTTGTTTTTAGTGGTATGGATATCATACCGGCGATTGTCAGTCAGCTGGGGAATCATAACTTTTCCATCGGTACACGGTTGGAGTGGTGGACATATATTGAATATAGCGCTACAACCACGCAATTAGGTTGGGTGGTGAATCAAGCCATTCCGACATGGTTGGTAATTTCATTATTGCTTCATGAAACTAGAATGAATCATTTTGCTTTTTTAGGGTTGTTGCTACTACCATATGGTCCGCTGCCGTTTGTTGGAATCTTTGTATTGATGGTAACTGAAGCTTTCATAAAGCTGGTTGAAGCTGCAAAAACCAAAGAATTGGGGAAATGGGGGAAACAAATCATTTCGACCCCGAACATTGTTGCGATTGTTATCATTTTCCCTATCTATTTCTTTTACTATCACTCCAATGCGACGGCTTCTGGTAAGGGTGCGGGCTGGAATCACACAGAAATCTTTGCTTATCTGTTTTTTGTCTTTATTGAATTCCTATTCGTGTTGATTCTTGTATGGCGCCATAGTTTTCATAAACCATATTTCATTCCCAGTGCTGTTTGCTTATTCCTGATTCCATTCGTTACATTTGGGAGTGGACAAGACTTTTGCATGAGAGTATCCATCCCAATGCTATTTATACTCATGGTTAATGTGATGGACTACCTTTTACATAATACCGAATGGCATAAAAACAAAAAGTTAAGCATAAACTCAAGAGCAATCCCATTAATTGTATTATTAATGATTGGTGCATTTACACCTCTCAACGAATATCGGGAATCTTATATTCAGATTAAACAGTCTGAAAGTCATTGCACTTCAATTTATGCGGACAACATAGGGACATTAGAGAATGGGCAGATGGAGCGGGATAATTTTATAACCAAAAATGCTTCGGAGACATTTTTTTATCGCTATCTTGCAAAAGGAGAGAAATAATGAAAGTTGTAATTTTGGCAGGGGGTATGGGGACACGCATTTCCGAGGAAAGTCATTTGAAACCAAAACCTATGATTGAAATTGGTGGACGTCCGATTCTTTGGCATATCATGAAAACGTATTCGGCCCATGGATATAACGAATTTATTATATGCTTGGGGTATAAGGCTTATCAAATTAAAGAGTTTTTTGCCGACTATTTTCTACATACATCTGACGTCACCTTTGATTTGTCGAACAACAGCATGACAGTACACAATAATACATGCGAGCCCTGGAAAGTAACCTTGGTGGATACCGGGTTAAACACGATGACAGGGGGACGTATTAAAAGAGTAGCAAACTATTTAAATAATGAACCATTTATGTTGACTTATGGAGATGGAGTATCTGATGTAAATATTCCCAGCCTGGAGCATTTTCACCAGTCCCACGGTAAAATTGCAACTATGACTGCAATTCGACCAGAAGGTAGATTTGGTATGCTCGATGTGAACAATGGACAAATCAATTCGTTCAGAGAAAAAAGTCAAAGTGATGCGGGGTTTATTAATGGGGGGTTTATGGTTCTGCAACCTGAAATAATGGACTATTTGCATGGCGATAATACAGTATTTGAAAAGGAACCATTGGAAATGCTTGCGAATGAAGGACAGTTGATGGCCTTCATGCATGAAGGATTTTGGCAATGTATGGATACGCAGCGAGACAAAAACGGACTTGAAGCACTTTGGGATAGTGGTCAAGCTCCATGGAAAGTGTGGGAATAAAATGTTTGATTCGAACTTTTATCGGGATAAGAAAGTCCTCATCACTGGGCACACAGGGTTTGTCGGCTCTTGGATGAGCCATACGCTTCTTGGGCTTGGGGCGCATGTCAGTGGGTACGCGTTAGCCCCAGTTGAGGGACCCAACCTTTTTACGATTTGTGATTTATCAAAAAAAGTGGACTCGTATATCGGAGACATTCGGGATGAAAAAGCAGTAAACGAGACAGTCCAGGCTATTAATCCCGAAATCATTTTCCACTTAGCAGCCCAACCGCTTGTTCGCCGAAGTTATCAAGAGCCAAAGTATACTTATGAAACCAACGTCATGGGCACGGTGAACCTTATGGAATCCATTCGTAGACTCAGCCAAGGGACATTGTCTGTGGTAAACGTCACCACGGATAAAGTCTACCGCAATAATGAGGCTTCCATTGGATTTGTCGAAGGCGACGCACTTAACGGTTATGATCCTTATTCAAACAGCAAATCTTGCGCTGAGTTGGTAACCCACTGCTATAAAAACTCGTATTTTGATGCCATGGGCATAGCAGTATCCACAGCTCGAGCCGGCAATATTATTGGTGGTGGAGATTTCGCAAAAGATAGAATTCTACCGGATTGTGTACGAGCCACCCAAAAGAAGGAACCCATTTCCGTAAGGAATCCGCATTCTATTCGTCCTTACCAGCACGTACTGGAATCAATCTTCGCATATTTGTTGATTGCACAGAAGCAATACAATCATTTGGAATATTCAGGTTGCTATAATATAGGACCGGACGAGAAGGATTGTCGACTTACGCGAGAGATTGCGAATCTGTTTTGTAAATATTGGGGTGATGGGCAGAGCTGGGAGACGAAACAGGAGCAAGTTCAGTCCCATGAAGCAACATATTTAAAACTGAACTGCACAAAGATGAAAGAAACTTTTGGTTGGAGCCCACGGTGGGATGTCGAAATTGCCATTGCCAAGACTGTAGAGTGGTTCAAAGTATATGCATCTGACGGCAATGTTCTAGAAACCATGGATGGGCAGATAAAAGATTTTTTTAAAGAGTAGGAGTTGCATGTTATGTTTAGAAATATGTCTGAAGCGCAGGCACGCAAAAAAATTCTGGAAATGACTGCTGAATACTATCTCAAGTATCATCAAAAATCGACAGACTTTACAATTGGTGATCGAATCGCTTATGCAGCTCGGGTATATAATCAAAATGAGATGACCAACTTGGTTGATAGTTCATTGGACTTTTGGTTAACAGCCGGACGGTATACTGCTGAATTCGAAAAAAGGTTCAGCGAATATTTGGGTATTCAGTATTGTGCCTTGGTCAATTCGGGCTCATCCGCTAACTTGTTAGCCTTTATGGCATTAACCTCTCCACTCCTTGAAGACCGAGCAATCAAACGGGGAGATGAGGTGATAACCGTTGCTGCAGGTTTCCCGACGACTATCACATCGGTGATTCAATTTGGTGCGGTTCCTGTTTTTGTGGATATTTCGATTCCACAATATAATATAAATGTATCACAGTTGGAACTCGCTTACTCTCCAAAAACAAAAGCTGTTATCCTTGCGCATACCTTAGGAAACCCATTTGATGTGGGGGTGGTAAAGGCGTTTTGTGAAAAAAACAACCTGTGGCTGATTGAGGACAACTGTGACGCTCTGGGTTCAAGATATATAATCAATGACCAAGAAAAATTTACCGGAACCATTGGAGATATAGGTACTTCAAGTTTCTATCCACCTCACCATATGACTATGGGAGAAGGGGGTGCTGTTTATACTAATAATCCAATGCTTCATAAAATCATCATTTCCATGCGTGACTGGGGACGGGACTGTAGTTGTTCGCCGGGGCAAGACAACCAATGCGGTCATCGATATGATGGACAATTCGGAGCGTTGCCTCAAGGATATGACCATAAGTATGTTTATTCGCATTTTGGGTACAACGTAAAAGCAACAGACATGCAGGCATCCATCGGATGTGCCCAACTAAATAAACTGCCTGGTTTTATCGAACAGAGGAATTATAATTTTAATCGTTTGAAAGAACAACTTTCGGACATTTCGGACATCATAATTTTGCCGGAACCATGCCCGGATTCCAAACCAAGCTGGTTTGGATTTCTTATTACCTGCAAATCCGGAACAAATCGCAACGCGGTAATCAGATACATTGAAGGGAAGAACATTCAAACTAGAATGTTATTTGCTGGAAATATGATTAACCATCCTTGCTTTGATCAGATGCGAATGACTGCTTGCGGATATAAAGTTGTTGGAGACCTTCCCAACACAAATAATGTTATGCTCAATTCATTCTGGGTGGGCGTGAATCCGGGTATGACAGATCCAATGATTGATTATATGGCCAGCGTGATAAAGGAAGCGGTGACAAGAGGATGAAGGTACATGCCATTGCAGATCAGTTTGTTAAATTTGGTATAGTCGGCTTATCAAATACATTGCTATCAATGTTGATTTATTATATTTTTATCTCTATTCAAGTGAAATTATATCTCATCGGTAGTATTATAGGCTTTATAGTGAGCGTATTAAACTCCTATTACTGGAATAATCAATATGTTTTTAAGACCGAAAAACGAAATCATTTAGCCGCCCTGACAAAAACCTTTTTGTCATATGGACTAACATCCCTTCTGAGTATCGGATTGCTGGTAGGGCTTGTAGAATTTCTTAACGTTTCTGAATTCATCGCACCATTGATTAATTTGGCAATCACCATTCCCTTAAACTTTTTGCTAAATAAGTATTGGGCGTTTCAATAACCATGCTGTTGTCGTTTCGATGCCAGCAATGTTGAAAGGAACACTATATGAATGAAATTAAATTGTTAGACTGCACCTTGCGGGACGGCGGATATATCAATGATTGGGCTTTTGGAAGTGATAATATTACCAATATTTTTGAACGTCTGGTCAGTGCAAATATTGAAATCATTGAAATTGGCTTCCTTGATGAAACAAGAACATACGATAGTGACAAAACCATTATGCCGGATTGCAATGCGGTAAATGCCACATATGCAGGAATGGAAAAAGGGGATTCAATTGTAGTTGGGATGATAGATTTTGGCCATTGCGGAATTGATAACATTCTCCCTTGTGAAGATTGTTTTTTGGATGGAATTCGCGTCATATTCAAGCAACATGTTATGACTGACGCGATTGATTTTTGTCGAAAAATCAAAAACTTGGGATACAAGGTCTTTGTTCAAGCAGTTTCGATAACAAGTTACTCTGATGCAGAAATGTTTTCGTTGCTGGAAGCAGTAAATAAGCTGGAACCATATGCCTTTTCCATTGTGGACACATATGGATTACTGCACAAAAACAACTTGATGCATTATTATAATTATGCCAATGAATATCTCAATGCTTCAATTGGGCTTGGATATCATTCCCATAATAATTTTCAGCTGGCATATGCAAATTGTGTGGAGTTACTCGAAAATCCGCCACAAAGCAGGATGCTAATCATTGATGGATCTCTTTATGGAATGGGAAAAGGTGCTGGAAATGCGCCAATTGAACTGTTGGCGATGTATGTGAAAGAGCACTTTAGTAAGCCATACCATCTCGCACAAATACTAGAAGCCATTGATACTTCTATACTAGAAATCTATCGCAATGTCCCGTGGGGATACTCATTCAAGTTTTTTTTAGCTGCTTCGAATGACTGTCATCCCAACTATGTAACTTATTTAACAGACAAGAAAACACTATCCATCAAGGCGGTAAATCAGATATTAAGGAGTATCGAAAAAGAAAAAAAATTGCTCTATGACCATTATTACATTGAGAAGCTCTATTTGGAATACCAGCAACTAGAAGGTGCAGCCGATGAAATGGATATGAGGCGGTTAACAGCGCTTTTCAAAGAAAAAAGCATCCTACTATTAGGTCCCGGGCATTCATTAGAAATTGAAAAAGAACTAGTCGAAAAATATATTGGAAATCTAAAACCAATCGTCATTGCAGTTAATTTTCTTCCCAGCTACAAAGTCGAATATGTTTTCATCAGTAATTCCAGAAGATACGTTCAATTATCTTCACGCATTAGTAAACTTGACCCGCACGTAAGACTCATTGCTACATCCAATGTCACAAAGGCTAAAGGCAATTTTGATTTCACACTTGATTACTGCAAATTGCTGGATCCGAAAGCTATATTTATGGACAACCCGATGATTATGTTGATCAAATTTCTTGAACTGTGTCAAGCCAAAGAGGTTGCCCTGGCAGGGTTTGATGGTCATACAACAGCCAGGGAATCGGACTATATAAATCCGAACATGGCGTATTCCTTTTCCAAAGAGAAGGCGAATGAAATCAACCAGGATGCAATATCTAGCCTGGCAAGGCTGGAAGTAACCGTCCCCATTCGATTTATCACAAAATCAAAATATGAAATTGAAACCAATCAATGATTTGTCCACTTACTTAGCGCAGAAAGAAGGATTGTAGTGAAAGTCAAAGTTGCCAATTACATAGCGAATTTCATAGCCGAAAAAGGTGTTAATCATGTATTCACGGTTACTGGCGGTGGTGCGATGCATTTAAACGATGCATTTGGTCACCATCAAACCATTCAATGTATTTACAATCACCACGAGCAGGCCAGTGCGATTGCGGCGGAAGCATATACAAGATTATCAGGAAAAATAGCGGTTGTCTGCGTAACTAGTGGACCGGGGGGAACCAATGCGCTAACCGGAGTTCTTGGTGGTTGGCTTGACTCCATTCCGATGTTTGTCGTTTCAGGGCAAGTTAAACGTGAGACAACGGTCTGGTCAACGGATGTCCCAATTCGTCAACTTGGCGACCAAGAGTTTAATATTGTGGACAGCGCAAAGACAATGACAAAATACATCCATATGATTACGGATGAACAAGAGATCAAATATCACTTAGAGAAAGCATGGTATTATTGTCAAAACGGTCGGGGAGGCCCGGTTTGGTTGGATGTCCCCTTAGACATCCAGGCATCCATAGTCGAAACAGATGATTTGATTGGATTTGATGTGAAGGAACTTGAGAAATCGGAGCATCCAATTTATGATACAGCGCTGTCATCTGTTATACTTGAAAAAATTAAGCAGTCGAAAAAGCCGATTATCTTAGCGGGAAGCGGCATACGGTTGGGGAATGCCCATGATAAATTCCTTGAATTAATCGAAAAACTGCAGATTCCAGTTGTCACCGCATGGAATGCCCATGATATCCTTTGGGATAGTCATCCTTTATTCTGCGGACGTCCGGGAACAGTCGGAACCCGGGGTGGGAATTTTATCGTAGAAAACAGCGATTTGATGCTTGTACTTGGATGTCGCTTGAACATTCGACAAATCAGTTATAATTATAAAGATTTTGCAAAAGCCGCGTACAAAATTATCGTCGACATTGATGAGAATGAACTTAAGAAACCAACACTAAACCCTGATATGCCGATTCATGCAGATGTGAAGGATGTGATTGAGTCATTGGATTATGAACTTTCCGAAAAGGAGGCCATTCATAAGAAAAAATGGCTGTTGTGGTGTAGAAATATAAACGGGAAGTACCCTGCTGTTTTAGAAAAGTACTATAAAATAAAATCTCCCGTCAACCCATATGTCTTTGTGGAAGAACTATTTGCGCAACTTAGAAGTGGAGATAATATTGTGACCGGAAATGGGTCGGCATGCGTCATCTCCTTTCAAACCGCAAAATTAAAAAAGAACCAAAGGCTATTTACTAATTCCGGATGTGCCGCAATGGGATATGGTTTTCCAGCTGCAATCGGCGCTTGTTTTGCAATGGAAGGGGAACGAGTGATCTGTATAGATGGCGATGGTAGCTTTCAAATGAACATGCAGGAATTGCAGACTGTTGTTTACAACAGAACCAATATTAAATTGTTCATTTTAAATAATAACGGTTATCATTCCATTCGACAAACACAGACAAATTTGTTTCAACCACCGCTTGTGGGGGTGAGTGATGGGAATGGGTTAAGCTTCCCTGACTTGAATAAGATCGCTACAGCATATGGGATTCCATATATCAAGATTGATTCGCTGAAGGGTATTAAAGACAATATTTTGAAGGCAATTTCAGGAAATGGTCCGGTTCTTTGTGAAGTAGTATTGGATTCCAATCAGAATTTTGAGCCCAAGCTATCATCAAAGGTATTGGAAACCGGTGAAATCATCTCTCCGCCCCTCAGCGACATGTTTCCGTTTCTGTCTCGGCAGGAATATGAATCAAACAAATATAGAGAATAAGATCGCAAAAAAGAGAAAATAGGGATTAGCGTTACTATGACAATGAAACGAGTTGTAATCACCGGTCCAACAGGAGCAATCGGTCTAGCATTAATCAATCAATGTATCCAACTGAAGGTGGAGGTTCTTGCGTTATGCAGAAAAGGTTCGGAGCATATCTGCAAAATCCCAGTGTCGGATTTCGTGAGGATTATAGAGTGTGATATCAGTGAGTTGACTCAATTTTTCGAAGAAAAGCAGTATGATGTTTTTTACCATCTTGCCTGGGATGGTACCCAAGGAGAATCCCGGAACGATATAGAATTACAGTCGTCCAATGTTCAATACACATTGGACGCAGTGCAACTGGCTGATAGATTGGGTTGCCATACCTTTGTTGGAGCTGGATCTCAGGCAGAGTATGGCCGTTGTGAAGGTAGGCTAACACCGGAAACGCCTACACACCCCGAAAACGACTATGGCAGGGCAAAACTAGAGGCAGGGAAGAAAAGCCGAGACCTGTGCCGTAATTTAGGCATCAAACATATTTGGGTTCGAATTCTAAGTGTGTATGGACCCTATGATGATGAAAACACGATGGTAATGTCAACCATTTTAAAGCTAATAAAAGGAGAAATTCCAAAATGTACAGAAGGTAACCAAATCTGGGATTATCTCTATAGTGATGATGCTGCCAATGCAATGTTTCTGCTTGGGGAGAAGGGGAAGGCAGGTAAAACCTATTGCTTGGGGAGTGGGATTGCAAAGCCATTAAAAGAATACATCAAGATTATTCAAAAAATTGTCAATGAAAACATAAATGTTGAGTTTGGTGCAATCCCATATGCAGAACAACAAGTGATGAATCTTTGTGCATGCATTGATGAATTAAATGCTGATGTTGGGTTTTCTCCAAGCATTGGTTTTGATGAAGGGGTTCTAAGGATTCTACGGTTATTAATACATAAAAGTGAGGATAAGCAAAATGAAATTAATTAGTGTTTTAGTTCCGACATACAATGAGGCTGCAAATGTCCGCCCTCTCAGCGAGGCGATTATCCGAGAATTTATGAGGAACCTTCCACAGTATGATTATGAAATTTTATTTATTGATAACTGCTCGGAAGACGCCACGCAGACAATACTCACTGAGCTTTGTCAGGAAAACAAAAAAATTAAGTCGATTTTCAACAGTCGAAATTTTGGCCAGTTGAATTCCCCTTTCTATGGCATGATGCAAACCACTGGGGATTGCACCATAAGCATATGTGCCGACTTCCAAGACCCCATAGATTTGTTGTCCACGTTTGTTCACGAGTGGGAATCTGGATACAAAATCGTATGCGGTATTAAAACAACCAGTAAGGAAAACAGAATCGTTAGATTTTTGCGCACTTGTTATTATAAGATTATCAAAAGACTTTCTAACGTAGAAATGATTGAACATTTCACAGGGTTTGGACTCTATGACAAAAGTTTTATTGATACGTTGAGAACATTAAACGAACCTACACCCTTTCTTAGGGGAATCGTTGCCGAGCTGGGACCAAAACGAAAGGACATCCCTTATGAGCAATTAAAACGTAGGGCAGGGAAAACCAGCAATAACTGGTATAGTTTATTTGATATTGCAATGCTGAGCTTCACATCGTACACCAAAGTGGGTCTTAGAGTTGCCACAATTACAGGCTTTGTATTTGCCTTAACCGGATTTATGATTGCACTTGCTTATCTTATATTGAAGCTAGTATTCTGGCAGACATTCGCGGCCGGTATGGCTCCAATTTTAATCGGTGTCTTTCTTTTTGGGTCAATTCAAGTATTCTTCATTGGACTGCTTGGGGAGTATATCCTAAGCATCAATTCAAGAATTATGAACAGGCCGCTGGTCATTGAAGAGAAACGTTTAAACTTCTAGTATAGAAATCTTGGAGGTAGGATGAATGAACTGCTTGGCTTGTGGCAGCAGAAACAATGAGTGCTATAATACAAAGATGTCTGACTTCCTGTCGGAACGCATTTATAATCGACCGATCGATGAAATCTTGCCGGTTAAACTCTATCATTGCAATGATTGTGGATTTGCTTTTTATGATAAGCGATTCAATGAGGAGGAGGAACAAAAGCTTTATTTTGGATATCGATCCGATGAATACCAGAAAATGCGACAAAAGCATGATGTTTGGTATACCTCTGAAATAAACGTAGCATTAGGAGCGGACGAAACGGGGATCAGATTGCGGAGAGGGATTATTGAAAGCATCATTAAAAGAAATATCGCAACCAAAATAAACCAAGCATTGGACTATGGTGGTGACAGAGGGCAAAAATACCCAACCGGCGTGTCTATTGCCAAGAAATATGTATATGATATATCAGGCGTTGAGACTGTTGAGGGAGTAACCGGTTTGAGCTCTTTGGAATTAGCGAGAAAGCTGGACTATGATTTTATTATGTGCAATCAGGTTCTAGAACACATTAGTGATCTTGATGGATTGATCCAACGGATTAAATCTTTGGGGAACAATGCTACTTGGTTTTATTTTGATGTTCCGTTTGATTCTCCCTTTTCCAAGTCCCCTTTTAGCAATTTTCAGTTTATATTCAACCCATACTTCAAAATTTCTACGATGATTAAGCACTTTGTAAGAATGAAAACACAAGGGTTTTTCGCACCAATGACTGAACACATAAATTACTTTACGCCAGAATCAATGAAACGATTATTGAATAGAAATGGATTCAATGTTATTGACTGCCAAGAAAATGTGATTGTTGATGTTTTAGGGAAAGGCAAGATTATCTCTGTACTTTGCAAGATAATAGAATGAATCGGCGAATGCCATTGTATCCTTTCTCATATGGTAAAAATTTGAATTTTTCACAACTTTATGGTAAAAACTTGCATTTTACTCAACTTTATGGTAGCATTAATCACAGAATATTTGGGCAAGCAAATTGCTCCAATTTTTGTACGAGCTAAGGGGTAAACATTTAAGTAATTTGCATATTGCAAGAACACTTTTTGTGAGGTAGGGAAAATGATTAGAGGATTTAAAAAATTAAAAAACGAATCGGGACAAGCCATGGTAATCTTTGCGGTTTCAATGGTAGTTCTGTTGGGTTTCGTCGCAGTAGCTATTGATACTGGTTCTGCGGCTTTGACGAAGTCACATTTACAGAATGCTGCAGATTCTGCTGCATTGGCTGCAGCACAGGACTTGCCAGATGCCGACGCTGCACAGCTAACCGCTGAACAATATGCGGAATTAAATGGCGTTGATGGGGCTCAGATAACGCTGACAACGCCCTACCAGGGTGATGCTAGCAAGGTATTGATTACCTGCACACAAACATTGAACTATACATTTGCCAAAATATTAGGTAAAAATAGCAAAACTATTACAACAAAGGCGGTTGCACAATATGGAATCGCAGGCAGTGTGCCTTGGATTGTACCCTTTGTTATCCCCAAACCATATGCATTCAACTATGACGAAACGTATGTTATGCGCATGTATGGGGCCGGTCCGTATCCCGATGGATACACATACCCTAATGATTTCCTAACCAGCACGAAATATAGTGGATATACAACTTACACGTACTCGTATAAGACGAAGAATTCAAGCACAAAAATGTATCAAACGACCAAGACTACCAGCACGGTCGTAAGAACAATCTCAGGCAAGAATACTTCCGTCACCTACTTGGGGGAAACAAAGGTTGGGTCAACTACGTGGTATAACATACAGTATTCCAATTCTTCTGGGTGGGTTCAGGCGACAAACATCACAAAGACGCAAACTGGGGTTACCAACAATTATCCTTATCAGTTTGACTATATGAACGTCAAGATTGATGCAGCGCAATCAACAAACGACTATTATGAATACCTAGAAAACGGGTATCACAAAATATACTATGTTCAAGATAACATGGATTATTATGCACCATCCAGTGGTGGACGGCCATCTGTCGACAGATTCGCATTGAGAATTTCTAGAGATAGCAACACAGATTACACCAAGGCAAAAATAGGGGATGGCAGAGTCATGCTGATCCCGGTCGTCAACTCCTTGTTGCCAAGAAATACTTCGGTGGGTACGGATGTTGAAATTATTGGTTTCGCAGCATTTTTCCTTGAAAAAGTATACAAAAATTCGTATGGAGACACCTTCTGGTTTGAAGGAAGATTCCTGGAGGATTTAAATATTGGTTCTGGACAAATTACCATTGATCCAAATGCAGACTTTGGCTTGCGAGTTGTTAACCTAATTGAATAATAAAGCATAAAAAGGTTATGAAACAAAAAAGACTCCTGCAAATCAAATGGGAGTCTTTTCTAGTGGAAGTTATAATGATACAATATGGAGGATAATATGAAATACAACACAACGACTTCAGAAGAAGCAACCGCACTTAGTGTGGCACATCAAATGGTGACCGCAGCCAGAACCGCTCCGAAAGGGTGTGGGGTGGACAAAATTGTCGCCATGGTTTTGGATGGCGACGATAAGAAAGCCGTTTCGCAGGAAATGCGTAAGCTTGCGGCATTGCCGGGGCTGGACTTTTGTATACGAGATGCAAATAATGTGGATGACAGTCATTGCATTGTGTTGATTGGTGTGGAAAACACACCGTTGGGGCTGGACTCCTGCGGAATGTGTGGGTTTGGAGACTGCATCCATTCTGTGAAATCCGGTTCTCTATGTGCCTTCAACAGCACAGACTTGGGCATCGCGATTGGTTCCGCTGTTTCCATTGCCGCCGATCATCGAATCGATAATCGGGTGATGTTTTCCATTGGAAAAGCAGCATTATCCCTGGAGATTTTAGGAAAGAATGTAACCCTATGCTTTGGTATTCCGCTTTCCACTCATACAAAAAGTAATTTTTTTGATCGGGATTTAACCCCAGTGATTTCTGCATAACCATTTTCCAATAACAGGATAGATACTTCGAAAAGAGAAGGAGGCAGCACTGGCATGTCAGACCGAAAAATCACAATCATCAAAGACGGCCCCTATCTCGTGACCGGGAATATTCCCTTGAGCGAGAAGATTATCAAACCCAAGGGCCAGGGATATGTTTATAAAGACGGTCGGGAATTTGCCCACGGTGACACCTATACCCTTTGCCGCTGCGGGAAGACAACCACACCACCTTTTTGTGATGGAACCCATGAACACATAGAATTTGACGGAATGGAAACGGCCTCCACCAAAAAATTCGAGGATCGACTGATGAGCATCACAGAGGGACCTACATTGGATTTGTTGGATGATGGTCGTTGTGCCTTGGCTCGATTTTGCCATCGAAAAGAAGGGGTAGCATGGACTCTTGTAAGACACTCCGATGATCCAAAGATGAGAGAAGAAGCGATCCTAGCGGCTGTGGAATGCCCGGCAGGTCGCCTGGTGGTTAAGGACAAAGAGGGAAATGTAATTGAGCCTTATCTGGAACCGGCAATAGAAATCCTCCAGGATCCGGAAAAGCGCTGCAGCGGACCTTTGTATATCAAAGGGGGAATTCCCATTGAGTCTGCCGATGGCTTCACCTATGAAATTCGGAACCGAATTACCTTATGTCGGTGCGGGCAGTCTTACAATATGCCATTTTGTGATGCACAACACATCAGAAGAGGTTTTTCTGACAAAAAATAATGAGATTTGACAAAGCAAGAACGGAGAGGGGCAATGGCAAATTTAGACCAATTATGGATTCTTGTTTGCGCCTGTTTTGTATTTTTTATGCAGGCTGGCTTCATTTGCTATGAAGTTGGTTTTGTCCAACCTAAGAATGCAATTAGTGTGGCCATGGAGAACATCATTGCTTTTGTTGTTGCAACCCTGGCATTTTATTTGGTTGGCTATCGGATTATGTTTGGAGATGGAAACGATGCCATTTTTATTTTCTACGAATTGATGTTTGCAGGAACAGCTGTGACGATTTTTTCTGGCAGCATGTCGG
Organism: Anaerovoracaceae bacterium; assembly: GCA_041859095.1. Lineage (GTDB taxonomy): Bacteria > Bacillota > Clostridia > Peptostreptococcales > Anaerovoracaceae > UBA1422. The sequence goes on from JBHEKY010000015.1 coordinate 57,095, forward strand.
AGCGAACCAAGTTGTCTGCGCTGATTCCTGCCACTATACTGGTTGGGGCGTTGATTTATCCTGTGTATGGCCATTGGGTTTGGGGTGCGTTGGACGGTGGAGCCATGGGTTATCTTGGAAAGTTAGGCTTTATCGATTTTGCCGGTGCGTCTGTGGTTCATGGCACAGCCGGTTGGGTCGCATTGGCAGGAATCTTGATTGTTGGAGCACGAAAGGGGAGATGGGACGCTAACCAAAAGTCCATGCGGCTTGGTAGATCCAATATTCCTTTTGCTGCACTAGGAACGTTTATCCTCTGGTTCAGCTGGTTTGGCTTCAACGGAGGCAGTATGCTTCGGTTTGATGAGCAAATCGGGTTAATTCTCTTAAACACCAACCTGGCTGCTTGTGCTGGGGTGGTGGGGGCTGTCATAGCCACTTATCTCATTGCAAAAAACCAAAGCTATATGGAAGCTATTTTCAATGGTGCGCTTGGAGGTCTGGTTGCCATAACTGCCGGCTCGGATATGTTGACACCCATCACCTCACTTTTGGTGGGAATGATAGCCGGATTTGTAGTGGTTATGGCCAGCATGTTGCTTCAGAGGTTAAAAATTGACGACGCAGTGAATGCTGTTCCGATTCACGGGTTTGGTGGCGTTTGTGGTATATTGCTTTGCCCGCTCTTTGCAGAACCGGAATTTTTGAATTATTCATCAAGATGGACCCAACTTGGTATCCAGGCATTGGGCGTTACAGTCAATTTTGCGTGGGCCTTTGGAACCAGCTTATTGGTGTTCTTTTTAATCAATAAAATCATCGGCCTGAGAGTCGCACCGGAAGAAGAGGTCAAAGGGTTGAATATTGTGGAATTCTCAGATGTATACACTTGGATGCAACAGATGAAAGAAGCACAATACGAAAACCTGACTCAGGATTTGAGCGATCAGATCAGTCAGCAAAATGCCGCGCTTCGACGACAGGCAAAGATGCTTGTGGAAACCCAGGAGAGAGAAAGGGAAACCATCGCACGGGATTTGCATGATGGCGCAGGGCAGTCTCTGGCTGCATTAAAAATCAATTTGGGCTTATTGAACACCAACATGGGTGATGAGCAGATGGATGCTCGTCGTGATATTTCCATATCTTTGGTGGATAATACCATGGAAGAAATTCGCAATGTGCTTCATAATCTTAAGCCAGTGGAACTGGTCAATGACGGATTAGCCGCTAGTATCCAAAGTCTCTGCAAAAAAACCGAAAAAGTAAGTGAAATTGTATTTACTTGCATCATCGAAGAACCGCTTCCCCATTGGAATCCAACGGAGGAGCTAAACATATACCGAATCGTCCAGGAAAATCTGACCAATATGGTGAAACACTCCAAGGCCAAGAATGCCGTTGTTAAATTCGTTAAAAACAATGATCACACCTACCGCCTGGAAATCTCAGACGACGGTGTGGGTTTCGAACCAACGAACGCCCATAGTGGCCTGGGGCTCACGGCTATGAAAGAACGTGCAGAAATGCTGAACGCGACCATCGGTGTGACAAGTCATCCTGATTCTGGCACAAAAATGACGTTGGAGGTTCCTTATGAACAAAATTAAAGTATTTATTGCTGACGACCACAAAATATTACGGGAATCACTGATCATACTTCTTTCTCGTGATGAAAGCATTGAAGTGATTGGAGAAGCGGCTGACGGGCAGGAGGCCTTTGGTAAAATTTGCAGTTTGCAGCCGGATGTGGCTGTTCTGGACATTTCTTTACCTGGGCTGAATGGACTGGATTTGGCGGCCAAGTTGCAGCAAGAAAACCCCCAAGTCAAAATTGTTATCCTGACCATGCACAAATCAGAGGATTTCGTAGCCCGGGCTTTGTTTGCAGGTGTAAAAGGATATGTATTGAAGGAGAATGCATTGGAAGAATTAATACAGAGCATTCGCAAAGTTCACGAGGGAGGAATGTTCCTTTCTAACACGATTACGGAACTAGTAGTGAACTCCTATATGAAAGAGTCTCAGACCGGGGTGCATGATGCGGCTAAATCTATGTCTACTCGGGAAAGGGAAATCCTTCAACTGTTGGCAGAAGGGTATAACAATAAGGATGTATCCGAAAAACTGAATCTTAGCGTTAAAACCGTAGAAACTCACAGAGCCAACATCATGAGAAAAATGGAATTTAAAAACGTTACTGAATTGGTGTTATATGCGGTACGTAACCACATGGTTCAACCATAAACCAACCATTGGTGTGGCTGAATAATTACAGTTTAATCCTGAAAGGAATACAGTTTTTACTGTATTCTTTTTTTATCCCCCTGTGGGTATGATGAAAACAAAATAACCCATTTGGGAGGAGAGTAAAATGATTAATTCTGGAGATACCGCTTTTATACTAGTCAGTTCAGCTTTGGTCTGTCTCATGACCCCTGGACTTGCATTTTTTTATGGTGGTTTGGTTCGAAAAAAGAATGTTCTTACCATTATGATGCAAAGTTTCATATCCATGGGCATTGTTACAGCCATCTGGTTTGTTGGTGGATTTAGCCTTGCATTCGGACAGGATGTTCACGGCATCATCGGTACCATGGAATACGCTTTTTTAAATGGCGTCGGTACGGATCCCAGCGAGACTTATGGATCCACGATTCCCTTCATCACATTCTTTACATATCAACAAATGTTCGCAATTATAACGCCGGCACTCATAACCGGCGCATTTGCTGACCGTGTCAGCTTTAAGAGTTACTTGATTTTCTTAGTCTTCTGGAGTCTGCTGATTTATATCCCGTTTGCTCATTGGCTATGGGGAGGCGGTTTCCTTCAGAAACTAGGTGCCGTCGACTTTGCCGGAGGCATGGTAGTCCATGTCAGTGCCGGTATGGCAGCGCTTGCATCAGTCTTTGTCGTTGGAAAACGAATTTTGCCACAAACAGAAAAGAATAACCCCCATAACATTACCTATGTGGCCTTGGGAACCGGATTACTATGGTTTGGTTGGTTTGGTTTCAACGGAGGTAGTGCGCTTGCAGCCAATGGAGTTGCAGCGGCGGCCTTTGTCAATACTGATATTGCCGGATCCATTGCAATGGTCACCTGGCTATTCATCTCATGGATTCACGAGAAGCGCCCCAGCTTTGTTGGAGCTTTAACCGGTGCAGTCGCAGGACTGGCAACCATTACGCCGGCTGCAGGATACATTGAGCCTTGGGCAGCGGTAGTGGTTGGGCTACTGGCTGGTGGCGTTTGCTACTTGGCAGTACAGTTGCGGGTTAAAATGAAATGGGATGATGCATTGGATGTCTGGGGTGTTCACGGAGTTGGCGGAATACTAGGTTCTATCCTTGTGGGTGTCTTTGCGGTTGGAAGTGTCAACGGTGTCGATGGATTAATCGCAGGAAATCCAGAACAATTCTTCATTCAACTATTAGCAGTTGCGATTACAGCAGTTTATGCCTTTGTTGTCACTTACCTGCTCTTGAAAGTCATCGACAAATTTGTACCAGTAAGAGTTTCACAAGAAGAGGAACTCCGAGGATTGGACGATGCAATCCATAGGGAATGTGCCTACGAATTAGATTAATTCACAATCAATACAACATCAACTAAATCCACATAAGACAGAGGCTCCGGTTCGCCGGTGCTTTTGTCTTTTTTGGTGAGTGAAAACTTTTCAATTCCGTTGAGAAGAGGTATAATCATCATTATGATTCAATACATTTGCCTGATGCGTGGCATCAATGTTGGCGGAAAAAATATGGTCGCCATGAAAACCTTGAAAGACCTTTTCGAGGAGTTGGGATTTCTGCAAGTCCGAACCTATATTAACAGCGGAAATATCCTTTTTAAATGCGACCAACGTGAAAGTGAAGTGTTGGCAACTCGTTGCCAGATAGCCATCAAACAATCCTTAAACTTGGATATTAGCTTGATGATTCTTTCTGAAGAGCAATTGGTGGATGCAATGGCGCATACGCCAATCTGGTGGGATACGGATCAAAAAAGTAAGCATAATGCGATTTTTGTGATTCCTCCGGCTACGAGCGAAGAAATTGTCAAAGGAATGGGGGACATTAAGCCCGAGTACGAAAAAGTTGATTGGTTTGGACCGATTATCTTTTGGTCCGCACCGCTTACCACTTTCTCACGTACCAGGTGGTCCCAAATCGTGAAGACGCCGTATTATGGTAGTATTACCATTCGTAATGCCAATACAACAAAAAAATTGCTTGTATTATTAAAGAGCTAATTGGGAGGGAACATGAAAAAATTTATCGCAGAGCCATCATTTTGGGCCTTGTTTCCAGAAAGTGAAATAGGCATTCTAGTCATGGAAAATATTAATAACAGCCTACATGAAGATGATCCTGCAATAGATAAAATAAGGAAACTCCTTGATACCGCTAATCATGAAGCACCCAAGTATTTATCGGATCCTGTGCTGAGTCAAAACAAGGTGGTTGCGGTTTGGCGTGAGGCATTCATGAAGTTCAAGACCAAAAAAAGTGCAAGATCTTCTATTGAAGCTTTGCTCAGACGAATCGAAAAAGGGAACGCAGTCGGTTCCATCAATCCGCTTGTGGACTTATACAACGCCATCTCTTTGACATTTGGGTTGCCCTGTGGCATGGAAGATTTGGATTCGGTCAAAGGAAACTTGCGATTGACCATTACAGCAGGCGGCGATGATTTTCAGGCGTTGGGGGATACTGAACCCGATACGACATTGCCAGGCGAATTATGTTATCTTGATGACTTGGGTGCCGTATGCCGTTGTTGGAATTGGCGGGATGGACAACGCACTATGCTCACCGAAAACACGAAGCATGCGGTTGCAGTCATTGAATCAGTGGATCCAACCCGTCATTCGGATTTGCAAGACGCCCTTAATGAATTGGCCACCTGGGTGGAAGAGGCAGGAGTAGCAACTGTGAGTGTCAATGCATTAGTCAATCGGTATAACCCGGAAATTGAGGTGAATTATGGAACCTGCGAATAAAAAATATTATTGTCCGACTTGCAATGAAGAGCTGGAGATGTTATCAGGTTGTGGCGCTGTTGGTTATTTTTGTAATTCATGCAGAAAACTGGTTTCCAGGACAAAAATGCTATCGGAACCAGCAAAAGAATCTCAAGCAGATGTTCAAGAGCCCCTAAACTCTAACAAGCGATAGAGACTTACGAAACACAAACAAAGCCCCATGAGGTACTCATGGGGCTTTCATATTGGACCGTGGGCAGACGGTCACAGTAATTAACTATGTTGCTTCCTGCTGTGGTATTTGACGTGAAGCAGTCGGTGATTGTTGTCTTTGATAATCCGCTGGTATGCCACATTGACTTGTGGATTTGCTTCGGAATGGCGGATTTCTGACAACCGATCATCTGCATACAGCGCAGAGGCTCGTTCTTCCCGATCACTATGAGTCGTTCTGGGTTGACCACCGCCGTTGATGCAGCCGGCAGGACAAGCCATCACTTCCACAAAGTCATAGTGTACAGCGCCTGACTTAATTTTTTGAATCAAGTTATCAGCATTTCGCAATCCGCTGACGATGCCGATTTTTAAGTTCTTGTCTCCGTATGGAAGGGTTAGTTCCTTGACACCTTCAAGCCCTCGGACGCCCAAAAATTGTAAATTGCTCAGGGATAAATGGGATTTATCTTCGAGCAGACGTCTGATGACTGCCTCGGTAACGCCTCCTGTAACCCCAAAGATTACACCTGCACCACTATACATGCCAAACAGCAAGTCGTGGGCTTCCGGTTGAAGTTCTTCGAAATGAATGCCCGCTTGCCGTATCATCATACCTAATTCTTTTGTGGTCAAGACCAAATCTGTTTGAGACGCCCCGTTCACAAGAAATTCATCTCGGGAAGCTTCAAATTTCTTGGCTGTGCAAGGCATAACTGCAATCACATAGGGCTGTCTCGTGTCCTTTTGCAAATCGGGATTAATCAGTGCATCTTCTTTCACCACTGCAGAAAACATTTCCATTGGGGATTTACAGGTAGAGAGTTGACCCAATAAATCCGGATGCCTGTTCTCGGCATAGCTTACCCAACCTGGGCAACAGGAAGAGAAGAGGGGCAATTTTTCGCCATTGGTTATTTTGCGCAAGAGTTCTTCGCTTTCCTCAATTACAGTTAAGTCTGCACTAAAGGACGTATCATATATTTCGTCAAAACCCAGCTTGCGCAGCGCCGCATTGATTAAAGGCATCACATTTTCTGTTTCCATATCAAACATTTCACCCAACGCGACCCGGACTGCCGGAGCAACCTGTACGATGGTGCGTTTTGTTTTATCGTATATGGCATCCCATGCCTTGTCCGTTTCAACTTTCACAGTGAGCGCCGCAGTGGGGCAAACAGAGACACATTGCCCGCAATTGACACATTCGGTTTCGCCAAGAGGGTCATTGAAGGCTGTGGTGACTTCTAGATTCCATCCACGATGGGCAAAATCAATGACACCAACATTTTGAGTCTCGCTGCAAACCCGCACACAATCTCCGCAATGGATGCATTTGTTAGGGTCTTTTTTGATGGACTTGCTGGAATTATCAATTTTGTATTCATCCTTAAAAGCTTTTTCTGTTTTATCAAATCTGACCTCTGTAATGCCGAATCGGTTGGAAAGTCGCTGCAAGGAACATTTATCTCCGCGAACACAGGTGGTGCACTCGCGGCAATGGGAAGAAAGCAGCATTTTCAGGATGAGTTTTCGGTGTTTGTTTAGTTTTGGGGTGTTGGTGAATACTTGCATTCCGTTTTTTGGTGGTGTTGAGCAGGAGGTCATAATACCACCTTTTTCGTCTTCCACAATGCACATACGGCAAGCGCCGTAGATAGACAAGTCTGAGTAGTAGCAAAGGGTGGGGATATCTATTCCGGCGTTGCGGATGACTTCCAGGACGTTTTTTTCGTCAGAAAAGGAAACCATCTGACCGTTGATGTTCATATAATTTTGATTAATCATTTTCGGGTCTCCTTTCTTATATCACTTGAATAGCATCAAATTTGCATGCAGGGACACAACTATGACATCGGATACATTTTTTCGTATCGATGGTGTGTGTCTTTTTGGTGCTTCCGTTGATTGCATGAACTGGGCATACTTTTCGGCAAAGACCACACCCGACACACTTTTCTTCAGAAACAATATATTTCCGATATGCCTGGCATTGACCTGTTGGGCAGACCCCATCCACAACATGGGCCAGGTATTCTTCTTTGAATTGAGTGATTGTGCTGATAACCGGATTCGGGGCAGTTTTTCCAAGACCGCAGAGGGCTGTGGCACCGATGGTATCCCCAAGATCCAATAGGCTCTCAATGGTCATTTCGGTAGCCCGGGCTTTAACAATATCATCCAGAAGCTCCAACATGATATGGGTACCTTCCCGACAGGGAACACATTTTCCGCAGGACTCCTCTTGAGTAAAATTCATAAAGAAGCGTGCAATACTAACCATACAGGTATCTTCATCCATAACGACCAGCCCACCGGAACCAATCATAGCCCCGACTCTTTCCAGACTGTCAAAATCTAGAGGCAGATCCAGGTGGGTTTCCGTCAAACATCCACCTGATGGGCCACCAATCTGTACTGCTTTGAACGCTTTGCCGTTTTTGACACCTCCACCGATATCGAATAATATGGTGCGCAGGGTAGTGCCCATGGGAACCTCAATCAGGCCAGTATTATTGATGTTTCCGGTTAAGGCAAATGCTTTGGTTCCGGAATTGTTGGGGGTGCCGATTTCTTTGAATTTCCCCGCACCTAGATTCAGTATTTCAGGGACGTTGGCAAAGGTTTCCACATTGTTCAAAACCGTTGGCTTTTCGAATAAGCCCTTTTCTACGGTTCGTGGGGGCTTCACACGAGGCATGCCTCTTTGACCCTCGATAGAGGCTGTTAGGGCGCTTCCTTCCCCACATACAAATGCACCTGCACCCAGATTGATTTGAATGTCGAAGTCATATCCCGATCCGAGGATGTTTTTTCCCAAAAACCCGTTCTCGCGGGCTTGGAGAAGAGCAATCCGTAGTCGGTGTACCGCCAGTGGGTATTCAGCACGGACATAAATATATCCTTCTTGTGCACCTGTAGCCACACCGGCAATAATCATGCCTTCCAGCATTTTATGGGGGTCACCCTCCATAATGCTACGATCCATAAAGGCACCCGGATCTCCTTCGTCCGCGTTACAAACCACATATTTAATAGGTTCTGTTTGTGATTTTACTTGCTGCCATTTTCGGCCGGTAGGAAAACCGCCGCCGCCACGGCCACGAAGACCGGAATCCGATATCACATCGCAAATTTCTTCTGGTGTCATATCATTTAATGCCTTTATCAAAGCCATATATCCGCCGGAACGGATGTAATCTGTGATTTCTTCCGGATTGATGACCCCGCAATTTTTCAAGGCAATACGAGTCTGTTTCTCCAGGAAAGCTTGGCCGGAAGGGGAAATCGTTCGAGATTGCAAGGGGGTATGATTGATGATGTGGGACTCAAAGATTTGTTCGACTGACTCAGGGGTGACCTGGGTATATCGAGTGAGTATGCCTTTGTCATCATAGATATCAACGATGGGTTCTAAATAGCATAATCCAAGACACCCGGTAACCTGGACCGGAACATTCAAATGATGTGCTTGAATTTTTTCAGAAAAGAGGGCAGCGGTTTTCTTTGCACCGGATGCAATTCCGCAACTGCCTTGACCTACCATGATTTTCATATGAGTCCCTCCTTTCTTCTAATTTCGTCCAGTAGCTCAATTGCGCTGTCTGGAGTCAGATTGCCATAGGTTTCCTCGCTGTCGTCTGTCTTAATCATTAAAACAGGTGCCAAGCTACAGCATCCCAGGCATGCCACATTGTTTAGGGTAAATAAATTGTCAGGGGTGGTTTCTTTGTCTTTGATGCCTAATTCACCGCAAATAGCCTTTTCCAGTGCCAAAGAGCCGCTAACATGGCAGGCGGTTCCTTGACAAAGCAGAATTAGGTATTTCCCAATGGGTGCCAGGCGGAATTGCGCGTAGAAAGTCACCACACCGAAGATTTTCGCTTGGGTGTGCCCGGTTGCCGCTGCGATGCGTCGTATGACGTCGCGTGGTAGATATCCAAAAATCTCCTGGGCCTTTTGTAGAATGATGATCAGATTTCCCGGGGTATCCTTGAGTTCTTCAAGGACCAGGTCTAGTTGGGCATAAGCGCTGCTTTGGCAGTGGGAACAAAGCGAATGGTTTTTGTCTTTTTCATGTTCCATCATGTCCTCCGTAATTGTTAAATAATTATCACAGTTATAACTTACCACAGAATTTTCACAAGGTAAAGGAAAAACGGTGAATGCTAAAGAAGTAAATATATTCAGAATAGTGAGATAATGTTCACGCAAAGCAAGGTATTTAGTTGTATTTCAAGAAAGAGAAGAGTAAAATATATATATAAATATATATAATTTATCCTGCTTAAGTTGCCAGTTACGGAGGATTGAACATGATCGATATGAGAAGTGTCATGGTAGTTCAAATATTAGTATTACTGGTTTGCTTCTTTATTCTTCTTAGTGTATGGCTACATAACAGAACCCGCTACAAAGGGTTGAGCTGTTGGGCAACCATGATGGGTATTTCTGTGGTGGGATATGTTTTGTTGACATTACGGAGTTATGTGCCAGATTATATTAGTATCATATTTGCAAACATACTGATTGTGTTTGCTTTTATTTTGTTCAACATGGGTGTTGGTTTGTTTTATGGAATAAAAGGTTCATGGATACCAAATGTTGGAATTCTAGTGTTTGTTTCTGCTTCACAAACTTTCTTCACCTACTACTATCCTAGTATAGATGCACGGATATATGTCATCAGCACCGCATTCATTCTAATATATGGGCAATCCTTGTGGTCTGTGGCATTTCGTACTACTAAAAAGCAAAGGAAGATATCAAAAGGCATTCTAATCAGTGTTTCAGCCATTGTGTTGCTTCAGGTGTATCGGATTGGGGTTCACCTATGCTTTCCATCGGGTCAGAGCGATTTGTTTGATCAAAGTGTTTTGGACAATCTGTTTCTTGTTTTTCAAGTTCCACTGATGCTTTTTCTTGTTCTGAATATGGTGCTATTGGTATCTCGGTCTTTGATGCTTGAGATACAGGAGGAGGAGCAAAAGTTCAATTCGATTTTCCATTCAGCTCCTTATGCTGCAATCATTACGGATATGGAAGATTCAAAGGTGATTGTTGCCAATGATGAGATGATGAAACTTTTAGAGTACAATCAAGAAGAATTATTTGGACGGACCTTGCTGGAACTTGGGGTCTGGATTGATTCCGATCAAAGAGAAGCGTTAAACAGGGAACTATTAGAGGGGAAATCAATCAATGGCATCGAAATATACTTTCGATCCAAAAGTGGAAAAACATTTCCAGTACTCTTTTCCGCATCTGTAATTATATTGAACGGGATAGATTATATTATATCAACAATGAAAGACATCAGCGAGATCCATCGCCTTAAAAAGCAGCTGGAAGAACTTGCTTCCCATGATATGCTGACTGGGCTACCCAATCGTCGGAGATTTGATGAAATCTGTGCTGTCCAACTGGCGAGAGCCTCTAGAAGTGGTGAGAAAATAGCGATGGTGATGTTTGACATTGATGATTTCAAATGGGTAAACGATGAATATGGCCATAATGTGGGAGACAAAGTGTTGGTTGCAATCGCTGATAAACTCAGGATGTTTTCCAGGACAACGGACAATATCGCCCGACATGGCGGTGATGAGTTCACCATCCTGCTGAATGGATTAGAAGACAGAGTCGAAGCAGAAGCTGCTTTGATGCGTTTATACAAACTATATGAAGAACCGATTGTGGTTGACGGGATTTCTTTTTCCATCGGACTCAGCATGGGCGTTTCGATGTACCCGGAAAATGGAGCAACCACGTTGGAATTGTTAAGCAAAGCGGATAAGGCTTTATACGTCGCGAAAAGAAAAGGGAAAAACAGCATTTGGTTTGCATCGGAATCGGATTAAAGAAAACCCGCTGTACAATTACAGCGGGTTTTTTATTGGGATGGGATCACGGTTGATTTCTGCGACTTTGGACAGCGGAACCATCACTGGAAATAGCATTGACTGTATTGTTAAGTGTCACTGTCGTAAGTTTTGTAGTGCCGGCATAAATCGTATATGTTTCGCCATCCTCCAACTTAGGACTACTCAGTACGATAGAGGAAAAGGCTTTCGTGGGTGAAAAGGTGATTACTTTATTGCCATTGGAATCCAGCATGGAAATACTAGTTCCTGCAGACATTGTGCTCTGAAAGTAAACTGTTACTGAATCTTGAGAAGATGTATCTGAAGGGGATTGAGCCATGCCGGAGCTCCCGGCGATTGCTTGGGTGCCACCGGTTATCTGACAGCTTCCGTTATAATCCATAGGCGCATCTCGATCGCTTGTTGGGCCACTTACTGTAACCGTGCCTCCTGAAAATGTGATACTACCGTTGGAATCAATCCCATCTCCATCGGCATTGATAGATAGGGTGCCGCCTGAGATATTTATGATACAATCTTCATCTGCAGCAAAGTTGTCTTGCTGCGGTGCTCCAGAAGACTGGGAGGAACCGTCGTTTCCTCCCGCAGCATTTAAGCCATCATCCATTGCGATTAGGGTGATTTCTCCACCGCTGATATTGATTTCAGTGGATTCCAATCCCTCGTAGCAGGTGCTTATATTGATTATGCCACCGGTTATATTCAAAAGTGTGTCGGAATGCATTGCATCGTCTCCGGCAGTTAATTGAAGACTCCCGCCTGTGATGTTCATATTCGCGTTGGAATGTAAGCTGTCGAAATCGCTAGTGATTGTTAAATTTCCGTTGGTGATCTGAAGCAGACTTTCTGCTTTTAGCCCGGCATCATCGGCTGTGATGTGAAAGGTCCCTCCGTCAATTGAAATCCATCCTTTTTCAAGATCAACGTCGTTATTGGACTGGAGACCATCACCTTTTGTATTAAGTGTGAACGTTCCCCCATTGATGGCAATCGAATCTCTCCCACGTAGTGCATCGTTTGCCGCGTTGATATTGATGATGCCGCCGGTAACAACCAAATCGTCTTTGGTTTCAATGCCGTTGCCAAGTGTGCCATTGACGTTCAGAGTACCGGTGCCGTTTAGAGTCAAGTCTTTCTTGCTATAGATTGCTGCATCTTCAACATCAACTGAGGTATCCGTAGTCGTTGCTTCGCCGCCTGTAACCGAATTTGTTGTGTCTTTTTCTAGCGTGATGATGGTTTTGTCACAAGAAACCACAGAAAGAGCCGCACCATCAGAACAGGTTATGGATGCGTTATTTAAAACGATATGAACAAGATCATCCACACCGGCTTCGACGATGATTTGACCTTCCGTCAAAACTCCGGTCAAAACATAAGTCCCTGCCTTGGTTATCTGGATTGCATTGGTTCCGGTTATAACCTTGGCACCGGCGCCTTCAACGGTAGAGGTCTTGTTGTTTAAGGTGATGGTGGTAGCATTGTTCGGATCCCAGGTTGCATCCATATCTTCAGCGCTATAGTCTACTTGTAAACTAGTTGGGGACACACCGGAAGCGGCGGTTGCGGCGGTCTCGTCTTGCTTAGCTGTTGAACATCCAACAAGAGTTATAACGAGAAGTGCAGGGATAATCAACCCAAGAATGATAGATTTTAGTATATTACGTTTTTGATTTTGATTCATATTGCTGTTCATTACATTTTATCCTTTTCTATTTTTAAACTGACTGATATGTTCTGAATCCCTAAAGCTCTTCCCGGCGTTGGGAAGGCCATCCGCAGACAATAGTTAAATTACCGTTTCTACATCGAAGATCATCGATAAATGCTTTTTCAATGGTTTGATCCTTTAATACAAGCTTGTATTGTAACTCGTACAGACTACCCATATTAGTGGTTTTTACCCGCATCAGAGTCGCACCTTTCGTATATTGATCAAATAAGTCGTCAAAGAGACCTGTGTAATTGAGATTTTCAGGAATGGTAATTTTCAATTCTTTTTCTACGGTTTTTCTTTCACCAAAGTGGAATGTGTTAAGCAACATAGTAACAACTCCAATCACTATTAGGAAAAGAAAGGCGACCATAAGATAGCCCATACCGGCAGATAAGCCGACTGCCATAGCAAAGAAGATGCTACTGATTTCCCTTGCACTGCCTGGAATTGAGCGAAAGCGGACCAAACTAAATGCACCCATGACAGCCACACCGGCACCTAGATTGCCATTTACCACCATGATGACCAATTGCACCATGGCTGGAAGCAAAACTAGGGTAACCACAAAACTCTTGGAATAGTTGTTTTTGTACATGTATGTTAGGGCAACCCCAAAACCCATGACCAAAGACGCAAGGGTGCACGCCAGCAAATAGACTGCTGAGACAGGGGATGCGGTGGATGTAAATGATTCCAGAACGCTGTTAAGCAATAGGAACACCTCCTTTCGTATAATCTTCATTTCCAAAAATATATGATTTATAACAATTACCATATTTCGAGTATGAAACCGGAAAAATCTCTAATTCATTTAGTGACATGGATAACCAAAGTGGCATTGGTGAGTTCATTTTGATTTCCATGAGTGTTTTATCCGGTTCCAAAACAGAACATCCATGATTCCCAGTTGCTAAATCCAATTGGTTTGAGCGAAACAGAATATTACGGTCAAAGGTAATCCGCAGACTAGGATCATTTAGTCCCTTCAAGGCAAGCCGATCATAGGAAATGAATGCCTTAGGCGAAAGAGAATAACGTTTCATAAACCAATCAATTTCTTTGCGTATTTGGGATTGCCCAATGGACACTTGTTGACCTGACAAGTAGGATATGGCTTTCTTATACGGGAGTGACAGCCTTCGTTTATAAACAACTCCATCCACTTTTTTCTTGAGCTCGACAAATACTTCGCTGCTGTTGATTGGTGTTTCATAACTTCTTAGCCGAAGCTTCTCTTTATAAAGTGGTTTCTCAATGGAAGCCCGGATTAATTGATAATCTTCTGTATCAAAATATAGATTGGATATGGTGGATTTGCAAAATGCATCTTTGCAAAGACGGAAATCGATAAGGTTCATAAGGGATAGTTCCTGGGTGGGTGTTAGTAGGTATTTGATTTCGATTCTTTTAAAATTCGCTTGGTAGTCAGACATAATGATTCCTCCTGTTTTCCTGATGGCCTAAGGTTATTCGATTTCTCTGAAATGAATCTGAAGATTGATATATCGGCACCCCAAAGGTGTTAGCAAGACGCAAAAACAGAAAATTGTTGTACAAATACAAAATTATTGATATTTATTCAAATTAGTTGTTGACAGCACACAAACATTCGGGTAGAATCGAAAACAAAGTTGATAGAGGCGCGATGGACAACAGTACATTCGGAAGGCGGCAGCCAATGAACGAGTGGAAAGGGGAAATCGCCGAAGGGCTTCGTCGGGCACGACGAGCTGCTGGGCCAGGACATAAGATGTTTTGGACTCCTGCCATATAATTGGCAGAGGCGCTATTGATGACAACTCAAACTGTGTTTGGCATAACCGTGTTTTTTTGTTGCATCGATAGGATGCAACTTTTTTTATTGCGAAGCACAGCGAGAGGAGAAAAAAATGGAAATTTTCAGAGGATGCGGGGTGGCGATAGTGACACCATTTCGGGAAGACGAAAGTCTGGATGAGGATCGGTTCCGAGCGCTCATCGATTGGCAGATTGAAGAAGGTATTGATGCCATCATTGCATGCGGAACCACAGGGGAGGCTTCTTGTCTGGACGATGATGAGCATGTGGAAACAATACGTTTCTGCGTGGATGTTGTAGGAGGAAGGGTTCCGGTGATTGGAGGTGCCGGAAGTAACGATACCAGACATGGAATTAATCTGGCAAAGCGAATTGAAAAAACCGGCGTAGATGGATTGTTGCTCGTAACGCCCTACTACAATAAGTGTTCGCAACAGGGTTTAATTGAGCATTATACGGCAACCGCTGATGCGGTAGATATTCCATGTCTACTTTATTCGGTACCTGGTCGAACAGGTGTCAATATCGATCCACAAACGGTAGCCAGGTTGGCAACACACCCCAATATTGTCGGCATTAAAGAGGCAAGTGGGAACATTGCACAAGTTGCAGAAATTTGCAGGCTCGTGCCAGAAGATTTTGCGGTCTATTCTGGAAATGATGATATGGTTGTGCCATTGATGTCCCTTGGTGGAATCGGATTCATTTCTGTCATCGCGAACATCATGCCACGTGAATCAGTAGAACTATCATCGAGCTTCCTGAATCATGATTTGGAACGATCCAGAACATTGCAGCTTGGTATGAAATCTTTGATTGATAGTCTTTTTGCCGATGTGAATCCAATTCCTGTGAAAGCTGCATTGGCGATGATGGGAATGATAGAACCAAACTACCGACTACCCCTTTGTCCGCCCAGTCCGGAAGTGGCTGGTCGTATCCAAAATGAACTGAAATTGGCAGGATTGATATAGGAGAAGAACATGATTGATATAATTTTACATGGATGTCATGGTAAAATGGGAAGAACAGTGGCCACGTCTGTGGAACATTTTCCGGAGCTGAATATTACCTATGGCGTAGACAGAAATCTTTCAACAATCCATTCCTTTCCAGTATATTCTACTATCGCGGACGGACCAAATACCGGAGATGTGATTATTGATTTTTCCAGTCACGATGCCATCCCGGATTTATTGGATTTTGCAAAAGCGCGGCAGCTGCCTTTGGTACTGGCATCCACAGGATTGACCCAAGCAGAGCAGAATCAAATCCAAGAAGCCTCACAGCAAATCCCGATTTTTCAAGCACCAAATTTTTCAATCGGAATCAATTTGCTGGCTGCGTGCATTGAATTGATTCTTCCGGTTCTTGAACAAACTTTTGATTTAGAAATCATTGACAAGCATCACCGAGAGAAAAAGGACGCCCCCAGTGGCACCGCTTTACAACTTGCAGCAGTGGCGAAAGCATGTAGTTCAGCTGGAAAGGAAGTTGGAATCACATCCCTTCGAGCGGGTACAATACCCGGTGAACACACGGTTATTTTCGCCGGTCCGGATGAAGTCATCGAACTGAAGCACACCGCCATGTCCCGTGATATATTTGCAGAAGGCGCACTAAAGGCTGCGATTTTCATTGTGGGCAAGCCACCGGGAAAATATGACATGAAGGATTTGATTCAAGGATTATCAAATTGAGGAATTACAGTGACGAAAAAAAGGAAAGAGGAACAAAATGTATCAGATAAAGGATCATGAACTGTTCGTTGACGATATCAGCACTGAATCACTGGCACAAAAATATGGAACCCCTGTGATGATATTCAGTGAAGATTCAATCCGAAACAAGATTGGTGAGCTTAGGGAGCAGTTTCTGAATAAGTATAACAATGTAAGGGCAGCTTACGCCGGAAAGGCATTTCTGCCCATTGCACTATGTAAAGTGCTAGAAGAGGAAGGTTTATGCCTAGATGTCGTCTCCGGAGGAGAACTTTATACGGCGCTGAAAGCCGGCTTTCCGGTAGAGCGTATTGAATTCAATGGAAACAACAAGTCCGCCGAAGAGATCAATATGGCGGTAAAAAGTGGGGTTGGACGTATTATCATTGATGGTGCGGATGAAATTGAATTGATAGAAGAAGCTTGTAGCGCATCGGGCAAAAAGATCAAAGCGTTAATCCGAATATCCCCAGGAGTTGATTCCCATACCCATCAATTCATTTCCACAGGAAATGTTGATTCGAAATTTGGCATTCCACTTCATGGAGGAATGCTGGAACAGGTTTTTTTGAGAGTTCGGGCATCAAAATATGTTGATCTTCTGGGATTTCATATGCATATAGGATCACAATTGCATGAAAATGCTACTTATCTTCAGGCAGTGGAAGTTGTTCTTCAAATTCTGTCGGATTTTAAAAATCGATTCGGCTTTACGACGCAGGAAATCAATATTGGTGGCGGATTCGGTATCCGTTATACCGATGAAGATCAGGCAAAGCCATATTCGTTCTTTCTGGACCCAATCATGGACTTGATTGAGGCTTGGTCGGTTAAAAACGGCTGTGATAGGCCAACAGTAGCCATCGAGCCAGGAAGAAGTATTGTTGCCAATGCCGGGGCAACCTTGTACCGGGTTGGTGCCATCAAAGACATTTCCGGTGTGCGCAAATATGTTTCAGTAGACGGTGGAATGACGGACAATATCCGTACCGCATTATATGATTCTCGGTATGAATGTCATATCAATTCCATTTCAACTCAGGAGGAAATTGTTACAGTCTGTGGCAAGTGTTGTGAATCCGGTGACATCCTGGTTCGGGATGTGTCACTAAGGTCTCCGAGACGTGGCGACCTGCTGACAATTTATTCAACCGGCGCTTATTGTTTTCCTATGGCAAGCAATTATAACAAAACACCTTTGCTTCCCGTGGTGTTTATTCGCGATGGGGTAGACCGGTTGGTGGTGCGTCGGCAAACCATTGAAGAACTATTGGAAAGAGAAATGAATTAAACAAATCCTACCGAGATATGGAACCCTTAAGCACGTTAATACACCTCCGAGGAAGATCAACTTCAATGGGCGGCAGGCATCCACAACCTAAATAGGGGGGGATGCTAAAATGTTGACAAATAATTCATGTTTCTATACTATAAAACTATACTATTTATGCTGTATTATAGCATTGTAGGAAGGTGGAACGGTTATGAAAACTCAGAAAGAAATCTATTTGGCCGGCGGCTGTTTTTGGGGATTAGAGAAGTATTTGTCTTTGATTCCCGGTGTGGTATCTACTGAAGTTGGATATGCTAATGGAAGGACACAGTCACCTAGCTATGAGGATGTATGTTATAGAAATACCGGGCATGCAGAAACTGTGAAGGTTATTTATGATCCAACGCAAATCAGCTTATCCTTTCTGCTATCTCAATTTTTTGATGTTATCGACCCTGTAGCAATAAACAGGCAAGGGAATGATGTGGGAAGCCAGTATCGAACAGGGATCTATTTTGTTATCCCTGAGGATGAAACAGTAATCAGAACATCCATTCAAGCTCTACAAGATAGATTTGATAGGCCTATTGCAATCGAGATTACGCCCCTTGTACATTTTACTGCTGCAGAAGACTATCATCAAAAATATCTGGATCATAATCCGGGTGGATATTGCCACATCGGAAAAGAAAAATTCTCGAAAGCCGAAAAGGCAGTAGAAAAGTAAACAATGGAGGACATCACCATGGAGCAAAACCCACCAATTGCTAAAAAACCACCGATAGAGAAGAAATCCAAAGAGGAGCTTAAAAAAATCCTCACGCCGGAACAGTTTGAGGTAACGCAGAACAGCGATACTGAACCGCCTTTCAGCAACGAATATCATGATTTGTTTCAAGAAGGTATTTATGTAGACATTACATCGGGAGAACCACTGTTTGTATCGACAGATAAGTTTGACTCCGGCTGTGGTTGGCCAAGCTTTTCAAAGCCTCTGAAAGATGATTTAATCGTTGAAAAGGAGGATAACTCCCTTTTACGGAGACGTATTGAAGTTAGAAGCAGGTTTGCTGATGCTCATTTAGGGCATGTGTTCACTGATGGACCAAAAGAAATGGGTGGTCTTCGATATTGCATCAACGGAGCTTCTTTGCGCTTTGTGCCTAAAGAAGAGATGGAGGAGCAAGGTTACGGAGAATGGCTGAAGGATTTGGAACGAAAATGAGTTGACGGTTATCATCATAGCATGTTATATTCAAATACGAAGCATCAGCCAAGAAGGTTGAAAACACACGATATTATTTTATCATTTTAAATGGGACGAACCCGGAAACATATCAGAAGGTATGGGTTTTGGGTTCTTTTTTAGGAGGAAAATTCAGATGCACATGGCAGACGCGTTACTTTCACCGGCAGTCGGTGGAACGATGATGGCAGTTACAATTGGACTAACAGCCTATTCAATCAAGAAAATACAATCGGAGCCACAACAAGGAGACTCAAAAATCCCACTGATGGGGGTTATGGGCGCATTTGTATTTGCTGCCCAGATGATCAACTTCTCCATCCCTGCAACCGGTTCAAGCGGCCACTTAGGGGGAGGTTTGATGTTGGCAATCTTATTAGGGCCTTTTGCCGGGTTTATAACGATGGCGTCGGTTCTATTCATTCAGGCCTTGTTCTTTGGAGATGGGGGACTTCTGGCCTACGGGGCCAATGTGTTTAATATGGGCTTCTTCTCCTGTTTTGTCGCTTATCCACTAATTTACAGACCCTTCATGAAAAAAGGAGTTACGACGAAACGCATCATAATCGCGTCAGTAATTACAGCTGTGGTTGGGTTACAACTTGGAGCATTTTCGGTGGTTATTGAAACACTTTTATCGGGAAAAACGGAGTTGCCATTTGCAACATTTGCTATGTTTATGCAACCCATTCACTTAGCCATTGGATTGGTAGAAGGCTTTGTTACTGCCGCTGTAATCGGTTATGTTTGGAATGCACGACCTGAACTGGTAGTATATCGGGCCAATGAATCAGAGAAAGAATCAGTACCAATGAAAAAGGTTTTATTGGTTTTGATAGGTTGTGTTGTGGTCATGGGAGCTATCATTTCCTTGTTGGCATCCGCGAATCCTGATGGGTTGGAATGGGCAATTGGAAATGTTACAGGAGAAGACTCACTGCAAGCGGGTGGTGCAATCCATGATTTCTTTGCAGGAATCCAAGAAAAAATAGCGTTTCTTCCAGATTACCAGTTTAAAAGTGGCGAAGGCAACGGTGCATTGGGGACCAGTGTGTCTGGCATCGTAGGAGGCTTGATGACGTTACTTCTGGCAGTAGGAATCGCCTTCATCGTTCGACGCATTTCATTCAGAAAAATGAGGAATCATTCGTAAATGAGTTCAATTAACAATGCGCTATTTAATTTAAGACAAATGGATGATTTGGCCGCATTAGAAACAACAATCCACCGAATTCACCCACTTGCAAAAGTCATCGTCACCATGGTGTTCCTGGTGACGTTGGTTTCTTACGGGAAATATAGTATTTCGGGACTACTTGGGCTGGTATTCTACCCATTGATTGTAATGTCCATGGCTGAACTTCCGGTTAAGATAATGCTGAAACGACTGCTGATTCTTGAGCCTTTTGTCATTGGAATAGGAATCTTAAGCCCATTTTTTGACCAGAATACCTTAGCCATTGGTAGCTTGACTGTCTCAGCAGGTTGGATTACATTCTTTTCACTTTTTATCAAAGGAAGCTTGACAATCTCTGCGGGGCTCTTACTCATTGCAACAACTGGAATCGATAGGGTGGCAGAGGGCATGCGAATGCTCAAGGTACCACGAATTCTTGTTCTTCAAATTCTATTAACCTATAGATATGTACTTGTATTGATTGAAGAATTGTCAAGGATGACACGTGCTTACTTTCTTCGAGCGCCCAATGACCGGGGAATCCGCCGGAGCGTTTGGGGTTCGTTTGCAGGTCAACTATTACTTCGAACCTATGATAGAGCTCAGCGCATTTATGTATCAATGACCTTGCGTGGTTTTCGAGGGGAGTACCATATTGGAAAAGCAACCCCGATGCGTCGCATAGATTGGGTCTATTTAGTGGGTTGGTGTCTGTTTTTCCTGCTTTGCAGGATCCTTCCGCTTGCTGATATCATCGCTTATGGCATGAAAGGAGTTTTGGGTTAATGAGTCATCATCGCGTAGAAATGAAAAATGTTTCCTATCATTATCCTGATGGAAACCGAGGAATCTGTGAGGTGACGATGCTACTTCATCACGGCGAATCGGTAGGAGTCATAGGGGCCAATGGAGCAGGGAAATCAACACTTCTGATGCTCTTGCTTGGGATCCTGTTTCCACAAGAAGGGGAGGTCGTCGTTGGGGACATTCAAGTAACCGACAAAACCATTGCACTGATTCGTCAACGGGTTGGACTTGTGATGCAACAAGCAGACGATCAGCTTTTTATGACAACGGTTTATGATGATGTTGCTTTTGGACCCAGAAACGAAGGGCTAAGTGAAGATGAAGTGTCAAGCAGAGTAGCGGATGCCTTAAGAACGGTAGGGTTGGAGCATCTGGAAGGGCGAGCGCCGTATAAGCTGTCCGGAGGTGAGAAGAAATCAGTTTCCATCGCTACAATTTTGTCTATGGAACCGGATATCCTCCTGATGGATGAACCCACTGCGGGACTGGATCCGCAAGCAAGAAGAAGACTAATGAATCTACTGAAGTGCTTCAAGCACACAAAGATTATTACCAGTCATGACCTTGATATGATTATGGATACTTGCGAACGCGTTCTTGTTTTAAAAGACGGAACTTTGGTTGCTGATGGCAATCCGAAAGATATTTTTTCTAATGCAAACCAGATGGAACAGTGGGGACTGGAGCTACCCCTATCATTGGCAAATTGCCCAAATTGCAACGCTGAAAAAAAATAGTAGCGAAACTACTAAAAACCAATCAAACGATTGGTTTTTTTGTTACAATATAATCATCATTCATCAATAAATTAACAGATATTAGGGTTAGTGCGCAGGCACCAATGAGGAGGGAGATTATGAGAGTTGCAGTTATTGATGGGCAGGGCGGCGGTATTGGGAAAAGCCTTGTGGAAAAAATCAAAGGCAGGTTTGGGAATCAAGTGCAGGTCATAGCTCTTGGCACCAATGCTGTAGCAACATCTTTGATGATCCGTGCAGGGGCCGACGATGGTGCTTCCGGTGAAAACGCTATTATTGTCAATGTAAATCAAGTGGATATCATTGTTGGCACTGTTGGAATCATTTCTGCGAATGCAATGTTGGGAGAATTGACTCCAGGAATGGCGGAAGCAATTTCGAACAGTCCTGCAAAAAAAGTTATGATTCCGCTAAATCGTTGCAATTTAATGGTAACCGGAGTTTCGAGCCAGTCTTTGCCAGAACACATCGATGAGGTCATCGAAACCATCAGACATTCATTATGAGGAGAAAAAATGACATCGTATAAATCAAACATACAGAAGTTAGATAGCCCGTGGCGAAGAAACGCGTTACCTCCGAGAGAGACTTTGCTTTCTTTGGGACTGACCGAGGAAGTGAATTTTGCCGATATCGGATGCGGTATCGGTTATTTTACGATTCCAGCAGCATTGATTGTTAATCCCGCAAACGTGGTTATTGCCATTGATCCATCCGCCGAAATGATTGCTGAAGCATCAAAAAGAGCAGTCGAAGCGGGAGTCAATCATATAGAATTTGTTCATTCGGATCCTTTGGATTTCAAAATTCCCAAAGAATCTGTAGATTTTGCTTTACTAGCCAATGTGTTTCATGAAATAACAGAGAAAGCGGAATTTGTTCATTTAGTGTTGGATATACTGAAACCAGGTGGCAAACTGGCATTGATTGAATGGAATGAAGAAATCAAGGAAATGGGACCCCCTGAGAATCATCGTATCAGCGAAGAAGAGACGGACCGATGGATGCAGGAAGGCGGCTTTAAGAAAATAAATACAATAAAAATTGGAGAAATGTTTTTTGGGAAGGTTTACGTAAAACAATGTTAGGACAAATTAAATTTGCTGATCGATTGCTTGAATGGTACGATGCGAATGCCAGAATCCTTCCCTGGCGTAGTGAGCCAACCCCATATCGTGTTTGGATTTCAGAAATGATGTTACAACAAACTAGGGTTGAGACAGTGATACCGTACTTTCAACGATTCATGACAGAAATACCGGATTTAGTAACCCTGGCAAAGGTTGAAGAAGACAAACTTCTCAAGTTATGGCAGGGACTTGGATATTATTCCCGTGCTATGAATTTAAAAAAAGCTGCAATCCTGATTCAAAGTGAGTATGGCGGGCAAATCCCAGCAGATCGAAAAACACTTCAAAAACTCCCCGGCATTGGACCCTATTCAGCCGGAGCAATTTCGTCGATTGCCTTTCAACAGGTTGAAACCCTGATGGATGGTAATGTTCTTCGTGTCATAGCCAGGTTGTATGGAATTGGAGAGGACATATCAGATAGTAAAACGCAGATTAGGATTCGGCAAATCTTAGAAGAACACATATCAATCCAACGGCCGGGAGATTTCAATCAAGCGCTGATGGAGCTAGGCGCAACAAGATGCTTGCCCAATGGAGCACCACTATGTAACAGTTGCCCCATGGTAGATTCATGCGTAGCAACGATTGAAAACCGAATCAGTGAGATTCCGGTGAAAACAGCCAAAAAACCCCGTGAAATTCAAAAACAGACGGTTCTAATACTATCCTACAACCAGACATATGGGATTGAAAAGAGAAAATCAACTGGACTACTTGCAAAGATGTGGACACTGCCTATGATCGAAGGCCATCTTTCAAAAGAAGCCTGTATGAAATGGCTTGAATCAGCAGGGTTTGAGGTACTCCAGTTATCAACACTCCCTGAAGCCAAACATGTTTTTACCCATATTGAGTGGAAAATGATTGGTTATCATGTTGACATTAACTCTATGACCCCAGAAAATTCAATGACATGGGTCGGTAAAGAAGAAATAGATAAGAATTTTGCAATCCCCACAGCCCATGCATATTATTTGAAATACCTGAAGTAATAAAATAACACCCAATAGAAAGGGGTGTTATTTTTATTTACATAATAATATATACCAGCAGGAGTTATATACCGAAGATTAAGAATGCACCACCTAAAACTAAATAGGCTACAAACAATTGAAAACCTTCTAGCCAATTGGTTTTACCATCGATGAGGACAAAACCAGCCATAATAATTCCAACGACTATGCCTAGAAGTTCGCTTGGTGTATATACATAGTGCATCGTATTCCCTAACATTGCGCTTAGAACAACCATAAGAGGTGTGACAAATAATGCAATCTGCATGCTGGAACCTGCTGCAATTTCAATAGCAATATCCAATTTTCCGCGATATGACATCATCAATGCGGAGGCATGTTCCGCAACATTACCTAAGATAGGAATCAAGATAATACCGATAAAAGCTTCGCTTAGGTGGAATTGTTCTGCTGCGACTTCAACTGTAGCAACTAGGGTTTCACTCATCAAAGCAACAAACAAGGTGGCAGTACCCAATACAATAATACCGGTGGATAATTTCCACTTTGGTTCTTCCGGCTCTTTATCTTCAATTGCATCGTGAAAGATATCCTTGTGTGTGAACAAGGAGAAAACTAAGCCAACAACATATAGTCCCAACATGATAATTGCAAGGATTAGGCTGAAGCTTTGTATGGATTGATTGCTGACTTCCGTTCCGGAAAAATTTAAAAATGCAAAGGGAATGATAATGCTAAAGGCAGCAAAGGAGAGCAGAGCAAAATTACTTCTGACAATATTCTTATTAAACTCCTGGAACTTGAAACGTAATCCACCAACGAAGATGCTAAAGCCCAAGACCAAAAGGATATTTCCAATGATGGAACCTGCCAAGCTTGCCAATACGAGGGAATATAATCCGGCCTTCACGGCAAAACCACTGATGAGGAGTTCCGGTACATTGCCCATGGTTGCATTTAGGAATCCACCGACCTTCGGGCTGGTATAAATTGCAATCTGCTCTGTGGCGTCGCCGATAATGATCGCAAGTGGAACAATAGCCAAGCAGCTTGTGACAAATACGATGCTCTCATTCGTATGTAAGATAAATCGTTCAATTATGGTTGCCGGTATGAAAAGCAGCAGGATATTAAGATATTTCATTTGTTATCACCTGTTTTCCAATCTGGCTTTTCGTCTGATGTCAAGCTTTGTGAAGATCAAAACCATAACTTTTGTTACCAGATAAAATAGTATTAGTACTGTAAAAACGCCGACCAAACCATATACCATGACTTGCAGGCCTGCGCCAACTAATTCTGAAGATGGATTAAACATGTTATACCTCCTTAGTTCATTGACAGCAGTATCATCGGGACAAGGGCTAATATCATACCCCCGGCGACGATGGATCCAAGCTGTCCGGCTACATTGGCACTAATTGATTGCATTAATACAAAATTATGGGGATCCTCATCTTTTGCCATACGTTGAATGACACGGGCAGACATTGGGAATGCAGAGATCCCGGCAGCGCCAACCATTGGATTGATTTTATTCTTCATAAACAGGTTCATCAGTTTCGCGAACAATACGCCACCGGCTGTATCAAAGACGAAGGCTAGAAGACCCATACCCATAATCATCAAGGTGTCCAAATTCAAGAATTTATCTGCTGTCATGGTGGAACCTATGGTGATTCCCAGAAGTAGAGTTACCAGGTTTGCCAATTCGTTTTGTGCTGCATTTGACAATCTTGTCAATACACCGCATGCACGTATTAGATTACCAAACATCAGAGAGCCAACGAGGGCGACACTGATGGGTGCCAGCAGACCGGCGATAACAGTAATCATGATAGGGAATAAGATTTCAACAATTCTTGGGACTTCCACCTGCTTGTAATCCATTCGGATCAAACGCTCATTCCGAGTCGTAAGAAGTTTGACTACAGGAGGTTGAATGATGGGAACAAGTGCCATATATGAATAGGCAGCAACCGAAATGGGTCCCAGATATTCAGGAGCGAAGATACCAGCCACATAGATGGATGTGGGCCCATCAGCAGCGCCGATGATACCGATGGAAGCGGCTTCTTTCAGATCAAATCCCAAGAAAATTGCGAACATCATAGTTGCAAAGATTCCGAATTGAGCTGCAGCACCAAAAAACAACATGAACGGATTTTGGAGAAGCGGTTTAAAGTCTATCATTGCACCCACAGCGATAAAAATTAAGACTGGGAATAACTCATTGCTGATACCGGAATTGTAAAGTACGGTTAGGAAACCCTCTTCGGTAATAGCAGATGATAAAGGAATGTTTGCTAAAATTGCGCCAAAACCGATGGGCAACAGTAGCATCGGTTCGTAATCCTTCGCAATTGCCAGGTATATCAGTATACCGGCGATTGCAAACATAACCAGATTCAGGTAAGAAAATTCAGATAGGCCAATACTTAAGCTATCTATTAATCCTTGCATAGAATTTACCTCCGTTATAAAAATATGATTGCTTTTGATATAATATATATATATGAAGGAATATTCAATTGTTTTTTAAGATATATTGTATTCATAGTTATTGGATGTTGACATAACCATTGACATCTCAAAATGCCTTTTCATGATTGATGATTAACAGTACTTGTGTTATTATAAAGTCATTAAATATTATGTATCGGTTGGACGAGATTTTCGTTTTCAAGGAGTGGCTTCTGGGGTGGGGGGCCCATTTGAAACGCGAAGACTCGTTTTTATTTATTGAAGATTGTAATACGAGGAGAATACTATGGGACAATGGATATATTTTTTACTATTTTTAGTGGGACTAGTATTAATAATCAAAGGAAGCGATTGGTTTATAGACTCAGTCATTTGGATTGCAACAGTATTTAAAATCCCTTACATAATCATTGGCGCGACGATTGTCAGCATTTGTACTACTATGCCGGAAACTTTTGTATCGTTAACTGCTGCACTGAAGGGTGAAACAGACGTTGCTTTTGGGAATGCTTTTGGTTCAATTACATTAAATACAGGCATTATTATGGGCATAATATTGATCTTTGCCAAACCTATCATTGAAGACAGAAGAGCATATAAAAGAAATGGAAGCTTTCTCGTTTTCGTAATCTTCTTATGTTTGATTGCCAGCCTATACTTTGGCGAAATCAACAGATTGGTAGGCTTTGTTTTCATTATTCTTTTAGTATATTTTCTATATAGCAACTATAAACAAGCGAAGAAAATGATGAATCTACAGACACCTATTGACATAGAGGAAACCCTAAACCCTGAAGATACCACGGTCATTGCCGAAGGAGCAGTTTACGATAAATCCGAAGGGGACATCGATGTATCAAGAAATGTAGTGATAAAGAAAATTGTTTTTTTTATCATAGGTATCACCGCTGTAATTATTGGTTCGAGCCTGTTAGTCGACAATGGGATACGTATCGCAGAAATTCTGGGGGTGCCCTCTATAGTCATTGCAATCACCTTCACAGCACTAGGCACTTCATTACCTGAGTTGGTAACAGCAATTACCTCCATAAGAAAAAAAGTATCCAACCTCGGGGTAGGCAATATCATAGGAGCAAATATACTGAATGTCGTTCAGGTTGTTGGAATCTCTGCAATCGTTAATCCAATCTCTATTCAGCATGATCCCACCATAGTCAGTTTTCAAATCCCCATGGTCCTTCTGATTGCTGGGTTAGCAATCCTGTTTGGTTTAAGCGCCAAGGGCCAATTCAAAAGATGGCAAGGTTTTGTATTATTGACGGTATATAGTATATTTTTAATGTTTAACCTACTGCGAGAAAATATGCCTATCCTGGGTGATATTTTTTTCTAGCCTTGAATAGATCCCATAACTTCATCCATGCAGATAGTTGTAGAAATCTTTTTCCTATGCTAAAATAACATTAAATTTCAACGACAATTCAACGGTTAATAGTACTAAGTCATCTGAACATCTAGGAGAATCCATCATGTTGAAAAACAAAAATATAATAGTCGGAATCTGTGGCGGAATTTCTGCATATAAAGTTGTTGACGTTGTCAGTCGACTCAAAAAGCAAAATGCGACGGTAACCGTAATTATGACTGAAAATGCAACAAAATTTGTTTCTCCGTTGACGTTGCGTGCTATTTCTCATGAACCGGTGATTACCGATATGTTTGCTGAACCGGATAACTGGGATACCGAGCATATTTCTTTGGCGCAGAAGGCAGATCTCTTTGTTGTAGCTCCAGCCACTGCCAACATGCTTGGGAAAATTGCAGGTGGCGTTGCTGATGATATGTTGACAACAACCATAATGGCAACGAATGCGCCCGTTTTGTTTGTTCCTGCAATGAATACCGGGATGTATGAGAATCCAATTGTTCAGGAGAATATAATCAAACTTAAGCAACATGGCTATAAGATAATGGAGCCAGACACTGGCTTGATGGCATGTGGCACATCAGGAAAAGGAAGACTACCTGAACCTCAGCAAATCATAAAAGAAATTCTTGAAATTTTAACTCCCACAAGGGACTTGCAGGGTAAAAGAGTACTGATTACAGCGGGCCCGACCGTGGAAGCCATCGATCCGGTACGCTTTATTTCCAATCGATCTTCAGGCAAAATGGGTTATGCAATTGCATCGAACGCTTTAAAAAGAGGAGCGGAGGTCATATTGATTTCTGGACCGGTGAATATTGAGCCACCCGCAGAGGCTGCTTTTATTTCTGTAACTACAGCTGATGAAATGTATGAAGCAGTCATGAGTAATTATGCTTCATGTGACGTGATGATTATGATGGCAGCGGTTGCCGATTATCGTAGTGAATCTGTTGAAGCGAATAAAATTAAAAAAACAAGTGATGAATTAGTAATCCGCCTAATTAAAAACCATGATATTGCGGCTGAACTTGGGAAGATAAAAGAGCACCGAATTTTAGTCGGTGCTTGTGCAGAAACGGAGAACCTGTTGGAAAATGCAAACAAAAAAATCAAGTCTAAGAACTTCGATTTGATTATGGCCAATGATGTGACAGAAGAAGGAGCAGGATTTGGTATTGATACTAATATTGTTCAAATTGTATCAGATGACGGGAGTATTACCCCGCTACCAATTATGAGCAAATTTGAAGTTGCTGACCATCTGCTTACAAGTGTCGTTGAAATTGTGAGCAAGCGATTGTCCAATGGTTAGTCAGCCCGAAGAAATGAATTTGAAGGTAGGTAGAACCAAAAGGACATTCTTAAAAGATGTTTTTATCTGTTTACTGAGCGCTTTTGGTGGACCAGAAACCCATTTCAGTGTCATGATGGATCATTTGGTAATCAAAAAAAAGTATATCAGCAAGACAGAACTAATTGAAATGCTATCCTTATGTAATATGTTGCCAGGGCCAACCAGCACCCAATTGATTATCTCAGTCGGTCATAAATTGGGTGGTCCAAAACTCGCTTTGCCAGCAATGGTAATCTGGGCATTACCTTCGCTGATTCTCATGTCAGCACTTTCATTTTTATATCTGATTCTCGATCGAGCAAATGTTTCTGAAGACGCGCTCCGTTTCATCGCTCCTATGGCAGTAGGATTTGTCATAGTTGCAGCGATACGCATGGGCAATACGGTAATTATCAGTCGCACAACAGCAATTTTGTTTATTCTAAGCGGAATTTCAACTTATTTTATAAGAACGCCTTGGTCACTTCCTTTGGCTTTGTTGCTGGGAGGCGTCGTATCTATTTTCGTGTCGGGGGAGAAAGAACTGTGGCACAAAGTGGTGTTAAAGCCAGCATGGATATATCTTATCGCATTTCTGACGATTGGAATCGGGTCTTTTATCTTTGCTTCCTCTTCTGAAAACCGGATTGTGGATTTATTTGACAGCTTTTACCGTTTTGGATATTTGGTTTTTGGTGGAGGACAGGTAGCCGTACCGCTAATGTATGGCGATTTGGTTGATGTACATCAGTATATGACCGGTCAGGAGTTTATGGCAGGCTACGGATTATCACAAGGATTGCCGGGGCCAATGTTCAGTTTCAGTGGCTATGCAGGGGGGCTTGCAGCAAGAGGAGGAAGCATAGGATTTCAGATTCTTGGAGCTGCCGTTTCTGGGATAGCTATCTTTTTGCCAGGTATGCTTTTGATTTTTTTTATTTATCCGATTTGGGATGGCATAAAAAAAATAAAAGGTATTCAGATTTCCCTACTAGGCATTAATGCAGTAGCAGGAGGAATGGTTGCCGGGATGGCACTTGTACTGCTTCAAATGAATGGGTTATCCGTTCCGAACATTCTAGTTTCTCTTATCGCAGCAATATTGGTGTTGTGGGGGAAAATCCCGACTCCTATCATCGTGCTGGTTTCACTGGCTGGGGGAATCCTTATGCCAATCATCAATTAGCCCAAAAAATATTTGGAGGGAGAAAAATGTCTAATGTGTATGTAATAGGTCACCGCAATCCGGATACTGATTCCATTTGTTCAGCATTGGCCTATGCGGCTTTGAGAAATTCTTTGGAAAAAGAAAATAGATTTGTTCCGGTTAGAGTTGGAGATGTAGCCGCTGAAACGAAATTTGTGTTGGATTATTTTGATATTGAACCTCCTACTTATATGGAAAATGTAAAAGCACAGGTGAAAGACCTTATGCGGCGGAACTATTGTCAATTAAAGAGGTGATTCAAAGATACATGGACAAAGTATTCACCGATGGTGACTTTGACTATTTGTTCTTTATGCTAACCGATATCACCCAAGAGGGAACTTGGTTGCTCTTTGCCGGAGATTGTAATGAGTTGTTTGCCAACACTTTCCAAGTACCCGCAAAAGACGGATTTATATACCTACCAGGTATACTTTCTAGAAAGAAACAGGTTGTCCCGCCACTCCTAAATATACTAAAAGAAGGATAATAATGCTTTGTGAATTTTAACAAAAAAAAGTTGGTTTGGTTGTTTAAAAAACCAAATATCTCAAATAATACGTAGTTTAATTCTGTGAGGGGATTGCAATTTGATTTCAAAGTGGTAAGATAATCTGGAAATGTCAGAACTGGCACATACGACGTATACTATGTACATTATTTTTGTTTTATCATGTATATTGTATACGAAGCATACGCGCGGCTCGAATCATTTTATAAATTATTTTATTTATTAGGAGGAATTATTATGAGTGAGTCAAAAAGTACCGAGCTCCACAGAGGTATAAAATCTAGACAGCTCGGCATGATTGCTATCGGTGGCGCAATTGGCACCGGTCTCTGGTTCGCCAGCGGCAGCGCAATCTCCAACTCCGGCCCTGGCGGCGCGATGCTTGCCTTCGGCTTAATGGGTCTGGTTGTATTCTTTATGATGTCCAACTTGGGAGAAATGGCGACACAGCTACCCCTAGCCGGATCATTTGAAGCATACGCTAGCCGATTCATCGACCCTGCCTTTGGCTTAGCCTTGGGCTGGAACTACTGGTTCTCTTGGGCAATCACCCTTGCGTATGAGTTTTCCGCAGCGGGTCTGATCTGCAAATTCTGGTGGCCCGATCTGCCTGTCACTTATGTGGCAATGATTGCATTTGTATTATTGATGGTTCTGAACCTACTGACCACCAAAGCATATGCTGAGGCAGAGTACTGGTTCGCAGGCATCAAAGTTCTTGCAATCATCATCTTCTTAATCACCGGCGTCGCCATGATTCTTGGCATCGTTGGAAACCATGACATCGGATTCCAGAACTGGGTTCTTGATGGTGGTGAT
Source organism: Anaerovoracaceae bacterium (assembly GCA_041859095.1). GTDB lineage: Bacteria > Bacillota > Clostridia > Peptostreptococcales > Anaerovoracaceae > UBA1422. Next base: position 88,506 of record JBHEKY010000015.1, read on the forward strand.
GCAGGAAAAGCCCCCTTCGTTGGTGGTGTAGCTGCAATGCTGGGCGTATTCATGGTTGCTGGTTTCTCTTTCCAGGGAACTGAAATTGTCGGTATTGCTGCCGCTGAAACAGAAAATCCTGAAAAGAACGTACCAAAGGCTATCAGATCCGTCTTCTGGAGAATACTATTATTCTACATCGGATCAATCTTTATTGCTGGAACATTGATTCCATTCACAAGCCCTGACATCTTGGGCGGTGGCGTTGACAATGTAGCAGCTTCTCCCATGGTCGTTATTTTCCAGAATGCTGGCTTCGCAGCCGCTGCTTCCGTGTTGAACGCTGTTATCTTAACATCTGTTCTGTCCTGCGGAAATTCTGGTCTGTACACAGGTTCCAGAATGCTTCAATCCATGGCTACCAGAGGGAATGCCCCCAAAATGTTCGCTAAACTGAACAAACGTGGTGTACCTGTGGCTGCAGTTTGGGCAACTGGACTGATTGCTACACTATCATTCTTATCATCGCTAATTGGTGAGCAAACCATCTTCTGGCTGCTACTGAATGCTTCCGCAATCTCTGGTTTCGTTATCTGGTGGGGTATCTCCATCTGTCACCTGAGATTCAGAAAAGCTTGGGTTGCGCAAGGTCATAGCGTTGACGAATTCAAATTCAAGTCCAGATTCTATCCATTTGGCAACTGGTTTGCACTGGTTGTTGTCACAGTTGTCATCTTAGGATGCAACATGTGGGTATTTAAATCAACCGATACCTTCTGGTTTGACTTTATCACCAGTTACATCTTGATTCCAGTTATTCCAATTATATATCTGGTATTCAAGAAAGTCAGAAAGACCAAGATCGTACCTCTTCTGGAGTGTGATTTCACACCTCCTACCAACTTGGTAGACGATATGCCGGATCAAGCTAATTTGACCAGATAATCAGTATTCAAAAGAAGCACCCTTCGGGGTGCTTCTTTTAAATATGATATAATGAAAAGAGGTATAACTTGAACAAACCCAAGGAAGAGAGTATCATCAAGTGTATAAGATGTAAAAACTACCAAGGAGGTGTAAAATGAAATCAATAAAACCTGTTTTACTGGTAGGTCTTTTAATCACTCTCATTTTAACAAGCTCTAGTTGCGGGCAAAAACAAGCGCTACCGGATGATACTCCAACGGATCAAGCAACGATTCAAGACTTCTTTCCGTTCAGTGAAAATGTGAAGATGGTTTATGAAGGAAAGGGTAATGAATTTGCAAGTTACACCACCTATGTTGATTATATTAACGATGATAGAATTCAAATCAGAGTCAGCAATGGAGGTTCTGAAAGCGTGAATATTCTCCAAAACAAGGAAGGCTCTTTGACTGAAATCAACTCATGGGGAGGGGATATTTTTTATAAATGCGACTGGACAAATGAGGATGCCACTACATCAACCATTTTGCTCAAAGAACCATTAGTAGAAGGGACAAAATGGAATTTGTCTGACGGTAGTCAACGGGAAATAACCGGGTTGACAGTACCAATTGAGACACCCTATGACAGTTTTGAGGCACTGGAAGTGACAACAACGAAGGATGGGAAAACTATACGAAAACAATATTATGCACTTGGGGTTGGTTTTGTAAAATCCATTTTCCTTGAGGAAGAAGAAGAAATATCCAGTTCGCTAAAAGAAATGATAACAGGTGGCGGGTATGAGTTTCAAGTTCGATCCTATGATTTCTTTGTAACCTATTCTGACATTCTATCGAATTTTGCTGATAAGACTATATCCTTGAAGACCGATGAGAATATCAATGAATTTATGGCTAGTGAATTTTTGCAGGGCGAATTAATATCAGCCAACACCAAAATCAAAAAAATATGGATGACACCTGGCAGTGAAGTTGCAGAAATTGATTTTTCTGCTGAATTTCTATCTGAAATGAATGCAGGAACTACACAAGAGTCGGGGGTCTTAATGAGTGTGACTAACACAGTGGGCGACTATTTTAATGTACAAAAGGTTATCATTACGATGGATGGAGCCCCATATTCATCAGGTCATATTCTGATGAAACAAGGAGAATCTTTTGATACTACCTATCAGAATGTTATCCCTGACTAAAGAGATGAATAATTTTAGGATATAATAGCAAACATGAGGAGCATAAAATTGCTGATTGAAAAGAAAAAACGTAGATTTAAAATTACTGATATATCACCAACCCGAATGATTGTATCTAGTTTTGCCATCTTGATAATTTTGGGTGGGCTGTTATTGAACTTGCCGGTGGCTTCTAACTCCGGTGAAAGCATTGGTTTCATAAACGCCATTTTTACCGCTACATCGGCGACTTGCGTGACGGGGCTTGTCATTGCAGATACACAAACCCAATGGACGCTCTTTGGGCAAATTATCATCGTTGTACTGATACAGATTGGCGGGCTGGGAATCATCACATTGGCTACCTTTTTTTCTGCCATCCTTGGCAGAAAAGTTGGGATGAAGGGACGAATCTTAGCCCAAGCATCCATCAGTGACTATAGCTTCACGGAAGTAGTTACCATGATCAAAGGGATTGTGCTGATTACGTTAGTGATTGAGGGAATAGGCGCATTGCTATTGGCTATCCATTTTGTTCCGATGTTTGGCGTTCGGGGAATCTATGTTTCTGTGTTTCAATCGATTTCTTCTTTTTGTAATGCAGGCTTCGATTTGATGGGAAATTATAAGAGCATGACCGATTTCAACGACGACCCGCTAATTATTTATACTGTATGCGGCTTGATTATCGTTGGGGGACTTGGATTTATTGTCTGGAAAGATCTATATGAGTACCACATCCATAGAACGTTATACCTTCATACGAAGTTAGTGTTAATCATGACCACTCTTCTAATTTTCGGCGGTGCATTGTTTTTCATGTTCCAGGAATTCTCAAATCCTGCAACAATGGGACCGTTGGCTTTCACTGAAAAAATAAATGCTTCCGTTTTTCAATCTGTGACCACCCGTACAGCCGGATATAACACCATTGATGTAAATGGATTGACCGAAACCTCAAAAATATTTTCAGTGTTTCTCATGTTTATAGGCGCAGCGCCCGGTTCAACGGCAGGAGGTGTGAAAGTAACAACGTTGGCGATAGTCATTGTTGCAATCGTATCCAACATTCAGGGTAACAGTGAAACCATAGTTCTCAAAAGAAAAGTTGGACAGGATGTAATCAATAAATCACTTGCCATTATTGGACTCAGTATGATTCTAGTGTTCGCAATGACCACCATCATCATATCAATCGAAAAAATGCCATTTATCAATGTGTTATTCGAATGTACCTCAGCATTTGGCACGGTGGGTCAATCTACGGGAATCACCCCCTTGTTGCATGATTCGAGCAAATTGCTATTGGTTTTCATGATGTTTCTTGGAAGAGTAGGGCCTTTGACCTTTGCGGTAGCACTCGCTATGAGAGAAAAGAAAACCCTTCAGAATTCTGTTTATCCTGAAGGGAAAATTATGGTTGGTTAATTGATTGTTGTAGAAGTGTATAATGATTCTTATCGAGAAGTGCTATTTGTTGCCCAAAAATATTTTTTGCAATCTTTTCTTGTTTTCTTGATCTGAAATCAAAATGACTGAATCACCAGGCAGTATTATCAAATTATCATCTGGGTTGTACAATTCATCCTCTTTAATGATGGTAATCCATATACAGTCTTCCGGAATGTTGATTTCTCCGACTCTCTTGTTTGAAACAGGAGAGTCTTTTGTAATTTCGATTTCACTGACAATAATCCTGTTTTTCTTGAGACTGGTCAATGTTTTCATGCCTGTATAATCAACGGCTTCTTCAATTAAATCCGCAATCAGAGTGGTGCTATTCAACGTCATATCGACCCCTAATTTGAGAAAGACATTGGCATTCTTGGGATTGTTAACCCGAGCAATGGTTTTCTTTGCATGAAGGTTATTCTTTGCCAACTGGCATGAAATAAGATTTTCCTCATCTAATCCGGTAACCGCGATAAAGAAATCTGCATTTTCGGCATCAGCATCACGCAAGATATTAATTCGCGTAGCATCGCCGTTGTAAACCGGTATGTTCAGTTCGTCAGATAAATCCTGACATCGATCTTTTTTCATTTCAATCATGATAATGTTATGGTGGAATGGCTGAAGTGTTTTAACTAAAAAATAGCCTACTTTTCCACCTCCCGCAATGACAATTTTCATAACTTACCTCATATCTTTCTGACAAAGACAATTTCATCATCTAGTTCCAAACGCAATCCGGAGTGTGCGAATTCCAATTCGCCATCCCGAATAAGTCCGAGGATGTGAACATCTTTTGGATGTGGTACTTCCGAGATCAAAACATTTTTTTCTAAAGAATCCACTTTTTTGTATCCAAAATCAACGCCGACATTTAAATCGAAGAAGAAGGATTTGCAACCCACTTCTCCCAATAAAAGCGAACGAAATTCCTTTACGGTCATATTGGTTGGACAAACCGTCGATACACCGAACTGATATAGAACTTCTTCACGTACGGGATCTTGTACTCTGGCAAAGATCTTTGGTACGTTAAAAATCTCTTTGGCAACTTGACAAGCCATAGTGTTGATATTGTCGTCCGGGGTAGCTGCTATAAAACCATCAGCAGTCTCAATCCCAGCCTCCTTAAGTACCTCTTCATCTATGGGGCTTCCCCAAACCGTAATCCCTTTGAAATTGGGACCCAATAAAACAAAATTATCGTTTTGTTCATCCACAACTGAAATATCGTGTCCTTCTTCGGACATGAGTTGGGCAAATCCAGAACCCACTTTACCGCAGCCTGCTACGACAATTTGCATAATAAACTCCTTACTCCATGTCTTCTATTTCAGAAAATCCGTTAGAGGAAGCATGGTGACTTTACGATCTTTAAAAGTTGAAAAATATTTAAACCCATGCCTTTCGGCGAATGCAACACCATCTTCAAAGTGGAACAGTAAATCCGAAGGGCGATGTGCATCAGACCCGATGGTCAATATCTCGCCGCCTAAGTCCCGGTAGAGTTGCAAAATCTCTTTGGTAGGGTGATTTCTGCCTTGTAAGCCATACCGATAGCTGGAAGTATTGATTTCCAGTCCTTTTCCTTTTGAAATGATGTCTTTGAGAATTTCCTCAATGATAAACAGGGATTCCGTATAATCCCTTTCAAGATTTAGATATCGATCTATAACATTCATATGTCCCAGGACGTCATAATCATCAAATTCTTTTAGGCATTGATATACATAGGTATAAAAAGAAGGCAGAATTTTGTCTTGGTCCATTTCGCTGTAATTCGCAGTATACAAGTCTTCTCCATTGAATGAATGAAAGGAACCAAGTAAAAAATCATATTGAAAGTTTTTGGATGCGGTCTTGCACTTTTCAAGTGTGGAGCCATCTTGTATGCCAATTTCCAACCCTTTGATGATTTTGATTTGAGATGCATATTGCGCTTCAGCATGAAGTAACGCTTTATGGTATTCTTTAAAATCCACTTCAAAGGGGTAATTCGGATCCGGATAATCCGGATCATAGTGGTCTGTAATAGCTAGTTCTTTAATGCCTTTTTGGATGGCACCCTGGATCATCTCGTCCATAGTTGAAGCTGAATCATCTGAAAAATCAGTGTGAGAATGATAATCGTACATTTCGTTTTCTCCCTAGGTTGATTTGTATTACGGTAGTTAGTATATCATAAAGTGTTGAGTTATGGAGGGATATCTGTTAAGATTTCCATGAGGTAAGCTACATGAATAATCGAATTATCATCATCGATGGAAACAGTTTGTTGAACCGGGCCTATTATGCGATGCAGCGTCCGATGATTACAAAAGAAGGGCTTTATACACAAGGGGTATACGGCTTTCTTAATATGCTCCAAAAAATAAAAAGAGACTATGAAAGTAGCTATATCACTGTTGCCTTTGACAGAAAAGCACCGACATTCAGACACTTGGAATTCAAAGAATACAAGGCAGGCAGAAAGAAAATGCCACCGGAACTCGCTATGCAACTTCCGCTCTTAAAAGAGGTGTTAGAAGCGATGAAAATCCGGATTCTTGAAATCGACGGATTTGAAGCAGATGATATTATTGGCACAGTTTCCCGTGAGGCGGAAGAAAAAGGTCTCACACCATTAATTATTACTGGAGACAAGGATGAATTGCAGCTTGCCTCTGAAACCACAAAAGTCATAATCACCCGAAAAGGGATATCAGAATTTGAACTCTATGATTACAATGCGATGGTTGAAACCTATGGGTTTCCACCGACTCAATTCGTCGATTATAAAGGTCTGATGGGCGACCCTTCGGACAACATACCCGGTTTGCCAGGCGTTGGCGAAAAAACCGCCAGAAAGCTGGTCATAGAATACGGCACCATCGAAAATTTACTTGATCATGTCGAAGAAATAGAAAACCAACGGCTCAAGAAAATCATCGAGGACAATCAACAACAGGCAAGAATGAGCAAACGGCTGGCAACCATCGTTAGGGTAGTGCCCATTGAGGTTGACTTCGCAGATTATTTGTGGGAAGCACCGGATCATAACAAACTGGTGGAACTATATATTAAACTTGAATTTAACAGCTTTTTGAATAAGCTTACGGGTGGAAGCGACGCAAACACAAAAGCAACAGCTCCAAAACCAACCGTTTTACATGCAACAGTATCAAAAAATCTGTCCGCTGATACTCAGATTTCATTTGATATCACTGGACTTGACTCGGATTCACAAGAATCCCTTGAAACAGATCCCAAACCAATCTCTTTAGAAGAGGATGTTTCCGTTGGGGTGATGCCTGAACCGCTTGGTTTTGTTGAGTTCGAAAAACAAATCAGTGATGGTGAGGAAGTTGTTATTAAGGTTTTTAGCGACGGAAGCCATGTTACAGTACCGACAATTTTGGGTATCGCACTACTAAAACAAGAGATTTATTACTTCATTGAACCAATCCACACAAAAAAACTGATACATGTTATAACCGACAAAAACATCCAGTTGCTGGGGCATGACTTAAAAGAAGATTATTATTCACTGTTTTGGCATGGTATGACTCACTTTAATACAAGATATGACACTGCGATAGCTCAATATCTGCTGGACTCGTCTCGGAGCAATTATTCCCTTAAGGTGCTTGCCCAAGAATATTGCCGACAAGAATTAATGGAAGGTGATAATACAAAGGCAAACGGATATAGTTGGTGCAGCTTGGTCCATCTGATTCAAACCATACAAGAACCGCGGGTTTCAGCGGAAGGCATGGCTCAAATTTTCGAGGAAGTTGAATTGCCTTTGATTGAACCTATGGCATATTTAGAATATACCGGATTTGCAATTGATTCGAAAGTCTTGAAAACTACCGGGAACTATATCAACAAAAAAATCGAAGAGATTACAAAGATAATATACGAGTTGGCTGGAGAGACTTTCAATATCAGTTCGCCCGCTCAGTTGGGGCCTATTCTCTTTGATAAATTGGGATTGCCCACTGGGAAAAAGACCAAGACTGGATATTCAACCAATGCGGAGGTCTTAGATAATCTCCGCGACCAGCATGAAATCGTTCCGCTGATTCTAGAATATCGGATGCTTACGAAATTGCGTGGAACCTATATTGATGGATTATTGCCATTAATCCATACTGATGGAAAAATACATGCACATTTCAACCAAACGGTAGCGGCAACAGGAAGAATTAGCAGCAATGAACCGAATCTACAAAATATCCCTATCCGTCAGGAACCCGGTAGAAGCATCCGGAAGGCGTTTGTTCCTTCCACTGCGGAATACATATTGATGGGAGCAGATTATTCTCAGATTGAATTGCGAATCCTGGCTCACTTAAGTCAGGACCCTGTGCTGATAGATGCGTTCAACTCAGGCGATGACATCCATAAAATCACAGCAGCGAACGTCTTGGGCGTACCGGAAGATCAAATTACTATAGCCGATCGGACCAAAGCTAAGGCAGTAAATTTTGGTGTTATTTATGGCATGAGTGCATTTGGTCTATCTTCGGAATTAAACATCCCAAGAAAAGAAGCCGATACGTACATCAAAGAGTATTTTATAAAACACCAAAAGGTAAAAGAATTCATGGATTCACTTGTTGCCGAGGCAAAGGAGCTGGGGTATGTGACGACAATTTTGGGTAGAAAAAGATTTATCCCAGAAATCACGGCTTCCAATTACATGGTGCGCCAGTTTGGGGAACGGCTTGCTATGAATAGCCCCATTCAAGGTAGCGCGGCAGACATCATAAAAATTGCAATGCTAAGGGTGTATAGATCATTGCGTGAAGGAAATTTTAAATCCAGATTAATCCTGCAGGTGCATGATGAATTAATACTTGAGGTTCATCAAGACGAAGTTACCTCGGTGACCAAGATTCTGAAGGATGGAATGGAGAATGCTATCAAATTAAATGTGAAAGTAGACGCTGCCTTACACCAGGGATTAAATTGGTACGATTTGAAATAGGAGTAATATGAAAATAATTGGATTGACAGGGGGCATCGGAAGCGGAAAAACAACTGTAACCGAATTCCTAAAGGACAAAGGACACCACGTTGTAGATGCTGATGTGATTGCGCGTAAGATCGTAGAACCTGGTACGAAAGTCCTAGGTGAATTAGTATCACATTTTGGCAAAGTGATTCTTCGACCTGACGGCACATTGAACCGCCAGAAACTAGCAGAACTTTCATTCGTCAATCCTACACAAAAGGCTGCTCTCGATCAAATTACCCATGGTGCAATTTTAGATAATATTTCAAAAGAAATTGAAACAATCAAGACGAAGCACAACCCGACAATTGTTTTTGTTGATGCGGCGCTTCTGGTTGAGACCGGTTTATATCTTAAAATGGATGAAGTGTGGCTCGTCACAGCAGATGAGGAAATGCGGATTCAACGCGTGGCAGATCGAGATCATATTGAAGCCGAAAGGGTGAAACTACGAATCCAAACTCAGATGAGCGACGAACAAAAGGCACGACATTCATTTCGTATTATCAATAATTCAGGCACAAAAAAAGAACTTTATGAAACGTTAGAGAAAATATTGAGGGATTATGAAACTGTTTAGAAAAGAGAATTTGTACATTCGCACGACCCAGGAAACCGAAGAACCAATCAAAAAAAGAAATTGGCTGATTTACTCCGGAGCCGGTATTTTTTTAATGCTTGTTATCATATCCCTGTTTTTCGTAGAAGGCTCTTTGTTTCCTACAAAAGATGATACCGAATACAAAACGTCACAAGATGTAATTCTACCCATGGTAAGTGTTTCTTCATTCAATCCGTTGATTTCAAAAGATGAAGACATTTATTATATATCAAAACTGATTTATGATGGTCTCTTTACTTTGGATGAAACCATGACACCCACGCCACAACTAGTTGAAAGTTATACAATTAGCAATGAAGAGCAATCGATTACGTTGAAGTTGCGACAGCGTGTTGTTTGGCATGACGGTACAGAATTCAAAGCAGAAGATGTAAAGTATTCAATTGATGCATATAAAGCTGCAGGGGACAGAAGCATTTATCAGAATGATATTTCAAAAATTAAGAACGCAAAGATAGATGGAAGCGATACGGTCACGATATATTTTAATGATTCAACGGAGATGGGTTTGGACTTGTTAACGTTTCCAATCCTACCGAAACATCAATTTGACAAAATAGGAGAAGCGCTGGACAAAGTAACCGGATTTAAGCCCATCGGAACGGGAGCATATAAATACGATAGTTTCGATCCAACCTCTCAGTTGATATTGGTTGCCAACAGTGAATACTATGGAGAAACCGCCAAAAATTCGTTAGTGTTTCAAGTCTTGCCCAATCAATTAAATTTCTTTAATCTGTTGAAAGCAAGTAATTTATCCTTGATTATTTCAAATGATGCCACCAGGGAATCAGAGATTTCCGGCGAAAATGTCACGGTGGTTGATTTTCCATCTAACGAAGTAGAATACCTTGGTTATAATTTTATGCAGCCGGATTTGGCTAAAAAAAGCGTCAGAAAGGCCATCGCCTGTGCGATCAATGCAACAGAGATTATTGACGAAAGTTACTATGGAAGTGGAATCACAAATGATACTATTTATTTTCCCAACTATCTGGGGGTTGATCCTTTGAAGGAACCTTATGAATTTGATAGAGCATTATCAGAGGAATATCTACAAAAAGCAGGCTACGTGGACAAAAACGAGGATGGTTATCTTGACAATTCGGAAGGTGAGACGTTGACATTTCGAATTTTGGTGAACCTTGAAAACAGTTCACGCCTGCTGGCCGCAAAACAAATTGTGTCATATCTCCAGAATATTGGGATCAACGCCATAATTGACGAAGTTGATTGGGAAACCTATCAACTTCAACTGAAAACAAGGGATTTTGATTTGTATCTAGGGGGCATGAAAATTTCAAGAAGCATGGATTTGCGTTTTATGCTGTCACAGAATGGCGAATACAATTACCTTGGCTACAGCAACGGAAAACTAGATGAATTGCTTAATCAAATGAGAAGTGGATTGACCCCCGATGAAATGAAGGAGACTTATGCGGAAATTCGGGATATTGTTCAAAAAGATCTTCCCTATTTTTGCCTGCTATACAAAACAAATGGTGCGATTCAATCCCCAGCATTAGTCGGGGATGTAATGCCATCATTTGATGATTATTATCGTGGTTGTAAAACTTGGTATTGTAGATATGAAGTCACTACGGTGGACGCAACAGAATAATGGTGGGTTGGTTTTTGAAAAATATATCCGTTTCTCCTGAATATCGGTTGACAAAGGCAGTGATTTTATATATTGTATTCAAGGAATCGGGTTTGCGCCCGTGGCGGAACGGCAGACGCGCACGTTTGAGGGGCGTGTGATTAATATCGTACCAGTTCAAGTCTGGTCGGGCGCACCAAACAAGTTGAAAAAGCTCTGTGAATGAGCTTTTTTTATTTTTTGTGATTTCAAATTGCAGTAGCTTCACATGTGAAGTCATGTTAGAAATGGATGGAATTTTTAATGGTGTTGGTATCATTTACCCATTGATTCTGATATAATTCTATCGTTATCGGAGGTAGAAGATGATCTCAAAATTCAGCATAAAAAAGCCCTTTACTATCTTTGTCATGGTGGTATTGATTATTGTATTTGGATTCGTTTCTTATACAAAAATGACACCGGACTTATTTCCAAGCATGGATTTGCCTTATGTGGTAGTCATGACTTCATATTTTGGTGCTACACCTGAAGAAGTTGAGACGGTGGTAACAAAGCCTATGGAGCAACAAATGGCTACATTAGGGAATCTAGAGAGTATGCAGTCGATATCTTCCGAAAACTACTCAACAATCATTCTACAATTCAAAAATGATACCAATCTGGATACGATATCAGTGGATATCAGAGATAAAATTGACTTGGTGGCTGGTCAGTGGGGTGAGATGGTCAGCAAACCTATTGTCCTGAAACTAAACCCTGATATGATGCCGATTACGGTAGCTGCAGTTTCGATGAAAGGGAGCAGCAATGTTGAAACATCGGATTTCTTAAACAAAGAGTTGCTCCGGCGCCTGGAGGGAACAGATGGTGTAGCCAGTGTGTCTACTGCAGGAATGGTTGAAAATATTATTCAAGTCAATCTAAACCAAGACAAAATCGAAAGTATGAACAAACAAATAAGAGATGCGCTCATCAAAAATTTTGGTGAGGCTTATGGGGCTGTCTCATCAGGCATTCGATCAGCAAATAATCAAGTAACAACCTTGTCGGCTTCGAAAAAAGAAATAATTGAAGCACAGTTGGGGGTTGCGGAACAATTTGACGCAGCGCAAATTATGCTGATTATCAAGAGTTCCGAGTTGGCGGCTACTCTTGCTTCGAACCCTTCCATGTCTGAGCTACTCAAGCCACAAATACAAGCAGTGGATGCGGGATTATTGGAACTTTATGACCAAAAGGATAAGATTTTTGCGAATTTGGGCAACTCTATGTCTGACGTTTCATCCGCTCAAGTGATGCTTCAGGTTACCTTGAATCAACTCGAAGCCTCCTTGTCAGAAGTGGAGTCAACACGGGATGCTTCGATTTCAGCAGCAAATTTGACCGGAATCCTGTCCATGGATAACGTCTCGGCAATTATTTCTGCACAAAACCTGGATATGCCTGCAGGATATGTGCAAGATGGTAGTAGTGAGATTATGGTATCGGTAGGAGAAAAATTCGAGAACATTGAAGAAATACAGAATTTGGTAGTTTTGAACTTGGGGATTGAGGGTGTTTCACCCATACTGCTTTCAGATGTCGCTGATATCAGCAATTTTAATACTGCAGGCGAAACATATGCCAAAATTAATGGAGAAGATGGGGTACTTCTAACATTCCAAAAGCAATCAGACTATGCGACGACAGACGTAGCTCAAAATATACAAGAAAAATTTGGAGATTTGGAAGCTCAATATGAAGGGTTAGAATTCACAACCTTATCCGACCAGGGAGAGTACATTTATATAGTCATTGATTCGGTTTTGGGCAATCTTTGGATTGGTGCACTCTTGGCGATTATGGTCTTGATCTTTTTCCTGAGGGATTTTCGTCCCACACTAATAACCGCGCTTAGTATTCCAATTAGTTTGACTTTTGCGATTGTACTAATGTACTTCAGTGGAGTTACCCTTAATGTTATCTCTCTTGCCGGACTTGCTGTAGGGGTTGGCATGCTAGTGGATAATTCTATCGTTGTCATTGAAAATATATTCAGATTACGCGGGCTGGGGTTAAGTAAGGTGCAAGCAGCACTTTCCGGTGTTTCTCAAATGAGTGGTGCAATTACTGCATCAACGCTTACCACTTTATGTGTATTCTTACCGCTCATATTTGTAGAAGGCATCACCAAACAAATCTTCACGGACATGGCATTAACAGTAACCTACTCCTTGATGGCTAGTTTGCTGGTGGCGTTGACCCTTGTTCCGGCTTTGGGAAGATTTTTGCTCGTCAAGACTGGAGAGAGCAGTGTGTTAAATAGCAAAAGTAATTTACTCACGAAATACAAGCAGTTGGTGGCACTTGCCTTAAAACACAAAAAACTGGTTTTGGCAATCTCAATTCTTCTACTTTTTGCAACAGCAGGCTTATCATATGTGAAGGGGTTTGAATACATGCCATCAATGGCTAGCCCTGAGATATCTGCAAATCTAGAGTTCTCAACAGATAACTCTCTGATAGAGACTGCAACCGCATCTGATGCGATTTCTGATGTTTTATCATCCATGGATGGTGTCGAAACTGTAAGTGTTATGCTTGCTTCAGATTCCGGAGGCATCTTTGGTATGGGTGGCACAGCCACAGATTTTTCTACGATAAGCATTTATATTCTTTTAGACGAAAACCAAGTGAAGCAAAGTGCAGTGGTAACTGAAAAAATAAAAATGCTTGCCGAAAAATATAATGCAAAAGCAGAAATATTTGGAGGCGCCGACATTTCTAATTCTGCTGCGTTGGGTGGAGGTGGAATCAGTATCAATGTATATGCAGATGATTTGGACGATTTGCGCACAGCTACCCAAATCATCGAAGAAGCTTTAGTAAAAGTCGATGGTATTGAGGAAGTATCGGACAGTACCGAAGGCACGGTACCGGAACTGAGAATTACGGTTGATAAGAATACAGCAATGAAAAATGGTTTAACGGTTGCGCAAGTATATGCACAAATCTCTGGCTTGCTGACAGAAAACAAGACATCCACCTCCATACGGTATTTGGGGAATACAAGAGAAGTGATAATCACTGCAGATACAACAAACAATTTAGATGTCCAAAGCATCGATAATCTCATACTGAATACAAAAGATGGACAGACAGGACAAACCGGGACAGTCAAATTGACCGACATTGCAACGATTACGCGGGATGAAACCCTGAAGAGCATTTCCCATCTTGATCAGAACCGCGAGCTGACTGTCAATGCTACAATATTGGAAGATGAGAATATAACCTTAGTAACAAAGTTGGCGAAAGAAAAAGTGGAGTTGCTTGATTTGCCTACAGGAATCATGTATGAATTTGAAGGGGAAGATAAAGCGATTATGGATGCTATGGAGCAACTAGTCCTAATGATGGCTTTAGGCTTATTGCTGATTTACTTGGTTATGGTAGCCCAATTCCAATCCATGCGTGCACCATTTATTGTGATGTTAACAGTGCCTCTTGCGTTTACCGGGGGCTTAATTGCACTATTATTTAGCGGCAAAGAGGTTAGTGTGGTATCAATGATCGGTTTCATTATGCTTATGGGTATCATCGTGAACAATGCCATTGTTCTGATTGATACCATGAATCGCTTCAGAATTGATGGAATGGAAAAAAGAGAAGCCATTATCGAGGCTGGAGCTGCCAGGTTACGTCCTGTCTTGATGACCGCAGTGACGACCGTACTCGCCCTCATTCCAATGGCATTGGGTTTTGGAACTGGTGCAGAATTAATACAACCGGTTGCCTTGGTTTGTGTCGGCGGACTTACGTATGGTACATTTATGACCTTGCTAGTCATTCCTGCGTTATACGACTGGTTGGGAGCGAAAAAAATCTCTGTAATTTCTGAAGAAGAGTTGACGATTCGGGATTTATAATGCTATAATGACGAAGTCGCGCCGGCGTGATGGAATTGGCAGACGTGCGGGATTCAAAATCCCGTGGTGGTAACACCGTGTGGGTTCGACCCCCACCGCCGGCACCACGACTTATATGGATGAGCCAATGTAATAGGAGGAATAAGAATGGATCAATTAATGACATTTGGACCACTGCTTCTCTTGATAGTGATTATGTATTTCCTGCTGATCAGACCTCAGAGAAAAAGAGAGAAGTCTGTGAATGAGATGCGCAAAAGCCTCCAAGTAGGAGACGAAATCATTACTATCGGTGGACTATGCGGCAAGATTGTAAAGACCAAAGACGAAACCATCGTTGTTCAAGTAGGCGCTGATAAGGTTAAGTTTGAAATGATGAGATGGTCCGTATCAAAGGTAGTGGAAAGTAGCGGTAAAGTTGCTCCCAAGGTCTCTGAACAACCGGATGCTACTGCAGAAGAACAACCAAAAAAAGCATTACCCAAAAGGATGAAAAAAACAGCACCATCTGACAAGGACGCTGAATAATCCATCAAAAGAAATCCTAAAAGCCTTCTTTTTATTCGAAGGCTTTTTTGTTTGTTTGAATTGAAAAATCAAGTGTTTTCACTTGTTAAAACAGTGAAATCGTAGTAAAATATACACTAATGCAAAAATATTCATAAGGTGGGTAAAGATATGTCAGATTTAGTTAAAAAGTTATTGGCAGTTGTAGTGATTCTGGTCATCGTCGTGGGTGGATTTCTTACAGTGAAAGGTTTTGGCTCAATGGAGCCATTAAAGGATCAAATCAAACTTGGCCTTGACATTGAAGGCGGCGTATACGTTGTTATGGAAGCCCAAACAGACTTGACCGGTGAAGAGTTGTCACAACTTATGGATCAAACAAAAGCAGTCATCGAAAAACGCGTTGACCAGATGGGTTTGGTCAATCCGATTGTAACCATCGAGGGACAGAAAAGAATCCGTGTCGAGCTTCCAGGTGCAAAAGATGCACAAGATGCCATCGCTCAGATTGGTAAAACAGCTCAGCTAAAATTTACTCTTGCAGATGGATCCTTTGTCTTGGATGGTGGCAGTGTTAAAAATGCCGTAACGCAGCAAGACACCCAAAAGGGTGGGTATGCAGTTGGTCTTGAGTTTGATAAAGATGGGTCTAAAGCCTTTGAAACTGCAACGGTGAAAGCCTTAAGCGGGACCATCGCGCCAACAATCATAGACACTGAATCAGGTAGATTGGTGAGTAGCAGATCGATCGTGATAACCTTAGACGGTAAAGTAATTTCTGCTCCGGAAGTTGAGGAAGTAATTTCCGGAGGCGAATGCCAAATAACCGGTGGATACACTCAGGACGAGGCAACAAATCTGGCAGCCTTGATTCGAGGAGGCGCTTTGCCCGTGGAACTTCAGGAAATAACATCATCCGTGCAAACCGCAACTGTAGGACTTAATGCTTTACAAATGAGTCTTTATGCCGGGGGTATCGGATTCGCTTTGATATTTTTAATCATGCTAATTGGCTATAGACTCATGGGCGTTGCTGCCAATATTGCACTATGTTTATATGTTCTTTTGATTATTGGGACAATGATTCTTATGGGTAGTGTCCTGACCTTACCGGGTATTGCAGGTATTATCGTATCAATAGGGATGGCCGTGGATGCGAATATTATTATATTCTCTCGAATCAAAGAAGAAATATCGAATGGAAAGACAATACGGGTAGCCATGCACACTGGATTTAAACGTGCCTTGAGTACCATCATCGACTCACAGTTGACGACATTTTTGGCCGCCATTATCCTGTATCAAGTAGGCACCAGCGCAGTCAAAGGATTTGCCTTAACCTTGATGATAGGTATTTTTGCAAGTGTGTTTACCGCAGTATTTGTAACACAGTTGCTACTGAACATTTTTGCCGATAGCCCAAAATTCTCGCAGCCTAAATATTTTGGAATGCATGAAGACGGTACGCCGATGCTTAAACTGAAGCGTCAATTTGACATCATAAAACACAGAAAAATTTACTATATAGTCAGTATTCTTCTTATCACCATTGGCCTCTTGGTTGGAGGAATCAGAGGATTCAATTATGGAATCGACTTTACTGGCGGAACAATGATGAACATTGATATGGGGAAACAGGTAGCGACCCAAGACATCAAAGATATTTTTGCGGAATACGGAGTTGACACAGGCCAAATGCAAATTGTATATTCGGGCGAAAATCTGGATACAGTTATCATTAAAACAAGGGATGCATTGGACAACAACATAAGAACTAAGGTTATTCATGATTTTGAAGATCAGTTTGGAATCTCCAATGAGGACGTACTGGGGATAGAGTTGTTTGGACCTTCGGTGGGCAAAGAATTACAGGCTAATGCGCTTAAAGCCATACTATTTTCTGTGATTGGGATGCTTCTATATATAAGATTTCGATTCAGGGAGTGGAAATTTGGCGCTGCAGCAATTCTAGGTGATCTTCATGACATTTTGTTGGTGGTGGCGTTCTATGCCATTTTCCAAATAACCGTTAACAATCCCTTCATAGCGGGTATATTAACTGTTCTTGGATATTCCATTAACGATACCATCGTAATTTTTGATCGCGTCAGAGAAAACTTCAGGTTCATGAAAAAAGAAACAACATCTGAAGTTCTCAACATTAGTATCAATCAAACCTTAACAAGATCGTTAATGACATCCGCCACAACAATTGTTGTCATGATTCCACTTTTTATTTTAGCTGGACCCGCCATTCGGGAGTTTGTTATGCCACTTATGGTAGGTATTCTTGTCGGAACCATGTCTTCAATATTTGTATGTAGTCCACTTTACTATGAGTTTTCAAATTTAAAAAAGAAGTCTGGATATCTGAAGCATGCAGAAAAAAGTAAGAAGAAAAACAATTATATTTCGACGGGAAGCAAAAAAATAGAGAGCAAACCTGAAAAAGAAGTTCAACGGATTTTCATGCCGGAAGAAACTACCCCGGAAGAAATGTTACCCGCAGAGGGCTTGGAAACCACTAAAAAAATCGGACCGATTAAGACGACGAAACATAACAAAAAAGGCAAGAAAAACAAGAGATAACAGCAAATAGGAGAGCCATGGAAAGCAGACAGGATTTTTTAGATGAAATCATAAAAATCAATCCCAAATATAGTGAGGAACTAATTGGGAAAGCTTTTGATGTGGCAGAAAAAATGCATACCGGACAAATGCGAAAATCTGGTGAGCCATATTTCATTCATCCCATATCAGTCACAAAAATCCTGGCAGAACTGGGGATGGATGACAGTACTTTGGTAGCAGGACTTCTACATGATGTTGTGGAGGACACCTCCTATTCAGACGAAGACTTGGCAAAGGATTTTGGCGAAGAAGTACGTGTATTGGTTGATGGCGTAACAAAATTGGGTACCTTGGCATTTGACAATAAAGAAGAAAAGCAAGCTGAAAATCTACGAAAGATGTTTTTGGCAATGTCCAAGGACATTCGAGTCCTGATTATTAAATTGGCGGATACCTTACACAATCTTCGAACCATCAACTATTTGTCCCCCGAAAAAGTGATAGAGAAATCCAGAGATACGCTAGAAATTTATGCACCACTTGCCAGCAGACTGGGCATGTATGCCCTAAAATTCGAGCTAGAAGATATTGCGCTGGAGAATCTTTATCCGGAGGCTCATGACAAACTAGTTAGCAGCCTTGCTGCAAAAAAGGAAGAGCGCCAGTTGGTCTTGGATCACATTGTACAGGATATCATTGAATCCCTGGATGATTTGAATATTCGCTATGAGATTTCAGGGCGAACCAAAAACCTTTACAGCATTTACAAAAAAATGGAATATCAGCACAAGTCATTGGACGAAATTTTCGACCTGATGGCGGTTCGGATAATCGTTGAATCCGTGAAGGATTGTTATGCGGTACTGGGTATCGTACATACCCTTTGGACTCCAATACCTGGACGTTTTAAAGACTATATCGCAATGCCAAAACAAAATCTTTATCAATCCATTCATACAACCGTCATTGGGGATAGCGGCAGACCATTTGAAATTCAAATTAGAACGTATGAAATGCATCGTGTTGCAGAATATGGCATCGCTGCTCACTGGAAATACAAAGAGGGCATTGCCAGTGACAATGAGGAAGTAAAACTTGCCTGGCTCAGACAAAGCCTGGAGTGGCAAAAAGATATGGATGATCCCAAGGAATTTATGGAATCACTCAAGGTCGATTTGTTTGAAAACCAAGTCTTCGTATTTACACCAAAAGGAGATGTGCTGGAACTTCCCGCAGGTTCAACACCACTTGATTTTGCATTCAAAATTCACTCGGGAATCGGAGAAAAATGTGTTGGCGCTAAAGTCAACGGCAAGATGGTTCCCATCGATCACCAACTAGAAAATGGTACTATTGTTGAAATTGTTACGTCCCCCAATTCCAGAGGGCCTAGCATCGACTGGCTCAAAATAGCGAAGAGCAGTACAGCGAGAAACAAAATTCGTCAATTCCTAAGACGTGAAAATAAATCAGGTGACATTGAAAAGGGCAAAGATACCATCGATAAGTATGTCCGCAAAAAGGGCTACGAACCTAGATTAGTGCTACGCAATATGTACATCATTCGATTCGTCAAAGAAAACAAACTAAGTGGTACAGATGAATTATATTCGCAGATTGCAAATGGGGGATCTTATGTCGGTAAGGTGGCTACCGCTTTGTTTAAGTATTTCAATGAAGACAAAAAGGAAGAAGTCAGAAAAGAAGTCAATGATGTCGAAATACTGATAGAAGAAAAGGCCAAAAAAGACAAATCTTCAACCAAGGAAAAAGTTGGCGTAACCGTCAAAGGAATTGACAACCTAATGATCAGAGTTTCGCGATGCTGTAATCCGGTACCTGGCGATGAGATTGTTGGATACATAACGAAAGGGAGAGGAATTTCCGTTCATCGAAAAGACTGCACCAACATTACCTCTTTACCGGAGGAAGAGCAAAGAAGGTTCATTGAAGTTGAATGGGATACCACTGAGGAAAAATCGTATAATGCGGACATCACTGTCATTGCAGAAGATCGGAAGGGTCTTTTTTCGGACATTTCCAAGGCGTGCGAGAATATGGATGTTCACATTTCAGGCGTCAATGCCAAAAGTTCAAAAGAAAAGACAATTCATATCGTTTTGACCTTGTCCATCTCTAACACGGCGCAAATGAAGAAAATATTGCGGACGTTACATGGAGTTCCCGGGGTTTCTGAAGTATATCGGGCCAAAAGCTAAGCATCAGCACGAAAGGTGACACCATGATAATAAAAAATATGCCAAGCGGACCATTGATGGTAAATACCTATTTGGTCTATGGAGAAGATGATAAAAAGGGCTTTCTTGTTGACCCAGGCGGCTATAATAGACAACTGACGCAAGAAGTAATCGAAAAAGGCGTGAAGGTGGAGTATATTATTCTTACCCATTGTCATAGCGACCATATAGGGGGAGTGAACGAGCATTTGGATGACTTTCCTGATGCTAAGGTTGTAACGTCCCAAGCTGACAAGAAAATGGCGCAAAGTGCAAAATTGAATATGTCTCTCATGGTTTTTGAAAAAGAAGTTGTAGTAAACCCAGATATAACCGTGAACCATGGTGATTGCTTGCAAGTGGGTACGATGGAGTTAAAATTTCTCATGACACCGGGACATACGCCTGGTGGGATGTGTATCCTTGTTGAAGACGCACTTTTTAGCGGAGATACCTTGTTTTATGGATCGGTAGGTAGGACGGATTTTCCAGGAAGTTCTTTTGAACAGTTGTCGGAATCAATCCATCAACAGTTGTTCGTCCTTCCAGACAATATTACGGTATATCCGGGCCATATGGGCACCACAACCATCGGGTTTGAAAAGAGGAACAATCCTTTTGTATAGTATACAGATTCTTGGAACAGATAAAACCCACGAATATGAAGAGTTGATTAAGACATTTCTCCGGACAGATACCTTTCGGTTGCTATCTGAATCCGACATTGCGACTCCGGATGCTGTATTTGCTTTCACAGGGGATAAAAATCGATTAAAATATGATCTTTATCAATACCTGAATCGGGAGACAGGAATTCGACCGCCTTGGGGAATCGTGACAGGAATCAGGCCAGTCAAATTAACCGGTGATTTGTTAAAGACTTGCAAAGATCCGGCAATCGCTCAGGAAATATTAATAGAAGAGTTTCTGGTTACAAAAGCAAAGGCTGCGCAAGTGGTCGATATGGTTTTGCACCAGCACAGTTCCGTTGGTTTTCCATCACAAAAGAGTGTTGGCATTTATGTTGGGATTCCATTTTGTCCTAGCAGATGTGCTTATTGTTCGTTTACTTCCTATAGCGCAACCACTGCAGAAATGGAACGATATCTGATTGCGTTATTGAAGGAGATTCGATTTGTTTCGGAAGAAATAAAAAAACACGATTGGTTTGTAGAAACCATTTATATTGGAGGAGGAACACCTACAACCCTTAACTTGAGCCAGTTAGACCGGTTATATGCTGCCTTACAAGACGCATTCCAAAGCCAGGAACTTATGGAGTTTACCCTGGAAGCCGGACGACCAGACACAATCAGTCAAGAGAATATGGACCAGGCCTCACAGGCGGGTGTAACCAGAATTAGCATCAATCCCCAATCAATGAAGGAGAAGACACTTCGACTCATCGGCCGAAATCATAATCGGCAACAAGTCCGGGAGGCATTTCAAATAGCGGAGCGGGCAGGTATTGGAATCATCAACACTGACCTAATCGCCGGCCTGCCAGGAGAGACCTTGACGGATTTCGCTGCAACACTTGATGAAATACTTACGCTAAAACCAAAGAACATTACGGTCCACTCACTAGCAATGAAACGCACATCCCGATTAACTGAAGAGAACAAGAATTTTCATTTTGAACAAGCCGAGGTAGTATCCAAAATGCTGGATTACAGTGAAAAGCTGTTGCAAATCCATAAATATACGCCTTATTATTTGTACCGCCAAAAGCAAATGGCTGGCAGTTTTGAGAATATTGGATATTGCCAAGCCGGAACGGAAAATATTTATAACGTTCGCATAATGGAAGAAAACCAGACAATGATTGCCTTAGGCGCAGGAGGTATTTCAAAAGCGTATTATCCTTCTACGAATAGGATTGAGCGAATTGCAAATGTGTCAAATTATGAAATATATATAGAAAGAATAGATGAAATGATAGCACGAAAAAAACACAATTTATTCAGGAGGTTTGAAACATGCTAACCAATGCACCAAGGGGAACCAAAGACATGCTACCCGCAGATGCCCATAAGTGGCATTATATCGAAGATGCCTTCCAGGCACTTTGTTCACGATACGGTTTCAAAGAAATGAGGACTCCAGTGTTTGAACATACAGAGCTTTTCACAAGAGGCGTTGGAGATACGACTGATATCGTCCAAAAAGAAATGTACACATGGACTCAGGCCGATCGTAGCCTGACGCTACGACCCGAAGGAACTTCCCCGGTGGTACGTGCATTTGTCGAGCACAAACTATATGCAGAACCACAACCTTCAAAATTTTATTATGATATTTCATGCTTCCGTTATGAAAAGCCTCAATCAGGCAGACTCCGTGAATTCCACCAGTTTGGAGCCGAGGTTTTTGGAACCAATAACATGATGGCAGACAGCGAGGTCATCGCCTTGGCTTATGATTTTATTAACGAACTAGGCATTTCTGATGTAGAACTGCAAATCAACAGCATTGGTTGCCCGGTTTGCCGTGAAAACTATCGAAAGGTACTTCGTGCTTTTTTGGAACCAATGTATGAGCAATTGTGTGAAACATGCAAAGATCGTTATGACAGAAACCCTATGCGGATTTTAGACTGTAAGTCCCCAGCGGACCAAGAGCTTGTCAAAGGGGCACCTGTCATGTTGGATTACCTTTGCGATGAATGTGATATTGCTTTTACAAGTTTAAAAGCTAACCTTGATGCCATGGAAATTGAATATGTAGTAAACCCCGGCATTGTCCGAGGTCTTGACTATTACACCAAAACCGCGTTCGAGTTTGTAACGAACAGCATTGGTGCCCAAGGAACGGTTTGTGGCGGTGGCCGTTATGACCATCTAAGCGAAGAATTAGGGGGTCCGCCCATTCCGGGTGTGGGATTTGGTATGGGAAAAGAGCGACTTTTGCTCCTCATGGATGCCAATGGGATAGAAATACCTCAACCACAGGGACCGGATGCCTTTATCGCTGTCATGGGAGAGAGCGCGAAAGCTTTTGGTCTGAAACTCATGGGCTCCCTTCGAAAAGAAGGTTTGAATGTGGAAATGGACTGCATGGCCAGAAACCTGAAAGGGCAGTTTAAATACGCTGATCGTCTCAATGTAAAAAATACAATCATCATTGGCGAAGATGAATTAAAAAACGGTGTGGTTGCCATTCGAAACATGGAAGAATCGGAGCAGCGACTGGTGCCGTTTGCAGATATTATCGGAGAACTAAAAAAGTAGGAGATTACGATGACAAAAGTATATAAACGGACTTCAATGTGCGGAACCCTAAATGTGAACAATCTTGGGGAGCATGTTGTCCTTAATGGTTGGGTTCAAAAGAGAAGAACACTAGGTGGACTGATATTCTGCGATTTGCGAGACAAAACAGGCTTGGTTCAGGTTGTTTTTGACGATAAAATACCCACAGAACTGTTTGGAAGGGCAGATAGCCTTCGTAGTGAATACGTTGTGGGCGTCAAAGGCATCGTAAAAGAAAGATCAGCAAAGAATGCTGATTTGGCTACGGGTGACATTGAAGTATTTGCTGATGATTTGATTATCTATTCAGAGGCGGAAACACCCCCCATCTATATTAAAGATGACGACAATGTAGACGAAAACTTACGATTGAAATACCGTTATCTTGATTTAAGAAAACAACATATGCAGGATAATCTGACATTTCGGCACAAAATATGCCAAGTAACCAGAGAATACTTTAGCCATGAAGGTTTCACAGAAGTAGAAACACCTATGCTGATCAAACCGACCCCGGAAGGAGCAAGAGATTATCTGGTGCCAAGCCGGGTTACAAAAGGATCTTTTTATGCGTTGCCACAGTCGCCCCAGATGTTTAAGCAACTTTTGATGGTAGCAGGAACAGACCGATATTTTCAAATCGTAAAATGTTTCCGTGATGAAGATTTGCGTGCAGACCGACAACCGGAATTTACCCAAATTGACCTTGAAATGTCTTTCGTTGGTGTGGATCAAGTTTTGGAAATTCAAGAAGGATTTCTAAAGAAAATCTTCAAAGAAATTATGGGGGCAGAGATTATCACCCCACTTCTAAGATTGACTTACGACGAAGCGATGGAGCGATACGGCAGTGATAAGCCGGATACCCGTTTTGGTTTTGAACTTAAGAAACTAAACAAATTTGTCAGCGGTTCAGAATTCATGATATTCAATGATGCCCTTGATAAAGATGGGGATGTTCGTGGAATTTGTATCACAGGCGGCGGAGCAACGTATACGCGAAAAGCGATAGACAAATTGACTGAAACAATTCGAAGCTATGGCGCTAACAGTCTGATCTGGATAAAACCAGAAGCCGACCAAATTGCTTCTTCCATAAACAAATTTTTCTCCCAGGAAAAGCTTCAGGAAATTGCAGATGTTTTTAGTGCCAAGACAGGAGATTTAATTTTGGTTGTGGCGGGCAAGCCTCAGGTGGTGTTTGACAGTCTTGGCTTCCTCCGAAGGCATATTGCCGGAGAATTGGGTCTTCGCGATGATAAGCAATTTAATTTGCTTTGGGTAGTAGACTTCCCATTATATGAATATGATGAAGAAGACAAGCGATATGTTGCCAAGCATCACCCATTTACCTCCCCGAGAATGGAAGATTTGGATATCCTCGAAAGCGACCCGGCCAAGGTGAAGGCACAAGCCTACGATATTGTCCTTAACGGAGTTGAAATTGGTGGCGGAAGCATTAGAATTCATGACCGCAACCTACAGCAGCGGATGTTTAAAGTGCTGGGGCTTTCAGAGCAGGAGACCAAAGACAAGTTTGGATTCCTGATTGAGGCTTTCAAGTATGGGGCACCTCCCCATGGTGGAATTGCCTATGGTTTAGACCGACTCGCTATGCTTTTGGCAGGGGAGAATAGCATCCGTGAAGTCATTGCATTTCCAAAGAACCAAGCCGCAATGTGTCTTGTCAGTGAAGCACCTTCATTAACATCACAAATGCAATTGGATGAATTGGGCATTGAACTTAAAAAATAGTAAGGAGAACAACAAATGATTGAAAAGGTATGTCAATCCTGCGGGATGCCAATGGGTACCACAGACGATTTATATGGTACAGATGCAGATGGGAGTCTGAGCAAAGACTACTGCAAATTCTGTTATGAAGATGGGGTGTTTGTTGACGATTGCACCATGGAGCAAATGATGAAAGTGTGCATCGACCTGAATTTGGCGTACAATGAATTCTTTGATCCTGATGATGCAAAAAAAATGGTAGAAGGTTTTTTCCCTTCCCTCAAGAGATGGAAAAAGTAAATGAAGAAAATTGGTGTGTTGGGCGGGTCATTTGATCCCGTTCATTTGGGACACTTATCCCTGGCAAGAGATGCATTGGTTCAAGGTTGCTTGGAGCAGGTAATCTTCATGCCGGTGTATAGACAACCATTTAAGCTCGACGGTCGGCTATCTTCTGATGTAGACAGGTTAGCCATGTTGCGGGAAGCAATTCATGGCATACAAGGATTGACTGTATCAGATTGGGAAATCAAAAATAAGGGTATTTCCTACACATACCTTACCCTCCGAGCCCTCAAAGAGCAGCACAAAGATACTGCAATCTGTTTCATTACAGGTACAGATACGTTTCTAAAAATAAATAGTTGGAAAAATGCGGCACAACTCCTTGAGGAGAATAACTTTATTGTTGGACATAGACCCGGGTACAGAGAGCAGGAACTGTATGATCGCGTCGATGAATTGAAACAAAAATACAATACTGATATCCAAGTAATCAACAACACCAGATTGGATATTTCAGCTACAGAAATACGTGATTTCGTTACATGTGGAGGAACCATTTCAAAACTGGTACCGCCCGGAGTGGAAAGGTACATCAAAACCCATGGACTTTATTTATAGCTTTATTGAAAAACATAGTTCGGGAAACAGAAAAGACCATATTGATGGAGTTGTAAGAACCGCAGACCATCTGGCAAAGAAGTATGGTGCAGATCGAGAAAAAACAAAACTCGCAGCTTTATGTCATGACCTATATCGAGGGATCAAAGATGATGCACTGAACGTATATGTCAAACAACTTAGCCTGCCAAAGAAATACCTGGACAATGCAAATCTTGCTCATGCTAAGATTGCTGCTGAGATGATAAAAAAAGATTTTGGCATTGAGGACGAGGATGTGCTGAACGCCGTTGCTTATCACACAACTGGACGGGCAGGTATGTCTATTCTAGAAAAAGTGATTTTCCTGGCTGACAGCATTGAACCCGGTAGAAATTACCCTGGCGTAGATGAAATCAGGCAAGTTGCAGAGACCAATTTGGACCGAGCCTGTCTCATGTGCCTGGAGAGGACCATTGACTACATAAACACGAAAGGCTATTTTCTGGATCCGGATACGCTGGATGCCAGAGAATGGTTTCTAAAGAAGGAGATTATACATGGATAGCAGACAACTGGCTGTATTGGCAGCAAAGACAATGGATGACAAAAAAGCAGAAGACCTTATTATCCTCCACATCGAGGAGAAAGCCTCTTTCGCAGATTATTTCGTCCTGGCATCGGGAAAATCCGAACGGCAAATCGGCGCTTTGGCGGATGATGTTGAAGATGCGTTCGCCGTTGAAGGCATCATTGCTAAGAATATCGAGGGTAAAAAAGAATCTGGATGGATTCTTATGGATTTTGGGGACGTCATTGTCAATGTTTTGACGGAAGAGATGAGAAGCCGGTATAATATCGAAAAAGTGTGGGCAGATTGTGAGGTAATTACAGAATGAAAGAAAGATATGACTTCAAAAATATAGAAGCAAAATGGCAGAACCATTGGGCAAAAACTAATGCATTTCGTACTGTTGAAGACGAGACCAAAGAAAAATATTATGTATTGGAAATGTTTCCATATCCTTCGGGAAAACTTCACATGGGTCATGTTAGGAACTATTCCATCGGAGACGTGGTAGCACGATTTAAAACCATGAACGGCTATAGTGTGCTTCATCCAATGGGTTGGGACTCATTTGGATTGCCAGCTGAAAACGCAGCCATCAAAAACGGCGTAGAACCCAGCATTTGGACTTGGAATAATATAGACGAAATGCGAAGACAACTTCAGGAACTGGGCTTGTCGTATGACTGGGAAAGGGAAGTGGCGACTTGCGATCCTTCCTATTACAAATGGATGCAATGGATTTTTATTCAGTTTTATAAAAAAGGCTTAGCCTACAAAAAAGAAAACCCGGTCAACTGGTGTCCCAGTTGCAAAACCGTTCTAGCCAATGAACAAGTGGTGGAGGGTGGCTGTGAACGTTGTGGCACCGAAGTTGGTAAAAAAGAACTCTCTCAATGGTATTTTAAAATCACTGATTATGCGGATCGACTTTTGAATAATCTAGACGACTTGCCCGGTTGGCCCAACAAGGTCAAAATCATGCAAAAAAATTGGATTGGCCGGAGCGAAGGAGCGGAAGTCACCTTTGATATTGAAGGGTTTCCTCGGCCATTGGATATTTTCACCACCAGGCCGGATACCTTGTTTGGCGTTACTTATATGGTCCTTGCACCAGAACATCCATATGTGAATGAACTGGTGGCAGGAACGGAATATGAATCAGTCGTGAATGATTATGTTACGAAGGTTTCGCATATGACGGATATTGAAAGAACTTCATCCGTTGGGGACAAAACTGGTGTATTCATTGGGAGGTACAGTATTAATCCCATGAATGGCAAGAAGGTGCCAATCTATATTTCCGACTATGTATTGATGGGCTACGGCACTGGTGCCATAATGGCAGTCCCAGCACATGACCAGCGTGACTTTGAGTTTGCCAAAAAATTTGGTCTGGATATCATTCCTGTAATTGAGGATAGCAAGCATCCAGTTGATGTTTCTGAAATGACAGAAGCATTAGTGGCAGAAGGAACCATGGTGAATTCCGGGTCATTTGACGGCATGAAAAACAAAGATGCTATGGTTGCCATCACATCAGATTTGGAACAGCGAGGCATTGGTAAAAAAGATATTAACTACAGACTTCGTGACTGGTTAATTTCACGTCAAAGATACTGGGGCACTCCCATTCCAATGATTTGGTGTGATGACTGTGGTTGGGTTCCCGAAAAGGAAGAAAATTTGCCGGTTCTTCTACCAACGGATGTTGAATTCACCGGAAAAGGAGAGTCACCTCTTTCGACCAGCAAGAATTTCATGAAAACCACCTGCCCCACCTGTGGCAAAGAAGCGACCCGGGAAATTGATACCATGGATACCTTCCTGGATTCATCCTGGTATTTCCTCAGGTATTGTGACGCCAGAAACACCAAAGAGGCTTTCAGCTTTGAAAAGGTCAAGTATTGGATGAGCGTTGACCAATACATCGGTGGCGTAGAACATGCCATTTTGCATTTAATGTATTCAAGGTTTTTCCAGATGGCGCTTTATGATTGCGGGCTGGTTAGTACGGAAGAACCTTTCACCAATCTATTAACCCAGGGTATGGTCATCAAAGATGGCAAAAAGATGTCAAAATCCATCGGCAATGTAGTAAGTCCGGCTGAAATTATTGAAAAGTTCGGCGCCGATACTGCCCGGTTATTTATTTTGTTTGCAGCACCTCCTGAAAGGGAATTGGACTGGTCCGATGCCGGCGTAGAAGGCAGTTACCGGTTTATCAACCGGGTGTACAGAATGGTAAGGGAATTTCAGGAAAGGTATGGAAGTG
This sequence comes from Anaerovoracaceae bacterium, assembly GCA_041859095.1. Classification (GTDB taxonomy): domain Bacteria; phylum Bacillota; class Clostridia; order Peptostreptococcales; family Anaerovoracaceae; genus UBA1422. Next base: position 117,195 of record JBHEKY010000015.1, read on the forward strand.
GTTCCACTGACTTTGTCATAAGTAACGACGCCGATAAGGAGTTGGCTTTCGCAATGAACGGAACCATCAAAAAGGTCACCGAAGACATTCGGGAGCGATTTAATTTTAATACAGCAATCAGCTCGATTATGGAGTTAGTCAACGAGATGTATCATTACAAAGAACTGGAAACTATCAACGAAAACCAGTTCCGACAGGCGATTCAGAATCTGTTGTTGGTGCTAGCGCCATTTACCCCTCACGCTTGTGAGGAACTATGGCAGCAGTTAGGAATGGAAGAATCCATTCACAAGATGCCTTGGCCAATCTTTGACGAATCAGCATTGGTAAAAGATGCAGTTGAGATTGTCGTACAGATCAATGGCAAGATTAAAGATAAAATAAAAGTACCGACAGACTTAACTCAAAAAGAACTGGAAGAGCGAGCTCTTGCAAATGAAAAAATTCAAACATTGGTTTCCGGTATGATGGTGCTAAAAGTCATCGCTGTCCCCGGTAAACTTGTCAATATTGTGGTAAAACCATAGAAGGATTATAATATGAACGAAATAATAGATAAAGTAATGCCTCGGGAAAACGGGACACTGAAGATCATCCCCATTGGTGGTATGAATGAAATAGGGAAGAACTTAACGGTTTTGGAATATCAAGATGACATTATGCTCATCGATTGTGGACTATCCTTTCCAGATGATGATATGTACGGAGTTGACATTGTTATTCCGGATTTCTCGTATCTAATAAAAAACAAAAGAAAAATCAGAGGAGTTGTCATCACCCATGGACATGAAGACCATATTGGTGCAATCCCATATTTATTGAAGGTATTGAATGTTCCCATTTACGCTACTCGATTGCCCATGGGACTCATCGAAAGCAAATTGGTCGAACACAATATTAAAGCCAGAAAACACACCTTCAAAGCAGGAGATAAGCTACGATTAGGTAGGTTCAAGGTGGAAACCATTCGGACCACCCATTCCATCGTGGATGCGGTTTGCCTATCCATCGAAACCCCGGTAGGAAGAGTCTTCCATACTGGTGACTTTAAAGTGGACTACACACCCATTGACGGAGAGCCTATGGACTTTGCAAAGATGGCTGAAATTGGAGCAAAAGGCGTGATGTTGATGATGGCAGATAGCACCAATGCCACACGTCCGGGCTATACCCCGTCTGAAAAAACAGTAGGCCAGGCATTAGAGACAATTTTCAGAAGATCTCAGACCAGAATTATTATTTCTACTTTTTCTTCCAACGTCAACCGCGTACAACGAATCGTAGACGTTGCGGTGCAATTTGGACGAAAAGTTAGTTTTTCTGGTCGAAGCATGGAAAAAGTCGCTGATTTAGCTCAGCAAATGGGGTATCTCAAGATTCCTGCAGGCTCTTTGGTAGATTTGAAAAGCACTAGAAATTTACCGGATAAAGAGGTGGTAATTATAACCACCGGCAGCCAAGGGGAACCTATGGCTGCGCTTAGCAGAATCGCCAATTCTGATCATCGGGGTATTCAACTTCGAAAAGGAGACATGATTATCTTATCGTCTAGCCCCATTCCCGGAAATGAAAAAACAGTTTCAAATATTGTGAACAAGTTTTTTGAACTGGGTGCGGAAGTAATCTATTCAGACATCGCAGAGACCCACGTATCCGGTCATGCATGTCAAGAAGAATTAAAATTAATGCATGCGTTGATAAAACCAAAATTTTTCATGCCTGTCCACGGCGAATATAGACACTTAAAAGCACATGCAGCACTCGCTGAAGATCAGGGAATGAAACCTGAAGATATCTTTATCCTTAATAACGGGCATATCTTGCAGACCGATGGGAAGCAAATGAATATCTCTAAAGAAGTAATCTCAGCCGAAGCCGTGATGGTGGATGGACTGGGTGTTGGTGATGTAGGAAGTGTCGTATTAAATGACCGAAAAATGCTTTCCGAATCCGGATTGATTATTGTGGTAGCCACCATGGATAAGCGAACACGAAAGATGGTTTCTGGACCTGACATCATCTCAAGAGGGTTCATCTATGTCAGAGACAACGAGGATCTGATTGCGGAAGCGAGACTGATTGTTACCAAGAGCCTGGAACAATTTGAGGGTAAAAAACGGAAAGACTGGGCCGAGATGAAATCTGCGGTCCGTGATGATCTTAAAAAATTCATTTATAGCAAAACAAAGCGAAACCCTGTTATTCTTCCGATTTTTATGGAAGTTGACCGGTAGAAAGGACCAAAGATGAACGTATATGATCAGGCGCACGCGTTAAAAGCAGCCATTAAAGAATCGGAAGAGTTTAAGCAATATTCATCGGCGAAGAGCAAAATGGAAGCGCAGCCGGAACTTGGCGAGATGCTTCGGGACTATCAGGCAAAGCAATTTACTGTCCAGGGGAAGCAGATGATGGGGGAAGATGTTACCAGTGAAATGATGCAACAGGTTCAGAATTTATATCAAATTATGATGAAAGATCCTTTGGCAGCGGAATATCTCCAATGCGAGATGCGTTTCGCGGTGATGATGCAGGATGTTTATCAATTGCTGGGCGAGGTGGTATCCAGTGGGAAGTAAAAAACCAGAAGAAATTCTGAAGATCATGAAAGCGTCTGCAATGGGTGACACTTGTTTCTCGCATATCCTTAATTTTATTAAAGTAGGCATGACAGAATTGGAAATCGCTGCAGAAATTGAACGTACACTGGAACGACTGGGATCCAAAGGATTGGCGTTTCCAACCATCTGCGTGAGTGGTATCAATTCCAACCAGCCACATGGTGAGCCGAGTGCAAAAAAAATTGAACCCGGTGACTTCTTAACGATGGATTTTGGTGCTAAGGTGGATGGTTATTGTGGTGACATGACTAGAACCATAGCTATCGGGCATGCAAGCATTGAGCAAAAGGAAGTCTATGAGGTGGTTCTTCGCGCGCAGATTGCAGGATTAGAAGTATGCAAAGCAGGAGTGAAATGTTTTGATGTTGATAAAGTTTGTAGAGACATTATATCCAATGCCGGTTACGGTGCCTACTTTGTACATGGTACCGGTCACGGGGTTGGAACAGAGGTTCATGAAGAGCCTTATCTTAACACCAAAAGCGATGCCATATTAGAGCTGGACCAACCGGTGACCATCGAACCGGGAATATATATTCCTGAAAAGTTCGGTGTGCGTATCGAAGACTTGGCAATTATTACTGAATTTGGTATAATTAATACGGTAAAATCGCCTAAAAATTTAATTATCATATAGAATTGGAGAACAAAAATGATTTATGCCAGCGAATTTCGAAAAGGTATCACATTCCAAATTGATGGAGAACCACATGTGGTCTTGGACTTTCAACACGTAAAACCAGGCAAAGGTGCCGCTTTTGTGCGCACAAAATATCGAAATATCTTAACGGGCGCAACACGGGAAGAAGCATTCAACCCCAACGACAAATTTCCCAAAGCCCACATCGAAACCAAAAGCATGCAATACTTGTATTCAGATGCAGATTTATACTATTTCATGGATTTAGAAACATTCGAACAGATTCCTGTTCAGGCAGAAAAAGTCGAAGATGCGATGAAATACATCCGTGAAAATGATGAGGCAACCCTAAAGTTTTACAAAGGCTCTCCGTTTTTAGTGGAAGCTCCAAACTTTGTAAATCTCAAGGTCATTGAGACAGAGCCAGGCGTCAAAGGTGATACGGCAACCAATGTAACCAAAGGAGCTGTTGTTGAAACCGGCGCCTTAATTCAGGTCCCAATCTTCATCGAAGAAGGGGAAGTAATCCAAATTGATACACGGACAGGAGAATATCTGAACCGTTCAAAATAAGCGGAGAAAATTATGAGTACTCGAAAAAAGAAAAACAAAAAAAAATTATTCCTGACATTAATAATTCTTGGAATTGTTGGGTTGGCAGTAATCGGTCTAAATGCATTTTTGTTCGTAGGTGGACAACCAATAGATCCTCAATCCGAGGATTCTGTTGTTTTGGAGATTCCGGCAGGTTCTGGCACTGCTCAGATTGCGTCGCTGCTTGAAGAAAACCAACTGATAAAAAGCGGATTTGTTTTCAGGCTGCAATCAAAAATCAGCGGTAATGACGGCAATTACAAGGCAGGTACCTATACTTTCTCACAGGATATGTCCATGAAAGAGATTATGGTAATTATCATGAGCGGACGTTCCATCGGAGAAACATTCCAAATCATTGAAGGACTAAGCATCAAACAAATAGCGGCGAGTCTAGAAAAACAGCAGATCGTTGATGCGGAAGCGTTTATGGAGGAAGCCGAAAACGGCGAATTTGATTATGCCTTTATGAAATATCTACCTGACGGACCCAACCGGCTGGAAGGTTTTTTATTCCCGAATCAATATGAAGCACCCATCAATGCCGATGCTCATCAAATCATTGATATCATGCTGAACCAGTTTAATCAGGTTTTTCCCGAGAAAGATTATGCAAAAGCGAAAGCGCTTGGTTTCGACGTTTATGATATCGTCATTGTGGCATCTTTGATTGAACGGGAAGTACGTGAAGATTCAGAAAGACCCAAGGTTGCCAGCGTGGTTTACAATCGATTGGATCAAGGGATGAAACTAGAATTCTGTTCCACCGTACAATATATTTTGGGAGAACCCCAGGCAATCCTAAGTATCGCAGACACGCAGATTCCATCTCCCTACAACACCTATCTGAATGCCGGTTTGCCACCCGGACCGATTTGTTCCCCGGGAGAAGCGGCAATCAAAGCAGCGCTGACACCGGCAGACACGACCTATTTATATTTTGTGTTAAAATCAGGGGATGCAACGACCCACAATTTTTCTTCCACTTATCCGGAGTTCTTAGTCGACAAAGAAGCTTACAAAGCAACGCTTTAGGGGGCACTGTGAACATTATTAATCCATTGGTCTCCGAGTACCTGGAAGTCCTTTTTACTCCAATCAATGAACCCTTAGCAGATCTTCGAAAGTATGCGGAAGAACGTCATATTCCGATTATTACCAAGGACGTCGAAAGACTCCTGGCAGTTATCATGGAAGGAATGAAACCCCAATTCGTGCTAGAAATTGGTACTGCAATTGGTTATTCGGCGGCATTTATGGCCACTACGTACAACGGTTGCAAGATTGATACTATCGAAGTGAACTGTCAGGCATACGAAACGGCACTGACCAACTTGGATAGGATGGGGTTGACAAACCGGGTTACTGTGTTTTATGGGGATGCCACTGAGATCATGGACCAATTGAGTTCAGAGACGAAACCCCGGAATTTTTTAGGGTATGATTTGATTTTTATCGATGCCTCCAAAAGTAAGTATACTGGATTCTTTAATCAATCGTTAAAACTGATTAAACCTGGCGGATTGATTTTGTGCGATAATGTGCTGATGCGCGGAACGGTTGCTAACGATTGTTATGATCCGGAGGGAAAACATAAAACCAGCATCAAAAACATCCGGGCTTTTTTAGACTACATTACCACCCTTGAGACGGTGGAAACAGCAATCTTACCAATAGGAGACGGCATCAGTATGAGTATAAAAAAACCAAAATGAATAAGATGGAATTATTAGCTCCTGCGGGAGATCTTGAAAAATTAATCATAGCAGTGGATTACGGCGCAGATGCGGTATACTTTGGCGGAGATTCGTTCAGCCTGCGTGCCGGCGCCGATAATTTTTCATTAGAGGATATGGCAAAAGGCATCGCGTATGCCCACAAACATAATGTACGATGTTATCTTGCGTTAAACATTTTTCCTCACAATGAAGACATCGAACCAATCGCAGAATATCTCAAAAAAGTACAACCTCTTGGATTGGATGGGTTGATAATATCGGATCCAGGCGTAATATCGCTGGCTAAAGAAATCATTCCAGATATGGAGCTGCATCTTAGCACGCAGGCCAATATGACAAATTATAAAACTGCTGAATTCTGGTATCAGCAGGGCATTCGCCGACTAGTCCTTGCCAGAGAACTTTCTCTGGCTGAAATCGCTGAAATCAAGGCCAAAGTGCCTGATGAAATGGAATTGGAGGTTTTTGGACACGGCGCTATGTGCATGTCCTATTCAGGCAGATGTCTTTTAAGCAATTTTATGGTCGGACGGGATGCCAATCGTGGCAACTGTGCCCACCCTTGTCGATATAAGTATGCCTTAGTAGAAGAAAAGCGACCGGGAGAGTATCTCCCCATCGAAGAGGACAGCCGTGGCACATACATTTTGAATGCCAACGATTTATGCATGATTGAGTATATTCCACAAATGGCAGACGCCGGCATCTCATCCCTCAAAATTGAAGGACGCATGAAAAGCATTTTTTATGTTGCCATAGTTGTAGGTGCTTATAGAAAGGCAATGGATGCCTACTACAAAGATCCGACCCATTACCAATTTTGCGAAGAGTGGTTGACTGAATTGCAAAAGGCTAGCCACAGATTGTTCACAACCGGATTCTATTTCCATAAGCCTTCATCGGAAGGCCAAAACTTAGATACTAGCAACTATGCCCGTGAGTACACGTTTACTGGCATTGTGAAGGCATATGATGAAGCCAGCGGAACTGCACTGGTGGAGCAACGAAACAAAATGAGCATAGGGGAGACCATTGAAATCTTTGGGCCTGAGAGGGAACCGTTTGTACAAGTCCTGTCCCAAATGACCAATGAAGAAGGCTTGCCACTCAATGACGCGCCACATCCTCAACAAATGCTGCGAATCAAAATGGACCGTAAGGTCCAACCCAATGACATGTTGCGAAAACGGAAGGAGTAACATCATGGAAACCAACCCCGAACCTTACATATCATCAGGTATCGGCATTCTAATCATTCTAATTCTATTATTATTGACAGCAACCTGTGCAGCCGCCGAAAAATCGATGGTGGCCGGAAACAAGGTACGAAACAGCGCCCATGAGCAGTTTGAGCTTCGTGGAGCTATCACACTGTTTGGATTGGGTATCTATGCCGTCATTCTGTTATGGCTTCAAAAAATTCTCACCTCTTTTTTGGAAAAGAATAATATCCCCGGGAGTTTCCTAATCGCTGTGATTCTTTTGCTTTTTCTAGCCACATTTTTGGTGTTAGTGTTCGGTGAGATTTATCCGAAAAAATGGGCATCGCAAAAACTGGATCGAGCTGCTGTATTAACAGAAAAAAGTGCGAAATGGATTCTTTTCCCATTGAAGCCATTGTTATGGCTAATGTCTGCTACTGGGAACTTGCTGTTAAGGATGACAGGACAAAAGATCCACCTTGACGATGAGGAGTTTTCTGAAGAAGAAATCATGTCCATGTTGGAGACAGGTCAGGAAACTGGTGCTCTCAAAGAAGAAGGTAAAAAAATGATAGATAGCATTTTCGCCTTCGACGATAAATTTGCATACGAGATAATGACCCCTCGCACCAATGTGTTCGCGATAAATATCAATGATCCTTCTGAAAAGTACATTGACACATTAATGGAACTGCGATATTCCCGCATTCCGGTTTTTGATGAAGATAGTGATAATATTATTGGAATCATTCACATCAAAGACTATCTAATCAAAGCAAGGGAAGCAGGGTTTGAAAATGTTGATCTTCATGAAATTCTTCGAAAACCGTTTTTTGTTCCTGATACGAAATACATTGATACCTTGTTTTTCGAACTGCAGAAGACACGCCAGCATATTGCCATCTTAATTGATGAATATGGTGGCTTTTCAGGCATTGTAACGTTAGAGGATATCATTGAAGAAGTTATGGGCAATATCGATGACGAATACGATGAAGAAGAACCCAAAATCCAGGTGGTCGAAGAAAATACGTACCGTATCGATGGAACCATGTACCTGGACGATATAAATGATGAACTCCAAACTGATTTAGAGTCTGAGAATATAGAAACACTAGGAGGCCTATTGATTGAAATTTTGGGTGAAATTCCCAGTGATGGAAACCCTTCTACGGTAGTCGAATACGGAAAGTATACGTTTACCATCGAGTCGGTACAAGATAGAAGAATCGGAAAGGTTCTTGTTCATATAAAAAACGAAAACCCGGAAGAGAAGCCCAGCGAAGACAAAAAGGAGAAAGAGTAGTAGATGAAGATCGCATTCCACACCCTGGGATGTAAGGTGAACCAATATGAATCCGAAGCGTTACAAGAAAAATTCAAGGCAAACGGACACCAACTCGTTCTTGAGACTGAGGTTGCTGATGCATACGTCATCAACACTTGTACAGTTACCGGCCTTGCAGATCGAAAGTCCAGACAATTCATAAGGCGGCTTCGGAAGCAGAATCCTGATTGCATATTAGCAGTCATTGGTTGCTATGCACAAATGGAGCCAGATGAAATAGCAGCGATGGAAGGTGTAAATATTGTCGCTGGTACAAACGAAAAAGCAGGCTTGGTTGAACTTGTCGAAAACTATGCGAAAAACCGGGGTGTTGAGATTCATCGGAAGACATATGAGGAATTAACCGAGTTTGAAGAGATTGGTGTGCCCGTTTCCATGGACTCACGAACCAGGGCCTATATCAAAATTCAAGACGGCTGCAACCGGTTTTGTTCGTATTGTATTGTACCTTATGCACGTGGAAATCTTCGTAGCCGAAGCTGCGAACATATACTCAAAGAAGCAAGAATCTTGATAGAAGCAGGGTATAAAGAAATTGTTTTGACAGGAATTAATACTGCTTTATATGGCGCCGAATATGACAACGTGCAAGGCCGGGGACTGGTAAAAATCATTTCTGATCTGGACCGGCTTCCGGGAGACTTCCGAATAAGACTCAGCTCCTTGGAACCGACCGTTATTGATGCAGATACAGTTAAGCGGCTTCTGAAATTTAGCAAACTTTGCCCTCATTTCCACTTGTCTCTTCAAAGCGGAAGCGACAAGATTTTAGCAGAGATGAAAAGAAATTATACATCCCAGGAATACCTTGATATTATCAAATTACTACAAGAATACGACTCTGGATTTGCGGTAACAACAGATGTCATCGTCGGATTTCCTGGAGAAACCGAAGAAAATCACAACGAAACTTGTAAATTGGTCAGTACCGCAGGATTTTCCAAAGTTCACGTATTTAAGTATTCAAAGCGAACCGGTACGCTTGCAGCTGAGATGCCGAATCAAGTGAACTCGGAGAGGAAGAATCAACGTAGCACCGCGTTGCTAAAAATGGAATCAGAAATAGGCAAAAAGTTCCTCACAAATCAGATAGGAACAAAACGACAATTGTTGGTTGAACACGTCGATAGCCGGACAGGAACATTATCTGGCTATACTGAAAACTATATCCGTGTCTTTGTACCCGGCAAGGTTTATGAACAGGAACAGTTCATAAACTCATTTATGGAAGTCCGTCTGATTGGGCTACATGAAGATGGAATGTTGGGCGAAGCGGTACGTCTGTAAAGGAATAGGAGATCATATGAATAATCACATAACCCGTATAACCAAACTCTCCATTTTAACGTTTCTGGTGGTTCTGATCCTTTCTTTTGTAGGTTGTGGCTCAGACAATGATGGAGAAATGGAGGGAACACTAGGGGAAAAGTATGGACCGATTTTCGAATCCTTTTCCACAACGGATATTTATGGAAACCCACAGGATGAAGACCTGATTTTAAGTTCCAGATATACGTTGATCTTAATTTGGAGCACCAACTGCAATCCCTGCATCGAAGGCATGCCCAATATGGAAGCTGTTTATCAGGAATACAAGGACGCGGGTATTAATATTTTGGGGATTGTAGTGGATATTCAAGACCAAGATGGAAATGCAGTTTCCGAAACAGTAGCCAATGCGGTTTCCATTGTGGATGCGAAAGGTGTGACATTCACAAACACGCAAATTCCTGCTCCCATCATGACCTTCCTATATGATGAAATTCAGTATACGCCCACGGCTTTTTTCGTAGACAATACTGGCACCATTGTGAGTGAATTATATATTGGTGAAAAAGAATTCGATGAATGGAGTGAAGCCATTGAAGAACTTATCAACTAAAATTGGAATAGGGTTTTTATTAATGGGTACGGTAATTCTATTATTTGGCGTATATCGTGGAGAAGTTGCTGTAGTATTTGCTAAAGCCATTCGGATTTGTTTAGGGTGCATCGGCATTGGATAGAATACGCACCGGCGTGCAGGCTGCTTTTACTGCTCTTTCAAATGGATACTATGTCGGCTTCCTTTCCGGCAAAATTTATCAAGGAGAAAGCAAACAACTATGTTTGCCAGGCTTGAACTGCTACTCATGCCCGGGAGCGCTTGGATCCTGTCCCATCGGCGCGCTTCAAGCAGTAGCAAACGACAAAAATTTTAACGTTTCTATGTATACTATCGGATTCCTGATGATGACAGGTGCTTTGATGGGCAGACTGGTTTGCGGGTGGCTTTGCCCTTTCGGACTATTTCAAGATTTATTATATAAGATACCATTTATAAAAAAAGTGAAGGTTGTGTCTGCCGACCGATATCTGAAACCAATGAAATATGTTTTGCTTGGCATATTTGTCTTGATTTTACCAATGGTTATGATGAACGAATTCGGACAGGGAGACCCGTTGTTTTGTGAGTATATTTGCCCATCGGGAACGTTGATGGCCGGATGGCCGCTACTCATTGCCAATGAAGGACTGAGGAGTTCAATAGGTTTGCTCTTTGGTTGGAAAACGCTGGTATTACTTGGCTTCATTGCCCTATCCCTGAGCATTTACCGACCATTTTGCAGATGGTTCTGCCCCTTGGGAGCAATTTATGGATTATTCAATCCGGTGTCAATATATCGACATCAGTTAAACAAAGAGATTTGCGTGTCTTGTGGCTCATGCAATGCGGTTTGCAAACTAAATTTGAAACCTTACAATAATCCTAACTCGTTAGAATGCATTCGATGTGGAGATTGTATTACAACCTGCCCATCCGGAGCATTGAGTAAAGTACCGCTTATCGCTATGAAAAAAAAGGAGAAGACCCATGGATGATTGCTTATTTTGTCTGATTGCAGAAAAAAAAATTCCATCAAAGGCAGTATACGAGGACGATTTAGTCTACGTATTTCATGACATTGATCCCCAGGCACCGGTACACGTGCTGATGATACCCAAAAAGCATATTGCATCCACCGAGACGATTGTAGCGGAAGACGGACCACTAATGGCCCATATGATGCTTAGAATTCAGGAAATATCTGGGATTCTGGGTCTAGAAAATGGCTATCGGGTGGTGATGAACTGCGGTGAAGACGGATTGCAGACAGTTTCTCACCTTCATATGCATATTTTAGGCAAGAGAAAGTTGACATGGCCACCGGGTTGATAGTATAATACACTGGTTGTAGGCAAAGATTGAAACGGCAGGAGGTGAGTTAGGAAATGGCACAAGTAATAGTAAAAGAAAACGAAAGCTTGGAAAGTGCTCTTAAGAGATTTAAGCGTTCATGTGCAAGAGACGGCGTTATGAGTGAGCTTAGAAAGAGAGAGCATTACGAAAAACCAAGTGTAAAGCGTAAGAAGAAGTCTGAAGCTGCAAGAAAAAAGGCAAAGAAATATTAATCTGAAAGAGATGAGGTGTTATTTTTGTCCTTAAAAGAAAGATTAATGAATGATTACAAAGAGGCGCTTAAAAGCCGCGATGAAATCAGAAAAAATTCCATTAGTTTTGCCCGCGCTGCTATTAAACAAGTAGAGGTGGATACAAGACAAGAACTACAAGACGAGGATATTATTCCGATTCTTGCCAAACAGGTTAAGATGCGTAGAGACGCCATCGGCGAATTTGAGCGGGGGAACCGAACTGACCTAGCAGATGCCTACAAAGCAGAAATTGAAGTGTTACAAACGTACTTGCCAGCAGAGCTGACCGAAGAACAAATCCGGGAAATCGTCAAGAACACGGCGGCCGGGATGGGGATTGAAGGTGGACGGCAGAACATGGGAAAACTCATGGGTGCTACCATGCCACAGGTAAAGGGCGTTGCTGACGGCGGAGTCGTCAAAAAAATCATTGAAGAATTTCTAGGATAATATGAACAAGCAACAACCCGATTCTGTCGGGTTGTTTGACTAAAAGGAGAACCATTGGAACAAAATAATACGATTGCCATGGAGCAAATATTGGATCACAGTGAGTTATTCGGTATTATGGATAAGAATTTAGATACAATCCGCGACAGCATGAAGGTCGATATGATTCAACGGGATAATCAGCTGATTCTGAAAGGACCAGATGCTGCCAAAGCAGAAAATGTCATCAAAGAGATGATTGGCATCATTGAATCCGGAGAAGCACTGGATACACAAAAAGTAGCATATGTCATAGCACTGGTTGAAAAAGGGCTCTCTTATCATGAAGCAAATATTGATAAGCAGACGATTTGCTACACTCAAATGGGCAAGCCGATCAAACCTAAGACTCTTGGCCAAAAAAATTACATCAACGCCATTCGCAACAAAGACATTGTGTTTAGCATAGGACCTGCAGGCACAGGCAAAACCTATCTTGCTGTGGCCATGGCCGCCAGCGCATTAAAACATAAAGAAGTACAAAAAATCATTCTGGCTAGACCTGCAGTAGAAGCAGGTGAAAGTTTAGGGTTTCTACCCGGAGATTTACAGGAGAAAGTTGACCCCTATTTACGACCCTTGTATGATGCTTTATATGATATAATGGGCAGAGAAGCTACTCTTCGGCTGAAAGAAAAGGAAATTATTGAAATCGTTCCATTGGCATATATGAGAGGAAGAACTTTAGATAATTCGTTTATTATTCTGGATGAAGCCCAAAATACCACAAAAGAACAGATGAAGATGTTTTTGACTAGAATGGGATTTGAGTCCAGAGTGGTTGTAACGGGAGATATTACGCAAATCGACTTGCCACGAGGTAAAAAATCCGGTTTGATTGAAGTTGCAAAAATATTGAAGGATGTTCCCGATATTGAGTTTTGTTGGTTAAAAGATGTGGATGTGGTGCGACATGAGCTTGTTAAGAAAATTATCAATGCTTATGATGACTATTACACGCAGCATCCCAGTGAGCTGGATGAGGGTTAAAGAATGGAATTAAACATTGATGGTGTTTCCCTTCCGCGAAACGAAACCATAGAGCAGATGAAACTTGCTGCAACCTACTGCTTGGAAGATGAGGGTTTGAACCATGAAATGATGGAAATAAGCCTATCTTTTGTTGATTCGACGGAAATGCGAGAACTGAATTTTTCTTACAGGGACGTTGATACTGTAACCGATGTGTTATCCTTCCCGCAGTTTGAATCGCCTGGAGAAATCCCAAAAGAGTGCTTCGTCCTTTTAGGCGATGTGGTGATTTGTTTGGATCAGGCATTGGAACAAGCAGAGTCTTATGGGCATACGCCGGAAAGGGAGATTTTATATCTGTTTGTTCATAGTATGTTCCACCTGCTTGGATATGACCATCATTGTGAAGAAGAACAGGCAGTCATGCGACAGGCGGAAGAGAAAGTTTTAGCCCGATTGGGGCTGGAAAGGCGGTAATCATGTATCGAGAACTATTTCAGCAGGCAGAAGCGGTCATGCAGTATGCTTATGCTCCATATTCAAACTATCGGGTTGGCGCTGCTTTACTCACAAAGGACGGTAAAATGTTCACCGGCGTAAATGTTGAGAATTCTTCTTACGGCGGAACAATCTGTGCTGAGCGGGTAGCATTTTCAAAAGCAATTGCCGAAGGTGAACGGGATTTTGATGCCATTGCCATTGCATCTACCGATGGAAAAGGATGGCCTTGCGGAATCTGCAGGCAGTTCATGTATGAGTTTTCACCTGAATTAAAAGTTATTGTTGGACCGGATGTTGAGCACTTAGAAATTATCACCTTGTCCGAATTGTTACCGAAGGGATTCAAGTTTTGAAAAGCGGTTTTATTAGTATAATAGGGAGACCAAACGTCGGCAAATCAACGTTATTAAATGCAATCCTTGGCGAGAAAGTCGCAATTACGACAGACAAGCCACAAACAACGAGAAATACCATTCGAGGGATTTACACCGACAATGATGCGCAACTAGTTTTTATTGATACACCGGGAATTCATCGTCCCAGAACAAAGCTGGGAAGTTATATGACCGATACTGCAGTGCGTACACTAGAGGAAGTTGATTTAATACTGTTTATTGTTGATGACTCACATGTGGCAGGCCCTGGTGACAAATACATTATGGAGCTATTAACACAGGTCAAAACTCCGGCATATTTGCTAATCAATAAAATTGATCTGATAGAGCCAGCACAGTACAGGACTCTCTTTGAGGAGTACGAAAAATTAGGTTTGTTCAAAGAAATCATTGGAATTTCAGCACTTGAAAACAAAAATGTCGACACCCTAGTGGGGAAACTAAAAGATGCGGTAGATGAAGGTCCTATGTATTTTCCTGCCGATCAGGTAACCGATCATCCGGAAAGATTCCTTGTGGGCGAGATTATACGTGAAAAACTATTGAAATACTTGGAAGATGAAATTCCACATGGTGTTGCTGTCGAGATTGAAGCATATGAAGAAAAAACCAACATTACAAAC
>JBHEKY010000039.1:0-100452 GCA_041859095.1 Anaerovoracaceae bacterium
AACCACTGAGCTTTACAAACAAAATGGGGAAAGAACGGTTGAAGGAGGCGAGAAAGTAACGATGGATAGTTTAAGAAACAAACATCATTTGAAATTGACAGTAACAGCTTCACCCCATTTAGTATCAGAGTTGTCAACTTCCCGGATTATGTTGTTCGTTAGTGTAGCATTGCTGCCTGCGCTTGTGGCCAGCACCTATTATTTCGGACTTCGCGTGCTGACAATGACGGCAGTTTGTATTATAACCTGCGTTGTGCTGGAATATGTATTCAACATGATTTTGAGACGGCAGCAAACTGTGGGCGACTATAGTGCGGTCGTAACAGGGATGCTCATAGCATTTAACTTGCCCTCAAATTTTCCTTATACTATGGCTATTGTCGGCTGTTTTGTTGCGATTGTAGTAATGAAGCAGCTTTTCGGAGGAATTGGCCAAAACATCGTAAATCCAGCCATTGCAGCCCGTGTCGTGCTATTGGTATCATTCCCGGTTGAAATGACATCCTGGCCGGTTCCGAGCCCATTATTTCAAGGAGGAACTCAAGGAGTGGATGCAGTGACTGCCGCTACCCCATTGTCTTTGTGGCAACAGGGAGAAAGCCTGCCACCCAATGTGGATCTCTTCCTAGGAAACATAGGTGGATCCATGGCAGAAGTCAGTGCGTTGGCCATTCTCATTGGATTCATATTTTTATTATACAAAAGAGTGGTGTCACCATTGATTCCTGTGACATTCATTGGCACAGTTTTTCTCTTTGCAATACTTGCAGGAGAAGATCCAGTCTTCCAAATTCTCGCAGGTGGCGTCATGTTGGGGGCTTGTTTTATGGCCTCAGATTATGTTACATCACCTACGCTACCGCTAGGTCAACTAATCTTTGGTGTGGGGTGTGGCTTAATCACTATGGCCATTCGATTGTTTGGTAACTTTCCGGAGGGCGTATCCTTTGCGATTTTATTCATGAACCTCCTGACACCTCAAATTGATTCTTTCTGCAATACAATGATTGTCAGGAAGTATGAGAGTAGGGGCCAATGATGAAGAGCAAAGAAAAAAGAGAATCCGGGATGGGTAAATATGTTGTTCCAACAATGGTTTTGGTCATTATTTGTATCATCGTGACAGGTGCCCTTGCGTACACTTATGGTATCACTGCACCAACCATACAAAAAAACCTCGAAGAGCGGGAGCGTCTGGCTGCTGAAGAAGTACTGGGTGGAATTGAAGGAGTGGCCTTGAAGTCGCAGGTAAAAAGCTATGGCGGAAAACTTCTGGCAATTGTTGGTATTTCCAAGAGTGGAGAGATCACCGGCGTCAAAGTGCTGACCCATTCTGACACGCCCGGACTTGGCACGCAACCCATGAAAGAGGAATATTTGAAGCAATATATTGGCCTCACTGAAGTAAGCGCCGATCACATTAACGACGATTCGGCAGTTGATGCAGTGACGGGAGCCACCATCTCCTCAAATGCTATTTACCATGCCGTTTCACAAGCATTGGCAAATTATAAAAAAACGGGGGGTGAACAGGAATGAAAGAACAATTAAAGACACTAACAAACGGAATAATAAAAGAAAACCCTGTTTTGGTATTATTGCTAGGGCTATGTCCTACATTAGCTACAACCACCGGAGCCACCAATGGGTTTGGCATGGGGATTTCGACCATGGCAGTATTGGTTTGTTCCAACATTGTAATTTCGTTGTTAAGAGACATTATTCCAAACAAAGTTCGTGTGCCGGCATATATTGTTGTTATTGCGGGTTTTGTAACCATCGTGCAAATGCTTCTCAAAGCATATTTGCCGACGCTGGATGCAGCCCTAGGCCTATATATTCCATTGATCGTCGTCAACTGCATTATATTTGGCCGTGCGGAAATGTTTGCCAGCAAAAATAAAGTGCTGAATTCGGCAATGGACGGGATTGGCATGGGGATTGGGTTCACTTTGGCATTGACCATCATTGGGTTTATTCGAGAAGCCTTAGGAAGTGGCGCAATCTTTGGAATGTCTTTTGCCGGGGAGGCTTGGACACCAATGATGATCTTTATGCTAGCGCCCGGTGGATTCTTTGTCCTTGCCATCATCATTGCAACCATTAACTGGCTGTCAAAAGGACAAGCCATTAAGAAGAAAGAAATCGGCTGCGATGGCTGTCCTATGATTGAAAAATGCGGCGGATATTGTGACAGAGAGGAGGGGAGACTCGCATGAAAGAATTAATCGTAATAATGATGACTGTCATTCTGGTGGACAACTTTGTCCTCTCCCAATTTCTGGGGATCTGTCCCTTCCTTGGGGTTTCCAAAAAAATGGATTCAGCCAAAGGGATGGGCATTGCGGTAACCTTTGTCATGTTTATTGCTACTGCGGTTACCTGGCCAATCCAAAAGTACCTACTAGAGAGATACGATGTGGAATACTTGCAGACATTGGTATTCATTCTCATTATAGCATCATTGGTTCAACTGGTTGAAGTAACGCTGAAAAAGTATATCCCGCCACTTTATAAGTCGTTGGGTATATACCTGCCATTGATCACCACTAACTGTGCTGTTTTGGGGGTTACCATTATGAATATTAACGAGGAATACACCTACCTACAGTCCCTGTCCAATACCTTGGGAGCAGGGTTAGGCTTCCTTCTAGCGATGGTATTGTTTTCCGGTGTAAGAAAACGACTGGAAGATAGCACCATGATTCCAGAAGCATTCAGAGGCATTCCAATAACCTTGGTGAGTGCATCCCTGCTTTCAGTTGCCTTTATGGGCTTCGGAGGAATTGTAGAGGGCATATTTTTATAAGTTGAATTCATGCTAATCAAACAGCATAACAATAGAGAAGGGAAAGAACTATGGATATTTTAATTCCGGTTCTCATCGTTGGAGCCATTGGGCTATTGGCAGGCGTTGTCTTGACCATTGCCTCCAAAATCATGCACGTTTCCGTGGATGAAAAGGTTGCCCAAATATATGAAAAACTACCAGGTGTCAACTGTGGGGCATGTGGATTTGCAGGCTGCGAGGATTACGCCAATGCATTGGTGTCTGACAAAAAGATCAGCACCTCACTATGCCCTGTTGGAGGCGCATACCTGGCTTTTGCCATTGCAGATGCCCTTGGAGTGGAAACGGATGAAAGGGAACCCATGGTGGCCACAGTCTTGTGCCAGGGATATTCTGATGCCATCCGCAGAGTGATGAAACATGACAAAATCTGGAGCTGCAGGGCAGCGACCCAACTTTATGGAGGGCAGATGGAGTGTAGCTTTGGATGCCTTGGCATGGGTGACTGCGAAAAGGTCTGCCCCTCGGATGCAATCAATATTATCGATGGCTTGGCCATCGTCGATGATGACAAATGTACCGGATGTGGACTTTGCATCAAGGCTTGTCCAAAGAATGTCATCATCTTGAGACCAACAAAAAGAATCATCTATGTGGCATGCAAATCTTTAGATACTGGACTTGTAACAATGAAAGCTTGCGATCAGGGTTGTATTGCCTGTAATAAGTGTGTCGAAGTATGCAAGTTCGATGCGATCAAAGTCGAAAATAACCTGGCAGTGATGGGCTACGATAAGTGTACTTTATGCGGTATGTGCGAGAAAGTATGCATCACTGGAGCCATTGTGAATCTTCGAAAAAGAAAATAGAAGATACCATTGTAGTGGCTGTTATGAAGCCACTGCGTTTTCTTGAACAAACCATAAAGGTAAGTTCTTGACCATATATTCTTATGGTTGTAAATACTTATGTTAGGATTTATAATAGGTATACTGTATACAAAGAACGGACTCAATGTTCCTTGTTGGATATTGTATTATTTTCAATACAATGTTGACATAAGCAGACCCATGAGATAAAATCTATACTCAATATGGTGGGCAAATATAACCCAAAAACCCATATTTTTCAATGTATTGTATATTTAACGGAGGTTAAAATGACACATAAAAAAATGAAAACTATGGACGGCAACACTGCAGCTGCATACGTATCGTACGCATTTACTGAAGTAGCCGCAATCTATCCAATCACTCCTTCATCCACCATGGCTGAAGTGGTGGACGACATGGCAGCCCACGGAGAAAAAAATATCTTCGGACAGGAAGTCAAAGTTGTGGAAATGCAGTCAGAAGGAGGCGCTGCAGGAGCGGTTCACGGCTCTTTAGCCGCCGGTGCGCTGACTACTACTTACACAGCATCCCAGGGATTGCTTTTGATGATCCCAAACATGTACAAGATTGCAGGGGAATTTTTGCCTGGCGTATTTCATGTTTCGGCAAGAACATTAGCGACCCATGCACTTTGCATTTTTGGAGACCACAGTGATGTCATGTCCACAAGACAAACCGGTTTCTCATTCTTATGCTCCGGTTCTGTTCAAGAAGTTATGGATTTAGCCGGTATTGCCCATTTGTCAGCCATTCGTTCTAGAGTGCCTTTTGTGCATTTCTTTGATGGATTTAGAACTTCCCACGAAGTCCAAAAGATAGAAGCCATCGATTATGAAGATTTCAGCAAACTGGTGGATCAAGAAGCACTCCAAAAATTCCGCGACAACGCATTGAACCCGGAACATCCAGTCACAAGAGGCTCGGCCCAAAACCCGGATATTTTCTTCCAGGCAAGAGAAGCGGGACAAAAGTACACGGATAACGTACCTGCAGTGGTGCAAGGATATATGGATGACATTTCGAAGCTGACCGGAAGATCCTATCACCTATTTGATTATGTAGGGGCACCTGATGCAGAGCATGTTATCGTCGCAATGGGTTCTGTTTGTGAAACCATCGAAGAGACCATGGCAGCACTACTTTCCAAGGGTGAGAAAGTGGGCTTGATTAAGGTTCGATTATATCGCCCGTGGGCACCGGAATACCTAAAGAAGGTACTTCCCTCCACGGTCAAAAATATCGTAACCCTAGATCGAACCAAAGAAACTGGCGCGCTGGGGGATCCTTTGTATATGGATATCAAGGCGATGTTCTATGGAGAAACCGACGCACCAACAGTTATTGGCGGACGATATGGACTGGGTTCCAAAGACACCACCCCGGGACAGATTCTGGCAGTCTTTGAAAACCTAAAACAAGAATCCCCAAAAGACCATTTCACCATTGGCATCACCGATGATGTATATATGAGTTCTCTTGAGACCATCAAAAATACCACTGAGCCAGCCGACACAGTACGGTGCAAGTTCTGGGGATTAGGGTCTGATGGAACGGTTGGTGCTAACAAGCAAGCCATTAAAATAATTGGCGACTATACCGACCTTTATGCCCAAGGATATTTCGCTTACGATTCCAAAAAATCCGGAGGGGTTACCATCTCCCATTTAAGATTCGGCAAAAATCCGATTCAGTCCACTTATCTGATTGCCGAAGCAGACTTTGTCGCCTGCCACAATCAGGCATACGTGAACCAGTACAACCTGCTGAAGGGACTAAAAAAAGGCGGAACCTTCGTACTTAACTGTATCTGGAACGCAGAGGAGCTTGACAGTCAACTACCTGCTTCCATGAAACGATACTTGGCAGAAAACGACATCGCGTTTTATACCATCAACGCCACAGATATTGCTACTAGACTGGGTCATGGCAACAGAATCAGTATGATTATGCAGGCAGCATTCTTTAAATTATCCAAGGTCATTCCTGAGGCAGAAGCCATGGGATACCTGAAAGCATCCATCGTGGAAGCTTATGGCAGCAAAGGCGATAATGTTGTCAGGATGAACCAAGCCGCAGTGGATGAAGGTGCAAACGGATACACAAAAATTAAAATACCTGACAATTGGGCAGAGGCTGTTGATGCACCGGGCGAAGTCAGCGACAAGCCGGAATTCATCACCAAGGTTCTTGTTCCCATGAACAGACAAGAAGGCGACGAACTGCCGGTAAGCTTATTCGTTGAGGGTGCTGATGGTACTTTCCCAGCGGGAACTTCAGCTTACGAAAAACGTGGCGTGGCTGTGGATGTTCCCCATTGGATTTCCGGCAACTGCATCCAGTGCAATCAATGCTCCTTTGTCTGCCCTCATGCAGCCATCAGACCGGTGGTCGCAAATGAGGAAGAAATGAAGCAGGCACCGGATTCTTTTGAGACACTTCCTGCCTCAGGAAAGGGTTTCGAAGGCCTGTCTTACAGGATTCAAGTGACTCCGCTAGATTGTATGGGTTGCGGAAACTGTGCAGACATCTGTCCGGCAAAGACCAAAGCATTGGAAATGAAGCCACTGGATACCCAGCTTGATCAAATTGATAACTGGAACTTCGGCACCACTGTATCTCTCAAAGATGATATTGTCGCCAAGACTTCCGTAAAGGGTAGCCAGTTTGCCCATCCTTACATGGAATTCTCTGGTGCATGCGCGGGATGCGGAGAAACCCCATATATCAAAGTCATCACCCAGCTTTTCGGAGATCGGATGATGATTGCCAACGCCACCGGTTGCTCCTCCATTTGGGGCGCTTCCGCACCTTCCACACCATACTGCAAGGATGAAAATGGAAGAGGTCCGTCCTGGGCCAACTCCCTCTTTGAAGACAATGCAGAGTATGGACTGGGTATGGCCATGGGCGTTAAACAAATGAGACACAAGTTGGAAGACCTGATTTCAGAGTTGATGAGCAAGACCGACAAAACACCACTTGCGGAAGCCTGCAAAGACTGGCTTGAGAATCTGGAAAACGGGGATCAAAGCAGAATGTATAGCGACAAGTTGGTTGAAGTGATTTCTTCCGTCAATCTCTGTCCGGAATGCAAAGATCTGGCAGACCAGATTCTGCTGAAGAAAGATTTCCTTGTCAAGAAATCCGTCTGGTGTGTCGGTGGAGACGGCTGGGCATACGATATTGGTTATGGCGGTCTTGACCACGTTCTTTCCACTGGAGAAGACATCAATCTGCTGGTATTTGATACAGAAGTCTACTCCAATACAGGTGGACAGTCTTCCAAAGCGACTCCTACAGCAGCCATTGCCAAATTCGCTGCTTCCGGCAAACGAACCGGCAAAAAGGATCTGGGCATGATGGCCATGAGTTATGGCTATGTCTATGTGGCACAGGTGGGAATGGGTGCTGATAAGAATCAGTTCATGAAAGCTGTCATTGAAGCCGAAAACTACAAGGGACCGTCTCTGATTATCTGTTACGCACCTTGCGTCAACCATGGCCTCAAAAAAGGCATGAATAAGGCACAGGAGAACATCAAGGATGCGGTGGAATGCGGCTACTGGAACCTATACCGTTTCAACCCGGAATTAGAAGACCAAGGCAAGAATCCATTAATCTTGGACAGCAAACCGCCTACCGGCAACTTCCGCGATTTCATCATGGGACAGGTAAGATACTCCTCCTTGGTGAAGGAATTCCCTGGCGTGGCAGAGAGCCTCTTTGAACAAACCGAAAAAGAAGCAATTACCAGATATAAAAAGTATAAACAATTGGCTGACCTGCCACCTCTCGACCAAGAGTAATTAATTATTTCAACCAAAAGGCCTGCACCATTATTATGGAGCAGGCCTTATTTCATTGCAGGAAAGAAGAGGTAACGAAAAAGCAGGCCGGGAGATCCCCAGCCTGCTTTCATTGTTGTTTGATCTCGAGTATTAGTTTTTGCCTTTGTTTTTAAAAGCGATATAGATAGCTACGCCACAACCGCCCCAAAGACCTACACAACCAATAATCATCATAATAATAGCATCAGTACTCATACTACTTTACCTCCTTTTCATCTGCAGGATCCAAGTAGCCTTTTTTGCCTTTGACCATGGTCAGAACAATAGCTCCAACGATGACTGCAACGATGGAACCAAGTCCAAAGATTAGTAGCAGGTTGACAGGGTATCCGCCGTAGCCATCTTTGAAGTATCCCACAATCGTGATGATCAGGGAGATGCCCAAAATAACAACGGTTAGGAACTTCAATGTGTAAGTCCACCATTTGCCAATACTGAAGTTGGAAAACTCGTTGGCTGCTTTTCGGATTTCTTCGGGTCTGAAGAACCAAGCAATCAGGATAATCTCGATGAGCCCGCAAGCGGTAATACCAACTTTGTTGATGAATTCATCTACGATGTCCAGAATCAGTAAGCCAGCGCCGGTTACAAAGAAGATGCTTAACAGGAAAGCCGGTACCAGAACCACTGTGACTGCTTTTTTGTGAGCCATGCCGAACTTGTCCTGCATGCCGGAAACAACAGCCTGAATGATTGAAATAAAGGATGTGATGCCTGCTGTAAACAAAGCCAGGAAGAAGCAGACTCCAAAGAATCCGTTCATGCCCGGAAGTGCATCGATGGCGGTTGGGAAAGTAATAAAGGCTAAGCCAACACCAGCTCCTGCAACTTCTGCCACCTCAACACCTTGTTGAAGTGCCATGTAGCCCAGGATGCTGAAAACGCCGATACCTGCCAGAACTTCAAATCCATGGTTCGCAGTCGCTGTGATAAATGCGCTGTTGACAACGTCTGTCTTTTTGGGAAGATAGCTGGAATAGGCAATCATGATTGCAAATGCGATGGACAAGCTAAAGAAGATTTGTCCATACGCGGCAACCCATACTTTGCCGTCAGCCAGTGCTGCCCAATCCGGTGAGAACAGGTAATCAAGACCTGCAGCAGCACCCGGTAGGGTGACGCCTCTGAAGACCAGAATCAACATACAAACAAGCAGAATTGGCAGTGCGATTTTGCAGGCCAACTCGATGCCTTTGCTGATGCCACGGTACATTACAATGAATGTAACAATCCAGACAATAGCAAAAGGAATCAACAGGTTGCTTTGAATTCCACCAAGATGAAGTGGGCTGTCGGTGAGACCTAGGTATTCTCCAAAGAAGAAGCC
The DNA here is from genome assembly GCA_041859095.1 of Anaerovoracaceae bacterium. GTDB lineage: Bacteria > Bacillota > Clostridia > Peptostreptococcales > Anaerovoracaceae > UBA1422. Next base: position 8,860 of record JBHEKY010000039.1, read on the forward strand.
TGCGGGATCTACACCCCATGCGGATGTGAATGCGAAGCCAATGTAGCTTACCACCCAAACGATAACCGCAAAGTAGTAGACGGTGATGACAAAGGCCACCATAACCTGAGCCCAACCCAAAATTTCGAATTTAGGATTGATTCTGCCCAAAGCAACAGGTGCGCTGCCTCTGTAGGTTTTGCCGATAGTATATTCCAGAATAAGGATTGGAATACCGGCGGTAAGAATTGCGACAAAGTACGGAATCATAAATGCTCCGCCTCCGTTTTCCGCTGCAACATATGGGAATCGCCAGATGTTGCCTAGACCGACTGCTGATCCGATAGCGGCCAGCAAAAAGCCTAATTTTGAATTCCATTGTTCTCTCAAAAATTACACCTCCTTAAGTATGAATCGGGGTTGATAGAACAAGTATTACATGCAAATGTACATGCTTGGATATTATATCAAAACCACGAGGTATAGTAAACAATTTTAGGTATGAATACACAGAAATACACAAAAAATGTTGTTGCCTTTGACAAAGGAAGATTGCTCCGTACCCACACCAATGACAGAAAATTGGGAGGAATCGGAAAGCCCTTGTCTGAAATAATAAATAATAATATAATGTATCGGGTAAGCAAGGAGGCGATCCCAGATGCATGAATATCCCATAACAGAGCAAATCGTCAAAATTGCCCTGAACCACCTTATGGACTCAGGCGCAAAGAAGGTCACTGCCATTCATCTTGTATTAGGAGAAAATAGCGGAATCGTACCTGAATCTATACATATGTACTTTGACCTGATTGCCGAAGGCACCCCATGCAGCCAGGCCGAGTTTGTGATTAAAAGAATCAAACCGACTTTGCGTTGTCCGGCTTGCGGCACCGAGTTTGTCCGCAAACCCATGTCTTTCGCGTGTCCCAAATGCGGGACCGATGGGCACCCCACCGAAATCGGCAAAGAATTTTATATAGAAAGTATTGAAGTTGAATAAAGAGGAGAGATAATAATGCACGACATCAAAAAAATAGATATCATGGAAGGGATTCTGGATGAGAATGACCATATCGCCGGACACATCAAAGATCACCTTGGCAGCCATGGTATTTTGGTGGTTAATGAAATGGGTGCACCAGGCGTAGGTAAAACCACAACATTGAAGAATATCATCACTCGGCTAGAAGGACTCAAGTCATACGTCATTGAAGGAGACATTGAATCAGACATCGACACAGTAGACCTTCGGAATCTGGGAATTGATGCTTTTCAAATCAATACCTTTGGTGCCTGTCATTTGGATGCCCCTATGATCGACCATATGGTGGACCACATCACTTTTGATGCACCGGGCATACTCTTCATCGAAAATGTAGGAAACCTAGTGTGCCCAGCTGAATTCTCTATTGGCGAGCATGTGAAGATGTTGGTCTCCACCGTTACAGAAGGAAGCGACAAACCATACAAATATCCTTTGGCATTTGAGAAGGCTGATATCATAATTTTGAACAAGGTGGATTTAATCCCTTATCTGAATTTTGATGAAGATTTCTTCATGCGTGGAGTCCGCGCATTGAATCCATCCGTGCCCGTATTCAAAGTATCCGGTACCACCGGAGAAGGATTTGTGGAAGTTGCCAAGTGGTTTGCTGACAAGGCAGCCACCTTGGAGGTACGTGAGCATCATCACGAAGAATCCCATGTTCACGACCATGAACATCACCATGAGGAGGCTCATGAACACCATCATCACTGAAAAAATTAAAATCTGGGGCATTGTCCAGGGGGTCGGCTTTCGGCCGTTCGTGGCCAAAGTTGCACAGCGGCTCTCTATGAAGGGGGAGGTGCTGAATCTAGGCGGCTTGGTACAGTTGATGCTGACAGACACAAAACCTAGAATCGATGCGTTTTTAGATGCCATAGAACAAGAAAAGCCCGGGCCAGCAGAGATTGTACATATTAGCCGCTCAGTAATTCCGACATTGAATTTCCCCGGATTCACGATTAGAAGCAGCCAAGACACCACGCTGTCCGATGAGGAGGCGGTGATGATTCCCGCTGATTTGTCAATTTGCCCGGACTGCCTCAAAGAAATAAGTACCCCAACGGACCGCCGTTATCGGCATCCTTTTATTAGCTGCATGTCTTGCGGCCCTCGATATACGATAATCGACAAAGTGCCATACGACCGTGAAAACACTTCGATGACCTCTTTCCCCATGTGTCCTGAATGTCAACGGGAGTATACCACCTTGGAAGACAGACGCTACCATGCTCAGACCATTTCTTGCCATGACTGTGGACCAGTGATGAAAATTCAGTTCCCAGATAATTCGGAGAGCAGAGGATTTGCACAACCTATTCATCCGAATGATCCTGAGGAATGGCTGGAATCTGCATCGGCAATTTTGAGAGCAGGTGGCGTAATCGCCATGAAGTCCATGGGCGGGTATCATTTGATGGCGGATCCCCTGAATGAATTTGCGGTGTCTGAGTTACGCAGGATTAAAAAAAGGGAAGCAAAACCTTTTGCGATTCTGTTCGCATCCATAGACGAAATCCGGCAGTATTGTGCTGTGAATGAAATAGAGGCAAGCCTGCTAGGCTCTTCAGCCAAACCGATTTTGCTGCTTGAGCAACTCGAAGGCGGACCCAAGATGGTTGAGTCGGCAAAAATCCGTTTCATTGGTAGCTTTCTACCGGCCATGGGAGGACAGCAGTTGCTTTTGGAAGCCTTTGGTGGCCCATTGATAGCCACTAGTGCCAATTTTACCGGCTTGCCAATAATAAAGACGGAAGAGGAAATGTTCCGAATGATGGAGCAAGAACCTCTCATCCAAGCGGTTTACTACCATGATAGAGCCATTCGTGTCAGCGTAGAGGATTCTGTAGTAAGAGTGATTGACGGTCAACCTCAGATGCTTCGCCGAGCCAGAGGGTATGCGCCGGTTCCACTCTATATGGAAAATGGGAATGCTCAAATATTTGCAACAGGACCCCAACTAAAAAATGCCTTTGCCCTAAGCAAAGGTGCGTACGTCTACTTGAGTCAGTACTTTGGGGATTTGGATGGGATGGAAATTAACAAGATTTACTGTGATACCATGGATTGGATGAAAGATCTATTTGAAATTCAGCCTCAGGCGGTTGCATGCGACCTGCATCCCCGCTATGTCACAACTGGATTTGCAGAAGATTATGCGAACCAATACAAGGTACCGATATACCGAGTTCAGCATCACCATGCCCATGTGGCATCGGTTATGGCGGAACATCAGCTGAAGGGCAAAGTCATCGGCGTCAGCTTTGATGGCACAGGGTACGGCACCGACGGAAAAATTTGGGGTGGTGAATTTCTTCTTTGCGAAGAAGGAGAATTTGTCCGGGTAGCCCATCTTCGATATTTGCGGATGATTGGTGGTGACAGTTCCATGAAAGATGCCAGAAAATCAGCATTGAGTTTGGTTTTTCATGACCAAGAGACGGTCGATATCCCAAGTGGCAAAGAATTTAATCTGGATTTGAAAGAGATTATGCAATATGCCAAGGAACACAACACACTACGGTTGGAGGAGAAGGATCAAAAGCCGGAGAATCTAACGATTCTAAAAGCGCTGGAGAAAGACATTAATACCATTGAAAGTTCAAGCATGGGGAGACTCTTTGACGGAGTTGCAGCACTCCTGGGGATCTGTAACTACAATCAATATGAAGGCCAGTGTGCCATGCTTCTGGAGGATGCGGCTGATTGGGCTATGAAACATCCGGGTAAGGATGAATCATCGGACTTGGCTTTGGCATTTCACCGCCAGGTTGCCAGCACGATTTTAGACCAATGTCGGCAGATTCGCCTGGAAACCGGAGCCCAGCAGGTTGCCCTGACAGGAGGCGTTTTTCAAAATAAAATCCTTATGGAAGAAAGTCTTGACCTCCTTCGTAAGGACGGGTTCGACCCTTACTACAATGTTTCAGTCAGCCCTAACGACGGCGGAATCGCCTTGGGTCAATGCTATGTGGCTGGGCACCAAATAAAAACAATAAGCGGACGGAATTAATCTACCGCATCAATGAAGAATAGGAGCTATCAATTATGTGTATCGCCATACCGGGCAAAATTATTTCTGTCGAAGGACAGCATGCAAAAGTAGACTTTAGCGGCAACGTGGTTACTGTCAATGTGGGAATTATTGACCCGCAAGTCGGCCAGTACGTACTAGTTCATGCAGGTTGTGCCATTGAAGTGATGGAAAAGGATAAGGCAGATGAATTGCTGACTTTGTTCGCGGAACTGGAAGATGCTGAGGCTGAATGGAACAATCGAGCATAACCCTCTGATAAAGAAAGGATGTTTCATGGAACTCCAACAGATCATCAAAGAGCTTATGGCTTATGAGGGAAAAGCTGACGGAAGCGACCTAAAAATAATGGAAGTTTGCGGCACCCACACAGCAGCCATTTTTCGTAAAGGAATCCGCCAGCTGATCTCACCAAAAATACGGTTGATTTCTGGCCCCGGATGTCCTGTTTGTGTGACACCGACAGCCTACATCGACAAATGTATCGAATTTGCCATGAAAGAACATCATGTGCTTCTGACCTTTGGTGATATGATGAAAGTCCCGGGAACGCTGGGAAGCCTTTCAGACATGGTGGGGGAAGGAGCTAGCGTTAAACTGATGTATTCCCCGTTTGAGGCTATTGAGATGGCGAAACAAAACCCGGAAACTACCTATGTGATCGCAGCCGTAGGCTTTGAAACAACCGTTCCCGCATATGGATTGTTGCTGGAAGAAGCACAAAAGGCGAACCTTAATAACATTCTGCTGATTACCGCTCTGAAGACGGTTTTGCCGGCCTTGGAATATATCTGCAGCAGCCAACCAGACATTGACGCCTTTATTATGCCGGGACACGTCAGCGTGATCACAGGAAGCAACGCTTTCCTCGGTCTTGCAGAGAAGCATCACAAACCATTTGTAGTGGCTGGATTTGAGGCAGAACACATTCTGGCAGCCATTTATCGGATTATGAAACAAACCCAACATGGACAGGGCACCGTTGAGAATGTATATCCCGGCGCGGTTCGCCCTGAGGGTAATATCAAGGCTATGGAAGTCATCAACCATCATTTTGTGGCTGGACCTGCCATGTGGCGGGGGTTAGGCATCATAAAGGATTCCGGGCTTTATCTCAAACAGGGAGACCTTAGCAGGGACCTCACTCAGGACAAAGAGTTGCCTTCAGCCTGCCGATGCGGTGATGTCATAGTTGGAATAATAAATCCGGATGAGTGTCCTGTGTTTGGCGAGGGCTGTAACCCAGCCAGCCCATACGGACCTTGTATGGTATCTGCCGAAGGTGCCTGCGGAATCTGGTTTCGAAACATAAAACAATAAGGAGTACTACATGAAGATTACCATGGCTCATGGTAGCGGAGGCAAAGACTCCGCTCTGTTGATGGAAAACATTTTTGGAAAATACTTTAGCAATCCAGTGCTGAATCGGTTGGACGATGCTGCGGTGCTGGATATGTCTGAGGATCTCCCGGGTTCAAAACTAGCCTGTTCCACGGATACCTTTGTGGTAACCCCGCTGGTTTTCCCAGGAGGAAACATCGGAAAACTGGCCATCTGTGGCACCGTCAATGATTTGTTGATGATGGGTGCACATCCAAAATACCTGACTTGCGGGTTTGTGCTGCAGGAAGGTCTTGAAATATCATTGCTAGAAGAGATTGTAAAATCTATGGCGGATGAAGCCAGAAACGCGGGTGTGATGATTGTCGCCGGAGACACGAAAGTTGTCGAAGGGAAGGGGGAGCTTTATATTAATACCACAGGAATCGGTGTGATACCCTCTGGGAGAGAAATTCATGCACCGGCCATTGCCGATGGGGATATGATTTTGCTTTCCGGTACGTTAGGGGACCATCATGCATGCATCCTTGGTGCCAGAATGGGGATCGAAAATCCTATCCAAAGCGACTGTGCTTGTCTGGGGGACATTACCAGTGCGTTGCTGGAACAGGGTATCCGCGTCAAAGCAATGAGGGATGTAACCAGAGGGGGCCTGGCCACCGTTCTCAATGAGTTTAGTCATTCCGCAGGATTGTCCGCTGAAATCGTCGAAGAAAGTGTGCCGGTATCCGCAGCAGTTCGTGGATTTTGCGATCTTTTAGGTCTGGAACCATTTTATATGGCAAACGAAGGAAAGATGATGGCAGTAGTGGATGCAAAGGACGCCGAAAAGGCGTTGGAACTGATGAGATCGACACAAAACGGTAAAAACGCAGCGATCATTGGGAGGTTTTCGACGGGCAAAGGCGTTTCCGTGCGTACATCTCTTGGCAGTACCAGAGTGCTAGATGTCCTTTATGGAGAAGGATTGCCAAGAATTTGCTAGAGATACTCAAATTGATCAGCTTTAGATTGGAAGATAAACGAGTTAGAGGATTTCGAATTTATTTTTCTGGAAACGGATGAGCCCTTCATCCCTCATTTTGCATAACTCGTTGGAGAGAGCGCTTCGATCTACAAACAGAAAATCCGCTAGCTGTTCACGATTATAGGGAATGCGGAACACATTTGTTCCGGCATTCTTTTTTTGTGCCTCAAAAAAGGTGAGAAGCTTTTCCCGAATTTTACGCTTGGAGACAATTTCTAGTTTTTGATTCAAACCAAGGATTTTTTCGCTTAGCATGGATAGCATATTTTCGATGAGGCGAGTGTGAAAGGTACAGGCCGAAGAACAAGTCGTAACGATTCTTTTGCAGTCCAAAAAAAGCACTTCACAGTCTTCCATAGCTACAACAGAAACAAATGCCTCAGGATGATTGGAGCAGGCAAAGGATTCTCCGAAGCATTCCCCAGGCACAAGGACGGCTACCAGATTTCGGAGACCTTCCTCGCTTTCCCGTACTATGGAGACTTTACCTTTCAGTACCACGCCGACAGAATGGACCGAATCGCCGGCGAGAATGATATAGCTATCCTTCTGATATAGATGAACCCTTGCACAAAGGCAATTGAGCATTCCTAGCAAATCGTTTTCTTGTATCTGATCAAACAAAGGATTCGATGCGATAACATGATATGGTATATTCATAGAACCTCCCGGGTAATCCCCGCTGAAATTGAGAAAAAACATTTAAAAAATTGGAATTACGTTGTTTTAACAACGAAACATCTGCCTTGATTATAGTATATTGAGGGCAGAAGTCAAGCACAAATAAACCGCATATCTTGGCGATATGCTCCAAGTACGAAAGGAATTTAAGATGTCAATGTTTTGTTTTCAATGCGAACAAACCGCAAAGGGAAGCGCCTGCACCGTATCCGGTGTGTGTGGCAAGAAGCCTGAAATTTCAGATCTTCAGGACAAACTTACAGGGAAAATGGTTGCCCTAGCCAAGGCTGCAAAAGACAGAAACACCTCCGAAACAGATGGACTCATCATTGATGGGTTGTTTACAACTGTAACAAATGTCAGTTTTGACGACACAAGTCTTATAGCGCTAGGCGTAAAAATCGATATGGCTACCGCTGCTTTTGGCGGAGCCCCTGAAATGGACATGAACCAACTTTGGGGAGACAACGAAGACATTCGTTCCCTAAAATCATTGATTTTGTTCGGTCTGCGCGGTATGGCTGCCTATGCATACCATGCAAGAGTACTGGGCAAAACCGACCCGGAAGTCAATGCTTTTTTCTACACAGCCCTGGCTGCCATCGGTGAAGAGCATACTGCTGACGAACTTCTGGCTATGACACTGGAAACAGGAAATGTGAACCTAAAATGTATGGCACTATTGGATGCCGCCAACACCGGCACCTACGGAACTCCGGTCCCAACCAAAGTTACCAGCAACATCGAAAAAGGTCCGTTCATCGTTATCACCGGACATGACCTTTATGATCTGAAATTGCTTTTAGATCAGACTGCCGGTAAGGGTATCAATATTTATACTCATGGTGAAATGTTGCCTGCCCACGGATACCCGGAATTGAAGAAATACCCACAGTTGAAAGGGAACTTCGGAACAGCATGGCAGAACCAACAGAAGGAATTCGAAAACATTCCCGGACCTGTGTTGTTTACAACCAATTGTCTCATGCCTCCAAAAGCAAACTATGCTGACCGTATTTTTACTACCGCTGTGGTTGAGTACCCGGAAATGGTTCACATTGGCGAAGAGAAGGATTTCTCCGCTGTCATCGCAAAGGCACTGGAATTAGGCGGATACAAAGAAGACCAGCATCAGACGGGTATCAATGGCGGAGATGTGATGATTACTGGATTCGGACATGGAACCGTGTTGTCAGTAGCAGGAACTGTCATTGACGCAGTCAAATCCGGTGCCATAAAGCATTTCTTCCTGGTAGGAGGATGCGACGGTGCAAAACCCGGCCGAAACTATTACACAGATTTCGTAGCACAAACACCGGCAGATACCATTATTCTTACACTGGCCTGCGGAAAATTTAGATTCAATGATATGGATCTTGGCGAAATCGGCGGCTTGCCCAGAATCATGGACATGGGACAGTGCAATGATGCCTACAGTGCAATAAGAGTTGCAATTGCTCTGGCAGAGGCCTTTGAGTGTTCTGTAAATGAACTTCCCCTGACCCTTGTACTATCATGGTACGAACAAAAGGCTGTCTGCATCCTATTGACACTTTTGGCGCTGGGGATTAAAAATATCTATATCGGACCTACTCTGCCAGCCTTCATTTCACCTAACATCCTGAAGGTCTTGGTAGACAACTACAACCTGACACCAATCTCAACCCCGGAAGAAGACCTCAAGAAGATTCTGGGCTAATACAATCAAAACAATTAATAAAAACACAAACAGAAAATGAAGAAAAACCGGCAGCGTTCCATATGGATGCTGCCGTTTTTTTGTTTGATTTTAATTTGATAGGGGATTTGTTATGAGTATTTTAGTGATGGTTATGGACTGATTAAATGAACAGATTTACGTTGGATTCATCGGCTTCGCCTAAGTAGGTGCCAACGCCTGCATAATCGATGTTCTCAATCAGCTCTTCATCTTTAATTCCCATGATATCCATGGACATGGTGCACGCGATGATGTTGACGCCTGCATCCTGTGCCTTGCGAATTAAAGTCTCCAAAGAGTCTACGTTCTTGTCTTTCATAACCCAACGCATCATAGCGGTTCCCATGCCACCCATGTTCATTTTAGACAGTTTCAGTTTTCCTGCACCCTGAGGCATCATGAATCCGAACATGGATTCCACGATACTCTTGTTGACCTTCACCTTGTTGGCCTTGCGTAGCGCATTGAGCCCCCAGAAAGTGAAGAACATAGTGACTTTTTTACCCATGGCAAGAGCGCCATTGGCAATGATAAAGGAAGCTAGAACTTTGTCCAGATCTCCACTGAATACAATGATGGTTTTGTTGTCGCCACCTGTGGTTGCACCTCCGGTTTGCTTTGCCTGCGTAGGGACACCAGAAGCAAGTCCCTTTTGAACGGTTGCCACAAATTCTTTGCCTGACTTCGAAGTGGCAAGCAAGGTGTTTCCGGTTTGCTTGCACCAAGCTGCAATGTCTCTGGTGAACCCTGGGTCCGAGGCAATGACTTCAATCTCATCACCGTCGTTTAAGCCTTTGATGGTCTCAAATATTTTCATGATGGGTCCGGGGCATTGGAGTCCGCTGCAATTCAATCGGAAAGACTGTCCTGCCATGACTGTTTCGCCAGTACCGGAGCTGTCCGAAGCTATGGTAGAAAAGATACCCTTGGGATCATCGAAGTTCATATCCATTAATTCCTCCTTATAGTGGGTGCCCCGATAGAACGAAGTTCCTGCGGGATACAATAATACATTTTCAAACCCGTTTTCCATGAGAATTCGAGCCGCATTGTAGGACCGGACACCGATAGCACAATAGGTCACAATGGTTTTGGACCGATCAATCTCACCCAGACGCTCACGCAGAGTTCCCAGAGGAATGTCCAGAGAATTGTTTAATTTGTAAGCCAGACGTTCCATGTCTTCACGAATATCCAGTAAGATTACATCTTCCGGATTGGATTTCTCAATGAAGTCCCATTCGCAGAACTTAACCAAACCATTGATTACATTCTCGGCGGTAAAGCCTGCCATGTTGACCGGATCCTTTGCAGAGGAGTAGGGTGGCGCATAGGCTAGCTCCAGTTCCGTTAGGTCTTGAATGGTACCGTTAAGCCGGATGGCGGTGGCCAGGACGTCAATTCTCTTATCAACCCCATCCCTGCCAACGATTTGTGCGCCAAAAATCTTTTTCCCATCTGTGGAAAAAATCATCTTGATGACCATGGGAGTAGCGCCGGGATAATAGCCTGCATGGTGATTTTGGTTTACGTAGACTACTTCGTAGTCTTTGCCCTTTTGAAGTCCGCGCTTTTGGAGAACTTTTTCGTTGCTTCCCGTTGCTGCAGCGGTCAGATCAAATATTTTAGCCACGGACGTTCCCTGGGTGCCGTTGAAAGCAATCTTGCCACCGGCAATGTTGTCGGCACAGATACGCCCCTGCTTGTTGGCTGGTCCGGCGAGAGGGATCATGGTTTTTTCTTTGCTGATAAAGTCGGTGACCTCAATCACATCTCCGATGGCATAAATGTCAGGATCTGACGTGAGCAGATTGTCATCCACCACAATGCCTCCGCGGGCATTAAGTGTTAGTCCTGCATCTTTAGCTAGTATGCTATTGGGTCGAACGCCAATGGAAAGGAGAACCAGTTGAGTCTCAATTTCTTTGCCAGAGTTAAGCTTAATTTTTATGCCATTGGCGGTATCTTCAAAGCCAGCAACACCATCCTCGAGGATTAACTCGGTGCCACTTAGGATGAGGTGTTCCTGAATCAGTTGGGCCATTTCGTAGTCCAGTGGTGCCATGACTTGATTGAGCATTTCCACAACTGTTACACGACTGCCTGCCATTTGAAGGTTCTCAGCCATTTCCAAGCCAATAAAACCACCGCCGATGACGACCGTATCTTTGATGTTTTCTTTTTGGATTTTTTCTCTGATTAAATCTGTGTCGGGAATGGTCCAAAGAGTCATTACCTTTGCTGAATCAATTCCCGGTAATGAGGGACGGAGGGGGGAGGAGCCTGTAGAAATCACCAGGGTGTCATAACTCTCGGTGTATGTTTCACCGGATTCGACTTGTTTGATGGTCACAGTTTTGGCGCTTCGGTCGATGGAGGTCACCTCATTTTTGATTCGGACATCCACATTGAAGCGTCCTTTCATTTTTTCGGGTGTCTGCAGAAGCAATGCTTCCCGATCTTGGATGACATCACCAACATGGTACGGAAGCCCGCAATTGGCATATGAAATGTAATCGCCCCGCTCCAGCAGAATGATGTTTGCGGTTTCATCCAACCGCCTCAATCGTGCTGCAGTACTGGCACCGCCAGCCACACCACCGATAATGACAATTTTTTTACTCATAGCTGCTCCTGTCTGAATGCTTTGCATTCCTGAAATGATGTTGTAAAATGATTTCGAATATTTTTTCCTATCGTTTGAGCAGAATTACATCTACTCAAAACTAGCTTACAATGTTATAGTATATTTATCAATCAACAAGACCAGGGAGGCCATGATGATTCAGCAAGAAAATATTACGTTTCTGAAAAGCAAATTTGCTTTTATATCCCGACTCAGCCAATCAGAGCAAGAAGAACTGTTTGCCAATACTTCTCAGCTTTTCTATAAAAAAGCACAAAACATTCACAGTGCGGATAACGACTGCATTGGGGTGCTTTTAGTGAAATCCGGGGAACTTCGAGCCTACATTCTGTCCGAAGGAGGAAAAGAAGCTACCTTATACCGACTATATCCCGGTGATGTCTGCATTTTGTCTGCTTCCTGCCTGATGCATAATATCACGTTTGACGTGTTTATTGATGCCGAGATGGACAGCGAAATCCTTCTAGTGAGCGCTGGCGTCTTTGCAAAATTACAGGATTCCAATATCTACGTTGAAAATTTTGCCCTTTCCGTCATGGTGGACAAATTCTCGGATGTGATGTGGGCCATGGAACAAATCCTGTTCAAAAGTTTTGATAGTAGGTTGGCCACGTTTTTGCTGGATGAATCCGCAAAACGTGGGTCGGATCGCATTGACCTGACCCACGAGCAAATTGCCAAATATATGGCTAGCGCCAGGGAAGTGGTTTCTCGAATGATAAAGTATTTCGAAAAAGAAAAACTTGTTACACTTCATCGGGGTGGGCTGACCATCATCGACAAACCTGGTCTTCGAAAACTAATCTAGTCTGGCGATTTCTTATTTGTTCAGCATTTTTAGGATGGAAGCTTTTGGGTGAGCGCCAACAATTTTTTCACGCACTTGGCCGTTTTCGAACACAATCAATGTTGGGATGCTCATAACACCGTACTTCATAGCAAGTTCCTGCTCTTCATCCACGTTGATTTTGCCGACCTTCGCATCGGTGACTTCTTCTGAAATTTCTTCCACAACTGGTCCAACCATTCTGCATGGGCCGCACCAGGCTGCCCAGAAGTCTACAAGAACCGGCTTGTCGGAATTCAGAACTTCAGATTCGAAATTTGCTTTTGTAATTTTTAAAGTTGCCATATTGATACCTCTTTCTGTATATTGATTTGAATCTTTGTTTATCCTATACCCAGAATTATAACGATGCAACAAGGGACACTCTGTAACTTTGTCACATTTATAACAATATATTTTTAACAATGTTTTCAACGGCGATGAAGAATTGATTTCAGAACCGTGAAGCAAATCCGGAGGTGCAAAAATGAACCGACATGAGGACGCCAGAGGCAAAAAAATTATTTTCGTAGCCAGTTGTCTGCTAAACACCAACAATAAGGTGAAAGGACTGGCCAGATACCCGGGTATGTGTAAAGAGGTTTTTGATACCCTCTACGAAAACGACCTTGGGATTCAGCAGATGCACTGCCCTGAGACGCTGTATCTTGGCATTGCAAGATGGTGGCAGACGAAGAATCTTTATGACAATCACGGGTTCCGTACTTTTTGCAGGGGACTAGCTGTTGATGTGGTTACCTATATGGAAGAGTATCTTCGAGAAGGCTATCAAACCGTAGCGGTTCTAAGCTGTGACGGATCGCCGACTTGTGGAGTAACCATTACCAGCTGGGATAATAGATGGGGAGGTAGTCCTGTAGATTTGGATTATGGCGCAGCCCTCATTGAGGGTGAAGGCGTTTATATAGAAGAATTGAAAAAGGAAATCGAGGCCAGAGGCATGCCGATGCCGCCATTTTACGGATTGGCGTTGGATGACGAGTCCGCTGACATGGATAAAATTATCGGTGACTTCCGAGTATTTATTGAAGGAATTTCTAGCAGCAAATGAGTAATTTAACAAAGGACAACCCAACGGGGGTTGTCCTTTTTAGTAGATAAAATAATTTCTATGCGTCTTGACATTCAAAAAAGAGCGGAATATAATGCAGTAAATAATGTTCATAATATCAACAATATGTTCAAAATATGAACATAAATTGGGCTGCTGTGACCGCAACAGCAATAGGAGGTTGAACATGAATAAACCAAAAGGATTAAAAAAAGGTGACACCATTGGCATTGTGTCTCCTGCCAGCCCATCCGAAAACAAGAGCGAATTGGTCCGGTGCCTTCAGTGGCTGGACGAACACGAATACAATGCGGTCGTTGGTAAAAATGTAAATAAAACCAAAGGATTTACAGCAGCATCTGAAGAAGAACGTGCCGACGATCTGAATGAAATGTTTGCACGCCCCGATGTGGATGCAGTCTTTTGTACCCAGGGGGGTTATGGTGCGGCCCAACTATACAGGCATTTGGACTTTCAGATGATCCAAAAGAATCCCAAAATCTTTACGGGATTTAGCGATATTACTTCATTACATCTTATGTTTCATAAATTTTGCGATTTTGTTACCTTCCATGGCCCCGGCATTGCCCGTTTCAATTCTGAAGAGTTGACCGATTATACAATGAACCAATTCTTTAAAGCAATCGAATCTGGTCCGCCTCTTGGTAGAATCCCCTTAGCAGACAAAAAGAAATGGTTGAACACCTTCGGAAAGGGTGCTGTAGAAGGCACGCTCATTGGAGGAAATTTGACGTTGCTATGTGCCAGCCTGGGAACTCCCTTTGAACCGGAATTTAAGGAAAAAATTCTACTCATCGAAGAAGTCGAAGCAGAGCCATGGAGCATTGATCACATGCTTTCACATTTGAGAAATAGTGGAAAACTGGCTGATGTAGCCGGCATTGTTGTAGGGGAGTGTAAGGACTGCGTTCCCTTCAAATTCAATCCCGGGTATTTATGCGATACAGGACTGGAAGATGTACTGGAATATTATCTTACACCACTGGGAATCCCAGTACTCCACGGTTTGCCACTTGGGCATACCAAGGATTTAGCGACGTTGCCACTTGGCGCTCGGGTATTTCTGGATGCCGACAAAAAAACGTTTGACGTGTTGGAGAGTGGTGTCATATAACCTATTGATTCGGGGAGACGTGAGTCAATCCCTGAGAGGAAGAGAGGGAAAAGGATGAAAAAGAAACTTACTGTTGTGATTCTATCGACGATGATGGTGCTGTCGATTGGTGTCGGCTTTGGAAGCTGTGGAACAGAAAAAACCGGTATGGTTATCGGAACCGGTGAATTTGTGGACACGCTAAATCCATTTACAGCCTGGGCTATGATGAGCTCCGAGGTTTTCAATCTAATCTATGACCCGTTGGTGCGATATGACGAGAATTTAGCCAGTGTGCCTTGTCTGGCAGAAAGCTGGGAAATCAGTGAAGACCAACTGACATGGACTTTCACTTTGGCGGAAGCCACGTGGCATGATGGCGAGGAGTTTACTTCGGCAGATGTGAAATACACATATGAACTCTTTATGACTGAAGCAGGTGCGGCCTCATTTTATGGCAGCTATCTTACTGGGATAGAGACTATCGAGTGCCCAGATGACAGAACTGTTGTGATTACAACGACAGAACCAAAAGCCAATATGCTCCAAAATACGACGCCTATCCTGCCTGAACATATTTGGAAAGAGGTTGGAGAAGAAGGCATTCAGACTTATACCAATGAGTCGCCTGTGGGAACCGGCCCTTATCTCTTTGGAGAAATGGGTGATGGTACTCTTACGCTGGTATTAAATGAAGAATACTTTTCAACACCGGGTAACGTCCCCGCATATTCTTTTGTGGAATATAAAAACAGCGACAGCGCGGCTCAGGCATTGAAAACCGGTGAAATTGACGCGGCATTGTCCCTTAACGCTGCACAATTATCCCAACTGGAAGAGGAAGACGGAATCGATGTGATTTCTGGACAAATTCCCGGATTTATGCAGGTGAGTGTGAATGTATCAAATGAAGCAGATGCCACTGGCAATCCTTTACTAAAAGATGTCCAAATCCGTCATGCAATTGAGTACTGTATTGATAAACAAAAGGGTCTGGATATGGCGTTTTCCGGTGCGGGTACGTTGGGAACAACATTGATTAACGCCTCTGATCCCTATCATTGGGAGCCGACAGCCAGCTTGTTCCGAGGATATGACCTGGAAAAAGCCAAGCAGATTTTGGATGATGCAGGATACGCAGATACCGATAATGACGGCATACGTGAAGATGCTGACGGTAATCCACTTAGCTTTGAACTCATCAGTATCGCTGATAACACTGAAGATGTGAAATACGGTCAAATCATCAAAGCCGGCTGTGAAGAAGCTGGCATAGGGATTGATTGTGTAACCATGGACAGTGGCGCGTTAAGTGACAAAATTTACGCGTATGATTATGATTTGTTCATTTGGGGTTGGGGAGCAGATGTGGATCCGGGAGCGATTCTGGCCGTTTTGACCACAGATTATGGTAATGAACCGGGTTGGTCCAATGCAAGATATGATGAACTATTCCTGGAACAGGCGATTACAATGGATCAAGCCGAAAGAACAGCTATGGTCAAGGAAATGCAGCAGATTGCTTATGAAGAAGCTCCATATATTGTTTTGCTTTATGATAATAGTATTCAGGCAATCCGTTCCGACAAGTGGGAAGGTTACATTCAAATTCCTCAAAACGGATGCTATTTCTTGAATATGTCCATCGTAAATTACATGAATATGCAGGCAAAATAAACACCTTTTAATGCGAAGGCAAGGCATGTGCCTTGCCTTCAAACTATGATGAGGTAAAAATGAGACGAAATTATATTTTAAAAAAGACACTTTATGCGTTCATCACCATAGGAATCGTGTTAGTGTTCAATTATGTTTTGTTTCGGGTATTGCCCGGGGATCCGCTGGCTATGATTATGCGTAATCCCAAGGCAACACCGGAAATGATTGAAACCATCCGTATATTTTATGGTCTGGATCAGCCTTGGTATACTCAGTTTGTCATCTACTTTCAAAACTTATTCCAGGGGGATCTGGGGATGTCCTTTATTTATAAGAAGGACGTAACTGCAGTCATTCTTCCAAGAATTCTACCGACTGTATATTTATTGGGATTGGCTGAAATTCTAGCAATTATCGTTGGGATTTTGCTTGGTATTATCGCGGCATCCAGACGAGGCACTCGGATTGATGTGGGTACTCTGGGATTTTCCCTGGTCACCTACGCCATGCCTTCTTTCTGGCTGGGGATGATTATGGTTTCTTTATTCTCTGTGGGATTGCATTGGTTTCCGGTGGGAGGCATGGAAAGCCCCGGGATGGCCTTTGCGGACTTAGGCCCCAGGCTCGTTGATATTCTTCACCATAGCATTCTGCCAATCATTACAATGAGTATTTTGTTAATCGGGGAGTATGCACTCACCATGCGGAACACCCTGATGGATGTTTTATCGGAAGACTATATCACCACCGCCAAGGCTAAGGGATTTGGAGAGAAATATATCCTACGTAAACATGCCGTACCCAATGCCATGCTGCCAATGGTCACCATCGTAGCGATGAATTTAGGCCTGGTGGTTGGCGGAGCTATACAGATTGAGACGATTTTTTCCTGGCCCGGACTTGGGACACTAATGTACTCTGCACTGACAGCAAGGGATTACCCGCTTTTACAGGGGTTGTTCTTGTTGATTACTGTCAGTGTGGTCATCGCAAATTATATTGCGGACCTGACCTATACGTATATTGATCCCAGAGTAAAAGAGTAGGGGGTGGAGATATGAGCAGTATTAAAACACAAATGCGAAAACGCAAAATCAAAGCCTTCCTGGGGAGCATTTACCGGAACAAAATGGCACTGGCAGGCACCATGATATTATCTTTTATCATTTTAGTCGCTATTTTCGGACCGATGTTTATGCCATTCTCATCCCTGGATTTTGGTGAGGTGGAAGATATGCTTCAACCTCCCAGTATGGAACATTTGCTGGGCACCGATGATATGGGACGAGATGTATTAGCCAACCTGATGTCCGGGGCAAGAATTTCACTATTGATTGGTAGCCTGGCTACCTTAATTTCCATGGGCATCGGCACATTGGTGGGGATTGCCTCCGGTTATTTTGGCAAAGCCGTGGACACCATTTTGATGCGTTTGACCGACTTTTTTCTGGTTATTCCCTGGTTACCATTGATGATGGTATTGGCCGCAATTTTGGGAACCAGTATCTGGAACATTATCTTTGTCATTGGCATCACTAGCTGGGCCGGCACAGCAAGAGTTGTGCGGGCTCAAACCCTGTCTGTGAAAGAACGACAATTCGTAGAACGAACCGTTTCTCTTGGTGCTGGAAGTTGGCATATTATGGTGAGACATATTCTCCCCAATGTTTTTCCCCTCATCTTTGCCAATACGGTGCTGATAGCAGCCACTGCCATTTTATCTGAAACGACGCTGAGTTTTCTGGGTCTTGGCGATCCAACCCAGGCAAGCTGGGGAATGATGCTTCATTATGCTTTTGAAAGCGGAGCAGCCAGTTCAAACGCCTATTGGTACTATTTGCCACCCGGCATCTGTGTTGTGATGGTAGTCATGTCCTTCGCTTTGATGGGATATGCTTTTGATGAGATTATGAATCCGAAGTTTAAGGAAAGATAAGATGAAATTATTAGAAGTTAAAAATTTGCAAACCTTTTTTACCATATCCCAGGGGGTAGTGAAGGCCGTGGACGGGGTCAGCTTTGACTTGGAATATGGCGAAACCCTTGGCTTGGTTGGTGAATCCGGCTGTGGAAAAACAACCAGCGCCTTGTCTATTGCCCAGCTCCTGCCAAAGGAAGGGAAAATCGTCGGAGGAGAAATCCTCCTGGAAGGACAAGACCTGGCCAAACTTTCTGATGAGCAGATGCAACGATTCCGCTGGAATGACATTTCCATCGTATTTCAAGGCGCAATGAATGCATTGAACCCTGTGATGCGCATCGGAGATCAAATTGCTGAAGCCATGATTCTTCATCAAAAAACATCCCGGGCAGACGCGCTGGCACGCGCCGCAGAATTGCTGGAACTAATGGAAATCCCCGGAGAAAGAATCAAGCAATATCCCCATGAATTCAGCGGGGGAATGAAACAACGGGTTATGATTGCCATGGCCTTGGCCTGCAATCCCAAAATCATTATCGGCGATGAACCAACCACAGCATTGGATGTCATGGTTCAGGCGCAGATTTTGAATATCATCGAGAAATTGCAAAAAGAATTCAAGATGGGATTTATTTTGATTACTCATGATCTTTCCATTTTGTCAGAAACCTGTGATAAAATAGCAGTCATGTATGCCGGTAAAATCGTAGAAAAAGCCACTTCGGTAGCTTTGTTTGAAAACCCGGCTCATCCATATACCAAGAAACTCATTGGTTGCTTCCCTAATATTGAAGGAAAGAAAACAATCCCCGCTGGAATACCAGGGGTTCCTCCCAATATGTTGGATTTGCCTCCAGGCTGTCCCTTTGCACCTCGCTGCGACTGTTCGATTTCAAAGTGTACAGAAGAAGTGCCAACAGGGATTGAAGTTGCCCCCGGTCATTATGTGGCATGCCACAGATGGGAGGATATTCAAAATGAGTCATAATATTTTTGAAGTACATAATCTGAAGGTCACATTCAAAATGAAAAAATCGTTTGGAAAAGGACCGGCGAAAACCTTGAAAGCGGTGGACGGCATCGACCTTGAAATCAAGGAAGGGGAAATACTATCTTTGGTGGGAGAGTCCGGCAGCGGAAAAACAACCACAGGAAAAGCACTGCTTCAGCTGGTACCCAGTGAATCAGATGCCATGCTTTTTGAAGGCACGCCCATAGACAAGACAGACAGAGAAGGAATGAAACGCTTCAGACAGAAGGTTCAGATGATTTATCAGGACCCCTATCAATCCCTAAACCCAAGGGATCAAATCCTGGATATCGTCACCGAACCTTTGGTGGTCAATCAATTGGTTAAGACCGAAGAAGAACGGCTTCAAAAGGGAAAGGAAGCCCTGGAGTTGGCAGGACTGAGTCCCGGAGAAGACTTTTTCTTCCGGTACCCTTATGAACTTTCCGGAGGACAACGGCAGCGAGTAGTCATTGCCAGCGCAATGATAATGAACCCACGCTTTATTGTGGCGGATGAACCTGTGTCCATGCTGGATGCTTCGATCCGTACGGGGATTCTTCGGTTGATGATGGAGTTAAAAGACCGAATCCATCTGTCCTATCTGTTTATTACCCATGACCTTTCTCTGGCATGGCTGATATCGGACCGAATTGGGATCCTGTATTTAGGTAAAATGATGGAAATAGGACAAGGGGATACCATGATTCACCATGCGGTACATCCCTACACGAAGGCATTGCTATCCGTGATGCCAAAACCGGGACAAAAACGCCTGGAACCCCGGGATGTGCTGGAAGGGGAAACCCCAAATCCGACGGAAGTCATCGCAGGATGCAAGTTTTATAACCGTTGTCCGATCGCCATTGAGAAATGCAAGGTCACAGAGCCCGAAATGAAACAAGTGGGGCCGGAGCACTACGCTGCATGCCATTTGGTACAGTCGTAAACCACCCATGACCATTGATATAGACTACCCCAATGACCATTGATATAGACTACCCTAATCATGACTTGAAGGAGAACGAATATGAAGGAAGCTATAAAAATTGCCGCTACTTTGGATGTGGAATCCCTGGCAGTCGACCTAATCCGGATTCCCAGCTTTTCACATACCCCGAGACAAGAAGAAAAGGTGGCGGATTATATTGTGTCCTATTTTGAAAAATACAGAATTGAGGTAAAACGACAGCTGGTTGAAGAGGGCCGTCCCAATGTGATTGCCAGAATTCCCGGAAATGGGGGGCCTTCCATCATGTTCAACGGCCACATCGATACCGTTCCGCCATATGATATGAAAGAACCGTTTTCCGGTAAAATACAAAACGGAAGTATTATGGGGCGGGGCGCCTGCGACATGAAGGGACCGGTTGCAGCCATGATGACAGCTATGGCTGCCATTCAACTATCCGGCGAAACGCCGGGAGGGGATATCTATTTCTCAGCGGTGGTGGATGAAGAGGAAAAGGGAATCGGAGTGGAAGCCTTGATACAGGATTGGCCCAAAGTGGATGCGGTAATTGTCGGCGAGGGAACCGATTTGGACCTTTGTTTGGGACATAAGGGCCTGGAATGGATTAAAATTGAAGTGACAGGCATAAAAACCCATAGCGGAAACGCTAAGGCCGGAATCAATGCCATTTCCATGGCCGGTCGGCTGATTTCGTATCTTGCCGATGAATATAAGTTGATTCTGGATACCAGAATTCATCCGATTCTTGGCGAGTCCAGTATTAATATCGGCACAATTTCAGGTGGGGATCAACCCAGCACGGTTGCAGACTACTGTCAACTGACTATTGATCGGAGATTTGTGCCTGAAGAAACCTGCGAACAAGTGTATCGTGAATTGATCCAGGCAACTAGAGTGATGATGGCAAGATACCCCGGGTTTAGCGCAAAGGTTTCCAATTTCTTCAAGGAGGGAGAGTTACTCCCACACTTACCTTTCTGTACAGACGAAAAAAGTTCCATCGTTACGGCCATCGAAGAAACCATTCGGGAGCAACTGGGAACGAAACCCATTCTCCGGGGTTTATCCGCTTGGACAGACGCCGGGATGATTCATAGCCAAACCAATGCAGACTGTATCGTTTTCGGACCGGGGAGTTTGAACCTTGCCCATACTGCAAATGAATCCATCCCCATTGATCAACTAAGGCAAGCCGTTATGCTTTATACTGGCATCGCATTGAAATTCGTTGGAGGAGAACCCAAAGAATGAAAAAGCAGTTTGACGAAATCATTGAACAATACAAAGATCAGATGATTGAGGACATCAAGCAGTTAGTTGGCGTGCCAAGTTTCTCCGGTCAGAAGAAAGATGTGAGCGAAGCCCTGGACATGGTTCTGAAAATGGCAGGGGAGATGGGTTTTCGCACTTTGAAAACAACAACGAATGATGTTGGCATCGTCGAATATGGAGAAGGAAAAGAAACCATTGGCGTGCTGGTACATGTAGATGTGGTGGGTATTGGCGATCCGGACAAATGGGATGCTGATCCTTTTGATTGTTATGAAAAAGACGGATATTTATGGGGAAGAGGAACCATCGACGACAAAGGTCCGGTCATCATGGGGCTTTATGCCATGAAGGCCATGAAAGATTTGAACATTATGCCAAAAAAGAAAATCTGGCTAATCATTGGCACCGCAGAAGAGCAAACTTGGACAGACATGAAAAACTTCATCCATGAATTTGGCATGCCGGACTATGGATTTTCTCCTGATGGCGATTTTCCCATCTACAATATTGAAAAAGGGTATGCCGATGTGGAGTTGACTTTTTATGAGCCAAATCGGAGCCGTCTGATTGAATTAGCCTCTGGTGATTGCCCCAACACGATTCCGTCAAAAGCAACCATACAGTTGCAAGGGAAAGAACCAGTGTCTGTGGACGGGGTTTCTGCTCATAGTTCTTTGCCGTGGAATGGGGACAATGCCATTGTGAAGCTTTGCGAAAGGATGGGAGACTCGGAGGAATTCCGATTTGCGGAATTTGTACGAAGATTTTTTACGGAACAAACCGGAACTGCTCTGGAAATTGACGATGGGAGTGAGTTTTATAAGGGGCGTTATGTGGGAAAAACAACAGCAACACCTACCATTTTGAAGTTAACCGATAACGGCGTCTTTTTAAATATCAATATCCGTCAAAAGTACCCGGTGGAGAACAATGATATTTTGGAAGCATTTTACCGGCACATCAAGCAATATGATTACAACATTGAGATGAAGGAATGCTTAATGCCCATGATGGTGGATGAAAAGCTTGAACACCTGCAGCTAATGAAGCAGGTATCGGAAGAGTGGGGTGTAGACGGAAGCTTCCGTGTTGGCGAAGGAACTTCATATGCAAAATCCATGCGTAATTGTGTTTCCTGGGGACCGGTCTTTCCCGGTGATGAAAGTGGAGCTCACGAAGAGAATGAAAGATTGTCTATATCCTCTATGATGAAGGGTACAAAAATGTATGCCACCTATCTGTTCAAAACGGCAACGGACATCGAGAAAAAGAAAAAATTGGCAGATATGACCAGCTTTGAAAAAGGTCTGACCATTCTAGATGTTTTCCAGGAACCGCCTCATCGATTTTCTCTGAATGAGATTGTTGAAAAAACAGCCATAAACCGGACTACTGTTTATAGAAATCTCTGCACCTTAGAAAACAGAGACTTTGTCACCAAAGACGAGAAAACAAAAACTTATCGATTAGGACCCACCACTTTCATGTTTGGCAACCTTTATCTAACCAGTGGTAGTTATGAAGAAAGAGTGTATAATGTCTTGGAGGAAATTGCCGCAAAAACAAAAGAGTCTGTTGGGCTTGCCCGGCGTGATGGGGACAAGGTGGTTTCCATCTATTCGGTAGAAGCACATCAGTCCATAAAAATGAACGACCGCCCCGGCACTTTTTATCCCATGAACAAAGGATCCTATGGAAAATGCCTGATGGCATTTCACGAAAAACCTATCACGGCAGAAAAGCTAAGAGGCATGAAGTTTGAGAAAACAACACCCAACACCCTTACAACTCCGGAAGAAATTCTGGCGGAATACAAAAAAATAAGAGAACAGGGCTATGTCATCAGTATCGATGAGAACCTGTCCTATGTGATTGGTGTGGGGATTCCAATAAGAGGGCAAGAAAAAAAATACAACAACGTGGTTGCTGTATCTTTCTTCAGACAGGATAATTTCTTAGAAAAAATCGAAGAGATAAAAAATATTTTGTTTGAATATAGGCCTTTGCTAGAAGATATCATTCGATAACGATGCTTTGGCGATCCTAAAATTATTCATCAAGCAATCATATAACAAAACCCCGGTTCCATGAGCCGGGGTTTTACTGGTTTCTGATGGTTGCAGGAGTGTTACGCTTGCTTGGTTGTGTGGGTTCTATGGGCTTTTGGCGCTTTGCCTGCCGCTTTTGCTTTGGAGGCCTTGGCATTTCCGTTGCCATTATTTTGTGAGCTAGCCAAAATGTGTTCTTTCCGTTCGTCGAGCTTTACGAAATCCCGATAAGGCAGTACGTTGACATATGCCGGTCGAATCAAACGCTTGCCTGCGATGAGTTCTTCCAACCTATGTGCCGCCCAACCGGATAGCCTTGCTACCGCAAAGAGTGGAGTGGCGATGTCCATAGGAATATCCAGCGCATTATAGACAAATCCTGAATACAAATCCACATTGGCGGAAAGGGGCTTATCGATTCCGGTGACCTTCGTATAAAGCCTAGGGGTCATTTCCTCTATGTACTCGCAAAGTTGGAAATCTGCTTCCAATCCTTTATTTTTTGCTAGTTCCTTGGCCATTCCGCGGAGCAACACAGCTCTGGGATCTGACAGGGTATAAATCGCATGTCCCATACCGTATACCAGACCGGTGCCGTCATTTGCCTCGCCCTTAAGGACTTTCGTCAGGTAATCTTCCACTTCATTGGGATTGGTAATATCCTTGACATGCTTCTTCAAATCATCCAACATGCTGATGACAGCAAGATTTGCACCACCGTGCTTGGGTCCTTTGAGGGAGCCTACCGCTGCTGAAATGGTAGAATAGGTATCTGAACCTGAGGATGAAATAACATGGGTGGTAAAGGTCGAATTATTACCGCCACCGTGTTCTGCATGTAGGACCAGACAGATGTCCAGAACCTTGGCTTCCATATCCGTATATTCCCCTGTAGGTCTAATCATGCGCAAAATATTTTCTGCGGTACTGAGGGTGGGCAGGGGGTTGTGAAGATGCAGGCTTTGATTGTCGAAAAACGAGCTCTTTGCCTGGTATGCATATGCAATCAATGCAGGAAAGTATCCCATCAGGTCAATGGATTGACGTAAAACATTTTCGATGGCTGTGTTGTCGGGATCTTCATCATAGCAATACAAAGCCAGAACACTTCTGGCCATTTTATTCATGATGCTTCTGGATGGGGTCGTCAGAATCATGTCCCTTGCAAAGCCAGGCGGCAATTCTCGTTTTGCTGAAATTAATTCGACGAATTCCGCCAATTCCCCACGGGTTGGCAACTCTCCAAAAAGCAGCAAATAAGTTACTTCTTCAAAGCCGAATCGGTTTTCTGAGACATAACTGGCCACCAAATCCTCGATATTATATCCTCGATAAAATAGTGAACCCTGCTCCGGAATCTTTTCGCCCTGCTCATTGACCCGGTATCCGTTGACTTCACTGATTTGTGTCAGGCCAACAATAACGCCGGTGCCGTTGGCATTCCGAAGCCCTCGCTTGACATTGTATTTGGTATAAAACTCTGCCGCAATTTCATTTTTTTCAACTAGCGTTGAAGACATTTTATGTAAGTATGTCTCCGGAATCCCGGAGGCTGTAAGTTCGCCGGCGGTTATTTTTTTCCAAAAGTTAAACATGTCTTCTTCCTCCTTCTTTTTTGTGACAGTTGATGTATTATATCACAATAAAGCGTTAAATAGCAAGATAGTTCTGCTACGGATTGTGAAATTCATAACGAAATATACCGCAGACCAAGAACTCAAAAAAGAACATATGTACGACATTTAGATTGCACAAATACATAGATTCATGTATAATTCTGTTATTATGAGTGAGTTCAAAATTAAAGCGGATTTTCATATGACTGGAGATCAACCCAGTGCAGTAAATACCCTTGTAAAGGGTATTTCTGATGGCAAAAAACATCAAACATTAATGGGTGTAACGGGATCCGGCAAGACTTTTACCATGGCAAACGTCATTGAAAAGGTACAAAGACCGACTCTCGTCATTTCCCATAACAAAACACTGGCAGCCCAGCTTCATGGTGAATTCAAGGAATTTTTTCCTGACAATGCGGTGGAGTATTTTGTCAGTTATTATGACTATTATCAGCCGGAAGCATATATGCCAACGACAGACACTTATATCGAAAAAGATTCCGAAATTAATGCAGAAATCGAAAAACTCAGGCATTCTGCTACTGCTGCGCTGGCAGAGCGACGAGATGTGATTATTGTAGCCAGTGTGTCCTGTATTTATGGCCTTGGTAGCCCGTTTGATTACGAAAACCAAATGCTGTCATTGCGCCCGGGGATGGAGAAACCAAGAAATGAAATTCTTCGTAAGCTTGTGGATATCCAGTATGACAGAAATGACCTGGCCTTTGAGCGAGGCGCATTCCGGGTAAGGGGAGACATTGTAGATATTTTTCCTGCCGGATCGGAAGTTGCGCTGAGGGTTGAGATGTTTGGGGATGAAATTGAAACCATCAAAGAAATTAATCCGGTGACAGGCGAAATCCTGGGACTACGCAATCACGTTGCCATCTACCCGGCATCCCATTATGTCACCACCGATGAAAACATAGAACGTGCCCTGGCATCCATCGAAAGCGAGTTGGATCAACGGATCACTTGGTTCAAAGATCGAGGGAAACTACTGGAAGCACAGAGAATTGAGCAACGAACCCGTTATGACCTAGAAATGCTCCGTGAGATTGGACGATGCAAAGGGATTGAAAATTATTCCAGACATTTAAACGGTTTGTCGGCTGGCAACCGTCCGTATACCCTGATGGACTACTTTCCGGATGACTACATGATTATTATTGATGAATCCCATGTTATGGTGCCGCAACTGCGTGCCATGTATGCCGGAGACCGTTCGCGAAAAGAATCTCTTGTGGAGTTTGGCTTTCGGCTACCATCAGCACTGGATAATAGACCCCTTAAGTTTGATGAGTTCAATCAATTGGCCGGTCCCATCGTTTATGTCAGTGCGACACCAACGGATTACGAAAAGGGAAAGAGCGACGGGATTACGGCTGAGCAGCTGATCCGGCCTACGGGACTGATTGACCCACCCATCGAAATTCATGGTTCGGAGGGACAAATAGACCATTTGATTGGTGAGATAAACAAAGTCACTGCTGAAGGATACCGGGTATTGGTCACCACGCTAACCAAAAAAATGTCGGAAAACCTGACAGAATACCTAAAAAATACCGGGATCAAAGTGCAATACCTTCATTCGGACATTGACACTTTGGAGCGGCTTCAAATCATTCGGGATTTGCGGTTGGGAGCATTCGATGTTCTGGTGGGCATCAACCTGCTACGGGAAGGGCTTGACCTGCCGGAAGTAGCGCTTGTGGCTATTCTGGACGCGGATCGCCAGGGATTCCTCAGAACCGAAACTTCACTGATTCAAACCGTTGGCCGTGCCGCTCGCAACCTAAGTGGCAGAGTTCTCATGTATGCAGATAGCATCAGCCCTGCTATGGAGAGGACTTTGGAAGAAACAAACCGGAGACGGAAGATTCAGGAAGACTATAACAAAGATCATAATATCACACCCAAATCGGTGGAGAAGTCGGTAAGAGCCATTATGGAAGCCACCGTTGTCCCGGATGACACAGACCAGTTCAAGGGGAAAAATCCATTAGAGCTAACAAAAAAAGAGTTGCATGATTTTGTTAAAGCTCTAGAAAAAGAAATGAAACAGGCCGCTTCTGATTTGCAATTTGAACGGGCGGCGATTCTTCGGGATCAGGTGTTCGAATACAAAGCCCGGTTATAATGCATACATTAGATTGATCAATAACAATTAAAATGCTAGTAGGAATAAGAATAGGAAATCATATGACAAGCCAACTTATCATCAAAGGTGCAAAAGAAAACAACCTAAAAAACATAAACGTTACCATTCCAAGAGACAAAATGGTGGTATTGACCGGCCTTTCCGGTTCGGGCAAATCGTCTTTGGCTTTTGATACCATTTATGCAGAGGGGCAACGCCGTTATGTTGAAAGTTTGTCTTCCTATGCCAGACAGTTTTTGGGGCAAATGGAAAAACCCAACGTAGAATCCATTGAAGGACTTTCACCTGCCATTTCTATTGACCAAAAAACAACCAGCAAAAATCCCCGATCCACCGTGGGCACTGTAACTGAAATCTATGACTATTTGCGACTACTATATGCCAGAATTGGTATTCCTCATTGTCCCATCTGTGGACGTGTCATCGAGAGTCAGTCAATCGATCAGATTGTTGACAGTATCATGGAGCTACCCGAATCGACCAAGGTGATGATTTTGGCTCCTGTCATTCGGGAGCGAAAAGGCACCTACGAAAAAGTCATGGAACGGATAGTCAGAGAAGGCTTTACCCGCGCTCGGATTGATGGTGAGGTGCACAACCTAACAGAAGAAAAAATCGTTCTCGAAAAAACCCATAAACACACCATCGAAATTGTTGTGGATCGGATTATCATCAAAGAAGGAGTTGAAAGTCGTCTGACGGAGGCCTGCGAATTGGCAATCCATCAGGGGGAAGGCTTGGTCATGGCCAACGACCGCACATACAGCACGAAATTAGCATGTCCGGAACACGGAATCGGTATCGAAGAGATGGAACCGCGGATGTTTTCATTTAACAGTCCGTTTGGCGCATGTCCGGCATGCAACGGATTAGGTTTTCTGCAACGAATAGACCCTGATTTAATCATTGAAGATAAAGAACTCAGCATTATTGGTGGTGCACTGAGCAACGTATTTGCCTCCATGGAAGTAGAAGGGTATTACAGACAAACCATTGAAGCTTTAGCGAAAGAGCATGGCACCAGCCTGTCGATTCCGTACAAAGATCTACCCGAGGTTTTTGTGAATGAACTGCTTTACGGGACCGGAGAGCGAACCATAAATTTCCTTTACAAAAGCCGAACCCGGGGCACGGAAAGCATGTTGAAGCATCCGTTCGAAGGAGTCATTAAGAATCTGGAAAGAAGATACCGAGAGACCACTTCAGACTATATCAAAGATAAAATGCAAAAATACATGAGCATCACACCCTGTGAAACCTGTGGGGGTAAGCGGCTCAAGCCGGAAGTCCTTGCTGTGACTGTGGGCGGCATGGATATTTCCCAGATGACTGAAATGCCGGTTGGTGAAGCAATTGGTTTTATGAAACGCAGAAAACTGACGCAGAAGGAAGAACTGATTGCAGCTCAAATTCTTAAAGAAATCTATGAACGGCTCAACTTTCTTGTAAATGTAGGACTGGATTATTTGACGTTGTCCAGATCCGCAGGCAGTTTATCCGGTGGAGAATCTCAGCGCATCCGATTGGCAACTCAAATAGGATCCAGCCTGGTGGGTGTGCTTTATATTTTAGACGAACCCAGCATCGGTCTTCACCAAAAGGACAACAGCAAATTACTGTCAACGCTGCGGGAATTGACGGATTTGGGTAATACTCTGCTGATTGTAGAACACGACGAAGAAACTATGTATGCAGCAGATCACCTGATTGACATTGGTCCCGGCGCCGGCATCCATGGCGGAGAGTTGGTGGCACAAGGGACGGTGGAGGACATCAAGAATTGTGAAGAATCCATCACCGGGCAGTTTCTCAGTGGAAAACGCCGAGTGGAAGTCCCAAAAAACCGAAGAGCAGGCAGTGGTGAGATGTTGAGGATTCTTGGTGCTTCCGAAAACAACCTTCAACATATTGATGTGGATATTCCCATTGGCAAATTTGTTTGCGTGACAGGCGTGTCCGGATCAGGCAAGAGTACACTCATCAATGAAATCCTTTACAAGAGTCTGGCAGCCAAAATCAATAGGGCGAAGACAAAAGCAGGAGAGCATGATGATATAACAGGCATCGAATTTATCGACAAAGTCATCGACATTGACCAGTCTCCCATTGGGAGAACCCCAAGATCAAATCCGGCAACATACACCGGAATGTTTGGCGCCATACGCGATTTGTTCGCAAGTCTGCCGGAATCCAAAATCCGGGGCTACGAAAAAGGGC
Source organism: Anaerovoracaceae bacterium (assembly GCA_041859095.1). Lineage (GTDB taxonomy): Bacteria > Bacillota > Clostridia > Peptostreptococcales > Anaerovoracaceae > UBA1422. The sequence goes on from JBHEKY010000039.1 coordinate 38,228, forward strand.
GATTCAGTTTTAACGTCAAAGGTGGACGGTGCGAAGCCTGCAACGGTGATGGCATCATCAAAATTGAAATGCACTTTCTTCCAGATGTGTATGTGCCATGTGAAGTCTGCAAGGGGAAGCGATACAACCGAGAGACGCTGGAAGTCAAATACAAAGGCAAAAATATATACCAAGTGCTGGATATGAATGTCAGTGAAGCGGTGGAGTTTTTCAAACACCTTCCTTCGATTTCTAGGCAGTTAAACACTCTTGAAGAGGTAGGCCTTGGATATATCAAGCTTGGGCAACCATCGACGCAGCTGTCTGGTGGCGAAGCGCAGCGGGTCAAACTGGCCACTGAACTATCCAAACGAAGCACCGGCAAGACACTATATATTTTAGATGAGCCAACTACAGGGTTACATTTTGCAGATGTAGATAAACTACTACAGGTATTGGACAAACTGACCGATGCGGGAAACACCGTGGTGGTCATTGAACATAATCTGGATGTGATCAAAAGGGCGGATTACATCATTGACCTGGGCCCGGACGGTGGAAACCGTGGCGGTCAGGTTATAGCAACAGGGACACCTGAGGAAGTCGCTTTGGTGGAGCACTCATATACGGGGGAATACTTGCGAAAAGTATTAAAGTAAAAAATGAAACAAAAAATTGACAGACTTGAAACCCAAGCCGGAAGCCCCACAAAAAAAATGAATCGCAAGCTGGCTCATCTATTGATGATTTTCACTGTGACGTCATGGGGGTTTGAATATGCATTGGCCAAGGATGCTATGGTTGCCATTGAGCCCATAACATTGGTTTGTTTTAAGTATACGGTGGCTTTGTGTGTGATTGCTTTGGTGAAATTCAAACTGGAAGGAAAGTCCTGGATGAAGCGGGCAGATATCTTTTTGTTCTTGCTTTGCGCCTCAACGGGGGAAGTCTTGTATTTTTATATGGAATATGAAGCCATGAATTATATGCCGGTTTCCTTGATTACCATTCTGTTGACCTTTGTGCCTGTTTTATCCATTCTTGTGGAATGGGTGGCATTTAAGATAAAGCCGACTATCTCTTTGATGGTTGGCGTGCTGGTCAGTTTGTGTGGAATAGCAATCATCGTAGGGGTTGATGTTAGCACGATTCTTCAGGGAAGGTTCATCGGATATCTATTATGCATTGGTGCGATTATCTCGTGGAATATTTACAATTTCATCACATCCAGCCTTGGAACTCGCTATCAACCACTGACGCTGACCTTTAATCAGCTGACTTGCACCGTGCTGTTGACTTGGCCTTTTGCGTTGGCAAATCTTCCGGAACCTACTGAAATTAACATGCTAATCGTAGGTGAAGTCTTGTATCTGGGGGTTGTCAGTGGAGGCATCGGCTTTGTAATTTACGTTTCAGCGCTCTACACGTTAGGGCCTACAACCGTATCGGTATATGCCAACTTTATGCCCATCACAGCCACTTTTTTTGGCTGGTTGTTATTGAATGAAATGATTACCGGCACGCAAATGTTTGGTGGTGCCATTGTCATTGCCGCCGGATACTATGTTATCAGAGAAAAGGGGAGACTGGAGGAACGATACCATGTTTGAGAAGGTGAACCTTTCCATGCTGACCGACTTTTATGAAGTAACCATGGCAAACGGCTATTTTGAGGCCGATATGGCAGAGGATATCGGATACTTTGATATGTTTTTTCGAAAAATTCCTGACGGAGGCGGCTTTGCTATCATGGCTGGTGTGGAACAGTTGATGGAATATATGGAAGGCTTGTCATTTACCTCAGAAGACCTAAGATATTTGAAAAAAAAGATGAATTTTGATCAGCGATTTTTGGACTATCTAAGGGACTTTAAATTTGTTTGTGATGTCTGGGCTGTGCCGGAAGGCACCCCAATTTTTCCGGGAGAACCGATTGTGACGGTAAGGGGTCCTGTCATTCAAGCTCAATTTGTTGAGACTATGGTATTGCTCATTATCAATCACCAAAGTTTGATTGCAACCAAAGCCAACCGTATTGTCAGGGCGGCAAAAGGCAGACCGGTCATGGAATTCGGCACCCGGAGGGCGCATGGAGTCTCTGCCGCGGTGTATGGGGCCAGAGCGGCTTATATCGGCGGATGTGAGGGTACAGCCTGTACGGTATCGGAGCGGGATTTTGGAATCAAAGCGATGGGAACCATGGCGCATAGCTGGGTTCAGATGTTTGATACTGAACAAGAAGCGTTCAAAAAATACGCTGAGATTTATCCCGAAAACTGTGTGCTTCTGGTGGATACTTACGATGTACTAAAGTCGGGGGTTCCAGCAGCTATCGAAACTTTTCAGGCCATGAAACCAAAAAACATGGGAATTCGGATTGATAGCGGGGACGTTACCTATCTGACCAAGCATGCAAGAAGAATGCTGGACGATTCTGGTCTTTCTGACTGTAAGATAGTGGTATCAAATTCATTGGACGAATATATTATCAGAGAAGTTCTATCCGAAGGCGCATGCATTGATTCTTTTGGTGTGGGAGAACGCTTGATTACTGCAAAATCAGAGCCGGTATTTGGCGGAGTTTACAAACTTGCTGCCCTCGAAAAATCAGGCACCATGATTCCTAAGATGAAATTAAGCGAAAACATCGAAAAAATTACCAATCCCGGATTCAAAACAGTGTTTCGTTTTTATGATAAAACAACACATCGTTGCCTTGCAGATCTGATTGCATTGGATGATGAACCTATGCCATCCGGCGAACGTTATATTATTTTCGATGAAATGGCTCCATGGAAAACAAAAGTCCTAAAAGACTATACCGTGGAAAATCTTCGGGTCCAGCTTTTTCAAGAGGGTAGACGGGTTTACGACGCTCCTACCATAGATGAAATAAAAGAGCATTGCATCTCACAGATTCATACACTATGGGATGAAATGCTCCGATTTGATAATCCTCAAACCTATTATGTGGATTTATCCCAAAAACTTTGGGATATGAAGAATCAATTGATTATCGGGATCCGGAAGCGTTCAGCACATTCTTGATTTTGTGCTGTACCATGGCTTGGATTGCGTCTCTTGCAGGACCCAGATATTTTCGGGGGTCAAACTCTGCGGGATGCGCCGCCAGATACCTTCGGATCTCTGCGGTCATAGCCAATCGAAGGTCAGTGTCGATGTTGACCTTGCAAACACCATGCCTGGCTGCTTCCAAAATCATTTCTTCAGGCACACCCTGTGCTCCCGGAATATTTCCACCATACTGATTGCAAATAGCTACAAATTCCGGCAACACAGTGGAAGCACCATGAAGCACCAACGGAGTATTGGGAATCAGAGAATGTATTTTTTTGAGTCTCTCAAAATCCAGATAGGGATCGCCTTTGAACTTATAAGCACCATGACTTGTTCCAATTGCAATTGCCAAAGAATCAACACCGGTCTTTGCAACAAATTCTGCCGCTTCTTCCGGGTCCGTAAAAGTGGCTGAACGGATATCTACATTGACATCATCTTCAATACCAGCCAATTTCCCCAGTTCTGCTTCAACAACGACTCCTTTGCTGTGGGCGTATTCAACGACCTGCTTCGTCAATGCGATATTTTGATCCAAGGGAAATCGAGATCCGTCAATCATGACAGAAGTAAAACCGTCATCGACACATTTTTTGCAGATTTCAAAGTCTTCGCCATGATCCAAATGGAGGCAGATATCCAAGTCTGTGTCTAAAACAGCGGCTTCAACCAGTTTGAGTAAATATGCCGGTCTCGCGTATTTACGTGCGCCTGCGGAAACCTGAAGAATTAGTGCTGCCTGTTCGACTTTTGCTGCATCAACGATACCCTGAATAATTTCCATGTTATTTACATTGAAAGCACCAACGGCATAATCCTGCTTCAATGCCTTTTGAAACATCTCTTTGCTTGTTACCAAAGCCATTTAATATTCCTCCTTGTGTCTCATGTGGTGATGGTTGTTTTACTGCGCTGAACCGAAGGCCGAAGGATAGTCCATAATGGCTTCTACGCGGTTAATAATGATTGCGGCTGCAATGAACAAAATCAGCAGTGCCACGGCGATGTCGCTTTTGTCATAGATGATATCTTTCAAATTTTTCATAATCGTTCTCCTTCTGCTTACACTTTAACATAAACCGGCATGAAAAACCAACCGTAAACTGGTGTTTTTTTTATGATTTATTTCATATATGCTGTGTATTTCAAACCCGTATTGATGTATAATAAAGTTTATGATTAGACTGAAAATAGGAAAAAACGAAGAGGCGCAGCGGCTGGATCGCTTTCTTAGGAAGTATTTTAGGAAGGCATCTCTTGGACGTATTTACAAAATGATCCGCAAAGATATCCGTGTGAACGGCAAACGGGTAGCCATAGAAACCTTTCTGACAGAAGGGGACCAGGTGGATATTTTCATGTCTGATGAGGAGGCAGAAAGCTATCGGGAGACCAAAAAAACCGTTAAGGCACTCCGACAGTTTGCAATTGCCTATGAAGATCCGCAGATGCTGGTTGTATCAAAGCCATACGGCCTATTAACCCATGGAGATGCAAACGAAAAGAAAAACACCTTGGCCAATCAAGTGCTCGGTTATTTAACAGAAAAGGGAGACTATCTTCCAAGAACAGAAAAAACATTTGTGCCTTCACCGGTCAACCGACTGGACAGGAATACCACTGGATTGGTGATTTTTGGCAAAGATGCAGTAACCCTGAAACGATTGAATCAAATGATAAGAGACAGGGATTCGATTGAGAAATATTATATGACCATTGTATCGGGCAACCTCAAGGATTCTGTGATTCTTCGTGACACCATGGTTAAAGACAGAAAAACCAACACTGTTACGGTTCAGGAAGAACCTAACGATGAAGGAAAATGGATGGAAAGCCGTGTCAAACCCATTAGGCATTCTTCTCATAAAACCATATCGCCCGATGAAAATCCGAACAAACTGCCGGCATACACTTTGGTGGAAGTTCAGTTGATAACTGGCCGCAGCCACCAAATCAGGGCACAACTCGCCTCCGCCGGATTCCCTATCATAGGGGATACAAAATATGGGAATCCACAAAGCAATCGAATCATGAAGTCAAAATTCGGATTAACAACTCAATTGCTTCATGCATATAAATTAGTAATTGACGGGAATGTGGTGGAAGCACCTATCCCCGTTGAATTTCAACGTATTACAGGAGTGTTGATTGATGGCAACGAATCACGATGACAGCAAGGGTTGGAAAAACAAAAATAGACCCTACCTCTATGCAGCAGCATTGGCATTAATTCTAACGATGTTTGTTGCGCCAGAAATCCAGGAGGGAAACTCCATGTCTCCAACAATAGACAGCGGAAACCTGGTGGTGATAACAAAAGAACGCTATTCGGAGAATAGAGGGATTCCGGAAATCGGTACAGTTGTCATCCTACAAAAGGACAAAGCGACTAAGATTTCCGAAGATAATCTGATTGCCAGAGTCGTAGGATTGCCGGGGGAAACGGTGGTTATCAAAGATGGGCAGTTGTACCGTGACGGAGAGAAGTATACCGTAAAAGGAGCAAAAGGGGAATTGGGGAGTGACTTGGAAATAACGTTAAGTAGCGAAGAAGTATTTTTGCTTTGCGACAATAGGGATATACAAATGGACAGCAGGTCGACAAAACTAGGACCGGTTGACTTAAAAGCAATCCGAGGGAATGCCCGCTTCATTCTGTGGCCGTTTTCTGAATTCGGAGGGATAAAATAAATGAAAGCAATTATTCGAGATGTTCTGCTTGCCTTACTGCTGGCACTTGTCATTTCCCTGTTAATCAGGCCGACCATCGTGAAAGAAATTTCTATGTTGCCAACACTGGAAGAAAACAATTATCTTATGATAGCAAAACAGTCCTATCGATTTGAGGACGTGGCAAGAGATGATATTATTGTTTTTCACTCAAGCTTGGTGGATGATGAAGGCAAAGAAAAATTATTGATTAAACGAGTGATAGGAATCCCAGGGGATATATTGACCATTTCTGATGGTAATATATATCGAAACGGAAGTCGCATTCAAGAACCTTATATCATGGGTGGAATCAATGGGGAAACTGGAGGGGTGCTATACAATTTCGTAGTGCCCGAGAACTTCGTTTTCGTCATGGGAGACAATCGTGAAGTAAGCCTTGACAGTCGGGCCGAAGAACTAGGACCGGTGCGCATATCGGATATCCTTGGTAAAGCATTCTTCAGACTTTATCCCTTTGACCAAATAGGAGGCATCTAATCCATGAAAGAGTTGATCCGCGACCTTATTATAGTCATTCTGGTGGCTGTGTGCATCATCACATTGGTGAAACCGATTATCGTCAAAAAGACATCGATGGAGCCAACGTTGTATGAAAACGACTACCTTATGATCAGCAAACAGGCATACACGATTTTTGGTGAGCCGGAACGGGGAGATATTGTGGTATTTCCACATGTTGAAGGGAATGTCACAGAGCTGTATATCAAAAGGGTAATTGGACTTCCGGGAGACAATGTAACCATCGCCAACGGGCTGGTGTATATCAATGGGGAACCAATTACTGAAGAGTACACCAAAGATGGTGTAACCTATGGAGATGTGACAGATTATCTGGTGCCAGAAGGAAAAATATATGTGCTTGGGGATAACCGTGAAGTGAGCGTTGACAGTCGCAGCGAAGCGGTTGGTTGCATTGATATTGATGAGATAACAGGGAAAGCATTGCTAAGAGTGTTCCCCTTTGGAAAGTTTGGGTTTGTTTAATGGGTGAAAAGACCGTAGCCAACAACAGAAGAGCGAGATATGATTACTTCATTGAAGAGGTCTATGAAGCGGGTATCGTTTTGACGGGAACAGAAATAAAGTCTCTGCGTCAAGGCAAAGCAAGCATCACCGAAAGCTATGCAAAAATTGAAGGGAATGAGGTTTTCATCTACGGAATGAATATCAGCCCCTATGAATTTGGAAATATCTTTAATGTGGATCCTTTGCGCCCAAGAAAGCTTTTACTCCACAAACGTGAGATTAATAAGCTGATTGGATACACAACGCTACAGGGGTTAACCCTGATTCCACTTAAGTTATTTATAGACGAGAGAGGCAGAGCCAAGATGGAATTGGCGGTTGCCAAAGGCAAGAAGTTATATGATAAGCGTCACGATATCGCCAAGAGGGATGCTGACAGGCGAATTCATCAGGCAAAAGGACAAACCGGCCTTTAGTGGATGGAAGCAGGCGCAGTAGGAAGGAGATCAACATGGGAGATTTTTTTGACAAAGCTAAGAAAATGGCCAACATGGCTGCCGACAAAACCGGTGACGTGGTCGAAATGGGAAAGAACAAAGGCAAGATTGTATCTCTGAAATCAGACATTAACAATGCCGAAAAGAAAATCGGCCGATACTTTTATGAAAAATATCGGGACGACGAAAATGTAGATGCGGACATTGCAGAGTACATCAAAGAAATAACCGACAAAGAGGCAGAAATCGTTGATTTGGATGACATGATTCAAAAAATTAAAGAAGAAGGCAGATAAAATTCACCAAACGTTCACCCAGCAACACAAAATTATTGTTATATTTGTGTTGCTGGGGGTATAATTAAATCAGTTGAATGGGGATGTACAGGTTTCGACAGGGGTGCAGAACCAAGAAAAGCGAGCCGCAGTTTGCAAGTCTGCGTTAAAAAGGCACGTTAAATATAAACGCTAAAAATAACAACACATTCGCATACGCAGCTTAATTAGCTGCCGGCGCGTCGGTCCGGGTTCCCCTACAGGCCCGATCACCGGCGTCGACAATGTAGGACAACCTTATGTAAGCTCCCGGTAGCATAAGGGAATTACGGGATAGCAGACGGAGGAACTTGCCTTTGAGGTCCACTGAACGCGAAATAAATGAACAAAGGCTGCGCTCGGAGAAACTCTTGTGGAAGCATTTTTGGACGCGAGTTCGATTCTCGCCATCTCCACCATGAAACACGGGGCTTTGGCCCCTTTTGTTTTTAGGACTTCATCAAAGACGAGGAGTATTCAACTATGAAGAAAAAAATATTTATTCTGCTAATAGGACTTGCCCTTATTATTGGAGTCACCGTAGGGTGTACCGACGATGAACAAAAGCAAGCTGAAAATACGATGACTGCCAAACAAGAGGCGGTTGATGTGGTCAATATAGTACAGATTGAAGAAGATCTTGGCATAAAAATTGTGCTGCCGGCAACCATTGTAAATGAAACCTGCAGCATCGTTGATGGGTCCGTTGGTGTGATTTCTTTTGAACTCAACGAAGTCAGCTATACATATTATGTGGAGTCTTCTGAAACAGAAATGGATGCTACAGGAATGGCAGTAAGCCTTCCAAACCAAGAAACTCTACTGGCGGTTAATGCCACATACAAACTGGCCTACGAAACAGACGGTGTCGGAGTGTCCTACTGGTACGACAAAAACAACAAGGTCGCATGTACCTTGTTGATTTCAGAAAAGGTTTCCCCGGATGTGCTGAAAGCCATGACGGAGTCGATTATTTCAGTTCAATAGTTCAACCATGAATAGGATTCCACGATTTTCAGCATTAAATCATACTTAAAAAAGTTTGTACTTCTTCTTCGGTGCTTCCCCAGGAAGTGACTAAACGGATTGCAGATGTGCCATCCGTATAGGGACGCCATCCTTCAAACATCACTTTCTTCTGGAGCTCTTCGATGAGAGAATTGGGAAAGATAGGGAAAATAAGATTGGTGGCCGGTTCTACTGCAAAGTGGTATCCGGCTTTTTTTATTCCATCCGCTAACATGGTTGCCATTTGATTTGAATGAGCACCTAAATGAAAAATCAAATCGTCTGCAAGCAACGCTTGAAACTGTACGCCCAGTAGTCGACCTTTCGCCATAAGCCCACCTCGCTGCTTGAGCAAAAATCGGAAATCAGGTTTTAGGCTATCATTGACTAAAACTAACGCTTCGCCGAAAAGTGCACCGCACTTGGTTCCACCGATATAAAATGCATCTGCAATTTTTGGCAAATCTTCCAAAGCAACATCATTGCCAGGGGCGGTCAGTGCCATAGCCAACCGAGCTCCATCAAGATATAGAAGCAGTTGATGACGATCGCATGCTTCGCGAAGTTCTTGCAACTCAGACTTACAGTAGAATGCGCCGGTTTCGGTGCTGTTAGAAATGTATAAAAGCCGAGGCTTGACGTAGTGCTCATCTTCATGAAACCGCATGACTTCGTCGATCTGTTCCCAACGGATTTTCCCATCTTCAGAGGGAACATGAATGATTTTGTGGCCTGTTGCCTCGATGGCACCGGTTTCGTGGCAACAAACATGGCCAGTTTCAGGAGAAATCACTGCTTCATGTGGACGTAAAAACGCTGCGATGGCTGTCATATTTGTTTGAGTTCCACCGGGAAGAAAATGAACTTCAGCGCTTGGACAACCAATCCTTTGTAGGATTTGAGATGAAGCATCGGCGCAAAACTCATCCACACCGTATCCATCGGCATACACCATATTCGTCTTTACCAGAGCTTCCAAAACAGCGGGATGAGCGCCAAGACTATAATCGTTCTTTAAGAAAAGCATGTTGCACCTCCATGGTATTTTTGATTCATTATAACATAAAAGAATAAGCGCATGAAAGAAAAAAGGATTGAAAAGCAAGCAACATTTGTATATAATATTTTAACGGGCTAACAACCGTAAACGAGAGGAGAATCAAGAATGGGATTCACAGAATATGTTGGAATTGACCTTGGAACAGCGAATGTTCTTGTATATATGAAGGGAAAGGGGATTGTTCTCAATGAACCTTCCGTCGTTGCCATCAACACAGACACAAATGAGATTCTTGCTGTTGGCGAAGACGCCAGGCAAATGCTGGGAAGGACCCCTGCGAATATCGTTGCGGTTCGTCCATTACGAGATGGCGTCATCTCCGATTATGATATCACGGAACGTATGTTGAAGTATTTTATCCGAAAAACCTGCGGAAATAGCCGGTTCTTTCGACCAAGAATTATGGTATGTGTCCCCAGTGGCGTCACTGAAGTTGAGAAGCGTGCTGTTCGGGAAGCTGCCACACAAGCCGGAGGACGTGATGTAAATTTGATTGAAGAGCCCATCGCCGCAGCCATCGGCGCAGGTCTGGATATTTCCAAACCCGGTGGTATCATGGTTATGGACATCGGTGGGGGTACCACAGATATAGCGCTAATCGCACTTGGCGGCATCGTTGCAAGCACCTCCATCAAAGTAGCCGGCGACAAATTTGATGAGGCGATTATCAAATACATGCGCAAAAAACATAAATTATATGTTGGTGAACGTACCGCAGAAGAACTCAAAAAATCCATTGGCACTGCTTTTACAAGAACCAAGGAAGTCACCATGCACTGTAGCGGACGTGACCTTGTTACCGGTTTACCCCGGGAAGTGACCATGACCAGCAATGATATGTTGGAAGCCTTGGATGAACCGCTTCAGCAGATATGTGAAGCAGCTCATAGCGTGCTTGAGAAGACACCTCCAGAACTGGCGGCGGATATCAGCGTTTCTTGTATTATTCTTACCGGTGGCGGAGCGCTTCTATGGGGCATCGACAAAAGAATCAAACAACGGACTGGAATCAAGGTTGCCATCGCCGACGAACCGACCACTTGCGTAGCCAAAGGAACCGGCATGGCACTGGATAATCTGCGGATCATCGAAAGTAGCCGCTTGAATAAGCGTCAATCCTATATTTAACATTCATTGGCTATCTCGAATGAGATAGCCTTTGTTGAATCCCAAGGAACCGGGGGAATCCTTCCCGGCAAGGAGTAGAAATAATGAAACTAGAACTGATAGCCACAGCCACATTTGGGTTGGAGGCACTGGTCAAAAGAGAGATTGAAGCCCTGGGATACAAAATTATCAAGAGCGAAGACGGTAAAATTACGTTTCTTGGAGATGAACGAGCCATCATCCGCTCCAATCTTTGGTTGCGTTGTGCGGATCGAGTACTGCTAAAAATGGCTGAATTCGAGGCCAAAACCTTTGAAGAACTATATCAGCGGACCCGCGGCATTGCCTGGGAAAACTTGATTCCACCAGATGGAAAATTTCCAGTGAACGGTTCTTCGGTTAAATCCACATTGCACAGCGTACCGGCTTGCCAAAGCATCGTTAAAAAAGCGGTAGTTGACCGGCTGACGGATGCTTATGGTGTCAAGAACTTTGAAGAATCCCATGGAGATTATGAAATCAAGGTAACATTGTTGAAGGATAGAGTTACTCTGACCGTTGATACCACCGGTCCGGGGCTGCATAAACGCGGATACCGGGTCAAGGATGTCCGAGCACCGATTAAGGAAACCTTGGCAGCAGCCTTGGTTCAGCTCTCATTTTGGCGGGAGGGCAGGCTGCTGATTGATCCTTGCTGTGGTTCTGGAACCATTCCCATAGAAGCGGCTATGATTGGATTGGGCATCGCACCGGGTTTGAATCGGAACTTTTCCGCTGAAACCTGGCACATGATGGAATCTGCCCAATGGAAAGATGAAAGAAAAACGGCTTTTCATGCAATCAAGAACGATGCGGATATCCAAATTATTGGGGCGGATATAGACCCAGCTGCAATTGCTGCCGCAAGGCAAAATGCGTTGGAAGCCGGAGTCGCAGATGTGATAACCTTCCGAATAGCCGATGTGACAGCATTGGCTTCTGATGTGCCACGGGGTATTGTGATTACGAATCCACCCTATGGAGAACGGATAGGAGACCAAAAGGCAATCGATAAGATTTATACAGCATTGAATCGTTTTCTTAAAATCCACTCCGACTGGTCCTTATTCCTGGTGACTACCGATAAAGAGGTGGAGCAAGCAGTAGCCGGCCGGCCGGCGGATAGAAGAAGAAAGTTATACAACGGCAGACTGGAAGTATGTTATTACCAGTTTCACGGAGAAAAATAATGATCATTCCCATCAATAAGGCAGACAAAACCCCGTATTATCTTCAGATTTCCCTTGCCATGAAGAAAAAAATTCTTAAAGGAGAGCTGTTGGATGGGTTTCCTTTACCCTCAGAACGGGAAATGGCAAAACTCATTGGTGTCCACCGCAATACAGTAACCAAAGCGTACAACGAGTTGAAGGCTGAAGGATTAGTGGGCTCAGTGCACGGAGTAGGTTATCGTGTTCAATATAGCATCACAGGAAGCAATTTGGAAGAGAATAGGACAATGGTCCAAAAGTCATCAAAACAAAAGGGGGTTCACTGGGAATCTTTGATTAAAGAAGAATACCTGAACCTGGAAAGCGCTTTTGATGACCTGTATTCCAAGTCTTACGACACCGACTCCATTTCTTTCGCAGGAGGAATTTCTTCCCCCAGCATTTATCTCAAAAAAGATATTTCAACCAGCATTCATCAAATGCTATCCCACAGCAAAGGCTTGTCATATTTCCATACACCTTACGCAGGAGATTTAACCTTGCGCAAGCATCTTGCGTCTTTTTTGCATGAAAAGGGAATGACGGTGGATGCGGCTGCTATTCAGGTTTTTTCTGAAATGAACCAGGCTTTGGACTTCCTCATCACCCTGATGCTCAAACCTGGGGACACAGTCATCACGGAAGAGCCTCTGTCTCCAGATGTTTATCGAACCATTAAACTGGCAGGCGGTAAGATTGTTTCTGTGCCGATGGACGATGAGGGCATGCTATGCGACCATCTTGGACCCCTGATTGAAAAACACCACCCTAGATTTATTTATGTTAACTCAAGTTTTCAAGATCCAACAGGAACTTGCCTCTCTCTTGCCAGAAGAAAGCAGCTCCTGGCGCTATCTTATCAGTACAGGATTCCGTTGATTGAGGAAGATGCTGCATCGGATTTGTGTTATAGCGGACCCAATATCCCGCGGCTCAAAGCCATGGATCGAGGAAACAATGTAATATACATTTTTTCCTTTTCCCTGACCTTTGTTCCGGGAGTCAGTATCGCCTTTGTGGCGGGACCTAAGACGTTGATTGACAGCTTGGCTAATTTAGTCTCAGTCCGCTTAGTCTCTTTGGATTGGTTGTCCCAAAAGTTATTAGCCCAATCATTTGAAACCCATCTTTACTATAACAAACTGATGGTTTTTCAGGAAGAGTATCGAAAAAAGCTGGATCGGATGTGTGGCTACCTGGATCGCATGAAAAGCCGGGGAGTTTCTTACCGAAAACCAGATGGGGGTGTTTATGTGTGGTGCAAAATGCCTGAGGACATGAACATGAAGAAGTTCTTCAATGATATCGAACAAGAGGGAGTCTCTTTTGTGCCTGGTAATGTTTTCTATCCGGACAAGCACCGGGGCAGCCCCTATATTCGCCTTAATTTCTCCTATCCGACACCCGAGCAAATTGATAGGGGGATGAAGGTAATTTGCGATTACATACTGGCACACTAAAAAATATTATTGCTGGCACTTTCAATTTCGACATTTAGGAGTATTATGATGTTAGGACGACATGATTTTAAATGTAAATAATATAAATGGTCAAACGGTTATCTTTAAAGGAGGATTCAAAAATGGCTGTAAATTTAAAAGGAAGAAGCTTTTTAACATTGATGGACTTTAGTCCGGAAGAGATTCGATACATGTTGGATCTTGCACATGATTTAAAGGCAAAAAAAAGAGCTGGGATACATAACGAAGTGTTGAAAGGAAAGAACGTTGTTCTTCTGTTTGAAAAGACTTCTACAAGAACACGCTGCGCATTTGAAGTAGCTTGTCTGGATGAAGGCGCTCACGTGACATTTTTGGATTCCGGCAGTTCCCAGATGGGCAAAAAAGAGTCTTTGGAGGACACCGCCAAAGTACTGGGTAGATTCTTTGACGGCATTGAATACCGAGGCTATGAGCAAGCGGTTGTTGAAGAACTGGCGAAGCATGCCGGTGTGCCAATTTGGAATGGTTTAACAGACATCGATCATCCCACTCAAATCCTAGCGGACTTGATGACGATTGAAGAGCACGTTGCCAAACCTCTAAACAAAGTGAAAGTGGTATTTTGTGGAGACATCCGTAACAATATGAGTTATGCCTGGATGTATGGCTGTGCGAAACTAGGCATGCATTATGTCGCTTACGGACCGGATGTGATGGCTGCTGAGTTGGACAAGGAAGTTCTCAAGAAAGTCCAGGAAGTCGCCGCAAAGACCGGAGCAACCATCGAAATTTCTTCAAATCCCACAATCCTAAAGGGTGCTGATGTTATTTATACCGACATCTGGGCTTCCATGGGTGAAGAAGCGCACATACCCGAACGGGTCAAATTGCTGACTCCTTACAGAGTCACCATGGAAATGCTGGAAGCAACCGGAAACAAGGATGTTGTGTTCCTGCATTGCTTGCCTTCCTTCCATGACTTCGAAACCAAAATGGCCAAAACCCAGAAGGAAGAAGGCTATGACATTCGCGAAGTCACCGATGAAGTCTTCAGAAGCCGACATTCCAAAGTATTTGATGAAGCAGAAAACAGATTGCATTCCATTAAGGCAATCATCGTCGCTACAATTGCATAACCAACAAAACTAAATAAAGCATATTATTTTTCTTATACCGGAAGGAGGACCAACATGTCCGGAGGAATACACAATTATTCAGAAATAGGAAAGTTAAAGAAAGTGCTACTTCATCGTTTAGGCAATGAAATTGAAGCCCTGGTACCGGCTAATTTTGAAAGACTGCTTTTCGACGATATTCCGTATTTAAAAGTAGCCCAACAAGAGCATGACATTTTTGCCAAGCTTCTTCGGGATAACGGAACGGAAGTCGTTTACTATGTTGATGAAACCGAAAAAGCCCTGAAAGACTTATCGGTCAAAAAAAGTTTTGTTGAAGATTTTCTTGCAGAAAGCAATATCACATCTCCGGGTATGCGTGAATCCTTGACGGATTATCTGCTGAACAAGCCCACAAGAGAAATGGTTGAAACTGTCATATCAGGCATAAAGAAGAATGATGTTGCAGTTTCTCATATTGCCTCCCTAGCTGACTTTATTGCATCGTCATATCCGTATTATACTGATCCCATGCCCAACTTATACTTTACAAGAGATCCAGGCGCTTGCCTGGCTGATGGGTTGAATGTTCATCACATGAGCACCAAAGCCAGAAGGCGTGAAGCGCTTCTTCTGAAGTATATGTATATGCATAATAAGGATTTTGCACCAGATGGAACAAATCTATGGTATGACTACTGTCAGGATTATTCTATCGAAGGTGGCGACGTGTTGGTAATATCCAAAGACATCATAGGAATTGGGTTGAGTGAAAGAACAACAGCCTGTGGGATTGAGCGCTTTGCAGAAAACATCCTGACCAAATCCACCTTCAAAAAGATATTAGTCTTTGATATTCCTAAGACCAGAGCGTTTATGCATCTGGATACGGTATTTACCATGGTGGACTATGACAAGTTTACCATCCATCCGGAAATTGAAGGACCTTTGCAGATTTATGCAATCACATTAGGCCCGGATCGGCAAATCCGTTTCGAAAGCCTACAGGATGGACTCCAGCACATTTTGAGCACAGAATTGAAACTTCCGGCAGTAGAACTAATTCGATGCGGCGGAGACGACGCCATTGCCGCCCAACGGGAACAGTGGAACGATGGATCCAATACCCTTGCCATTGCGCCGGGTGTTGTCATCACCTACGAACGAAATTATGTGACCAATGACCTGCTGGACAAAAAAGGAGTCAAAGTCATCACAATGCCAAGCTCAGAACTTTCCAGAGGCCGTGGCGGCCCTAGATGCATGAGCTGTCCGGTATCCCGAGAAGATTTATAAGGAGAAATATATGAGCGCACCAAAAATCATTGTTGCATTGGGCGGGAATGCCCTACAATCCGGAGACGGTCCGGCGACCGCTGAGGCGCAGTTGGAAGTCGTAAAAACAACTTGTGAATTTATTGCAGAAATCAGTCACATGGGATATGAAATGGGCATTGTTCATGGAAACGGCCCACAGGTAGGCAGAATTCTTCTGGCTTCCGAAAGCGCAAAACATGTCACCCCACCGATGCCGTTTGATGTATGCGGTGCCATGTCCCAAGGATATATTGGATACCATTTGCAGCAGTGCCTGAAATATTCCCTGAACAAACGGGGCATTAGTACTCCAGTGGTAACCGTTGCAACACAGATGGTCGTCGATAAAGACGATCCCGGATTCCAAAACCCTACAAAACCCATCGGACCTTTTTATTCTGAGGCGGAAGCCCAAGAAATCTCAGAAAAACAGGGTTTTACCATGAAAGAAGACGCCGGAAGGGGATGGCGTCGAGTCGTTGCATCTCCCATTCCCACAAGAATTGTAGAGATTGAGGCTGTCAAAACATTATGGGATACGACTGTTGTAATTAGTTGTGGAGGCGGTGGCATTCCGGTAATCGAGCATGAAGACGGAAGGCTGGAAGGAGTTGCAGCTGTTATCGACAAAGATTTCGCAGCTGAATTACTGGCTGAAAGTGTTGAAGCAGAAGTATTGATGATTCTCACGGAGGTCGAAAAGGTAGCCGTTAACTACAACAAACCCAACCAAGAAAACCTTTCAACTATGACACTGGCAGAAGCGAGAAGGCACGTGGCTGACGGACAGTTTGCTCCGGGAAGCATGCTTCCGAAAGTTCAGGCTGCCATGAAATTTGTTGAAAAAAATCCTGGCAAGAAAGCCATCATCACTTCCTTGGACAAAGCCGTACTGGCGCTTCAGGGTAAGACCGGAACCGTCCTAACCAACTCGTAATTGAGAAGAGAAGTCGTGTTCCCTTTCAGAAACATAAAGAAGACAGCACTTGCAACGGAAACCCCGAATGTGAGTGCTGTTTTGACTTACATAGACTGTAGGAAAGGTTGGGGGACTTGGGGATTTCTGGTTGTATTATTCACATATTAATGGTAAAATATTTGAGTTCGCAACGAAAGAAAGGAGCCTTATGGAAATAGAACTAAAGTACTCCATTGGGACGGTTGAAATCGCTGACGCCATATGGGAAGACGAAGAAGTAAGTTTGATGGAAGAAGACGGCTCCCGATGTCGGGAAGAGTTGAGAGCCACATACTATGACACTGATGAATTTGACCTTTTAAAGCACAACATAGCATATCGAATCAGAGAAGAAGGAACCCGTTTTATTGCCACCCTCAAATGGAACGGCAAAACCATCGGGGCACTTCATACCAGAGAAGAGTTAAATGTGAATCTAGGGCAAGGAAAATGCGCAGATCAACCAGATCCAACGGTGTTTTCTCAGAGCGAAATCGGAGTGGAGCTGCTGGAGATAATTGGCAATAAAGCGCTGCGAGGCTTCATCGAAGTTCATGTTTCAAGGCGAAAGGTAAGGGTAGATAACAATCAAGCGATTTTGGAAATCGCGTTGGATACCGGATTGGTCTTGACCAAAAACGGAACCTGCCTTATCTCTGAAGCAGAGATTGAACTATACTCCGGCAAAGAAGAGGAACTCATCTCTTTGGGAGATAAGTTGGCACAAAGATATGGACTTGTGCCAGAAACAAGAAGTAAATTCGCACGGGGCTTGGCCCTGCTTGGTAAAATTTAGCACAAATATTTTGAAGGAGAAACAATTCATGAAAGCAACATTTATTTCAAAAGAGAAGAACACCGCAAAATTCAGCGTGGAATTCACAGCAGAAGAGCTGGAACAGGCTATGATTAAGGAGTATCAGGAAACCAAAGATAAGTACCAGATTGATGGCTTCAGAAAGGGAAAAGCCCCAAGAAGCATTCTAGAAAAGCATTATGGCGAAGGAATCTTTCTGGAAGGCGCCATCAACACCATGATTAATGAGGCTTACCCTAAAGCAGCCGACGAACTGGGCCTGGAGGTTATTGATCGTCCTACCGTAGATTTTGGAGATGTTAAAAAAGGCAGTGGATTTACCATTACCGTTTCAGTTGAAGTATACCCGGAGATCGTCGTAAAAGACTACCTGGGCGTCAAATCCGAAAAAATCAATGTTGAAGTATTGGATGCTGACGTTGATGCCGAGATCGAAAAAATGCAGCAAAGGAATGCCCGTATGGTAGCCGTAGAACGGCCTGCTGAGAACGGGGACACTGTTTTGTTGAACTATAAAGGATTTGTCGGCGATCATCAGTTTGAAGGTGGCACAGCAGAACAGCAGCCCTTGAAGCTGGGTTCGAACTCGTTCATCCCCGGATTCGAAGAGCAACTGGTTGGCATCTGCATCAATGAAGACCGTGACGTAAAAGTAACATTCCCCGAAGAATACCATTCGGAAGAATTGGCTGGCAAAGAAGCCGTATTCAAGTGTAGTGTCAATGAAATCAAAGCGGAAGAGAAACCTGTTTTGGATGATGATTTTGCCAAAGATGTCAGCGAGTTTGATACTCTTGCGGAACTAAAAGCAGACGCCAAGAAAAAACTACAAGAATCAAAAGAAGCCCAAGCGCTGCTCAAGATGAAAGACTCCGTTCTTGCAAAAGTATATGAAGCCAACGATATTGATATTCCCGAAGTATTGGTAGAAGACGAAATTACTTCCATGATGCAGGAGTTTGATCAACAGCTCCGTTCCCAAGGATTGGATCTCGAGAAATATTTCGAGTATCTGCAGAAGGATCAAGCAGAATTCAGAACTGAACTTAGAGACGATGCGTTCAGAAAGGTGAAGACCCGGATGATTGTTTCCGCCATCGCACAAGCTGAAGGGATTACGGTAACGCCGGAAGAATTGGAAGCTGACATCGACATGATGGCCGCACAATACAAGCTTGAGCCGGCAAAAATCAAAGAAATGTTGGGTGCCGAAAATCTGGCATTCCTCGAGAAGGACATCAAAATGCGAAAAGCAATGGACTTCGTTTTCGAAAAGGCGATCATTAAATAGTGAAACGCCAAAGACCACAGGAAGGAGCAGCAAAATGGCTTTAATTCCATATGTAATTGAACAGGACGGTAGGGGTGAACGCTCCTATGACATTTATTCCAGAATGCTTAAAGACCGGATTATCTTTATTGGTGAAGCCATCGATGAACATCTCGCTAGTCTGGTAGTGGCCCAACTCCTGTTTTTGGAAGCCGAAGATCCCGAAAAGGATATTTGCATCTATATTAACAGCCCCGGTGGCTCGGTGACTGCAGGCATGGCCATCTATGATACCATGCAATATGTCAAACCGGATATTTCCACTATTTGTGTGGGAATGGCAGCGAGCATGGGCGCATTCCTGCTTTCTGCAGGAACCAATGGCAAACGATTCGCATTACCCAATGCCGAGATTATGATTCACCAGCCTTTGGGGGGAATTAACGGTCAAGCAGAAGACATCAGAATCCATGCCGAATGGATCATTAAAACCCGGGAGAAGCTCAATGTGATTCTCAGTAAAAACACCGGACAGCCCTTGAGCACCATCGAAAAAGATACAGATAGAGACAACTTTATGAGTGCGCCGGAAGCAGCGGCATATGGTTTAGTGGACAAAGTGATAACATCCCGATAAACCAAAAAACAGTTTACCAACAATCACAAAATTAGGAGAAAACCAACCTTATGACCAAATACGACGAAAACTTTGAAATAAAATGCTCATTTTGCGGCAGACCTCAAAGCCAGGTAAAACGCCTGGTCGCTGGACCTGAAGTTTACATTTGTAATGAATGTGTTGACCTTTGTCTGGACATCATCAAAGAAGGCTTGGAAGAGCCCAAGGAACTGGAAGAAAGCGGCGAATTTGTGTTGCCTACCCCCCGTGAATTGGCTAAATCACTTTCTGAATATGTCATTGGACAGGACGTCGCAAAAAAAGCCCTTTCCGTTGCGGTGTACAATCACTACAAACGAGTAAAGAGCATGACAACACTGGAACAGGATGGCGTAGAGCTCCAAAAGAGCAACATCGTTATGATTGGTCCCACCGGGTCCGGCAAAACTTTACTGGCCCAGACCTTGGCCAAAATTCTGCAAGTACCGTTTGCCATTGCTGATGCCACCGCACTAACGGAGGCTGGCTATGTCGGCGAAGATGTAGAAAATATTTTACTCCGTCTGTTGCAGGCTGCTGATTTTGATGTAGAAAAGGCCCAGCGTGGGATCATCTATGTGGATGAAATTGATAAGATTTCCAAGAAATCCGACAACGTGTCCATCACAAGAGATGTCAGCGGAGAGGGTGTACAACAGGCACTCCTCAAGATTCTGGAAGGAACCATTGCCAACGTGCCACCTCAGGGCGGACGGAAGCATCCCCACCAAGAGTTTATCCAGTTTGATACGACGAATGTCATGTTCATTTGCGGGGGGGCCTTTGACGGCCTCGAAAAAATTATCCGCAAACGACTGGGTGAAAAAGTCATCGGCTTCAACGCCGCCCAAAAGAAAAATGACAAAGATGTGCCGGAAACCCTCAAAATGGTTCAGCCGGAAGATTTACTCCGGTATGGTTTGATTCCTGAATTCATCGGACGTTTACCGGTGATTGTCACACTAGATCCTCTTACAGAAGATGCCTTGGTGGAGATTATCACCAAACCAAAAAACGCCTTGTTGAAGCAGTACAAAAAACTTTTCTCTATGGATAATGTGGAGCTTGAAATTGAAGAAGATGCCATCCGCAGGATTGCACACAAAGCCCTCGAAAAGAAAACAGGAGCAAGAGGCCTTCGCAACATCATGGAAACCATCATGACGGACATCATGTACGAGATTCCTTCTCGCAAAGATGTGGCGAAATGCATTATCACCAAGGCAACAGTAGATGAGGAAGTGAGACCTACTTTGGTCCTTTTAGACTCAGATAAAAAGGCGGCTTCCTAGGTCGCCTTATTCATTCAAAGGAGAATACTATGGCAGAAGATAAAATTGAAGTAAGAGAAGATGGCAAAATGGTTTTACCCATGATTCCGCTTCGGGGCATGACGATTTTTCCAAATATGGTTCTGCATTTCGACATCGGAAGAGAAAAATCCATTAACGCCTTAGAAAAGGCGATGATTAAGAACCAATATATTTTTTTGGCAGCCCAGACAGACGAAACCACCGACCTGCCCACCAACAATGATTTTTATCATATGGGCACAATCGCAAAGATTAAACAGATGCTAAAGCTTCCCGGTGATTCGATCCGGGTGCTTGTGGAAGGCGTAAGCAGGGGGCGAATTGAAGAAATTCTATTCGAAGTTCCTTATTTTAAATGCGCTGTCTCTCAAATTATTGATGAGGAACCGGACCCGATACCGGCCAGAATGGAAGCACTGATGCGTTCCGTGCTGGGGAACTTTGACAGCTATCTGGCGCTAAACCAGAAGCTTTCTTCGGATATCTTTCCAACGGTAGCCACCATTGGTCAGCCAGGTCGTTTTGCAGACCTGATAGCAGGCCATATGGATCTGAAAGTTGAAGAAAAACAAGAACTTTTGGAGACGCTGGATATTACCGAACGCATGGACAAACTGAACACCATGCTGGTACGTGAAATTGAAATTCTCAACATCGAGCAAGATATCAGCAGTAAGGTGAAAACCCAAATAAACCAGAATCAGCGGGAATATTATTTGCGTGAACAAATGCGTGCCATCCAGGAAGAGCTGGGTACCGACGAAGATGTGGAAGGTGAGATTAACCAGTGGTACAAACAATTGGAAGAACTAAACCTCCCCGAAAAGACACGTACAAAAGTAGAAAAAGAAATCAAGCGGATGTCAAAGATGCAAGCGTCTTCGGCCGAAAGTTCCGTCATCCGGACCTATATTGAAACCATTCTTTCCCTTCCATGGAACAAAGAAACTGAAAGCAACATCGATTTGAAGCATGCCGAGGCAATTTTGGAAGAAGACCATTATGGCCTGGGGAAAGTGAAAGAGCGGGTGCTGGAGTATCTGGCGGTTGTGGAGCTTTCTCACAAAATCAAAGGTCCAATTCTTTGCCTGGTGGGTCCTCCGGGAACCGGTAAAACTTCCATCGCCAAATCGGTGGCGCGAGCAGTCAACCGTGAGTTTGTGCGTATGTCGTTAGGCGGCGTTCGTGATGAAGCGGAAATCCGTGGTCATCGTAGAACCTATATTGGAGCAATCCCAGGTAGAGTCATCAATGCAATCAAGGATGCAGGTTCCAAAAACCCTGTTTTCCTTTTCGATGAAGTGGACAAAATCGGCGCGGACTTCAAAGGCGATCCGGCGTCTGCATTATTGGAGGTTTTAGATCCCGAGCAAAACAAAGACTTCACTGATCACTATCTGGAAACCCCGTTTGACCTTTCCAAGGTGATGTTTATCGCAACAGCGAATACAACCGATACAATTCCAAGGCCACTATTGGACCGAATGGAAGTCATCGAAGTGATGGGCTACACGGAAGAAGAAAAATTGAACATTGCACAGAAATACTTGGTGCCCAAAAAAGTGACGGAACATGGGCTTCAACCCGAGAATATTTTGATTTCAGAAGACGCCATTCGGGATATAATAAACTATTACACCAGAGAATCCGGTGTCCGAAATCTGGAGCGAGAAATTGCCAATCTTTGCAGAAAGGTAGCGCGCAAAACCGTTTCCGGACGTCGTAAGAAATTTTCTATCAATGCGACAAATTTAGAAGAATATTTGGGCAAAAAGAAATACAGATATGATAAAATAGAAAATGAGAAAGAAATAGGCGTCACCACAGGACTAGCCTGGACAATTGTGGGCGGGGATACCCTGTTCATCGAAACTTCGGCTGTTCCCGGCACAGGGAAATTGCAACTGACCGGTCAATTGGGAGATGTCATGCAGGAATCCGCCAAGGCGGGCATTAGCTACATCCGTTCCGTAACCGAAAAGTTTGGAATTGACGAAGACTTCTACAAAAATATGGACATCCATCTTCATATTCCGGAAGGCGCTACCCCAAAAGATGGCCCATCAGCCGGTGTGACCATGTGTGTCGCCATGATTTCTACTCTGACCAAAACTCCGGCTCGAAAAGATGTAGCTATGACGGGTGAAATAACCCTTCGAGGCAATGTGCTACCTGTAGGTGGCATCCGCGAAAAGGTTCTGGCTGCCCATCGCGCAGGCATCAGGCTGGTCTTGCTTCCCGCTGATAATGAGCGAGACATTGAAGACATTCCCGTAAATGTTAGGAAGGCAATGAAGTTTGTCCTGATTCGAAATGTGGATGATGCTATCAAACATGTATTGATTGGAATCAAAAAATGCTAATCAAAAAAGCGGAATTGGTTGCAGTGACAGCCAAACGGGAACAATACCCTCCCGAAGATATGTATGAAATCGCATTTGTAGGACGATCCAATGTTGGAAAGTCCTCTTTGCTGAATCTGCTGACCAACCGCAAAGCACTGGCAAGAGTCAGTGGTAACCCTGGCAAGACCAGAACCATCAATTTCTATGAGGTCAATGGTGAGTTTCGAATTGCAGATTTGCCCGGCTATGGCTATGCTAAAGTATCAAAGAGCATTAGCGCAACTTGGAGTGGGATGATAGATACATACCTCAAAGACCGAGCTAAACTAATCAAAGTGGTGCAGTTGGTGGACATCCGCCATGCGCCATCGGCTTTAGACATACAGATGTATGACTACTTGAAGCACTATGGATTGGACGGTCTTGTGGTGGCCACCAAATCCGATAAGATTTCCAAAAATGAGACCACCAAATCGATAACACAAATACGGAAGAGTTTACGAATGGAACCGGATGATTTGGTGATACCAATTTCAGCACTAAACAAAAAAGGGCATGAAGACTTGTTGACAGCTATGGAAGACATATTAAACGCCCAGGAATAAAGGAGCACCAATGCAGTTTCTCGTTGCATTTAACATCATTTTCAAGCGGATTAAAGCAATCCGGTTTCTATTAATGGACAAAGATGTTCACCTATGGAAAAAGGCGCTGATTGTTGCGGGTTTAATTTATCTCTTTCTTCCGGTTGATCTGATTCCACCTGTGCTTTTTCCCATTGCATGGATGGACGATTTTGTTCTATGGCTTTGGATTCTCTGGGTTCTTCGAAAAACTCTGGACAAATACTGGATGGGAGAAACCGAGGATTATTCCAAAAAATATAAAGGAAAAGAAGTGATTGACGACGTAGACTATGAAGTCAAAGATGAGACGAAAGAGAAACCAGAAGCTGAAACCCAAAAACAAGGAGTGAAGAATGAATAAGAGTCAGGTCATCGGCGAAATCATGATCAGCCAGGAAGAAATTCAACAGCGTGCTATAGAAATAGCAGCTCAAATTACCAAGGACTATGAAGGCGAGAGTGTGTTGCTCGTGGGCATTCTACGAGGCGCGGTTCCCTGGATGGTGGATGTGATGAAACATATCGACCTGGATGTAGAAATTGATTTTATGGCGGTCAGCAGCTATGGTGCGGCAACGAAAAGCACCGGTGTCGTTAAGATCAACAAAGATTTGGATTCCGACATTGAAGGAAGACACGTCATCATCGTGGAAGATATTGTTGATACAGGAATCACGCTCCAATACCTGACCGGTTATCTTGAAAATAGACAACCAAAAAGCATAAAAATCTGTGCGCTTCTGGACAAACCAGCCAGAAGACGGGCGGATGTCTACGGTGATTACATCGGCTTCACAGTAGAAGACAAGTTCATTGTAGGATACGGCCT
The DNA here is from genome assembly GCA_041859095.1 of Anaerovoracaceae bacterium. GTDB lineage: Bacteria > Bacillota > Clostridia > Peptostreptococcales > Anaerovoracaceae > UBA1422. The sequence continues at coordinate 62,910 of JBHEKY010000039.1, forward strand.
GGACTTTAACCAAAAGTACAGACAGCTGCCATATATCAGCTGCTTAGCCGAGGATTAATAGAAGGAGGACTGCAACAAATGAGTAATGAGGTACAAATCGGACTATCCAACAAGCACTTACACTTGAGACAAGAAGATGTGGATACATTGTTTGGAAAAGGTCATTGCCTAACCCACACAAAAGATCTGCTTCAGCCAGGACAATATGCCTGTGACGAGAAGGTGGACATCGTCGGACCCAAAGGGGTTCTCAAAGGTGTTCGAGTGCTAGGTCCGGCCAGACCGGAAACCCAGGTTGAGCTGGCGCTGACTGATGCTAGGGCTATTGGAATCAAAGTACCGGTAAGAGAATCCGGCAAATTGGATGGAACTCCGGGTTGTAAATTGATAGGACCGGCTGGTGAAGTCACACTTGAAAAGGGTGTCATCGCGGCGCTAAGACATGTTCACTTGTCCCCAGCGCAGGCGGAAGCCATCGGGGTAAAAGACAAGGACATCGTAAGCGTGAAAGTAGAAGGTGAAAGAGGCCTGATTTTCAATAACGTTCTGGTTCGGGCTGGGGATGCTTATTTTGGCGAAATCCATTTTGATACCGATGAAGGCAATGCAGCCGGACTGGGTCCTGATGCAGTTGGCGCAATCATCAAATAACTCAATAACCAACATTAAACATTATACTTAAACATAAACAAAAGGACTCATCATGAGTCCTTTGTTTATTTCAATTTGATTCTGTCAATTTGATTCTGCCACAAATAATTTTAAGATAATGCAAACCATTAATAACTTTCTGTACTACTTCCAGCCTCAGCTGTTGCACCTAGGACAATAGCGATGGATGCGCTTGTGCCCAAACGGTCTGCGCCGGCAGCAATCATTTCTTTGGCCCTTTCAATGTCGCGGATACCACCGGAAGCCTTGACCTGTGCCAGATTTCCAACCGTAGCACGCATCAGGGCTACATCCTCGGTTTCGGCACCGCCAGTACTGAAGCCAGTGGATGTCTTCACAAAGTCTGCACCAGCTTGCACCGCTAATTCGCAGGCTTTAACAATTTCTTCTTTGGATAGAAGACAGGTTTCCAAAATGACTTTGACCTTAGCATTATACTCGGCAGCTACCGAAACGACTGCAGCAATGTCATTTGACACGTATTCGAATCGTCCTTCTTTCAGAGCGCCTACATGAATAACCATATCAATTTCAGATGCGCCATGAAGACAAGCCTGATCTGCCTCGAACGCCTTGGAATTCAATTCCATTGCACCTAGAGGAAATCCAACCACGGCGCAAACTTTTGTCTCGGAACCGGATAATTCCATGGCGGCCAACTCCACATAACTAGAGTTAACACATACTGAATAAAAACCATATTCCCGGGCTTCCCCGCAGAGTTTTTTGATATCCGACTCAGTTGCTTCCGGTTTCAGCAGCGTATGATCAATATATAAATTCATTGGTTTCATAATTATTTCCAACAGCCGGAGTATGTTCCGCCCATTGCTTCCTCCTTTCGAATCGGATGGTTTTATACGTTGAAAAGGAAGTTGATGACGTCGCCGTCTTTGACTTCGTATTCTTTTCCTTCTAGTTTCAGCAACCCTTTTTCTTTGGCGGTTGCCAGATTACCCCCGCATTCCACAAGTGTATCAAAGCGAATGGTCTCTGCACGGATAAATCCACGTTCGATATCGGAGTGAATTTTGCCAGCAGCACCGGGTGCTTTGGTTCCACGTCGGATTGTCCAGGCACGAACTTCATCTTCACCTGCTGTCAGGAAAGAAATCAGATCCAACAAATGATAGGATGCACGGACCAACTTGTCTAATCCAGAGATTGTAATGCCCATTTCCTCCAAAAACATTGTTTTTTCTTCGTCCTCCAACTGGGAAAGCTCTGCTTCCAATTTAGCGCAGATGACCACAACATCGGATCCCTCTTCAGAAGCATACTTACGAACAGCTGCTACATAATCACTGCCTTCCCCTTCATCCCCAGCGTGATCCTCGGACACGTTTGCTACGTAGATAACCGGTTTGAAAGATAGCATTTCAAGGGACTTTATGAAGTTGAGTTCGTCATCGTTAAGATCCTCCATGGTGCGCAGGGGGTTTCCTTCCTCCAGCCAAGCAATAATCTTGTTCAGCAAATCGATCTCACGCTGAACTTCTTTATCTCCCTTCAAAGCTTTGACGTTCCGATCTCTTCTTCGTTCAAGAATATCCATATCCGATATAATCAGCTCTAGATTTACAGTTTCTATATCCGACAAGGGATCAATTTTGTTATCCACGTGGAAAACATTGTCGTCATCAAAACAACGGACAACATGGACGATAGCGGCAACCTGACGGATATCGGCCAGAAACTTATTTCCAAGACCTTCCCCTTTGGATGCGCCTCGAACTAATCCGGCAATGTCGCAGAATTCGATGGCGGCGTAAGTAGTTTTTTTGGAATGGTACATTTCGTGGAGAACCTTCAGCCGTTGATCCGGAACTGTAACCACGCCAACATTAGCGACCTTGGTGCTGAATGCATAATTGGTGGCTTCTGCTTTGGATTTTGTGATAGCATTAAACATGGTGCTTTTCCCCACATTGGGCAGACCTACAATACCTAGTTTCATGAATGTTCTCCTTTTTTTAATGCCCGTCCGGGGGTTAGCCGCGACTGCAGGGATGTTCTACGCAAGTAAAAATAATACAACGTACAGATGATTATGATGGTAAGGCTGATTAGTTGGGCTTGTTTAAAAGGACCAAACATCAAACTGTCCGTCCGCAGGGCTTCCACAAAGAATCGTTCCACGGAATATAAAATCCCGTACAGACATGCAATCTGTCCGGCAAATCGGGGTTTTTTATCAAACCAAATGAGGAATAAAAATAAAAGGAAGCACCAGAGGGATTCATAAAGGAAAGTGGGATGGACTTTGATGCCATTGACCATGATTCCCCAGGGTAAATCAGTGGAGCCACCGTGGGCTTCGGAATTAAAGTAGTTCCCCCAACGGCCGATGGCCTGTGCCAGAGCAAAGCCCGGAACAACTGCGTCAGCCATGTTCAAAAATTTAATATGCTTATAGCGGGTGACGAACCATGCAGCCATAAGACCTCCAAGTAAGCCCCCATGGATGGCCAGACCACCACCTCGTACATTTAGTATTTGTGTGGGATCGAGAGAAAAATAGTCCCAGTTGAAGACCACATAATACAAGCGGGCACAAACCACACCCACAGGAATGCTGATAATCAAAATATCCAGTACTGTATCACCAGGGATGTCGCGTTTGGGTCCACGAATATAAAACACTAGTGTGCCAAGGGCGATGCCAGTTGCCACTAGGATACCATACCAACGGATATCCAAATCAAATAGGGTAAAAGCCACAGGATTCGGCATATATTGTATCTCCTTATCGGCAGCCTAATGTGGTCCGCCTCACCGAGTATTATACCTTGCGAGCACGCCTTTCTCAACATTCTTTCGTTGTTTTTACCAAAAACTTTGATACAATGGTTCTATGAAATATGAATCGATGAAAAAAGGAATATTCTTGGAAAGGCCGAACCGATTTATCGCCAGAGTCCTTATCAATGGCGTAGAAGAGTTGGCCCATGTCAAAAACACCGGGCGTTGCAAAGAACTGCTGATTCCAGGTGTGACGATTTATCTGGAGGATCATCTTGAAAGAATGGGCAATAGGAAACTGCGTTACTCTTTGATTGCAGTGAAAAAAGGCGAGATGCTTATAAATATGGACTCCCAGGCTCCCAACGAAATCGTTGCAGAAGCTCTTTTGTGTGGCAAAATGGTTTTGCCGGGCTTGTCACCACCCATCCGGTTCCGTCGCGAACAGACATATGGCGCTTCCCGGTTGGATTTTTTTTTGGAAGATAGCCTGGGAAGGATTGGATACATGGAGGTGAAGGGCGTCACCCTAGAAGAAGATCGGCTTTGCAGGTTTCCTGATGCACCAACAGAAAGAGGACGAAAGCATTTGGAGGAGCTGATAAATGCGGTAGGGGAAGGGTTTGTCGGGTATGCAATATTTATCCTTCAGATGAAAGGGATTCGCTCTTTCCGCCCGAATGATGAAATGGATCCTGCCTTCGGAGACGCATTGCGAAGAGCGTCGATCGCCGGTGTTGAGGTGTTGGCCTATGATTGTGATGTGACCTCATCGTCGTTGGAGGTTTGCAGGCCTGTACCCGTTGAATTAACTGAACATTCAGAGTTGAAATAGACCGATATCTTGTGCGGGCTTTGGGAAAAGCCACTAGATGTAGGGCAAGACATCCTTTTCAAAGAAGAAATAAAATATTAATCCCAAAAAAGTGGGCACTTAGGCCCATTTTTTTATGCTAAATGGTTGTAAAGTGGAGCAAAATGGAGTAAAGTGGTATTCAAATAGGATGTAGAAGTGTCTCATTTGGGGCATAGTGGTGTAGGAGTACTTCATGTTTTCAGGCGAATACTACAATTCCATAGATTCGAAGTACCGATTGATTGTACCAGCCAAGTTCCGGGATGAACTGGGCCGTAAGTGCTATCTCACTAAAAGCAATGACAATTGCCTATACCTGTTTACGCTGGAAGAGTGGGAACGACATGCCAGAGAACTGATGGCATTGCCAACCGGTTCCGCTGATGCCAGGATTAGAGTCAGAAAATTTACCGCCAACGCCGTAGAAGTCGAAGTGGATTCCCAATATCGAATAACCATTCCCCAAAAGCTGAGAGAACTGGTATCGATCCAAAAGGAAGTGGTCACCGTGGGATTCATCAACAAAATCGAAATCTGGAGCAGGGAAGAGTACGAAAAAATCATGCAACTTCCTGATAATGGCGAATATGAATACGTTTAGACACACCTCGGTTCTGCTGGCAGAATCCCTGGAAGGCCTGAGAATCAAGCCAGATGGCATCTATGTGGATGGAACCCTGGGGGGTGGCGGACATGCCGAGGAAATATGCAAGCAGCTTGGTAAACAAGGAACACTGATTGGAATAGACCGGGACCAGGATGCCTTGGATGCTGCTGAGGTCAGACTCAAACCATATCATTGCAATAAAATATTTGTGAAAAGCAATTATGCTGAGATTCGTGAGATTCTGAAAGAAATAAATATCATCGGCATCGATGGTGCATTACTGGATTTGGGTGTATCGTCCTTCCAGCTTGACAATGCAGAACGTGGGTTTTCCTACATGCAAGAAGCACCTTTGGATATGAGAATGAACCGGGATGACGGGTTTACCGCTTACGAGATCGTCAATACCTATAGCCAAAAGGAATTGACCCGCATCATCACCCGATATGGAGAAGAACGATGGGCTGCCAGAATCGCGGCATTCATCGAAAAAGAACGAAAAAAGGGGCCCATTGAAAACACATTCCAACTGGTTGAAGTGATTAAGGCAGCCATTCCGGCAGCCGCCAGAAGAGAAGGACCCCACCCCGCAAAAAGAACTTTTCAAGCGATTCGAATCGAAGTAAATGACGAATTGGGACAATTAGAGAAAGCCGTTGCAGCATTCTGCGATGTGCTCAATGAGGGGGGGAGATTTTGTGTCATCACATTTCACTCTCTGGAAGACCGAATCGTCAAAGAAATATTCCAGCAGCGTCTAGACCCCTGCACCTGTCCAAAAGATTTTCCGCAGTGTGTCTGTGGCAAGAAACCAGATATCATAAAAATAACTAGAAAGCCAGCAACTCCGGGAGAAACCGAGTTAGAGGAGAATCCCCGATCCAGAAGCGCTAAGTTGCGCGTCATTGAGAAAAGGCGGAGAGCATAATGATTACAGCAGAACAATGGTACGAACATCAGGGAAATTATTCGAAATATGGGTTTGATATGAAGCCTCATGTTGCTGTACCCAAAATGACGGTTGTCAAGACAACCATCATTGATCGCCGTAAACTGATGGTGTTCATTCTGGTGGTCGGATTTGTATTTATTGCAGCAATCGTTGCATCTGCATATGCGGCTTCCATCACATACTCCAATAACCAGCTGACTGCAGAAATCAACATGCTACAGGGTGAAGTGGATGCCTTATCCATTGATATCGAAAGTGCCAGTAACGTACAGAGCATCGAGAAGCGGGCGATTGAAGAATTGGGTATGGTCTATCCAAGAGATGACCAATATGTTCAAATTGCAGGACAGGAAGCACCTGGTAACGACTTTGCGTTGCTACTGAAAGAGGCTGCGTTTAACTGAGATACGTGATTGCAACAAGAGCGACAACCGTATAAAATATAATAGATAGAAGTCAGACAACTAAATGATCAATTCATAAGTGTCTGACTTTTTTACAGAGAGGTAAGCTGGCATGAAGCCTATAGAGCGAAAAAGTAAAAACAGAATCATCCTATTCTTTGTAATCTTCTGCATTGTCTTGGTGGGCTTATGCGTTCGGGTAGGCTATCTACAAATTGTCAACGCAGAAGAGCTAACCAAAAAAGCCATTGTGCAGCAAACCAATGATGAAGAGCTAAAGGCCAAGAGAGGGGATATTACTGATCGAAACGGAAAAGAACTAGCCGTCAGTTCTATTTGTTATAGTGTTTGGGCACGACCATCCGACATCAGCAAGGATAAGATAGATGAGTATGCCACAATCTTAAGCGGCATCCTAGCCTTGTCTAAAGATGAAGTTACCGCAGACCTGACCCAGGAAAAAACGCTTGTTAAGCTTGCAAAATATCTGGAGCGGGACACGGCGGACGCAATACGGGAAGCTAAGATACCCGGAATTTCTATCACCGAAGAAACCAAACGATATTATCCTTTGGGCGACTTTGCTTCCTCACTGCTAGGAAGTGTCACTGACGACAATCAAGGCTTAACCGGTTTGGAACAGCAATACAATAAGTATCTCAAAGGCGTTTCAGGACGATGGGTATTAAATACCGATGCTTCCGGGAATCCGCTATCTTATGGAGAAAAACGTTACTATGAGCCAGTGAACGGCGCAACAGTTCAGTTGACAGTCGATGAAGTCATTCAACACTATGTGGAACAATCCATTGACAAGGTGATGGAGGACACAAAAGCGGATGGCGTTCGTTGCATTGTTATGAATCCAAAGACCGGAGAAATATTAGGAATGGCGGTTACACCTTCTTTTGACCCCAATAATCCACGGACGCCGCTATTAGAGGAAGATCAGAAAACACTGGCTTCTTTGACTGGGTCGGCACAGTTGGATTTTCTGAACAAAATGTGGCGCAACCCATTAATTCAGGATACGTATGAGCCGGGGTCTACCGCAAAATTGATTACCACTTCTATTGTTTTGGAAGAGGATCTTGTTGCAAAAAATGAAACGTTTACTTGCACGGGTTCAATTGATGTAGCAGGTACCACGTTACATTGCTGGCGAACCGGAGAACCCCATGGGGTGGAAACCCTTTCTGAAGCCCTTGGAAACTCCTGTAACCCTGTTTTTGCCGAACTTGGTGGAAGAATAGGGTTAGAAAAGTATTATCAATATATGGAGATATTTGGCATCACAAAGAAGACCGGAGTGGATTTTCCCGGTGAAGCCAACTCCATCCTTCAGGATATTGATACCGCTGGACCTGTGGGACTTGCCACAATGGCATATGGCCAAGGGATCGCCGTGACGCCAATACAACTTCTAAGTGCAGTCTGTTCCCTTGGGAATCATGGAATGCTGATGCAGCCTAAACTAGTGGACAAGATTGTTGCAGAGGACGGGACTGTTGTGAAAGAGTATCCTGATGTTACAGTCAGACAAACTGTATCGGAAGTCACTGCCAAAGAAATTTGTCTGATGATGGAATCGGTTGTGTCTGAAGGAGGAGGCGGAAACGCAAAAATTTCAGGTTATCGAGTTGGCGGGAAGACCGGAACGGCATACAAAGTCGTTAATGGTGCTTATACAAATGAAGTATGTGCCTCTTTTGTGGGTATGGCACCGATGGATGACCCACAAGTAGCCATTTTACTCATAGTTGATAATCCCAAAGGAGTCAAGTATGGCAGCATCACAGCAGCACCAGGCGCCAAAGTAATCCTTGAAAATGTGTTGCGATATTTGAATGTAAAACTTGTGTACACTGCAGAGGAGAAACAAACAAACAGCAATCATACTACTACAGTTCCCAATGTAATCGGAGAGAGCTACAGTGAGGCCATCGGCATTTTGGGCGGCAGTTCCCTCAAATATATTGTATCTCCGGCAATGGCTGGAGATAACGACTTTATTATCAAAGACCAGTACCCAAAACCAGGTGAACAAGTGGCCGTTGATGAGGTGGTATATCTGTACAGAGAATAGTTGTTGTTGTATAATATAACGGTTATGCCGGAGGAAAATAAATGAGAACTTTCCGCATGCGAGAAATCGCAGAAGTGACAGGTGGCCGGATGATTTCGGGCACAGAAGATGCGCTGGTTCAGCGGGTAAGCAAGGATTCCAGGGACGTGACTTTGGACACCTTGTTTTTCGCGTTAATCGGAAAGAACCATGATGCCCATACATTTTTGCCTCAAGTCCAAGCAAGAGGCTGCAATAACTGGGTTGTGTCGAATCAAGAAGCAATTCTTTTTGATGGTGCCGAAAATGCGAATGTAATATTGGTTGAAGACACTCAGGCAGCACTAATCGCGCTGGCGGTTTTTGTTCTGGACGAGATGAAGGCGATTACAATCGGCGTAACCGGAAGCGTCGGGAAAACATCCACAAAGGATATGGTCTATGCCGTATGCAGCCAACACTACAAAACGGGGAAGACCCACGCGAATCTAAATACTAACATTGGAATATCAATGTGTGTGCTGGATTTTGAACCGGATATTAAGGTGGCTGTTCTTGAGATGGGAACGGATCATCCCGGTGAAATTGATCAGGTTGTGCAGGTTTTTCAACCACACATCGGTTTGATTACTAACATCGGTCAAGCTCATTTGGAAAACTTCGGCACTAGGGAAGCCATTTATCGGGCAAAAATGGAAATGACCAATTACTTCACAGCGAATGACCTTTTGATTATCCAGCAAGGGCCGGATTTTCTTCGCAAAGAACAGATTATTTCCGACTTCAGAGTCCAATCAGTAGGGGCAGATGAAGTCAATGACTATATCGTGTCAGGCATTGGTCTTACGGATCGCTTGGGCACTGAATTCGACCTGTCATACGAAGGAGAATCTACACATTTTGTTTTGCCGGTTTTGGGTGTACACCATGCTATGAATGCAGCCCAAGCAGTTGCCGTAGGTGTGGAGTTGGGGATTCCCTTACGCGATGCAGCCAGAGGACTTGCCTCTCTTAACATGACAGCCGGAAGATTGGATATCCAATCAGAAAAGGGATTCAATAACTCTGTTATTATTGATGATACGTATAATGCAAGTCCGGACTCAATGCGTGCCGGCATTCTAACGCTACTCACAATGGAAGGTCAACGAAAAGTTGCCATCCTTGGGGATATGTTCGAGCTTGGAGAACAGACGATAGCATTTCATCGAGAGATAGGCAAATTCGCAGCCGAAGCTGGTGTCGACTTGATTCTCGGGGTGGGAACCTTGTCAAAAGAACTTGTGGATGCTGCAGGCCCAAATGCGAAACATTTTGAAACCAAACAGGACTTACTCATCGAACTGAAACAGTTGATTCAGAATAACGATGTTATCTTAGTCAAAGCGTCCAGAGGGATGGCCCTGGATGAAGTGGTAGAGTACTTGCTTAGCACAAGGGAGAATCTATGAACACGTACTACATTTTTGGAGTTGGCGTTGTTGCCTTTGTAATTGGCATACTGTTGACTGCGTTTCTGATTCCGGTTTTAACGAAAGCCAAAGCCGGACAGAATATAAGAGAAGAGGGACCGGAATCCCATCATATCAAAGCAGGTACACCTAGCATGGGCGGGTTGGCTATCATCGGAGCTATCCTTCTGGCCGGAATTGCGGGTGGCGCTTGGACACCTGAGACCTTTGCGGCACTACTGGGATTTTTGTTGTTTGCAGCAATAGGGTTTTTTGATGACTACTTAAAAGTTGTAAAAAAACAAAACGAAGGACTCTTGGCGTGGCAGAAGTTTTCGATGCAGTTTTTCATTTCTCTGGCGTTTGCCATCTACATGACGATTTTTTCCGAATCAGGCACAGAGGTTTTTGTGCCCATTTGGAATCAGACGATGGATTTTGGAATCTGGTACATCCCTTTCATAGTGTTTACTATTTTAGCAATGGTCAATGCCATCAACTTGACAGACGGTCTGGATGGACTGGCCTCAGGCGTCACTGCCATTGTTGCGATGTTTTTTGTTTTCCTGGCCTATCGGACAGGAAATGAGTCAGAAGCCATGATTTATGTTGCTGTCACGGGCGGATGTCTGGGATTTTTGGTGTTTAATCGATACCCGGCAAAAATCTTTATGGGAGACACAGGATCCCTTGCATTGGGCGGGGCGGTTGCATTGGTTGCAATTGTTATGAAGATGGAGCTGTTTCTTCCGATTGTAGGATTCATCTATGTGATAGAAGCGTTGTCGGTTGTGCTACAAGTTGGTTTTTTTAAGGCAACTCATGGCAAAAGATTATTTAAAATGGCACCCATTCATCATCACTTTGAAAAATCAGGCATGCGGGAAACCACCGTTGTATTGGTCTTCTGGTTGATAACCATGATTTGCTGCCTGGGTGCGCTGGTTACTCTTTAAAAAGTGTTGGATAAACTTGAAAGGTAGGAGACAATATGAAACATATTCCTTGGGATATTAGCGGTAAAAAAATACTCGTAGTTGGGCTTGGAATGTCCGGAATTGCTGCTGCAAAGGCATTGGTAAAACGAGGGGCAAAGGTTTCTGTTCAGGATGCCAAAAGTTCCGATGAAATAGATGCACAACTAATAACATTTCTACAAAATGAGCATATCACATGCTATTTTGCATCCGTGCCAGAAGAACCATCGGCCTTCGATTTGATCCTATTAAGCCCCGGTGTTTCATTGGATGTGCCATTTGTTAAGGATGCAGCAGAAAAGGGTGTTTGGGTTACCGGAGAACTGGAGTTGGCATATCAACTGAGCTTGGGCCATTATATCGCAATAACAGGAACCAATGGAAAAACCACCACAACCACATTGGTTGGAGAAATGTATAAAAGCACGGACAGAGATACCGCTGTGGTTGGGAACATTGGGGTGGCAGTCACTACAAAAGCCATTTCAGCCACAGATAATACATGGCTGATTACCGAAGTCAGCAGTTTCCAATTGGAAACCATACGCCATTTCAGACCTCAGGTTTCGGCAATTTTAAATCTTACGCCAGATCACATGGATCGCCATAAATCTATGGAAGAGTATGGCAGGGTCAAAGCGAGGATATTTGAAAACCAACAGAGTTCAGATTATCTGGTTATTAATTTTGACGATAAACCTTGTTATCACCTGGCGAAGCAAGCCAGAGCGACGGTGGTTCCTTTTAGCCGAAAGCAAGAACTAAGCTTTGGCGCATTTGTATTGGATGGAATGCTTGTGATTCGAGATCAGGCGGGTGTTGAGACCCATTTTTGTCACCAGGACGAACTGATGATCCCGGGAACGCACAATCTGGAGAATGCACTAGCAGCGACAGCAATCGCCTATTTCTCAGGAATTCCCGTCGATGTGATTCGCCGTACACTTCGTACTTTTGCAGGTGTTGAACACCGGATTGAATTTGTAGGCGAGATTGACGGTATTCGTTTTGTTAACGACTCCAAGGGTACAAATCCGGATGCGGCAATCAAAGCCATTGAATCCATCCCGGCACCCATTTTTCTCATCGCCGGCGGATATGACAAAGGATCAGATTACTCCGAATTGATTGACGCATTTGAGGGAAAGGTGGAAATGGCCTTCCTCATGGGCAAGACTGCTTCAAAAATCAAAGAAGTAGCCGAGAGCAAGGGATTCACAAAAACCATTATCTTAAAAGATATGGATGCTTGTGTGAAAGAGGCTTTTCTCCAGGCAAAACCCGGTACGACTGTGTTGCTTTCGCCAGCATGTGCGAGTTGGGATATGTATGACAACTATGAACAGCGTGGACGGCACTTTAAAGATTGTGTCGCCGGATTGGAAAAGTAAGAAATGGCTGAGAAACAACGGATTGTAGTAAAAAACCATAAGCGAGAGCAAGTGGACTTCATGATTATAATGATGACCGTTATTTTGGTTGTCTTTGGCATTATGATGGTGACCAGCTCAAGTTACTACAGTTCAATCAATGAAGACGGAACGCCTTATCGGTACCTGATTCGGGAACTGATATGGGTTGGTTCCGGCGGAATCCTGATGTGGCTTGGCGCAGTGATTGATTATCATATTTATCAAAAACTAGGCTGGTTTCTATTGGCAGTCAGCATTTTAATGCTGATTCTGGTCCTGACCCCGCTTGGCCTAGAACGGAACAACGCGCAACGGTGGATTGGTATCGGCGATATGACCATTATGCCTGGCGAGGTGGCAAAAATTTGTGCCATTTTATTTGTGGCATGGTTTTTGAGCAAAAAAGAAGATGCAATCCTATCTTTTACTGGTGGAATTTTACCGCTTTTTGTCATTATGGGGGCGTACGCGGGCTTGATCATGAAGCAACCGAATATGTCAACAGCGATTATCATCTGTATCATTATTTTAGGGATGATGTTTGTTGCGGGACTGAAATGGCGATACCTAATTAGTCTGGGGGCTATCGGTGTTGCCGGAGGTGCCATCCTGATTTTATCAGATGAGACCGGGTATCGTATGAAGCGGGTTGTCAGTTTTTTGGATCCGTTTGCGGATCCGTTAGATACGGGTTATCAGGTGGTACAATCCCTGATGGCATTGGGTTCCGGTGGGCTGTTTGGTTTGGGTCTGGGAAAGAGCATCCAAAAGAATCTTTATCTGCCAGAGCCTCAAAACGACTTTATTTTAGCTATCATTGGTGAGGAGTTAGGCTTTATCGGGATTATTGTTCTGATGATTTGTTTTTTGGTACTCATTTACCGTGGCATCATGACTGCGGTAAAAGCGCCGGATCGGTTCGGAATGTTGATTGCTTCCGGAATTACCATTATGCTTGGGGTTCAGGTATTGCTAAATGTTGCAGTAGTGTCATCCTCTATGCCTCCAACCGGCGTGACGCTGCCCTTTATCAGTTATGGCGGAAATGCAATGTGGCTGTTTATGGGTTCCATGGGAATCCTGTTGAATATATCCAAAAACGCCTCGGAGGGTGAAAAGAAATGAAAGTGATGATGACTGGAGGAGGCACCGGCGGACATATCTATCCGGCCATTGCCATCGCAGACAAAATAAAACTAGAGGATCCCACCGGATCAATCCTTTTTGTTGGTACCAAACGGGGAAAAGAGAGCGAGTTGGTCCCGAAAAGTGGATACCCCATTGAATTTCTTCATGTCAGTGGCTTTAATCGCAAAAACATGTTGCGAAATATTCAGGTAATAGTTGACTATAACGTAGCCTTACGAGAAGCAGGCAAGCTAATAGAAAAGTTCCAACCGGACGTTGTCATCGGCACGGGTGGGTATGTTTCAGCCCCATTGATTAGGGCTGCAGCCAAACGCGGAGTCCGGACCTTCATTCAGGAACAAAATGCCATCCCTGGTCTGACCAATCGATTGTTGGAAAAGGATGTTGAAAAAGTGTTCCTTGGTTTCCAGGAAAGTTCAACGGGTTTCAAAAACCCTCAGAAGCATATTTTTACAGGTAACCCGGTGCGAAGCGCCTTTTATGACGCGGACAAACAATTGTGCAGAAAAATCCTGAAACTTGATCCGGATGCATTTGTCATTTTGGCCTTTGGCGGCAGTCAGGGAGCAGGTAGAATCAATAAAGCCATGGTTGAGGTAGTAGAACAATATAATGGGGCGCCAGGGATTGTTATCATTTTTGTACCCGGAAAATACTATCATTTGCCGGTGATGACTGAAATTCTGGAAAAACAACTTCGGCTTGAAGACAACATTCGAATTCTGGAATACATTGATGATATGGCGCACTATTTGCCGGCTGCAGACTTGGTGATTAGTAGGAGCGGTGCGCTAACGATTTCTGAAATTATCGTAACCGGAAAACCCGCCATACTCATCCCATCGCCAATCGTCACAGGTGATCATCAATTATTCAATGCGAATGTTCTGAGAAACCGAGGAGGCGCAGTGGTCATTGAAGAGAAAAACTTAACCGATGCTGGAATGTTGCACGAAATCCAGAAACTGATGGCCGACAAAAGTCGATTAGAGAAAATGGCTATTTGCAGCCGAGAAGCGGCAACCAAAGACGCCACCTCAATTATTTGGGAGACCATAAGAAAATGACTCAAAGAAGTAGAAAGACCCGCCAGCGGACTTCAGAAAAAAAACCAAACAAAAGGAAACGAAGAAAAAAGAGTCATTTTTTTCTGAACTTTTTTATTGTGCTTCTTCTGATTGGTGGTCTTGCTTGGTTTGTTTCCTCTGATTTTTTTGCCATTGATAAAATATCCGTTATTCACAATAACAACTACACAAAAGATGAAATCATCGCTATTTCAAAAATAAAAACTGGCAGAAATCTCTTCTGGTTTTTTCTTCACAAGGGTGATGTACGCGATGAAATGGCAGGAGATTCTTATATAGATACCGTCAAAGTTAGTATTCGGTTGCCAGGAACCGTACTTCTGGACGTTGATGAACGTGCGGAAGTAGCCGCAGTACCGCTTGATGACAAATATATTTTGATTGATAATGAGGGATATGTATTGCGGACCACAGACATAGAACCGAAATTGACGCTTTTGGTTGGACTAACCATTACCGGTATGGAGGAAGGAAGACCCCTTTCAGTTGAACAAAAAAGCCTGTTTGCTGAAACACTGACAATGTTGAATACCATGGAAAGCAGTGACTTGTTTTTTAAACGGATTGATATTTCAGATGTCATTATTAAGGCTTATATCTATGACGAACTAATTTGCAAAGGGACGCCCGAAAATATCCTTAAGAGCATGGATACAGGGAATTTACAAATCATACTATATGATTTATATAAGAAAGGGATTCGTCACGGAACTATTAATGTGGGGGCTGATAAAGTCTGCTCCTTTAGCCCCAAAATCGAATAAGAACCGTTGAAAATATTGTGCTTTTAAGTGGTTCTATGGTATAATACCCGCATATCATTAATACATTGCGGGATGGGAGGATATCGAAGGATGCTACAGTTTGAAATCAAAGAAGACCAAAGCGCCAAAATCATCGTCATAGGTGTCGGTGGGGGTGGCTGCAATGCTGTCAATAGAATGATCGATGATGGTTTACAAGGAATTACCTATCTGGCCATCAATACAGATAAACAGGCATTATCCGCTAGTAAGGCTGAATCCACCCTCCAAATCGGTGAAAAACTCACCAAGGGACTGGGAGCGGGTGGAAACCCGGAAATCGGTCAAAAGTCCGCCGAAGAGAGCATGGACGAAATAGCCAAGTTCATTAACGGATCCGAAATGGTATTCGTTACAGCGGGCATGGGAGGTGGCACAGGAACCGGCGCCGCACCAATCGTGGCAAAAATTGCGAAAGACATGGGCATACTAACAGTAGGCGTTGTGACGAAACCATTTTCCTTTGAGGGACGAAAACGGGCCGAACACGCAGATCTAGGTGTCAAATTTTTAAGGAAATATGTGGACTCCATGGTGGTTGTCCCCAATGATAAACTGCTTCAGATTGCAGAAGAAAGAACAACATTGCTTGAAGCATTCGATATGGCCGATAATGTTTTACGACAAGGCGTTCAAGGCATTACTGACTTAATCGGCGATTCCGGATTGATTAATCTGGACTTTGCAGATGTCGAAACCGTGATGAGGGATCGGGGTGTTGCTCACATGGGCATCGGCATTGGACGCGGAGAGGACAAGGTCAAGGACGCAGTAAGAAGTGCCATTGACAGCCCCTTGCTTGAAACCACCGTATCCGGTGCAAAAGCTATACTGCTGAATATCACAGGCGGTTACGATTTGGGCATGATGGATGTGACGGATGCGGCCAATTTAATACAAGCAGAATCCGACAAGGACGCAATTATTATTTTTGGTGCTGCAGTCAGAGAAGATATGCATGACGAGCTTCACATCACTGTCATTGCTACTGGTTTCGAAAACAAACCCAGCAATTATGCAGAAACCGGCAAATTCTTTGGCATGGATTCACTAACTGGCGCATTACCGGAGGAAGAAGAACAAATGCAGGAAGAAGAACCATCGGACGCCAAAAAAACCGGAACAGATTTCTTTAATATCCCATCATTTTTGAAATAAGCCCGGGTAGTTGTATTCCGAAACCCACATGGATAGATGGAATAGGTAATTCATAAGCCGGTGTGATGCCGGCTTTTTCTCAATATAGGAGCAAATGATAACTATAATTTCGCAAGACAACAAAATATATCGCATGTGCATCCAGCTGGGCCAAAAAAAATACAGAGACCGGCTGGGGCTTTATATTGTGGAAGGCGAAAAAATGGTAAGAGAAGCCATTCAGAGTGGCCAGGCGAAGACCGTTGTGATGAGGGATGATTTTAAAGGAACCTTTGACCGGGAGAATGCCACCTTCGTCTTTATGACGGGCAGTCTTTTTTCAAAGATTGCCCAAACTGAAACCAGTCAGGGGATTATGGGCATTATTGAGATACCACACTTCGACAAGACCAACTTCCTAAAAGCGATTTCAGCTAAGAATGCCAAAGTGCTTGTGCTGGACAGACTGCAAGATCCCGGCAATATTGGCACCATCATTCGTACCGCGGATGCAGCAGGCTATGCTGGAATGATTGTGATGAAGGGCAGTGGAGATATTTTTTCTCCAAAAGTCATACGAGCCGCATCAGGATCATTGATGCGAATGCCATTTTTCAAAGCAGAGAGCGAAGATGAGGCCCTGTCGATTTTATCGGAGGCGAACAAAGCAATCATTGGCACCACCCCAGAAAAAGGTGTGGCTTATAACAAGACGGATTGGACAGGTGGAATCGCCTTATTAATTGGCAATGAAGGGAACGGTCTTTCTGAAACCTTCAAAGCAGCGACCATTAGAAACGTAACAATACCAATGAGCAAAGACGTGGATTCTCTGAATGCGGCTGTCGCCGCAGGAATCCTCATCTATGAATCAATAAAAGAAAGGTAATCAACATGCAGGATCAGTTAAAAAATATACTTGAAAATGCCATACAACAGCTGGCAGAGTCTAGAAGTCTTAGTGACACCGAAGACGTTAGAGTGAAATTCCTCGGAAAAAAAGGTCAGGTGACAGAAATCCTAAAAACCATGGGTAGTCTTGCGCCGGAAGAACGAAAAGCCTTAGGACAGGAGGCAAATTCAGTCCGTACCAAAATCGGGCAGCTTTTAGACGACAAATTTGCAGAGATGAAAGCCATCGATACGGCGGAAAAATTCAAACTGGAAAGAATCGACGTAACTGAGCCGGGACTAGAATGCACACTAGGTGGCAGACATCCGATTACCATCACCATTGATGAAATCTCCAAGATTTTTATGTCCCTGGGGTATTCTATTGCTGAAGGTCCTCAGGCAGAAACGGTGTTTCACGCTTTCGATGCCCTAAATTCCCCGCCGAACCATCCTTCCAGGGATGAAACCGACACTTTTTACTTTTCCGATGATATTGTTTTGCGGCCTCATACCTCTTCGGTGCAGATTAGAACACTTGAAACACAGGAACCACCCATCAAAGTAATTTCCCCAGGAAGATGTTTCCGATGTGATACGCCGGATGCCACCCACTCCCCAATGTTTCATCAGGTTGAAGGTCTCATTGTCGACGAAGGCATTACCATGGCTGACCTGAAGGGCACTTTGGATGCCATGGCAAAGCAGCTGTTTGGCAGCGAAACCAAAACCAAATTCCGTCCCCACCACTTTCCGTTTACGGAACCTAGCGCCGAAATGGACGTTTCTTGCTTCAAATGTGGCGGAAAAGGTTGCAGAATTTGCAAAGGAAGCGGCTGGATAGAAATCCTCGGCTGTGGCATGGTCCATCCTAATGTGTTGAAGGTCGGGACTATCGATACCGAAAAATACACTGGATTCGCTTTTGGTATGGGCGTGGAACGTATTGCGATGTTGAAGTATGGTATTGATGATATTCGGTTGTTCTATGAGAACGATATGCGATTCATCAATCAGTTTAAATAGGAGGGGACGGGCATGCTTGTACCTGTTGAATGGCTAAAAGAATACACCGATATGACGGTATCCACAGATGAGTTCTGTGAGAGAATGATAATGTCTGGCTCCAACCTGGAAACCTGCACCATGCTTGGCCAGGGAATTCAGGGAGTTATTGTGGGTAAATTGGTAAGAATTGACAGGCATCCCGATGCTCAAAAGTTATCGGTATGTACTGTGGATATTGGGAACGATTCGCCACTACAAATCGTGTGCGGCGCCCAAAATATCTATGAGGGTGCGCTTGTGCCTGTTGCTTTAGATGGTAGTATGATTCCCGGTCCACTCCATGGTCAGCCCAAGCAGGCCGAAGGTGTTATCATCCGGAAAGGGGCTTTACGTGGTGTGGAATCTATGGGGATGATTTGTGCAGCCTCCGAATTGGGTTATGAAGACAAAGTGATTCCAGTGGCACATAGAGACGGTGTCTGGATTTTACCTGAGGAACTGACTCCTGGTCAGGATGTGGTTGATGCATTAGGGCTGTCTTCTGCAGTTGTAGATTTTGAAATCACCCCGAACCGGCCAGACTGCCTTTCCATGATTGGAATGGCCAGGGAATCCGCGGCCACCTTTCAAGAAACACTTCGCTATCCGGAGACGTCGTGCCAAAGCGAGACCGGAAACGCAAAGGAATATGTAGATGTTTCAATCCATAAACCGGATCTGTGTAGCCGATATGCCGCTAGGGTCGTGACAGACGTAAAGATAGGTCCTTCCCCATGGTGGATGCAGAAAAAATTGATGTATGCCGGTATGAGACCAATCAATAATATTGTCGATATCACAAACTATGTAATGCTTGAATTTGGACAACCAATCCATGCCTTTGACATCCGTGAGATTACCGGAAAAAGAATTGTTGTGGACACCGCTGAGAAGGGTGAAACGTTCATTACGCTGGATGGAAACCAACGAATACTAGACGATAAAATACTGATGATTAAAGACGGTAACAAATCTGTTGCGATTGCAGGCGTCATGGGTGGACTTGATTCCGGTATTATGGTTGACACCACGACAATTTTGATTGAATCCGCTAATTTTAGTGGAGATAATATCCGTGCGACATCTAAGCGTTTGGGACTTCGAACCGAGGCATCATCACGTTTTGAAAAAGGAATCGACCCCAATCTTTGTGAGGTGGCAGTCAATCGAGTTTGCAAGTTGATTGAAGACCTAAGTGCCGGTAACGTAGTGAAGGGCATGATTGATGCCTATCCACAACCAGCACTACCGATTACCATTGGCGTCCGCGTCAAGCGAGTTAATGATGTGCTTGGCATTCATCTAACAACCGATGAAATGAAAAATATCTTTGAACGATTGGAAATGAATGCGGAACTGACTGATGATGCTTGCTATGCAGATCCCTCATGCCATGACTGTGCTGTACTGAAAGTAACACCACCCACGGTCCGACAGGATTTGGTGGAGGAAGTTGATTTTATAGAAGAAGTTGCCCGTTTATATGGGTATGATTTGCTGCCGGTAACCATCCCAAGGGGAAGTAGCCGCTCTATCATGAGCCGTGACGAATCTCTGCGACGACTGGCAACGCAAACCTTATGTGCTTTGGGTGCCAATGAAATCCAAACTTACTCTTTTGTCAGCCCCAAAGGGGTTGATAGTATCGGCATAGCCGAAGACTCCTGGGAACGCAACTTTGCGATTCTCAGAAACCCTCTTGGTGAAGAAAACTCAGTTATGCGGACAATTTTGACACCGGCGTTGCTTGAAACTCTAGGACGAAATTTTTCAAGAAGCATCGAGACCGTCAAGGCGTTTGAAATCGGTAAGACGTTCTCCAAAAATCTAATTGATCCCGAAGGATTGCCTGATGAGCAGGATGCACTTGCCATCGGTTGCTATGGTAAAAACATCGACTTTTTCGTCCTGAAGGGAATGATAGTGGAACTGCTGCGCGTTATGGGCATCCATGACGTGGAATTCACACCGGAATCAGAATATGGGGTTTATCACCCCGGACGATGTGGCCGGATTTCTTCAAAAGGAGAGGAACTCGGCATCATGGGTGAAATCCATCCGGACGTTGCAGACCGATTTGAGATTGGTACGCGTTGCTACTGCGCTGAGTTCATGTTTGATGCTGTCATGCGTCAGGCGAAGACCGATGCGTCCTATTCGCCGTTGCCAAAGTATCCCTCTACATCAAGGGATATCGCCCTCCTTGTGGATGAATCCCAGTCTGTCGGAGAGCTGGAAAGCGTGATTCGAAGGAATGGAGCAGACATTTTGGAAGATGTCAGACTCTTTGACATTTACAGGGGAGCTCAAGTGGCAGAAGGCAAAAAAAGCGTGGCTTTCGCACTGACTTACCGAGACGCAAACAAAACCCTGACCGACGAAGATGTAGCCAAAGTGCACAATCTAATACTTGATGCACTGAAAGGAACCTTTAATGCTGTGTTAAGAGAAATATAGTTGGGAGGATACCATGGACGCGAATAAAGTCAATGTTCGAATTTTTGGTCATGAATATGTATTGACAGGTGATAAATCCAGAGATCACATGATTCGGGTTGCCGCTTATGTCGATACAAAAATTCATGAGGTCTCGGGTGGGTTTAAAAATGGATCTGCAACAGCCTTAGCAGTGCTGTCCGCGGTAAACATCGCTGATGAGTATTTCAGTGTTATGGACAGGGTCAACGAATCCAAAATAACCAACGAACAAATGGAAGGCGATATCCATCGGTATGAACAACTCTGGGAGGAAGCGAAAAAAAGCCTGACAGAGCACAAAGAAGAAAGCCGCCGGATTTATGAAGAAAAAGAAGCCCTGACCGAACGATTCCATGCCATGGAAAAGGAAATGGAAGAAGCGTCGAGACAACAGGAACGGGAAGCCCAGGAAGCGCTTCGTTTAAAAGACCGGGATGCTGCTGAAAATCTTCGCCAGAAGGAGAGAGAATTTCAGGAGGCGCTGTTTGAGAAAGAGCTGATGATTGAGGAGCTAACACAGAGTTCTGAAAATGTTGAAGCGCAGGCAGAAAAAAATTCTGCTCAGATTGTAGAAGAAAGTGAATCCAAATACAAAGACTTGGAAAACAATATTTTTGATCTCCAAATGGAGAACATTCAACTTAAGAGCGAAATAGAAAAACTGAGAAATATCAGCGAGTAGGAGATCCAATGAACGAAAAAGCCCTTCGCGTCCTGGAGTATGGCAAAGTAATTAAATCCTTAACCGACCTAGCCGGCTCAGAAAGTGCAAGGGCGGTGATTGCCGCATTTAAACCAATCGACGATGTAGTTTCCATACAGGAAAGACTTGATGAAACCAGTGAAGCGGTGGCCCTGATAGTTCACAAAGGTCCGCTACCCATGGGTAATTTATATGATATCAATGATCAGCTGGCACTGGCTCAAAAGGGTGGTAGCCTGACCATGAGACAGCTCCTCCGGGTTCTTTATAACATGTCTGTGACCCGAAGCGTGGTGGCGTATCTCAAGGGCGATTTGCCTCCGATGCCCATTCTAAAAGGCATGGCGGAAGTTCTTGAGGTTTTCCGTGACTTAGAAGAAGATATCGACCGATGCATCATTTCCGAAGAAGAAATGTCAGATCATGCCAGCGTGGAATTGCGAAATATCAGACGAACGATTGTACGCCAAAACGAAAGCATTAAGGCACGACTTAATCAAATCCTGAATTCCGACACAAATAAAACTTATCTGCAGGACACCATCATTACCCTCCGGGACGGACGGTATGTAGTACCCGTGAAGCAGGAGCATCGAACCCACTTTTCGGGCATTGTTCACGACCAGTCCGCGTCCGGTGCCACCTTGTTTATCGAGCCACAGGTGATAGTCAACATGAATAATGAGCTAAGGCAATTGGAAGCTCAGGAAAAGGCAGAAATCGAGCGGATTCTTTGGGAGCTTTCCGGCAGGGTTGGTGAGCATGCCAAGCCCCTGATGAACAATCAGGAACTACTAATTGCCATGGATGTTATTAACGCAAAAGGGAAGCTTTCAGTATCCATGAAAGCGGAGCGTCCCACCCTCAGTGAGGACCAAACCCTGATGTTGCTTGAAGCCAGACACCCGTTGATTGAGCGGTCTAAAGTAGTGCCCATCAATGTATCGTTAGGCAAGACATATCATACCCTGATTATCACAGGACCCAATACCGGCGGCAAAACGGTTACCCTAAAAACCGTGGGATTATTGGCAATGATGACACAAACCGGGCTTCATATTCCAGCTTCATCCTTAAGTATAATACCAATATATAGAGATATTTTTGCAGATATCGGTGACGAGCAAAGCATCGAACAAAGCTTGAGCACCTTTTCATCTCATATGAATAACATTGTGTCCATCATTGACAAGGCAGAGGCCAGTACGTTGGTTTTGCTGGATGAGCTGGGTGCCGGAACGGACCCCACAGAAGGAGCTGCGTTGGCGATAGCCATCTTAGAGCATTTACGAACAGCGAGCGCTAGCATTTTGGCGACCACCCATTACACGGAACTAAAAAAATACGCGATTTCTACGGCAGGAGTTGAGAATGCCTCCATGGAATTCGATGTTGAGACATTAAGCCCAACCTACCGGCTTACGGTAGGCATTCCGGGGAAATCCAATGCCTTTGAAATTTCTGCAAAACTGGGGCTGAAGGGTGAAATCATCGATAAAGCCCGAAATTTGTTGAAGGGTGGAGACCTCAAATTCGAAGAGGTCATCGCGGCTATGGAAGCAGACCGAAAGGCAGCGGAAGCGGAGAGAGACCAGGCTATAGCTTTGAATATTGAAATGAAACGTCAGAAAGAAGCCATGGATTTGCTAGTCCGCAAAACGGAAGAACAAAAAGAAAAGATCCTGAATCAAGCTAGAGAAGAAGCACGGGATATTATATCAGGCGCCAAAGACCTTTCAGAAGAGGTTCGATCGGAACTCAAGGAGCTTTCCAAAATTGAAAGCCTTGGGGAGAGAACGCGGCGTTTCGACACGAGTAAGAAGCGGATTAAGGATGCGGCGGGACAATACCGGGAACGATTGATGAAAGAAGTCAATGATAATCCAGTCCGTGTGGAAGACTTGCGGATCGGAGACCGGATCAAAGTGCTGACTTTAAGCCAAAACGGCGAGATTATTTCATTGCCTGATGACAAAGGAGAGTTGATGGTCCAGGTTGGTCGCATGAAAGTGAAGTCCAATGTGGACGATTTAAAACTGATCATCGATGGAAAAAGCAAATTACCTTCTGGAGGCAAAACTACCTATGGCCAGATTTATAGAACCAAAGCTCGGAACATTTCCATCTCCATCAACGTTCAGGGACAGAATCTGGATGACGCTACGGATGATGTCGACAAGTATCTGGATGATGCCTATATCGCAGGTCTCAATGAGGTCACCATTATTCACGGAAGAGGCGAGGGTGTTCTTTTAAGCGGACTTAGGAATCTGCTGAAAAGCCATAAACATGTGGCTGGTTTTCGCAAAGGAAGCTACAATGAAGGCGGCGATGGCGTTACCATCGTTCAAATAAAACAAAATTAAAGTGTCTCCCTCAGGCGGAGACAAAAGAGGAGAAACTCATGAAAGACTATAAAGAAATCATATCGCAATTAATTGCAGACACTACCGATGCAATCAGCATAGAAGAAGTCCGGAGTTTGATTGAAGTACCGGGTGACGAAAAGATGGGAGATTATGCATTCCCGTGTTTTCGTCTGGCTAAAGCATTGAGAAAAGCACCACCCATGATTGCGAAAGACATTTGTGATGCAATTTCGGGTTCCGAACTCTTTGAAAGTGTTGAGGCGGTTAACGCCTATGTGAATATTCGAATCAGCAGAGCAGGATTTATGAATGCCATAGTAGATGAAGTGCAGCAAAAGGGCGACGGATATGGTCGAAGCAATCTCGGTGAGGGCAAAAAAGTCATCGTGGAGTTTTCTTCTCCGAACATTGCGAAGCCATTCCATATCGGACATATAAGAAGTACGGTAATCGGCAATTCTATCTACAAGATTTACGATTTTCTTGGGTACGATACAGTTCGCATCAATCATTTAGGTGATTATGGCACCCAGTTCGGCAAAATGATTTGCGCGTACCGACGTTGGGGCAACAAAGAAGATGTCACCATCGCGCCCATCAAAACGTTATTAGGGTATTATACAAAGTTTCACCAGGAAGTAGAGACAGATCCCACATTGGATCAGGAAGCAAGAGACATCTTTTCCCGGTTGGAACAAGGGGATCTCGAAGAAGTCGCATTATGGCAGTGGTTCCGTGATGAATCGCTTAAGGAGTTCAACCGAGTATATAAGATGCTGGGCATTGAATTTGATTCCTATGATGGAGAAAGTTTCTATTCTGACAAAATGCCCCGGATGATTCAAGAGCTAAGGGATAAAGACCTGTTGGTTGACTCCAGAGGCGCACAGATAGTAGAACTGGAGGAATACGGCTTGACTCCTGCATTGGTAACCAAGTCTGATGGTTCATCCCTTTACATTACAAGGGATATTGCCGCCGCGGTATACCGAAAGGAACATTACGATTTCTACAAGAATCTGTATATTGTTTCTTCCGGGCAAAATTTGCATTTCCAGCAATGGATTCAGATTGTGGAACTTTTAGGATACGAATGGGCCAGAGATTGTGTCCACATCCCATTTGGTCTGGTTAGCCTGGAGGATGGCACCATGTCAACCAGAGCAGGACGTGTTGTGTTTTTAGAGGACGTCTTAGGCCGCGCAGTAGATCAAACCCGTGAAATCATTGTGGAGAAGAATGTCAATACCGACAATATTGAAGAAACGGCAAGGCAAGTCGGGATTGGTGCCGTTATATTTCAGGAGTTATCCAACAATCGAATCAAAGATTATGTATTTTCTTGGGAGAGAGTGTTGAATTTTGAAGGAGAAACTGGTCCCTATGTACAATACACGCATGCAAGAGCTGCAAGTGTGTTGCGGAAGGCCGGCGCAGAAGCCACCGCAAAGGCCATGACGGAAGGAGTGAATCCTTCATTCATCACGGGAGAAAGAGCCTACCAACTTGCGCGTTTAATCTACGCTTTGCCGGAAGTGGTAGCGGAAGCCGGGGAAAAATACGAGCCTTCCGTGGTTACCCGACACGTTATTAACATTGCCCAGGCCTTCAACAAGTTCTACCACGATGAACACATCCTGGTTGATGATGAAGAAGAGCGAACCGCAAAATTAGCTTTGGTCTATGCTGCAAAGACCGCAATTCGCAACGGACTTGGGTTACTTGGTATTGAAGCACCGGAAAAGATGTAATTATGAGATACGAAGGAAGTATATACAGACCTCCCAGTGAGGCACACAGCCTGTTGATTCAGGCGACCATCGGATGCGCACACAATAAGTGCACTTTTTGTTCCATGTTTCGCGACAAAAAATTTAGAGTAAGACCCCTATCTGAGGTATTGGAAGATCTGCAAACGGCAAGAAAGACCTACCGTGTTGTGGACAAAATATTCTTATGTGATGGGGATGCGCTATGCCTTACGAATGCTGCTTTACTCGAGATTTTAGATTGCATAAGACAACTGTTTCCGGAATGTCAACGGGTTTCTGTGTACGGATCACCCCAGGATGTTCTCCGGAAAACACCGGAAGAATTAAAACGGTTGCAAGAAGCTGGAATGGAAATGATTTATATCGGGGCTGAATCAGGTAACCCGGAAGTTCTCAGCAGAATCTGTAAAGGCGCAACGAGAGATGAAATAATTTTAGCCGTGCAAAAAATCGAAGAAGCGGGTATAATGGCTTCTGTAACCTTTATTTCCGGCTTGGGAGGCCAGGAATTATGGCAAGAGCACGCCATCGATACTGGCACCATGATTAGCGAAATGAAACCTTCTTATGTGGGGCTTCTCACATTGATGATCGAGCCGCAGACACCTTTGTATACAGACATCCTGGAAGGCCGTTTCCAGCTTCTTAGCGGGGAGGAAGTACTAGCAGAGACACTTCTTATGGTTGAAAATATTAAAGTGACGAAAACGTGTGTTTTCCGGAGTAACCATGCCTCCAACTATTTGTCACTGAAGGGTACGCTACCGCAGGATAAAGAAAAAATGCTTGCTCAGATACGTGCTGCAATGCAAAATACTGGTATGCTTAAAGACGAAAGATTTCGGATGCTTTAGCAGGAAAGAGGAAACGATGTCAGATAAAAAAATGAAAACCCCGCTTCCCACATTACAAGGGCAAACGTGCAAACCACCCAAAAATGCTTTCTTAAAAGCCATCATTGAATCCAAGCCGCCAACCTTACCGCCTGAACAGTCGGAATTGAGGTATCGGCCGGATAGAGTCGGCAAGTATTTTAAAAAATACTTGTCCAAATTTGTTTTTGTGGAATTCGGGGACGAATTTTTGAAAGGAACAAAAATTGAGGGATTCATGCGAGGCGTTCCTATTCCTCTGAGAAAGAAGGATGTCGCAGCTTTTGCTGGCGGGAAGGGACTCATGCCCAATCATATTGCAGAGAATATGTCATGGGTAATGGGAAGCGATCCACAATTCCAATATAATGACGCCTATGTTCAGTATATGCTGAAGATGTTCAATAAAAACATCGTAGAACAAATTTTGAAGTTAGGCAGAAATGCGGCTGAAATTCAGGATTACGATAATGCATGCATACATTTTCGCGCTTGCCTTTGCGTGAATCCCACCTATCTGCATGCTATGTACAGTTATGCCAAGATTTGCAGAAGTATGTACGAAAAGAGCAACAACAAAGAATATGTGGGTCGATTCAAAGCGGAATCCATGGATTACTTTGAGTTGATGACTGAACTTCATCCGCGTTTTGCTCAAGCATATTACTATTTAGGATATGCATATCTTAATATGGGCCTGTACGCAAAAGCGGAAGCCACTTGGAAAATCTTTCTGCGTACCTCTAGGACAGTAAAAGATCTCAGAGAAATCAAGAGCCGTATCGAGCAAATCAAAGAACCCATCAGGATTGAAGAAGGGTATACCCTGATTCTGTCGGGTCATTATGAAGATGGCATTGATATCCTGGAACCCTTCTTAGACCGCAAATACAAGGATTGGTGGCCGTTACACTACTATTTAGGCGTTGCTTATCAACAAACTGGAAAGACAGGTGAGGCAGTAGCCAGATTTAAAAATGTGTTGGCGATGAATGCCTCCCATTTGGAAACCATGGAAGAACTGGTTTCAATCTACCGTAGTCAGGGAGATAAAGAGAATACTACTAAATTTGAAACAAAAATCAAACTAATTCGTGCTGATTTGGAACGTGAGAAGAAAGAGCTGGACGAATATGTAGAAGAAGATCGCCACCATGAGGATTCTAAAGCACTTGATGCACCTTTGGCAGAGCCAAAGAAGGACACATCAAAGGCAAAAGACCCGGCACCAAAAAAAGAGGAGAGCGGTTCCAAAAAAATCAAACGACTGAAATAAACCAATAAGATGTTGACATGGTTGCGAGACCTGTTGTATAATCAAACTCGTGCCGAAACTATGGCAGCTGGCATTCCAAGGTAGCTCAATGGCAGAGCACTCGGCTGTTAACCGATAGGTTGAGGGTTCGAGCCCCTCCCTTGGAGCCAAAAAATCTGGCATCGGCGACAGGCCTCGCCTGTCTCCGTGCCGTTTATCCCGGATTGCCCGGTGGACACATGCCGGAGTGGCGGAATTGGCAGACGCCCGGGACTTAAAATCCCGTGGGAGTAATCCCGTACCGGTTCGACCCCAGTCTCCGGCACCAAGTTTCCATTCATTTGGTAGGAAACAAACATCTTAATATCGCGGAGTGGAGCAGCTGGTAGCTCGTCGGGCTCATAACCCGAAGGTCGTAGGTTCAAATCCTGCCTCCGCAACCATAAACACAAAAATACCCTCTTAATGAGAGGGTATTTTTTATGTTAGCTATTATTACTTTCATAAGTTTAAAAATGTATCAATAATGCACAAATACCGGGTATCCGATGCTGACCAGTGAATACGCAGCCCTGGCCATGTAAGGGGGCATATTAATGCAGCCATGACTGCCATTAGCCCTGTAGATTGAACCTCCAAATGATCGTCGCCATGGCGCGTCGTGAAGACCTACACCCCGGTTGAACGCCATCCAATACGCTACCGGCGTTTCGTATTTTGTACCATCCCAATCATCACCCTTCAAAACACGGTTTCTTTGCATATAGAAAATATGATAGGAGCCTGCAGGCGTAGGGGTTTCCTTGGCCACATTTCCTGTTACAACAGGAGTGGAAAGAACCAATACACCATTTCTGTAGATCCAAAGGTGCTGTTTGGTTAGATCAATTTCGACATAACTAGTGCCATACTGAATACTGCTACGGCTTCTTTCTGTTGGGATGTATTTTGGCACACGAGTGGCGGACTTACCATTCTGCAAAGCCTCTGTCAACCACTTGATTTCAGCAGCCTGATCAATCAGGTAACCGTAATCCCCGCCGTAGACCGATACTTTGGTTCCATTTGCCACAAAAGATCTTGAAATTCCACCAGAGTCGTATTTGCCAGCTAAGTTTTTGATATATTCGCTTACTTTATCGCTATGAACAAATACCTTGCCATTTTGGTAACTTATTATATTTGTAAGGTCCTCAGGGGACATCACTTCTTGATTATAACCAAAATCATAAGTAATTGTAAAAGAAAGATATTCTCGATAAAATTCTTGTTTTGCTAGTAAACCAGAATCGTCGGAGAAAACGGTCGGAGTAACATAAAAGTCGGATTCAATAATATCAATCTCAAATGTACCTGTCTCGATTGTTGAGAGAATTTCATGAAGGAGTTTCTCCTGATCAATATTATTTCCATATACCTCAGCAACAATGGGCAACTGCGGGGTGGACATATCAATGTATGCGTTCGTTGTTTTGTTGCTACTGTTATTGCTATTTATGATCAAGTCCAGGCTATTAAACTGATTGACGAATTCCGAGTTTGTCTTAGTAATCTGCATATCAGCATGAAAAGAGTGGTATTCTTTGGCAATCCACCAAAACAGCGGATTGAGGCAACTATGAACCAATGCATCTTTTGCAGAGGCTGCAATCTTGTATTCGAAGTTAATATCTGACAAAATTTCGGGTGGCTGCCCCTTTGTGTTGATAACAAATTCACGACTATTCCACTTTGCTGATAGAACACGGTTGGCTTCATCAATCGATAATGCCGAACAATCCAAGCCATTCATCGTTGTGTTGACAGGAAAGAGACCGGATTCAATATTCTGTTTTTCAATAAACCCCCAAATCCCCAGCACAAGTAGCATGGCTGAAAAAAGACTCGCAAGGACTAGAATTCCTTTTTGCATTAATATCTCTCCTTTTCATTATATTTTACCGTATAACTAAGGTTTTGAAAAGGAGACAATTTGATAGATACTTGAAGAAATAGTTTGATTGCCGTTTTTGGCGAGATTGTCGGGTAGATTTCTTAAACCAATGCTGTTAGAATGAAAACGAATCAGTTGGCAGTGACTCACATTTTTTAGGATTGGAGCAGAATTATGCATACAACCATTATTTTCGCCCACCCTTGGCATGGCAGCTTTAACAAAGCCATCCTTGATGCAGTAATACTTGAACTTGACAAGCACCAGATAGAATATCGGGTAATTGATTTAAACAAGGACGGGTTTAATCCAGTTATGCTGGAGTCGGAATTGGCCTTGTATTCGAAGGGCCAGCACGCTGATTCTCTGGTTCAGAAATATCAAAGCATCTTAAAAGATACTGATGAATTGATTCTCATCTTTCCGATTTGGTGGTATAACATCCCTGCAATCCTAAAAGGGTTTATAGACAAGGTGATGTTGAAGGGTGTGGGATTACGGAATATCAAATGGTACAACAGCGAGTTGACAACAACCGGTTCTCGGGGAAAGAAAGAAAAGTATCTTGCCAAAATAACGAAGCTTTGGAATAAATGGTAATACCTAATATGAAAGGAGAATAATGATGGATTGGAAATTTGTTCTTGTGTTAATATTTTCGCTCTTGGTCGCTGTGTTTACCATGCAGAACGCAGAAGCAGTGGAAGTCCAATTTTTAACATTTGAATTTGCGCAGGTGTCACAGGCATTGGTAATTCTAACTTCTGCTGTGGCAGGTGCCCTGATTGCTGTGCTTTTTGGAGCCATCCGATGGGTCAAAGACAAGTCAAAAATCGCGGGCTCAAAAAAATCAATAGCTGGTCTTGAGACACAAGTCAAGCAACTAAAAATCATGCTTGATGCTGAGATTGCTAAAAATGCTCCGACTGCGACTGAGGAAAATACGGTAGCACAAGCCCTCAAGACAGAATCAACCGTAGAATCACAGTTATCTGAAGGAGAACCAACGGAAGCACCAGATAAGGGAGAAGAAGCCGCACCGAAGCGGAAGTGGTACCAAATTTAACCCCTTCATTTCTATCACCCCAACGAGTGTTTTGTCTCTTGATGAGTGGGTAGAATAAAGTATTAAATTTTCATTAATAGGAGGAGATAGATATGGGAATCAAACTGGAAAAATTAAAAAAGTTCAACTTCATTATGGGTTTTTTGCATCTGGTACAAGCTATCATAATGTTTTTCTTGGCAACCAGTGTCATTCAGACCATCGCCGAGTTTCAGCCAACCATTACACAAAACTATTTGTATTTTAACCCGGTAACCCAAAGCCTGGAACCAGCTGCCAAGGCTTTATTTGAATTGCCCTTTGGCATGTTAGTTGCTTGCTTTTTGTTTGTTTCAGCCATTGCCCACTGTATCATTGTGCTCAACAGCAAAACTTATTATAGTGACCTGGAAAAGGGCATTAACAAATTTAGATGGTTTGAATATGCCATCAGTTCATCAATCATGATTGTATTGATTAGCACTTTGTTTGGTATTTATGATATCGCTTCCTTGACTTTGATCTTTATTGTAAACGCCACAATGAATCTTTTTGGACTTGTCATGGAACAATTGAATGCTGGCACAGAAAAGAAAAGTGTCAACTGGGGACCTTTCATTTGGGGATCTCTGGCCGGTATCGCACCTTGGGTTGCCATTTTACTGTATATGTTCGGCTCGGGCAACTTTAGCATGGTACCATGGTTTGTATGGGCCATCGTTGGAACATATTTTGTCGCATTCAATACCTTTCCGGTCAATATGGTGCTACAATATAAGGGTGTTGGCAAATGGAAGGACTACTTATATGGGGAAAGGGTCTATATCGTGCTGAGTTTGGTTGCAAAATCCATTCTTGCATGGCTCGTCTTGTTTGGTGCGATGCAACCTTCCTAAAAAACAAAGGAAAAAAACGACCCATTAAGCGTCACTGTTTAATGGGTCGTTTATTGTGTGATTAGTCGTGGACAATCACGGGGAAACCAATATCTACTTGATAATATGCTACCTTTGCAGCAGCAGGCGGCATATTGATACATCCATGGCTTCCATTTCTTAGATAGATGCTGTTGCCAAACGATGATCGCCAAGGTGCATCATGCAGACCTATTCCCTGATTGAAAGGCATCCAGAAGGACACGGGGCTGGCATATTCGGTTCCGTCATAATCCGGACCCCTTAAAATGCGATCACGCTGTTTTGCGAAGACATAGTAAGTGCCTGTTGGCGTACCCTTGCCTCTCCAAACATTCCCGGTCACCACATTGGTTGAAAGAACCACTTTGCCTTGCTGATATATCCACAAGTGCTGAGCGCTGAGATCAATTTCCACATAAGAGGAACCGATGTCATTTTTGTTGCGGCTTCTTCCTTCCTGCAAATATTCCGGCGTCCGAAATTCGGTTTCGCCTTTTTCAAGAGCAGTGAGAAGCCATAGAAACTCTGCATCCTGATCCAATCGAAAACCATAACTTCCGCCACGAACGGATACCAGACCGCCTGTTGTAGCCTGAAACAGTCTCGTGCTCCCAACGGTATCGTATTCTGTTGCTAAATCCTGAATTACTCTGGCAACTTGTTCTTCTATTATGGTCACCTTGCCATTGCTGTATGTCAACAATTTTTGGAGCCTTTCTGGGGTCAGAGTTTCTTGCCGATCACCGAATTGATAGGTAATTTCAAAACCCAGATATTTTCTGAAGATTTCTTGGTCGGCTAGCAGCTGTGGGTCATCCGAGAAAACGGTAGGTTTGACATAGAAGTCATCTTTGGCGGCATTTAAAACGAAAACACCCATTTCAATATCAGAAATAATCTTATCAAAGAGCACTTCTTTGTCGATTTGATTGCCATAGACTTCTTTCACGATAGGCAAGAAAGGCGTCGACATGTCAACATAAGCATTTTTTGTTTCTACGTAATGGGGTTGCTTCAATAAGCGAAGATCATTCAGCTGTTCTAGAAAAGCTTTATCCACATGGTTGATTGTCATGGGGAGATAGATGTGGCCGTGCTCCTGTGGCAGCCATGTTAACAGAGAAGACATACTACTGTGTACCTGGACACGGTGTAGCTGGTCAGCGATTGCATATTCAAAAGTAAGATTGCGAAGGTTACCGATATATTTCCCGTCAGCGTTGATAACATATGTCTTGCTGTTCCATTCTTTTGTCAGCAGTGTGTCAGCCTCGTCTATTGACAATCCTGAGCAATCAACACCATTGATTATTGTATGAGAAGAATAAGAACCCACTAATTTCGTTTGGTTTTCAATGAATCCATAAAAACCAAACATCAGTAGAACCAACGATACGATTCCCACCAGGACCAAAATGTTTTTTGACATCTCACACCTCTCCTTAGCTATTTTATTCTACCGTAGATCGGGGATTTTGAAAAGGTACATTCTCCTATAGCAGGGGATAAAATTCGGCTGTTTTCGAGACAAAATGACCTTGACATGAAGATGTTCAAATGGTACTATAACTAATGCGGTCATTTTGTTGATCGAAGTGTGGCGGTGTAGCTTAGTTGGCTAGAGCGTCCGGTTCATACCCGGAAGGTCGGTGGTTCGAGTCCACTCACCGCTACCAAAATAATGGGCGCTTAGCTCAGCTGGGAGAGCATCTGCCTTACAAGCAGAGGGTCATAGGTTCGAGCCCTATAGCGCCCACCATTTTTTTCGCGGTCCGGTAGTTCAGTTGGTTAGAATGCCAGCCTGTCACGCTGGAGGTCGTCGGTTCGAGCCCGATCCGGATCGCCATTTTTTTTCAATAACCTGGTGGGCGTAGTCAAGTGGTCAAGACACAGGGTTGTGGCTCCTGCATGCGTGGGTTCGAATCCCATCGCCCACCCCATTTCACAAACATTGGGGTATAGCCAAGCGGTAAGGCAACGGATTCTGATTCCGTCATTCGAAGGTTCAAATCCTTCTACCCTAGCCAATAAACCAAACCCATAGGCCGGAAGCTCCGGCCCTATGTGGCGACATAGCCAAGTGGTAAGGCAGAAGTCTGCAAAACTTCCATTCCCCAGTTCAAATCTGGGTGTCGCCTCCAAAAAAATGAGCCTGTAGGCGTACTCCGCCGCAGGCTTTTTTGTTTGTGGTCAGTCACCCAACTAATGGGTAACCTCCTTCTCATGGAGCTGTTCCATAATCTCTGCAAGGAATTCCATATTAATAATCTATATTCTTCCTTTTCTGAACTGGTAGAGGAATCTATATGAAATTTCTCCTCCCATTTATCTGGGTTTCCATTTGCCTATTAAAAAGGTATAATGGTGGAAAACCCAGATAGCTAAAACTTAAAAGGAGGAAACAGAAGATGAGTACGGATTTAGGAGAATTTCTCGGTTACACAATCATCACCCTCTATGGTTTAACAGTCCTGAACTACTTCGTAAAGCTTGCTAATAGAAAACTCAGAGCAATTATCAATAAGAACAAGGCCGTGGCGAAAGTTTTTTCTCTTCTGATGAAATTCATTGTTAAAAATCACAAGTTGTTCGGGCTGCTCACCATTGTTGTCCTGCTAAGTCATGCAACCAACCAATTTCTAATTTACGGAATCAGTTTAACCGGCGCCTTGGCTGCTTCCCTCCTTTTTCTTCAGGTAGCCTTGGGAATCTACGGTTATAAAGCGAAAAAAAAGGGGAAGACTTGGCTGCGAATCCACCGAAGTGTTGCCGTGCTCCTCCTGGTGGCAATCGGCACCCATGCTCTTTGACGACGACCTGACCACGTACGGAACTGGGATTAAGGCATAGATCGAACTACATTCGAATGTTAATTTGGTATTAGTGGAATAGGAGGAGACGAAGGTGAAAAATAAATGGATATTAGCTGCTTTCCTTATTTTAACAATGGCGACCTGCCTGATGGTTACGGGCTGCGGCGGGCCGGATCCGGTGCCGGAGGAAGACCTGATCGAACTGACCCTGGAGGAACTTGCCCAATTTGACGGGAAAGAGGGTAGACCGGCCTATATCGCCGTCGACGGAGACATCTATGATGTTTCCAAGGTCTCTCGATGGAGAAACGGCCAGCACAACGGATTTACCGCTGGAAATGATCTGACAGAGGAAATCAAAACCATATCCCCCCACGGCGTATCCAAGCTGAAGACCGTGCCCATGATCGGGAGGGTCAAAGATGCAAGTTAAGGGGAATTATTAAGAGATTTTAAGATAATAACGCTCTATAAACAGTTAAAAACCGGCTCGGATAAACGAAAAATGTCGAATCGTTATGGAATATAGGTAAAGAAAAGCAAGCGGGACTTGACTACGGGAATGCTGTTGTGATATATTTAAAAAAAGGGAATATTGTAATTTATGGAAGCAATGATTTGGGATTAATATGGACGCATTCCCCCAGATCGAAGAGAGCTAATAGCGTAACCGACCAGAATGGTCGGTTTTTTTGTGATCCACAGAAAGGAGGGTTGACTGGAATGGGAATAAAATTTCGAGGAAGGGAGGAACAACCAATGAACATGAAAAATTATAAATGGATATCTTTTATTTTATGTCTGGCAATGATTTTCAGCGGATTTGGGGGAGTTGGGTATGCGGGGACTGAAACTCCTGCACATGAATCGGATTCTGGTGTGAATATTGCATCACCGGAAGCCATAGTCTCAGCGCCAGGGACAACGGTAACCGAGAATATTGCGCCAATAGCGCTGCCGGATTTTGTGGAAATAGAAATGAACACCCCTGTTAAAATCTCTGTTTTGACCAATGACAGCGATATTGATCAGGACAGTCTGACTATTACCACGGTCACTTCGATAATGAATGGGGCCGTTGTGATAGGCGATGATTCCATTTGTATTTTTACGCCGGATAAGGATTTTACCGGAACAGCTTCCTTTGAGTATGAAATCAGCGACGGTCGAAATGGGACCTCCGTGGGTAAGGTTGAAATTAATGTCCTACCGAGAACCCTGGAGCCACCTGTTGGTGATCTGACTAACAAGGAAGAAGTTGTAGACATTATTGGAGATAATCCGGATAATTTGACTGAGTTCTCAGACGGAGATATGGATGCTCCCGATTTCTATAACCCAGCGCAGCAAAGGCTTGCCAGGATGGCAGCAGTGTCAACCAGCAGCGGTGACTTTATCTGGCCGAATCCAGGTGCTATTAATCTGACAAAAGTGGCTGAACCTGTACCAGGATCATCCAATCAGTGGAGGATTACCCTGACAATAGAAGGGAAAAATATCTCTACAACCAGTGACGTCGTGTTGGTGATTGACAAGTCGGGAAGTATGGCAGGACCTAAAATGACCAACACCATTGCAGCAGCCAAAGAATTTGTTGATCAATTGTTACTGGAAGACGGAACAACTAGAATTGCAGTTGTTTCTTTTGATCAAACTCAGCATATGGTGGCGAACTTTACAACCTTCGACAATAAAACTAATTTAAAAACATCAATTGGAGGGATATCAGCCTTAGGTGGAACAAATATCCAGGCAGGAATCCACCAGGCTCAATTGTTGTTAGGCGCCTCCACAGCGGATAACAAATTCATGGTTTTATTGGGAGATGGAGAACCAACCTATAGTTATCGGGTCAGCAATGTTAGTGGGATAACCATGAATACACACAATAAAAATTCGACTCCAACTTTTACCTATTCCGACCCTCAGATAACAGGAATTAATTATACCAATATTGTTGGTAGCGGTTCGAGCTATTTATTAAATGAAAATTCCA
Organism: Anaerovoracaceae bacterium; assembly: GCA_041859095.1. Classification (GTDB taxonomy): domain Bacteria; phylum Bacillota; class Clostridia; order Peptostreptococcales; family Anaerovoracaceae; genus UBA1422. The sequence continues at coordinate 99,316 of JBHEKY010000039.1, forward strand.
CATATCAAATGCCTTGTACGTTTGCAGGACATAACCATGGTCCATTTGCAACAACTTTCCCAGCCAACAATGGTGTACCAACTATATACGAAGCTGGATTGGCAAAGGCCAGTGGAACTGATATTTATTCTATTGCCTTAAATGCGGGGACAAACGGGCAGTATGTTTTAAATCAATGCCAAAATAGTGGGTATTATGAGATAACCAATGATCTTACCGCATTGAGCACAGTTTTTTCTGAAATAGCTGGAAATATTGCTTTTGCAGCCAGCAGCGGTAGGGTAAGTGATCCAATGGGAGAAATGTTTAATCTGATAAGCAGTGCAAGTGGGATCCAAGTGTCACAAGGCACTGTCAGCATTCCAACAACCAATTCAATTAGCTGGAATGTTGGCAATATTGTTGAGGGATCCAATGCAACAATGTCTTACCTTATCCAGATTAAAGCCGGTGCTGATGTTAACATCATTTATCCAACAAATCAAACGACCACTTTAACCTATGATGATGCTAATGGGGAGCCTGCATCGGAGGATTTCCCAATACCAGAAGTTTCCATCGGTGGCGGAAGCATACTGATGAAAGGATATCTGGTAAATAATATTGGCCAGCCTATTAATTCTTCAGGGGTAGTTGTTGAACGCCCTGATCTTGCATACAGATTGTTCGATACCAGTTATCCTAATGCACCTTTGGATTATAACCAAACATATCATGTTACACGGGAAGCGATAAGCGGATATGAGTATTCATTATTCACCTGGAATGATACCACCGGAACGGCGGTATCGGTGCCAGTATACCTGCAATCGTCTGCACCAACTCAAACGGTATGGTTTGGTTATAAAATATCTCCCCTGACGGTCACGGGCTACAGCGGCGTCTATGACGGAGCCGCCCACAGCATTACCGTAAGCGGCCTGATCGCTGGGGATGTGGTCAGCTACAGCCTGACAAGTGGAAGCGGATTTAGCACGACGCTACCGATGTTCACGGATGTGACCCCGGCAACAACAGTGTATGTGAAGGTGACCAATCCCAACTACCTTGACAGGACCGGAAGCGGGACCGTGACCATCACGGCCAGGCCCATCAGCATCACCGCTGACAGCGCCAGCAAGGTCTATGACGGAATCG
>JBHEKY010000029.1:0-22811 GCA_041859095.1 Anaerovoracaceae bacterium
TTTTCTTTAGCTTCTTTTGCAATAAATGCACCGTAAGGTGCAAGATCCTTTTCATCAAGCCATCGATAGGCAGCTTCTATAATATTAAATGAATAACTTATAAATTTTGATACTTACTACTTTGATATATAATATAATATATGCAACCAGATGATAAGAACCAAAAAACCTGCATATTGGCAGGTTTTGTTGTTTTGTAAAGCGGTTACCGATTGTAGCCTCTTTTTTCGGCCTTTTTCTTGTCTCTGCATTCTTTACATCTTTTTGGTTCGTTGTCGAATCCCTTTTCCTTGTAAAATTCCTGCTCGCCGATTGTGAAAACGAATTCTTTGCCGCAATCCTGGCATACAAGTGTTTTTTCTTCCATTTTAATGTTCCTCCATCATATTAATACGGGATACTTGATAATTTTATGGGGCGATTCATAAGAGGGGAACACCTGTGTGCAAGACTCCAATTAGATGACCGAACCAATAAAATATTGCAGTATTGACGTAATTATATCGTAAGGTTTTTGGTTTGTCCACAAAATATTTTAAAATGTTGCAAAATATAGACAATTTTGAAAATGCCGATTTTGAAGTGTTTTTTGGACAAATATGGCATATAATTATATACTTGATTTATAAGTTTTAAGTATTTGGTAATTAATACAGGCATTTATATAAAAACACTTGACTTTTTCCATTTAATGTAATATTCTTCATACATAAATAAGTATTCAGTAATGGCAAAGCAGTCGAAAGGCTGTGACGCAAAGCCAAGGGGCTAAATCGAAAGATATGCCAGCCGGTTGCCGCATGAACAATGTGTATGGATCTACATCACGATACAGCGGCCATTAAGAGATACTCTGAGTGGTTTTTTTACTCCCAAAGTAAGCCCGAGTGAAGATATCCAGCACCACCAATTGAATAACGAAATAGCAAAACCGGAGAAATCCGGTGACGCAAAGCCAAAGGGTCTAAGCCGAAAGGTACGACAGCCGGTTGCCGTTGATAACACGTTAGTTATCAATAAACTCAATTACAATTCATTTGTTTGAGTACAGCGACTGTCCACCTGAGACCCCAGGACAGTCGCTGTTTCGTTTCCTGGAAGTATTTTGAAGCGAAGGATTCGGGAGGAAAACAAAATGAAAAAGAAATATGGCACATACAAAAAAAGTATGAGAGTACTAATTATGATATTGATTTCACTGGTTTGTATTAACGGTGCACTAATGGTTGGAACGATTATTGCTTCGGCGACTGTCACTCCAGCAGAATCACAAAATGAAGCCGCTACCAATTTCACCGTAAAAAAAGTCAGCGATATGCAAATTGCAAAAATGGATGCTAAGGTTGCAGCAGCAACAATGAGCACACAGGAAGTTGCGGTTGCAGATCAATCTGCAATTACAACAGAACCGGCAGCAGCGCCGGCTAAAACTGCAACGTCTACAGCGAAAGCGAAAACAACTACCACGCCAGCGCCGACACCAGCACCGACGCCTGCACCTACACCTGCACCAGCAACCAGCGACTTCAGTTCATTAAAAAGTAGTGTACATTCTGCGTTGATTGACGCTTTTGACCAATTGGCATTCCAAATCGTAATAAATCCAAATTCAACGTATTTGGGATATTTCAGCACAAGCAAACACTCCATCGAAATGAGATCCATCAGCGTAAGTACCTTTAGACACGAAATGGGTCACTTCCTGGATGTATTAAAGAATATGCCATCAAGAAGCTCAGATTTTGCTGGTATTTATGCGAGAGAAAAAAGCTTGTACACCGGTTCCAATGCAGCATATATCACATCGAATGCACAGGAATACTTTGCACAGTCCTATAGAAACTATCTAGAAGATGCAACAAAACTCATGGCAGAACGTCCAGAAACTTATGCTTTTGTTGTTAGTCAATTCAACAGTATTTCTAGCACCGATATCAGTAGAACCTATAACCAATACAGTTGGTCATGGTAAAATAGTCAAAAGGGCAAGAAATTGCTACAAAATACAAAGGAAAAACCCGAGAGGCTGCGGCGCCAATCGGGTTTTTCCCTTTGGAGATGATTCTTTCGCTTTTTTTGTTTTTTGAAATTTTTTATAAATGATGTATTATTTGTGTTTTTTTGTGTTATTTTTCTTGACATATGGGTATTATAAAGATATCTTAATATCACAGGGAACAGAGATGAAAATAGCAAAGCACTTGTGAGAGTGTGACGCAAAACTAAAGGGTCTTGAAGGATGCACATCAGGGGTTGCATTATCACAAGACAGCCAGCTGCCATTGAAGTACATTTTTTTGGCAGTTTTTATTTTAGCAAAAATGCAATTAATACGATAACGACAAAGGCAAAGCAGCTGTGAGGCTGTGACGCAAAGCTAAAGGGTCTTGGGATTGACCTCACGCGATCATGGGGAGACTTAAAGTAAGAATTCAACCAAGACAGCCAGCTACCGTTTCTCAATTTTGAAAAGTGGTAGCTTTTTTGTTAGAAAATAGCAAAAAAGTCACAAAGAAGGGAGAACGGAAATGAACATGATAACAAACAAAAGAGAGAGGATAGCAGTTTCATGGATCGTCTGCATCACGATGATCTTTGCAAGCTTTGCTGGGCCATTTTCACAGATGGACGCACAGGCTGCAACTGCTCCTCCACCGATTACAGTTGACAAAGAAGTAGTTGGAGCGGATTGGGTTGACAAAGACCTAGGTATCGCAAAAGTGAAACTCACCGTCAACAGTCAAGACATAGAGACAACAGTAACCACACCCCTGAAAACCAGAATTGTTCTTGTTTTAGACTATTCGGGGAGCATGGATGGATCCAAGCTAACTGAACTAAGAAACAAAGCAAAGGCTTTTGTGGACCAGATGCTGGCACTCCAAGGAGATATCCAGCTTGCCGTTGTTACATTTAACAACACAGCAACGAGCAATCCATTCAGCGACAATGCCACAACATTAAAAAATAAGATTCAAAGCACTAGCACAGCGAATGGAACAAACATCCAAGACGGAATCCGCAAAGGACAGGCATTATTAAATACTGTTGTTGCGGACAATGAAATTATGGTTGTTCTAAGTGATGGAGAACCAAACAGAAGTTATAAAGGCACTGCCGGCGGACCTTTTACACCAGCAGATACAGCTCTGAATTATGATGGTGTAACGTGGCCAACAGTCCTATCAGCATTTGATTATGGCAATATACTAAATGCGAATTATAACTATAGCTTACCAAACAGCGGCACAGATAGTCGCTATCAGATAGGTAGTGCGTGGATTAACAATCATGGCTTTGGTTCAGTATCGGAAGCTTTGCTTGCCAAAAAGGCAGGAACCACCATTTATTCTGTTGGCTTTGATATGAGTGCAACCTCAACAGCTGCGAAGGTCATGAAATCCGTAGCAAGTAGTGCCTCGAAGTTCTTCATGGCATCGGATAATTTGACTGTTGCTTTCAATACAATTGGAACAAGTATCATTGAACAAGCCGCTGGTGAAGGCGCAGTCGTGACAGACCCCATGGGTTATGACACGGACATGTCAGGTGGAAACTACTATGAATTTAGAGCATTGATTGATGCAAGTCATCCAGTTGTGCACACCGAACCTGCTGGAGTTACTAGTACAGCAACTTATGATGCTTCCACAGAAACCTTCAACTGGGTTTTGACAACGGGAGATATCAAAGAAGGCACTTACACATTGACCTATTATGTACAGATTCAGGGTATCAATGCTGATGGTGTTGGCGACAATGTTACTGACGTGTTAACCAACCATCAAGCTATACTCGAATACACAGATGCCAACGAAGTCCCTCAAAGCATCCCGTTTGTGGATCCAACGTTGCAAGTAGAACATTACACAGTTGAGTATTACTTCGACGGAGCAATCAATGCTTCGATGACTACAACTCAAGCTGCAATTGCTGGAAGAACACCTGTTACCGTTGTTGCACCAACATTCCCTGGTTATGATTATGTCACTACAGTTTATGGCAATGACAATACCAACATCGCTTTAGATATCATTCAGGATGGCGCAAACAATGTCATTAAAATTTACTACATTGATACACCCGAATTGCCAGGCACTTGGACACCCAGTGTAACAAAAGTACTTACAGGAAAAACGCTTGAAACAGGTATGTTCGATTTCACAATCACACAGGTTGTACAATCCGACGCCCGAACTGCAACATACACTGAAACCAAATCGAACGTTGGCCCTATGATACCTTTCTCAAGTATTGTTTTCTCAGAACCTGGAACATATATCTATGACATTAGTGAAATTGATGGAAACGTTCCCGGATTCACCTATGATACAGATGTAATCAGAGTAACCGTAGTTGTTACCGAAGGTGATGACAATACATTAGTTGCAAGAGCCTCCTATGATGAAGGTCAAGTTTTCAACAATTCATATGAAGGCCCTGGATCCATAACTGTCACAAAGAACATGATCGTCTTAACCGATGATCCTGCAGTTACTGTAAGCTATGTGTTCCATGTTGCACTGTTTGAAGAAGAAGAAGGAACAATGGTCAAAGTAAGTGATGTTAAGGATCTGAATGTAGTTGGATCTGCACCCGCTAGCGCATTCTTTGACAAACTGGATCTGAATAAGACATATTATGTATATGAAACAGATGCGGCAGGGAATATCATCGAGACAGCTGCGGATGGAACAATCACAACACCAATTATTCCTGACTGGATTAAAATTAATTATGAAGGCAACCAAGTAGCACTGTCCTCGGATGGTATGAGAGGTTCTGCTGTCATTACCAATACATTTGATCCAGAAGATTTACCACTTCAGGGTGAAGGCACCATTCGTGTAAACAAAACCGTTATGGTAGATGACAAGCCGTTTGCAAGCAATAGAACATTCTATGTTGCATTGTTCACAGACAAAGAACTGAAAAACCTTGCATCTGAAGTAAAGGCTATCAAAATGAATGGTACAGCAACCGCATTCGTAACATTTGACAAAGACAAATTGGGCGAGCCTCTGTTTGTAGAAGATACCTACTATGTCGCTGAAACCGATGTAAACGGAGTACCACTTGTAGGAACAGTTGAAACGCTTGGATTTGAAATTACAATTGACAATGCAAAGGTTGTTATCACAGAGCAGGGTAGCATAGTTAACATTATCAATAAATTTAAATCGGAAGAGTTCCCATTAACTGGAGATAACTCTAATATGGGCCTCTGGCTATTCCTGGCAATGCTGGGTGTTGCTGGTGCAATTGCACCCATCGCTTTCAGAAAAAAGGAAATAACCAACGACTAATTAATTTAGACCTTACCCGATACAATTAACCGATACAATTAAGTTCAAAAAGCGAGCGGCAAAACCGTTCGCTTTTTGATTGTGCCGATTTGCTTTGTAGATTATAATATATATGAATTCAGACTAATTAAATACTATGACAGGAGATTGGAATGATTCCACTATCGACAAAGATGCGGCCCACCAGTTTAGATGACTTTGTTGGGCAAACACACTTTATGTATCCCGGTTCTTTGCTATATAACGCAATCAAAAATAAAACTTTTGATTCCGCCATTTTCTTTGGGCCATCCGGAACAGGGAAAACAACCTTGGCCAGGATTATCGCCAGAGAAATGGATGCGGATTTTGTTGAAATCAACGCATCCACGACTGGAGTCAAAGAGCTAAAAGAACTGATTGAGAGGGCAAAGCTAAAGTTTTTTGGGTTACAAAAGGAACAGACCTATGTTTATGTGGATGAATTTCATCGGTGGAACAAGCTGCAACAGGATTCTCTTCTAAAGGCCCTAGAAGAGGGTGTACTGCGTTTTATCGGCAGCACCACAGAAAACCCTTACTTTGCAGTCAATAACGCTATTATCAGCCGCGTACGTAGCATTTATGAATTTAAGAGACTCGATAAAGAAGAGGTATTACAGATACTTCAACGCACCCTTGAAGACAAAGAAAAAGGGTTTGGGAATATGGAACTCAAAGTAGATGAAAAGGCATTAGCTGTGTTGGCCGATATGAGCAACGGCGATGCACGAATCGGGTTGGATGCCATGGGGTTCATTTTGGACAATCTGAACGATGATGGGCTCATTGACCTGGCATTTGTCCGGGAAGCCATGCAACAACAAACGACTTTTTTTGACAAAAGTGAAGATAAATACAATCTGCTGTCCGCGCTTCAAAAATCCATACGAGGCAGCGATCCGGATGCTTCAATACACTACTTGGCTCGACTGATTGAAGGTGGTGCCGACGAAATGATGATTGGTAGAAGGCTGATGGTGATTGCAGCAGAAGATGTAGGCATGGCATATCCCAATGCGATATCAATTGTCACTTCATGCGTTTCTGCCTCCCATATGGTGGGATTTCCGGAGGCAAGAATCCTGTTGGCTGAAGCGGTGGTACTTTTAGCTTCCTGCCCGAAGTCAAACCGCGCATACATGGCACTGGACGCCGCAGTGGCAGATTTGAGAAGCAAAACCATTGATGATGTCCCGCTGCACCTTAAAGATGGACACTATGATGGTGCAAAGGACCGTGGTATCGGTCTGGAATATAAATATCCCCATCAGTTCGGTGGTTATGTGAAACAGCAGTATCTACCAGACAATCTACACAAAGAAGCTGTCAAATATTACAACCCCACCGAAAACGGCAATGAAGCCGCCTTCAAAAAATATCTAGAAAGCTTGGATAAAAAGAAATGAAAACCATTATACGAGCACCCCATTCCGGTTTTTGCTTTGGTGTGAAACAAGCCATCGAAAAGGCGGAAGAAGCAGCAGTTCAGTGCGAAGGACAACCAATTCATTCAAGAGGATCGCTCATTCATAACAAGAATGTGACGGAACAACTTCGCCTGAAAGGAATTGACGTGATTGAGAAACTTGAACAAGCGGTTGAAGGCGAGACAGTTATTGTACGTTCCCATGGAGAACCGAAATCCTTTTATGAAGAAGCGGCATCTCGGGAATTACATGTTGTAGACGCCACATGCCCCTATGTAAAACGCATTCACGATCATGTGCAGCGAGCACATCAGCTCGGGAAACAAGTGGTGATTGTAGGTGACAGGAATCATCCTGAAGTCATCGGCGTAAACGGGTGGTGTGAAAACTGTGCAATTGTGGTAGCCAATGCTGCCGAAGCAGAAAAAGTGCAAGGCAACAATCTATTTGTTGTGGCACAAACAACAATTCAAAAGGAAATGTTAGACGAGATAAGCCGAGTATTTAAAAAAAATGGTTTGCTGGCCGAAATAGAAAACACCATCTGCAAAGCTACTACCGAAAGACAAAAGGGATGCGAAGAGACCGCGAAGATAGTGGACTTAATGTTGATTGTGGGAGACCATCAAAGCTCGAATACCAAAAAACTATTCGAAATTGCTCGAAAATATTGCCCGGAAACCTATTTTGTTGAAAATATAAACGATTTACCATTGAAAAAAATACAAAAATATAATAAAATAGGCGTTGCCGCAGGCGCATCGACGCCTGAGGGAGCAATTGAGGAGGTTATTTCTAATATGAGTGACAAAATCACCGAAAACAACGAACTAAGCATGAATGACTTTATGGAAGAAATCGAGAAGTCAATGCGACTGCCAAGAGGCGGCGAAATGGTAACCGGGACCATTCACCAAGTGACGGACAGAGAAATCATCGTCAATCTTGGATGCAAAAAAGACGGGATCATTCCTAAAGAAGAAATCAAAATGGAAGCTGATCAAAAATTGACTGAACTATTTCATGTTGGGGACGAAATTCACGCCAAAGTCATCAAAACCGATGATGGAGACGGCAGCATACTTCTTTCCAGAAAGAAGTTGGAAGCTGTTGAGCATTGGGATGAAATTAACAATGCATACGAAAACAGAACATTAATTGACGTTAATGTACTCAGGCAAGTTAATGGCGGCGTCATTGCTGCATACAAGGAAGTACAGGGATTCATTCCTTTATCCCAGCTTTCCGACAAATTCGTAGAAGACTCTGCCGAATTTGTAGGAAGAACTCTGAGTGTCCGTGTTTCACGAGTGGATCAGAGAAGAGGAAAGGCAGTTTTCTCTCGCAAGGCACATCTGCAAGAAGAAAAGCAGAAGCTTATGGAAGAAATCTGGAGCACCATTGAAGTTGGAGATATCGTAGAAGGCGCTGTCATGCGTTTCACCGATTATGGCGCGTTTGTAGACATCGGCGGCATTGACGGACTGCTCCATATCTCAGAAATTTCCTGGGGCAAGCTAAAACACCCACAGGAAATCCTGAAGATTGGACAGACTATTCAAGTCAAGGTCCTTTCAATGAATAGCGAAAAAGGCAAAATCTCATTGGGTCTGAAGCAAACTCAACCGGAACCCTGGGCTGTCATTGATGACAAGTATCAGGTTGGCGACGTTGTAGAAGGCAAAGTTGTGCAGATTAAAGAATATGGTTGTTTCGTCGAGTTAGAGCCGGGTCTTGATGGACTTGTTCATATCTCGGAAGTAAACCACAAGAGAATTGGTAACATCAATGATGAATTCTCCGTTGGCGATACTGTGAAAGCAAAGATTCTTGAGATTGACAAAGAAAACAAGAGAATCAGCTTGAGCATCAAAGAAACCATTGAGCCTCCAATTTTCGAAGAAGAGGTTGCAGTAGCACCTGAAGCAGCACCTGAAGTTGTTGAAGAAACAGCTCCTGAAGTTGCTCTCGAAGCAGCACCTGAAGTAGTTGAAGAAGCAGCCGCTCCTGAAGTTGTTGAAGAAGTAGCTCCAGCAGTTGTTGAAGAAGTAGCTCCTGAAGTTGTTGAAGAAGCAACAGAAGAAGAAGAAGCTTAACCCGCAAGCATAAATTAAAAAGCACACCTCGGTGTGCTTTTTCTTTTAGTTCATTGGTATGTAATATCGGTGGGGTTCCCACTATAATTTTCCCGCTAAATCAATCAGTTCTCTTGCAGACTTCACAGTCGTATCGGAAATGTTGATTCCACTGAGCAGTCGAGCGATTTCTTCTACTTTTTCTCTGTCGCTAAGCGGTTTGATGGTGGTATAGGTCATGTGCTCATCCGAAGTTTTTACAATGCGGAAATGGTGATCTCCGAAAGCAGCAATCTGAGGCAGATGGGTAATGGAAATGACTTGATGCTTTTGGGAGATTTCCATTAATTTTTTTCCAACGACACTTGCAGTAGCACCGCTAATGCCACTATCGATTTCATCAAAGACCATAGTGGGGATACTATCGTAATCGCCGATGACACTTTTAAATGCCAACATGATACGAGACATTTCACCACCGGAAGCAATCTTGGACAAGGGCTTCAAGTCTGAGCCTTTGTTTGTACGGATTAAGAATTCAATACTGTCGATGCCATCGCTGGAGTATTTAGGTAGCTTAAGCACTTTAATATTTAGTTTAGCATCCTGAAAGTTTAAATCGATTAACTCGTTGGTTATTTTCTCTTCAAGACTTCTGGCGGAAGTCTTGCGAAGATGAGTTAAGCGGGCACATTCTTCTTGTAACATCTCTTCAATTCGAGCTTTTTCCAAATTCAGGCTTTCGATTTCTGAATCCATGTTTTCAATGCTTAACAAATCCTTTTCGAGCTTTTGACCATATTCGATAACATCTTCGATAGACATGCTATACTTCCTTTTAATATTCTCAAGAAAGTCATCACGCTCGGTGACATCTCGCAAGTCTTGATCTGAAAAGACAATTTTATCTTTTGCATCTCTGATTTTGGAACATAAATCTTCAACCCGATAATAGATATCTGTAAACTCATCTTCCAAGTTGGCGGCATCTCTTGACATTTCGGAAATCGGTTTTAGTGTTTTTTGAATATCCGATAGAACCTCCAGGGCTGATCTGCTGTCGGTACGTGCGATGCCATAGGCGATTTCAAAGTTTTGGTAAATCCGCTCTTTGTTACGCAAATAGATTAGTTGTTCTTCCAAAAGTTTGTCTTCCCCGGGAGTAAGATTCGCTTGGTTGATTTCATGAAGTTCATAATCCATAAAATCTTTTTTTCGGCGGTTGTCTCTGGTTTCAGTAATCAAAGAAGAAAGTCGCTTGCTGGCCTCTTGAAAGTCATCGAATAGTTGAGCAACTCGTTTTTTTGTCGAAGTGATAGAGTCTTTTTCGTATGCATCGACTAGTTTGATATGATTTTCGGGGTTCAACAATGATTGATGGGCATACTGTCCATGTACATCTGTAATGGTGCGACAATATTCGTTAAGTTGTGCTAATGTTACAATCTCACCGTTTATTTTACATAGGTTTTTGCCTTCTGAAGAAATTTCTCTTGTCAGAACAGATTCTTCGTTCATTTGACTCGCAACCATCTGGATAACGGCTTTGTCGGCCCCGGTTCGAACGTAGGTTTTGTCAGCGCGTCCTCCCAAAGCCATATTCATAGCTTCAATGATGATGGATTTTCCCGCCCCGGTTTCCCCGGTTATGATGTTCAATCCTTTATGAAAGTCAACCTCGAGTGCTTCGATGATGGCAAAGTCTCGAATACTAATGTGTGTAATCATAGAAGTCCCCTTACTTTAACAATTCATCGAAATCAGCTAATAACGCTGGTACATTGACAGGGTCGTCCACCACAATCATGATGGTATTATCTCCAGCAACAGAACCGACGATGTGGGAAAAATTCAAAGAATCGATGGCTTCGCCTGCAGCAGGACCACAGCCGGAAAGGGTTTTAATGACGACGATGTTGCCAGCTGTCTTTACTGAGGTAATCGTCTCTTTAAAGATTTTTACAAAACGATCGGAGATAGGCCCGGCATCTCCATTGCTGATGGCATATTTGTAGTGGCCGGTGGGGGAAAGGGTTTTTATGAGTTGCAGTTCTTTGATGTCTCTTGACACGGTTGCTTGGGTCACATCAAAACCGGCGTCTCGTAGCAATTGACATAGTTTTTCCTGGGTTTCGATTTCATTTGTTTGAATCAATTCCAGAACCTTATTCTGTCTTGAATATCGCATTGAAAAAACTCCTCTCTCAAAGCATGCACACTCTTTCACGCTTATTCATAATTATACCATTCCACCAGTGGAATTCAACACAAATATAGACAAACATATGTTTGTATGCTATAATTCAGAAAGAAAATAAGAGAAAAGAGGGTGCCGATGAGAATCTTGGGGATTGATCCGGGATACGCCATTTTAGGATATGGAATCGTCGATATGAAAGGCAATCACTTCAATGCAATTGCATATGGAGCGGTTACAACGGAGGCCTGCACCGAAATGCCGGACCGACTTAAACATTTGTACAGTTCTCTGATGGAGATTATCGCTGAGCATCAGCCGGAAGCCGCATCCATTGAAGAATTGTTTTTTAATACCAACACTTCAACTGCAATTAACGTGAGCCAAGCAAGAGGCGTAGCAATATTAGCCTGTATTAATTCGGGCTTGTCAGTGGATGAATATACACCCCTTCAAATCAAGCAAGCGCTTACCGGAATGGGGAGAGCGGACAAAGGCCAGGTTCAATTCATGGTCAAAAATCTGCTCAAGCTCGAGAAAATACCAAAACCGGATGATGTGGCTGACGCGTTGGCAGCTGCCATCTGTCACGGCAACTCGTCCTGTGCAAGGGCACGTATGTCCAAAGCACAAAGGAATACTACCAAATAGGAGGCTTTGTATTTATGATTGGATATTTGATTGGAATTTTAACCATGAAAACAGATGCAGGCGTCTTGATTGAAACAGGCGGCATAGGCTATGAAGTCATGATTCCTGGAAACAGCCATATTTTTCTCGAAAAAGAAGGCACAGAAATAAAAGTATATACTGCGATGATTGTTCGTGAAGATGACATTAGCTTATATGGATTCAGTGATATGACGTCTTTGCAACTCTTCAAAAAATTAATTACTGTCAGCGGGGTAGGTGCAAAGGCAGCGTTATCAATTTTGTCTGCCATGTCAGTGGATGAAATTCAAAAAGCGATTGTCTTTGAGGATCCAACAATGTTAACTCGAGCGCAAGGCATTGGCAAAAAAACCGCTCAGAGAATTGTACTGGATTTGAAAGACAAACTAGGAAACATCACACAAAACGATGGTATTGGTGGAGAGATGAATGCTGAGTATGCTGGACTAGATGGCAACAATCCAAGAATGGAAGCGCTTGCGGCATTGACGGCGCTAGGTTATACAAGAGGCGAGGCTGCATCAGCTCTGGCAGCAGTAATAGACAATGACCTGACGACGGAAGCTTATATCAAACAATCTCTCAAAAAACTATTCTAAGAGAGGACATACTATGGAATTCGAAGATCGGATTACAGCCACAAAAATCACAAAAGAAGAAGATGGTGGTGAGACAACACTCAGACCACAAACCTTCTCTGATTATATTGGGCAAAAAAACGCAACGGATAATCTCAAGGTCTTTATTGAAGCTGCAAAACAGCGTGGAGAACCTTTGGACCATGTGCTTTTTTACGGTCCGCCGGGCTTGGGCAAAACAACGCTAGCTAACATCATCGCCAATGAACTTGGTGTGGATATTCGGATTACAAGCGGTCCGGCCATCGAGCGTGCAGGAGATTTGGCTGCAATTCTAACAAACTTAAACGAAAACGACGTACTATTCATCGATGAAATACACAGACTCAATCGATCGGTTGAAGAAGTGTTGTATTCAGCCATGGAAGATTTTGCATTGGATATTATCATCGGAAAAGGTCCTTCCGCCCGATCAATTCGTTTGGATTTAGCGAAATTCACTTTGATTGGCGCAACCACTCGTGCAGGCAGTCTGTCGGCGCCACTGCGGGACCGTTTTGGAGTGGTGTGCAAATTTGAGACCTACACAGGACCAGAACTATGTACCATCATTCAAAGGTCTGCAGGAATTTTAGGCATCAAAATTGATGAAGAAAGTTTGGATGAATTAGCGAAACGTTCAAGAGGAACGCCCCGGGTTGCCAATCGTCTACTCAAGAGAGTAAGGGATTTTTCACAAGTCAAAGGTACCGGTGTGGCAGATATGGCAATAACCAGATCCGCCTTAGAAGCGTTAGGCGTAGATCCCATGGGGCTAGAAAGTCTAGACCGTGAGATTATTAGGGTTATCATTGAGCGATTTGATGGGGGGCCTGTAGGAATCGACACCATTGCTGCGGCAATTGGGGAAGAACGTATTACTATCGAAGATGTATACGAACCATATTTAATACAGATAGGATTTTTAAATAGAACACAGAAGGGGAGAATGATTTCCCATCTGGCGTATCGGCATATTGGTCTTGAACCCCTTGGTTCTGCATTGGCCGATGAACAGTTAGTGATGGAACAGGACCGGGAGGAAGAATGAGAGTAGACGATTTTGATTATACCCTACCGGATTCATTGATTGCCCAACGACCGTGTGACAAAAGAGATGAATCTCGTCTGTTTGTTGTACATCGGGAGAGCGACACTTATGAACATAAGCATTTTTTCGATATTATTGATTATCTGGAGCCTGGAGACTGCCTTGTATTGAATAATTCCAAGGTACTGCCTGCCAGGCTTTTTGGCATTAAAGAAGGAACCGGAGCAAAGGTCGAATTTCTTCTGATTAAGAGAATAGAAGGAGATATTTGGCAAACCATGGTTCGCCCGGGGAGAAGAATAAAACCAGGTGATGTGGTCGAATTTGGCCCTGGATTTTCTGCGATTGTCAAAGATTTTGGTGATCAGGGTACTCGGCTGGTGGAATTTCATTATGATGGGATATTTATGGAATTTTTAGAGGAATTTGGTACAATGCCACTCCCGCCTTATATCGAGAGACCTAGTACGGTCACGGATCAAGACCGATATCAAACGGTTTACTGTGTGCCAGAAGGTTCTGTAGCGGCACCTACAGCCGGACTCCACTTTACACAGGAACTTCTTCAACAAATTCAGTCACACGGAGTGAAGGTGGTGTATGTAACGCTGCACGTAGGCATTGGGACATTCAGACCGGTGAAAGCAAAAAGAGTAGAAGATCACGAGATGCACTTTGAGGAATTTGAAATTCCAGAAGAAACCGCAAGCATTGTGAATGAAACCAAAACCAATGGAGGCAGAATCATTTCTGTTGGAACGACATCCTGCCGAACCCTTGAAAGTGGATCAATTCGTAATAAACAGGGAGAATGGCGGGTAGAAGCAGGAAGCGGTAGTACAGGAATCTTTATTTACCCCGGATATGAATTCAAGATTGTTGATGCACTTATTACCAACTTTCATTTGCCAAAATCCACCTTGCTTATGTTGGTATCTGCACTTTACGACAGACAAAAGATGCTGGATATTTATCAAGAGGCAATTGACTTAGAGTATCGGTTCTTCAGCTATGGTGATGCTATGCTCATTGAATAGCATGTATGACTAGAGTTCGAATCGCCACAACCAAATAATGAAGTACAGAGAGAAAGAGAGTATAATGAAACATGCTGTTACGTACAGCCTGCTTTCCAAAGATGGAAAAGCCAGGCGAGGAATCATAAGCACCCCACATGGAGAAATTCAGACACCGGTTTTTATGCCGGTTGGAACCGCTGCAACAGTAAAGGCTATGAGGCCGGAAGAAGTGGAGGCCTTGGGTGCCGAAATTATCCTCTCCAACACTTATCACCTCTATCTAAGGCCTGGCCATGAGGTTATTCGTGATGCTGGTGGGTTGCACAAATTTATGAATTGGAGCAAACCCATTCTAACCGACAGTGGTGGTTTTCAAGTATTTAGCCTGGGTGATTTGCGAAAAATTACAGAAGAGGGTGTGACCTTTGCTTCTCATATTGATGGCTCAAAGCATATGTTCACACCGGAAAAATCCATGGAAGTCCAAAATGCACTGGGCTCGGATATCATCATGGCTTTTGATGAATGTGCGCCATATCCTGCTGACCGTGAATATGTTGTTCCATCCATGGAGAGGACAACCCGTTGGCTGGCTCGATGTAAAGAAGCGCACAAGAACACTGAGATGCAATCCCTTTTCGGAATTATGCAGGGAGGAATGTACGAGGACCTTCGAAAAATCAGTGCAAAGGCGATTGTAGATATGGATTTGCCCGGGTATGCCATTGGTGGGCTTAGCGTGGGAGAACCGAAAGAGATGATGTGCCAGGTGTTGGATTATTGTGTGGATTATCTACCGGTGGATAAACCAAGATATCTAATGGGCGTGGGAACACCCGATTATTTGTTCGAGGGAGTAGAGCGCGGTGTTGATATGTTCGATTGTGTATTGCCCACTCGTCTGGCTAGAAATGGCACAGCGTTGACATCTATCGGTCAACTAAATATCAAAAACGCTCAATACGAAAGAGATTTCACGCCATTAGATCCGAATTGTGATTGCTATACTTGTAGAAACTACAGCAGGGCATACTTAAGGCATTTATATAAAGGCGATGAGATTTTATCTTCCATGCTACTATCCAACCACAACTTGTTTTTTCTCGTGAATACCATGAAGAAAATACAAAGTGCCATCGAAGAAGGTCGTTTTCAACAGTACAAAAAGGATTTTTATAAACAATATGGATACCGATAGAGCAAGAAAGCTGGACAAAATGGAATTATGCAAACACGCGGAATGGTGCGGTGGATGTCTGTACCAGGGGATGCCTTATGAAGAGCAACTCCAATTAAAAGAAAACGAAATCAAGAAATTGCTAGAGAGCAATAACATTGTACCAAAGGTATTAGCACCTATGGTCGGAAGCCCAGATTGTTATAGGTACAGAAACAAAATGGAATATACGTTTGGCGATTTAGTAAAAGATGGTCCCATGACATTAGGCATGCACCGAAAAGGCAATTTTATGTCTGTTGTCACTGTTGAAGCATGCCAATTAGTTCATGAAGATTTTAACATCGTATTAGAAGCTACATTGGAATTTTGCAAAAGTTATCCCAAATATCACAAAAAACAACACACCGGCTTGTTAAGAAATTTAATTTTGCGGCGTGGCGTCAGAACTGATGAAATGCTGATAAATATCGTGACTTCCAGTGAATCGGAATTTGATGAACAAGGCTTTGTGGAGATGCTATTGGCCTTGCCCGTTTCAATCAAAATAGTAGGTATATTACGTACTATCAATGATGGTATTTCGGACGCAGTAAACTGCGATGACCTCAAAATACTTTATGGCCGCGACTATTACCTAGAAAAAATATTAGGGCTGGAATTCCAGGTTAGCGCATTCTCATTTTTTCAATCCAACGTAGAGGCTGTGGAAGCCTTATACAATGAGGCGCTTACCTTGATTTCTGAGCTGGAGGGTAAGGTAGTTTTTGACCTATTCTGTGGTACAGGAACCATTGCACAAGCCATGGGCAAAAGGGCAAAAGAAGCAATCGGGGTTGAGCTCGTCAAAGAAGCGGTAGAAGCGGCCAAAGAGAATGCAGCCCGAAACGATTTAATCAATTGTACATTTTTAGCTGGAGATGTCTTCGAGGTCTTAGAAACCATAACAATTCAGCCGGATGTCATTGTTATGGATCCGCCTAGAATGGGCATCCGAGAAAAGGCGCTAAACAAAATCATTGACTATGGCGTGGATGAAATCATCTATATTTCATGCAATCCAAAAACATTAGTACAGAATTTAGTTCAATTGCAAAGCAGAGAATATGTGGTGGAGTATCTTAGACCCTTTGACAACTTCCCATTTACCAAACATATAGAAACAATTGTTCGACTAAACAAAAGCAATCAACAGAGTATTGGATAAAAGGAGAAACCTTATGAGCTGCAGAGAAAAAACAATTTCAATTAGTGAAATCATGATGCCAAACCAGGCCAATGTAGCAGGAAACGTGCATGGTGGTGTTATTATGCATATGATGGATACCACCGCATGGACCGCAGCCATTAAATATGCCCGGTCCCAGGCGGTAACAGCCAGGGTAGACGAGCTTCAATTTCATAGACCGGTATATGTTGGAAATCTAGTCACCTGCACGGCGACCATAGCCTATGTGGGAAACACAACCATGGAGGTCAAAGTTACGACAGAAGTCGAAGATTTGTTGGGCGATGATCCGGAACCTAAAGTGGCACTCACAGGTTTCTTTACTATGGTCGCCATGGGAAAAGATGGCAAACCAAGCAAGGTAGAACCTCTTATACTGGCAACTGAAGATGAGATTAAGCTCCATCAAGAAGCCGAAGCAAGAAGAGCATACTATAAAGCACGTTTGAACAAATGACTTATGGAATAAATGAGGAACGAAGGAGGAAAAGTATGAAAAAGACGATTAAGAGCGTGGCAAAAATAATGCCTGTGCTGATGATTATGATTGTGTTAGCGGCCTGTGGAAAAGCAGATAATCACAAATCAGATGATACCATTCAATTGCTTCAGAGCGGCAACTTTTATTACGAAGGAAGTTTTTATGACGGAAGTGACTTGGATGGATATACAATCAAATTGGCTGTCAAAGGGGCCGATTTTGTCATCTCATTTACCGACCAGCAAGGAGCTGAGCTTGGCAGAAGTGTGAATGTAGAAGGCAAAGGTTATTATGTGGACGCTACCTTAAAACAATACTCCAGAGACACATATTATGATGATGTTACGTTTGCCTATTCCGACCTTTCATTTATCGAAAGTGGGGAAGAGAGTATCGAAGCATTGGCAGGAATTGATGATGAAACTCTGTATTTTGAAAAATATGAAGCGAATTATGGCTCGAATACTGGTGAGATGTATTTTTTCTTCAAAGAAGACAAGTTATTCGCCATACAAGAAGATTTTATCGATGCCACTGGGGCTGAAATCAGCGAAGTTGTTCTGATAAACAAAATATCCTCTGTAACACCAAAAGACTGGTTTGGCATTCCAGAGGATTATACTGAAATCAGTAATTGAATTCTCAGATAGACTGATGCACTAAATTCGTGATGTAGAACACTAGGGTTTTTGCATCCAAAAATGAATCGTTATTGTTGACAGTGAAGGAAATCATATTGATATCCTTCTTTTTTTCGTAAAAAATGACACACTCACTTTTTAGGAAAGTTGGACTTGAAGACAATTTTTTTATGCCCAAATCTTTGGCTAACGCAATGAAGTCTTTGGAGAATTTCTGCTCAGGGTCAAAGGGCCAGATGGTTGTCTGCTTAAGAATTCGAAATGTTGCATCGGAAAGATATGCCATTGCATTGTAAGAATCCGCCATTTCATTTAACACTGATGGATCAATGCTTCTGGCGAGAATGTTAACTTTCATGCTATTTGCCGCGGTAGTCAGTTTGCCAATATTGGCAACTGCCAGAATGCTTCCGTTATCGTCCTCTTCTGATGATTTATATACGCCATTTATCGTGGTGTAAAGTAAGCTAAGAATATTCGCTGCATCATCATTATTAATTACAGCAGAGGGTGGCGTTACCGCGGTAAGGGTATAGGTGGCATCAGGGAAGTCGTCAACATATTTCTCTTGAAATTTCTCTTGGCTTGTTGCAAACCGTGAAAGCAAACGATCTTCATTGTTTTGGTTCACCATAATGACTGCAGTTGCTGAGCCTGGATACTTGCCTGCCTCAGAACCACCGTCGAAATCAGCTAATTCAACCAACATCCCACTTGCCTTACAACCTGTCAAAAAATTTGATAGGATCAAAATTGCATTAGGATTTGTGCCTGAAAGAATGCCGGAACTGTTTTCAGGTAGTCCGCTGATTGATAGAACGTAAGCATTTGTTGTGGTTGGTGCGGCCATTTCGTATTCTAACGTCATTTCGTATTCTGATGTTCCAGCACTACCATTGTTGACTGCGGATTTGTCTCCGCTTTCTAAGTGGATAAAATAATCCGAATCGAGGTCTTCAACTGATAGTCTGCTTGCACCAGTGAAGTCTCCCCCTTTGCTGATGGTAAATAAAACGCCAACTTTTCCATTTTCCG
The DNA here is from genome assembly GCA_041859095.1 of Anaerovoracaceae bacterium. Classification (GTDB taxonomy): domain Bacteria; phylum Bacillota; class Clostridia; order Peptostreptococcales; family Anaerovoracaceae; genus UBA1422. The sequence continues at coordinate 18,948 of JBHEKY010000029.1, forward strand.
TTAAATTCATTATGGCTGCCAGTGCGATGGAGGCTCTTTGACTGACTTGTTTTGTGTCGGTCTGCGTGATATCACATTGTATTATGGTAGAAGGAAATGTAGGATCTGCAACAGATGCAGGCTTTGTGATTACAAGATTTCCGCCGGGTATTTTTCTTGCAACAAATCCTTTTTCTTGTGCCCAATTGAATAGATAGGTAGTAATATCATATTCAGTTTTGGCTTCATCAAACACTGGCTTGAATTCTTCATATAAACCATAAACATCACGTTCCAATTTATTGGAAGCCTCTTCATCAAAAGAGGTGCTGCAACCAGTTAAACATAAACCGGAAAGGAATAGAGCAATCGTTAATATCGTAATAGTAATTTTCTTTCTCATGTGATTACCTCTTAAAATTCTAATGTTTTATTCTACCATATCAAGGTCTACATTTGTATGTAGAATTTATGATTCCTTTGAAAATACTGAGACATACGAGAATTACTATACATAATTAAATTTACGTAAATCAATATTTGTGCAAAAGTCGACGCTAAGCGTAAAGTTTTTTTGATGTATTTCTAAAACCGGAATTGACTTTGATTCTATGTACTGTATAATTCAATATACAATCTAAAAAAACACACCATATGTTGTGTGTGTGAAAATCGTCAGAATTGGAGTCCGGAGGTATTGAAATGGAAGCACGGGTTAAGCAAATTGTAAAGAGAGATGGTAGAACAGTAGACTTTGATCTTGGAAAAATATCGAATGCAATTTACAAAGCTGCAGAAGCATTGGGGGGGAAAGATGATGAAGTGGCCTTAGATCTGGCCAGACAGGTAGAGCTATATCTTGCGCAAACCTGTCAAAACGACAGCCCGACAGTTGAAGAAATTCAAGATGCGGTCGAAAAAATTCTTATTGATAATGGTCATGCAAGAACGGCCAAAGAATTCATATTATATCGGGCAGAACGTACCCGTGTCAGAGACATGAACACTCGTCTTATGAAGATTTACGAAGATCTGACATTTAAAGATGCATCAGAAAACGATACCAAACGAGAAAATGCCAATATTGATGGCGACACAGCGATGGGAACCATGCTGAAATATGGTTCTGAAGGCGCAAAACAGTTTTATGAAATGTATGTTCTCAAGCCGGAGCACGGAAAAGCGCATCGCGAGGGTGATATCCATATCCATGATTTGGATTTTCTAACGCTTACAACGACTTGTTGCCAAATTGAAATCGAAAAACTTTTCAAAAATGGTTTTTCCACAGGTCATGGTTTTTTGCGTGAACCAAACGACATTCAAAGTTATGCGGCCTTAGCATGTATTGCAATACAATCCAACCAAAACGACCAACATGGTGGCCAAAGTATTCCGGATTTTGATTATGGAATGAGCAATGGTGTCCGCAAGACGTTCAAAAAATTATATTGGACAAATCTTGGGAAACTAATGGATATGCTTTATGATGTCGAAGGATCTGTTGACAAAGCCAAAGCGATGGGCAAAGAAATTGAAGCGGATACAGGGTTAACGCCTATTATGTCCAATGACAACGACTATTCTCGAGTTGAAGCAGAAAACCTAAAAACCTGGATTCCCGAAAAAGATATTCAACAGTTGCAAGAAAAAGCCATGAAGTACGCTTTGAAGGAAATTAAAAGATCAACATTTCAGGCGATGGAAGCTTTTGTCCATAATCTAAACACCATGCATTCTCGTGCCGGAGCACAAATCCCTTTTTCCTCCATCAATTACGGCACAGACACCACTCCTGAAGGACGCCTTGTCATTGAGAACATTTTATTGGCAACCGAAGCTGGCCTAGGCAATGGAGAAACGGCAATCTTCCCAATTCATATTTTCAAAGTAAAAGAAGGGGTGAATTATAATTCATCCGATCCAAACTATGATTTATTCAAACTGGCCTGCCGTGTTTCAGCAAAGCGATTGTTTCCAAACTTCTCTTTCCTGGATGCGCCTTACAACAAGGTCTTCTATAAATCAGGCGACCCGAATTCTGAAGTGGCTTATATGGGTTGCAGAACTAGAGTCATTGGCAATGTATACGATTCAAACAAGCAAGTGGTAGGGGGCAGAGGCAACTTGAGTTTCAGCTCAATCAACCTCCCTAGGCTTGCCATCAAAGCCAACGGAGATTTGGAATCATTTTTCGAAGGGCTGGAAGCCAAGGTAGACTTGGTCATTGGACAGTTGATGGAACGATACTACATACAGGCTACCAAAAAAGTCAAGAATTACCCGTTCTTGATGGGACAGGGTGTATGGTTGGGATCCGACAGACTAAAGCCTAACGATTCTGTTGGAGAAATCCTCAAACATGGAACTCTGAGCATGGGATTTATTGGTCTTGCTGAATGTTTGACTGCGTTGATTGGTCAGCATCACGGCCAATCCGAACGGGCACAAAAGCTTGGGCTTGAAATTGTTGGCTATATGCGAAAGCGACTTGACGAAGAAAGCAAAAAGACAGGCTTTAACTATACTTTAATCGCAACTCCAGCAGAAGGTTTATCAGGACGATTTGTCCGTCTGGACAAAGAAAGGTTTGGTGAAATTGAAGGGGTGACTGACAAGGCATACTATACAAACTCTTTCCATATCCCAGTATCTTTTGAAATTTCAGCCTTTGATAAGATTAAACTGGAAGCCCCATACCACGCATTGACCAATGCAGGACATATTACATATGTTGAACTTGATGGGGACCCCTGCAAGAACTTGGATGCTTTCGAGCAGATTATCCGATTTATGAAAGAAAGTGGTGTTGGATACGGATCCATCAATCACCCGGTTGACCGTGATCCAGTTTGCGGCTATACCGGCATCATCGATAATGAATGTCCTGGATGCCAACGCAAAGAAATTGAAGGCGATGCTGGTTTTGAAAGAATCCGCCGCATTACAGGCTATCTCGTTGGCACGGTAGATCGCTTCAATGATGCCAAACAAGAAGAGGTCAAGGATCGGATTATTCACAAAATGGGGAAGCTTACTGAAGACGCGCCCAACTACGAGGCACTATAATGTCTGCCAAAACTACATTACGTTTGGCGGGAGTGGTAAGGGAATCCATCGTTGATGGACCCGGCCTTCGCTTCACTGTGTTTGCGCAGGGTTGCCCCCATCACTGCAAGGGATGTCATAATGAAAGCACGCATGACTTTCACGGTGGGGTTGAGACTGACATCGAAACTATTCTTCTCGAAATCGATAAAAACCCCTTGTTGAGTGGGGTGACATTCAGCGGTGGAGAACCCTTTTGTCAAGCCGAAGGTTTTTGTTCCCTTGCAAGAGAAATTAAGGCACGGGGGCTTCATATCGTTACCTTTTCGGGTTACGACTACGAAGAGTTGATGGTGTTGGGCGAAAAGATGGGGCCCGAGGGAGAAGCAGTATGTGCGCTGTTGGATTTGACAGATTTGCTGATAGATGGTAGATTTGAAATTGCATCGAGGGATTTGACCTTATGTTTTCGCGGAAGCCAAAATCAGCGACTGATAGACATGAATAAGACACGGGAAGCAGGCAAAATAGTACTTGACGATAAATATATGAACGTGATATAATCCCCTTTGTTCGAGCGCAATAATGCTGTTGAGCTTAAAATATGAAAGCTAAGTAAAGGAGGTGCGGCAATGTCAAATAAATGTGAAGTATGCGGCAAAGGACAAGTTTCCGGGAACAACGTTTCCCACTCTAACAGACACACCCGAAGAAAATGGGATGCGAACATTCAAATGGTGCGAATTTTAGATGCAGGAACAGTCAGAAAAGCAAAAGTATGCGTTAGTTGCATGAGATCCAACAAAGTAAACCGTGCCATCTAATAACAAAATGAAT
>JBHEKY010000008.1:0-7216 GCA_041859095.1 Anaerovoracaceae bacterium
TGCGGCAGAATTCGACAGAATCATGGAAGAAGAGGACCAGGAATAAGAAATAAAAAGAGGCTGTCAGCCTCTTTTTTATTGTTTTTTTTCATGTGATGTTGTAAAGTGTCTTTGTGTGGTTAGCCCACAGGAGGAACAAAATGAAGAATTATGACATCGTGATTGTAGGTGCCGGGGCAAGCGGAGTTTTTCTGGCTTACGAACTGACGAAAATCAAAAATACGGCAAAAGTGCTGATGATTGAAAAGGGATATCCATTGCAAAAACGGATGTGCCCTATTAAATTGGGAAAGACGGATGCTTGCATCAAGTGCGTACCTTGCCAGATTATGAATGGATACGGCGGAGCGGGAACCCTCTCCGATGGGAAATACAACATCACTACCCAATTTGGTGGTGATTTGCATGCATATGTTGGCAAACCCAAAGCCATGGAATTGATGCTTTATGTGGATCAAGTCCTTTGTGATATGGGCGGTTCGGAAGCAAAACTATACTCTACCGAAAATTCTACCCTGAAAACAATCGCCTTACGGAATGACTTGCATTTGTTGGATGCCAAGGTCAGACACCTTGGAACAGACCGAAACCTAAAAATTCTTGAAAAAATATATGATTATACAAAAGACCGTGTGGACATGATTTTTGAGACCGGTGTGGCAGATGTGGAAGTCCTGGGAGACCACTCTTTCAAAGTCATCACCGACAAGAAGGAAGAATATACATGCAACGATTTGGTCTTAGCAACCGGTCGCTCAGGTTCCAAATGGATTTCGGAAGTCTGCACCAGACTTGGCGTTGGCCAGAAGAGTAATCGGGTGGACATTGGTGTGCGAGTTGAATTGCAAGCATCTATTTTTAAACACATAACAGATGATGTGTACGAAAGCAAAATTGTCTACAAAACAGATAAATACAACGATATGGTCCGGACTTTTTGCATGAACCCGTACGGTGAAGTGGTAGCCGAAAATACCAATGGTATCGTAACAGTAAACGGACACAGCTACAGCGATCCCTCTTTGCAGACAGAAAACACCAACTTTGCCTTATTGGTTTCCAACAAATTCACGGAGCCATTTGAAGACAGTAATGAGTATGGCGAATCTATTGCCAGACTTTCCAACTTACTGGGTGGAGGAGTTTTGCTTCAGCGTTTTGGAGACTTGGTCAAAGGACGCAGAAGCAGTGAACGCCGGATGGAGAAATGTTTCACCCGTCCAACTCTCAAGGCGACACCTGGCGACTTAAGTCTGGTTATCCCCAAACGGCAACTGGATAATATTATCGAGATGATTTATGCTCTGGACAAAATCGCACCGGGAACCGCAAATGAAGATACACTACTTTATGGTGTGGAGGTCAAATTCTATAATTCCAAAGTGGATGTAGACAAATACCTTGAAACTAAAATCCCGGGCTTATACGCTTTGGGAGATGGGTCTGGCGTGACCCATTCCCTTTCCCAGGCTTCTGCCAGTGGAATCCATGTGGCAAGAATCCTAGCTGAAAAATACAAGGGTGAATATCATGGATAAGCGCGAGGATATGTATTTTACTCGTTTAGGAGACGGGTCTGCAGTTTATATGAGTAAAACTGAAATCCGTGAAGATGTTTTGGCTGGAATGGAAGACGCCATCGACAGAGGCAAAGCTACACCACTTACCAATGATGACGTTGACAAGCTGGTGGACATTCTCACCATGGCCGAAAAAAACGTCAGCGTTGAGCGTGGGAATGAGGGAATTTGCACCTTTGATGCAGGTACCTTGAAACTTACAGTCCGTGCAGGACTCCCGGTGGATCGAGGTACGGCTTGCCTGATTCATGAGCGGGCGATTTGTTCTGACACCATGGAACTATGCAATACGGATTATAGTTACAAAGCCCTTAAGAATATCATTCAAGAGGAAGCCATGGCCATGGAGCAAGTGCAGATGGATTGCATCATTCCTATTCTCTATGGGGCAATGCCTAATTTAGGACTTTATACTAAGCCGGATGGCCCTTTTGACAATTGGGCGGAGCTACTGCCTAACGGGCGGATTGCAGAGGCCCTGGAAGCCCAGGAAGACGCTGCTGAGCAGTGTAAGAAGGACATGATCTACATCGGATCCATTATGGCAGAGGCCGGTGCCTGCGGGCTTCAGTTCGATACCGTTGGTGCAAGCGGCGATGCTGATGCATTTGCAGCTTTCGAGGCAGCAAAGGTGCTTTCCACAAAGTATCCTGACATGGCCATCACCATGGGTATGGCCAATGAATTCCACTTAGGCATGCATGGCCGTTTGAAATTTGAAGGAGAACGATTGGCCGGACAATACCCTGCCAAGCAAGTAAAGACAGCAGAAGCAGCGGGTGCAGGCAGTTTTGGTGTTGTGGTCAATACCAATAGCAGCAAAAGCCTGGCATGGAACCTTTCCAGGTCAGTCACTTATACCAAAGATACCGTCCGGGTTGCAGGAATTCCGGTTCTTGCCAATGCCGGCATGGGTGTTGGAGGGATTCCACTTACCAATACATCTCCAACGGATGCAACGACGCGGGTTGCCAAGGCCTTGCTGGAAGTCGGCAAAGCCGACGGATTGTAGATAGGCCACGGAGACATGTTCGGCATGGGTATCTCCCATGAACTGGCCGCCGGAATGGGCGGGATTCGGACAGCCGGAGATCTGGTTGCCAGAATGGTTCTCAAAGGGATGAAACTCAACGATGCCAAAGAATATGTAGCTAACAAACTGGGATGCTCGGTAATGGATCTGACGGATTCTGCCATGATGAAAGAGATCAGGGAATCTTTGGATATTGGAACGACCTTAGATCGAAAACACGCTGCAAATGGTATCATGGCTAAAATGAAGATCGCAGAGCTGTTGGACATACGGATTCCCAGCGTGGAGATTTTCAAGAAAAAAATAGGCAAAGCATAATAGAATTCTTGACAATCCACCCACTTTTTATTATTATGGTCAAGTGGCCGTTGCAGACGGACACGCCAGACCTGCGGACATGGCGGAATTGGCAGACGCGCACGGTTCAGGTCCGTGTGAAGTAATTTTCATGGGGGTTCGAGTCCCTTTGTCCGCACCATTAAAATAAGGTACCACTTAAGTGGTACCTTATTTTAATTATATCCCGGAGTAAAGGGACTCGAACCCGCAAGGGCGCGACCGTCGGGACACCGTCCGGTGGACGGGGGAGCAGGAAGCGGTCCAAGGCGACTGAACGACGAGCCGCAGGACGGCAGTTGCGAGAATTCGAGCAACGGCATAAGTCCCTTTGTCCGCACCAAAACAAAAGAGGCATCACTGAGTGATGCCTCTTTTTACGCATTGCGGTTTGTGGTAGAATGATACAAAGAAAAGAAAGAGAGTGGGAAGCAACCTATGAGCACAACTCAAGACTTTGCGGAATATGTATGCGAACAAATCCGTGATTCCGGTGCCGTGAGGTGTCGAAAAATGTTCGGTGAATACATGGTATACGTCAACGATAAACCAATTTTATTAGTATGCGACAACACGGTTTTTGTGAAGCAGATAGAAGCTGTCTCGGAACTCCTAAAAGATGCTGATATCGGCTTCCCTTACAGGGGCGCAAAGGCCCACTATGTATTGGATATTGATGATGCAGCTTTGAGCAATGAAGTAGTGCGTATATTAGAACCTATCACGACGGTTCCCAAACCAAAAAAGAAAAAAGCATAGCAATAAACCCGGTTCTAATGTCTTTTCTTCTTTGATAATCCAGTACCAGATGGTATAATACCCGTATTGGTTTTACGGTTCATCATGCTGACTGGTATTACCAAGGGCAGCAATAGCATCTTTCAACAAAAAGGAATCACAAATGACAACTTATCAAATCAAAAGGAAACAAAACATTTCGGGTCAATGTCTGGTGTGCGGTGTCAACAACCCCTTCAGTCTTAGGACCCGTTTTTATGAGCTAGAAAACGGCATGCTAGCCGGCATCACAACGCCACACTGGGAACACCAGAGTTATCCTGAGCGAGTCCATGGAGGGATTATCAGCGCACTGCTAGACGAGGTCATTGGCCGAGCTATCAACATCACTGAGCCGGATACCTGGGCGGTTACCACCAACCTGGAAGTAAAATTCATGAAGCCGGTGCCATATGATGTACAATTGATTGCCCTAGCACAAATAACTCAGGCAAACCGTAAACTCTTCAGCGGAGAAGCGGAATTGATCTTGCCTAACGGGGAAGTGGCCGCAACAGCAAAGGCGAAATATTTTAAGCAAAATTTAGGAGTGATTACCGAGGCAGACAATAACGAATTTGGTTGGAGACCCTTGACGACAGAAGAAGATGACTTGACAGAAATCGTTATCCCTGACAAGCCTGAATAATACGGAGTGAACAGATGGAACAGTATGACATCATTGTCATTGGAGCAGGGCCAGCTGGTGCCACGTTTGCCAGAATCGCGGATCGTCGTTGGCGGATTTTACTCCTTGATGGAAACAGAAGCGGCAAACCGTGTGGAGGTCTTTTAGCGCCTGACGGACAAAAGGCGTTGGCACATTTTGATTTGAACCTCCCGAAAGAAATTTTAGCGGATCCCCAGATTTTTTCTGTCAAAACCATAGATCTGAAAGGACCCATTCATCAATGGTATCAGAGGATGTATGTTAATTTGGACCGGAATAGGTTTGACCAGTGGCTGTTATCTCTGGTACCTAACAATGTTGAAGTAATACGTGGTAATTGCCGGAATTTGGAACGGACAGATGATTGTCAGATCCGTATCGATTATAAAGACTCCGCCGGAAATCTGCGGGTAGCTTGCGCTCCCATCCTGGTTGGTGCAGATGGTGCAAACTCCAAAGTAAGACGCACTTTTTTTCCGCCGCTAAAAACCAGAAGATACGTTGCGATTCAACAGTGGTTTCGCGCAGAATTATCCGAGGCTCACCCTTTTTATTCGTGTATTTTTGACGAAGAAACCAGTGACTGTTGTTCGTGGACAGTTTCAAAGGACAACATTTTAATATTTGGCGGTGCGTTTCCACGGAAACACTGCAGAAAACGGTTTGAACAACAAAAAGAAAAACTCAAAGCAGTCGGCATCCATCTGGACAGCCCAATTAAAACCGAGGCTTGTTTGGTGTTGCGCCCAACGGGTTGGAAGAGCTTTTGCCTAGGCAGTGAAAATATATTTCTCATTGGTGAGGCGGCAGGATTTATTAGCCCCAGCTCGTTGGAAGGCATCAGCTATGCCATGAATAGTGCTGTGAAACTGAACAAGAGCATCCAAGGTGGAAGTGAGAATACCCTTGCTACCTATCAGCGAAAGACCCGGGGGATAAGAACCCAACTGCTGGCAAAAAACATAAAGTGTCTGTTTATGTATGGACCTATGCTTCGAAAGATTGTTTTAAAATCCGGATTCGCAAGCATGGATATGTATGCGGATGCTCATAAGAATCAATAACAACAGAAACAGAGTTTGAACAAGAATGCGACAAAGGAGGTCCGGAAGTTGAAAAAAATACTTGTAAGCGCATGTCTCTGCGGTGATCCCTGCAGATATGATGGCAAAGCGGTGCCTTGCGACGATCCCACATTTCTAAGATGGCTGAAAGAAGGCCGTTTCGTGCAGGTGTGCCCGGAGATTCTGGCAGGACTTGGCGTTCCCAGAGGGGAGAGCCAACGACGAGGAGATCGTGTAGTGACCATTAACGGTCGAGATGTAACAGAACCTTTTATTAAAGGCGCGGAGGCCACGTTAGCGCTGGCCAAACTGCAACAAGTAGCCTTTTGCATTTTAAAACAGCGGAGCCCTTCTTGTGGTAGCAGCATCATCCATGATGGAACATTTTCCGGAATCAAAATACCTGGTCAGGGAGTTACGACAGAAATATTAAAGAATGCCGGGTTTATCGTAGTAGGTGAGGACCAAATGGAAGAAGCCATCATTCTGGAGGAACAAACGAGATGAAAGCATTAATCGACAAAATCCGAAATGAAGGTGAAACCATCGGCACCCAAATCGTCAAAGTTGACGGTTTCGTGAACCATCAGATAGATGTGGCATTCATGATGGAAATGGGTCGGGAATTCCGAAATAGATTTGGAGAGACCAAGGTGGATAAAATCCTAACGGTTGAAGCTAGTGGCATTGCCATTGCATGTTTAACCTCGGTTGCTTTTGGATATCCGCGGGTTGTTTTTGCAAAAAAAATAGCGCCTGTCACCATGGTAGATGGTTTTTATGAATCGGAGGCCAAATCTTTCACGAAAGGAACGGTATCCATGCTGCGGGTGTCAAAAAAATTCCTGGAACCAAAAGACCGCGTACTGATCGTCGACGATTTCCTGGCACATGGAGAAGCGGCTATGGCGATGGCGGATATTGTCCGACAGGCCGGTGCTACCATTGTTGGCTTTGGAATTGTTATTGAGAAGGCTTTCCAAGGAGGCGGAGACAAGCTTAAGCAAGCCGGATATCGGGTTGAGTCCCTCGCTGTCATTGACAAAATTGAAGATGGCAAGATTTTCTTCAATTCTGAACAATAATTACAGTAACCAAAAATTATGTTCGGATTGATACGAACTATATAAAAAACATTCCAATAATTCACACTTTTTTTCGGCAAAAAACTTTCTATCCTCTTTTCGGCTGATTATAATAAAAGAAGTAAAATCAACTACCAGTTACATCTATTATTAGGAGGAAAAGAGTGAAAATGAAAAAGATTATTGCGTTATTGTTGGCGCTCATGATGGTCTTCGGATTCACTGCCTGCGGAGGCAGCGGTACAGAAGATGAAGTGACAAAGGTCGGATTTATTTATATCGGCAGCGCAACAGACGGAGGCTTCACACAAGCCCATGACCAAGCAAGACAAAAAGTCGAAGAACATTTTAAAGGAACCGTGGAAACGCTCTTTCTAGAAAATGTAAAAGAAGACAAAGAAGCAGTCAAAACAGCAGCTTTGAACCTGATGGATCAAGGATGCACCATCATCGTAGCCAACAGTTTTGGCTTTATGGATGCGATGGATGAACTGGCTGCAGAATACCCAGACAACTATTTCCTGCATTTCTCCGGCTACAAAGCCAACGACACAAATTTTGACAATTTCTTCGGTGCCATGGAAGAGCCAAGATACCTTTCCGGTATTGCTGCGGCATGATGACCGAAACAAACAAATTGGGATATGTAGCAGCATTTCCGTACACAGAAG
>JBHEKY010000011.1:0-95980 GCA_041859095.1 Anaerovoracaceae bacterium
AAGTAAACCGTGCCATCTAATAACAAAATGAATTAAAAATCTGTGTACGGTAATAGCGGATGCAGATTTTTTGTATTATAATACTAGCAGGAGGATGTGCACTTGGCTGAATCATATGCCATCAAAACAGAACGTGGAAACATTCTGATCACAAAAAAAGTAATTGCTCGAATCGTCATGGATGCTGTTGATAAATTTGAAGACAAGGTGTTTATCACAAATCAAAACGGCAAACTATTCGGTGCTTTTTCGCGCCTTGGCGGATTGGATGAAACCATCAACATGGAAATCAATTTCGGCGAAAAAGGCGTAGATATCCGGCTTTTTATTGTGGTTCGTTTCGGAACAAGCATCGGCATGGTCACCACACAACTAATGGATGACATTCAAGCTGGGGTTAACCGCGTCATGGGCATCGAGACCAATAGTCTTTCTGTTGTTTTAGCGGGAACTATTTCCAGAACCATCGCCATGAAATATGAGGAGGGCAGAAAAAAATATGGACTTAAATGATTCCATCGTTGCCATCCGGGGAGTTGGCCCAAAAAAAGCACAGCGGCTAAACAACATGGGCATCTATAATGTGGAGGATTTAGTGAGCCATTTCCCTAGAGGTTATCAGGACAGACGGGAAGTGACATCGATTTCATGCCTGCAAAACGGGATTCCTGCTCTGACTAGTGGCAAGATTACCATGGTGGTGAAAGAAGCAACCCGATATAAAAAACAACAAATATTAAGAATTCTAGTAGAGGACAGCTTGTCTGGTGACGACGCCACAACAATGGAAGTTGTCTTTTTTCATGTTAATTATTTAGAGAGCCAATTCATTAAAGGCGAAACCTATTATTTTTATGGGATCCCCAAAGTGCAGTGGGGAAAGCGTCAGATGGTATTTCCGGAATTCTTTCCCGCAAATTCACCACAAGCAAACATGCAAGCGCGGACGATTTTGCCGTTGTATCCTTTAACCTATGGTATTTCACAGGTTGAACTTCGGAAATGGATGAGAACCGCATTGGAACCACCCTGTGTTATCACGGATTTTCTTCCAGTTGATATATTACAAGAAAGCCGTTTGTGTTCGCTTGATTATGCGATGCACAAAATACATTTTCCAGATGAAAAAGATGAATTAAAGGCTGCTAAATACAGATTGATTTTTAATGAATTATATCTACTTCAACTAGGATTGATGATGTTGGCACGACATAATAAAGCCGGTCAACCCGGTCTGTTAATGTACGGGGATGCCAAACCATTTATGGATCGATTGCCTTTCCGTTTGACAGATGGCCAGGATCGGATTATTCATGAGATATTTAGCGATATGGTTTCCGGGAGTAGAATGAACCGCTTAATACAAGGGGATGTTGGCTCCGGTAAAACGGTTCTGGCAGCTATGGGCTTGTATAAGGCTGTTATCAGTGGATATCAGGGGGTTCTAATGGCACCAACGGAACTTCTTGCCACACAGCATGAGAAGACCTTTAAAAACCTTTTTCGGGGGCTTGTACGCCCTGATGGCAAAGAAATAAATATCGCCCTTATAACAGGCGGCATGAAAGCAGGAACCAAACGTGCACTACTGTCTGAGTTGGCTTCAGGCGTACTGGATATTGTCATTGGAACCCATGCGTTGATACAACCCGGAGTTGAGTTTTCCAATCTCGGATTGGTGGTGACTGATGAACAACATCGCTTCGGCGTTGATCAAAGAATGCACCTGAATGAAAAAGGAGAAGCTCCCCATATTTTGGTGATGACTGCGACGCCGATACCCAGAACATTGGCAGTGATTCTATTTGGAGATATGGATATTTCCCTGCTTAATGAGAAACCTGCGGGGCGTCAGGAAATTATTACAAAAATAGCTGACGGGTTACACAGGTTGGAGGTTTATGATTTCGTTGAACAGCGGCTAAAAATGGGACAACAGGCATTTGTAGTTACTCCATTAATTGTCGAGTCGGACACCTTGGATATCAAATCAACTGAGGAAGTATTCACGCAGCTTAAAAAGGAGTTTTCGGGGTATCAAGTAGCATTTTTACATGGAGGAATGCCAAGAAAAGAAAAAGATGCAATCATGCTGGACTTTTCAGAAGGACGCATTCATCTATTGGTTTCTACGGTAGTCATAGAGGTAGGTATTGATGTTCCTAATGCTACAGTGATGGTTGTTGAAAATGCAGAACGTTTTGGTTTGGCCCAATTGCACCAACTGCGGGGAAGAGTTGGACGTGGTGCTGAGCAGTCATATTGCATTTTGATTTCAGAGGGGGAAAGCCCATTTGCAAAACAGCGGGCAGAAATTATGGCGTCTTCCTCTGATGGATTTTATATCGCCGAAAAAGATCTGCAGCTTCGAGGACCCGGAGAATTTTTCGGTACACGCCAACACGGTTTGCCTGAACTGAAGTTGGCGGACTTGACCCGACATATCAAAATACTGGAGGAAGCAAAAATGCGGGCATCAGAAACATTATCACGTGATCCCGATTTGTCCGGATGCTCAACGTTAAAAGAAAAAACAAAAATGTTCTTTGAAAGGGGACTGAATCTATGAGAATTATCGCGGGATTATACAAAGGCAGAAAGTTGACACCGCCGTCTGATCTGTCAGTCAGGCCAACTCCGGATCGAGTCAAAGAAGCACTATTTAGTATTTTGGGAGACCGTGTCGAAGAGGCTACTGTACTAGATTTGTTTGCCGGAAGTGGAAATTTAGGTTTGGAAGCATTAAGCAGAGGCGCACGGAAGTGCTATTTTGGAGACAGTTCCAGAGATAGCATTCGTTTAATTCATAGCAATGTTTCCCACTGCAAAGCGGAGCAACTTTCCCATATCATACAGGGGGACTATCGGAACATTTTGTCACAGATAAGAGAAAAAGTAGATTTGGTGTTTGTCGACCCTCCCTATCGCAGCCAACTCTGGGAGGATGTATTGAGCATAATATCCGAAAAAGATCTGATGAATCCTGATGGATTAATTATCCTGGAACATCCAAGAGAATTGGAGTTTCCGCAAGAGATGTTCCACTTCCGAAAAATGAAGGAAGCGCGTTACGGCACGGTTGTATTGTCTATTTACATGTGTTAAAATTATTTTTGGAGGAAAATTATGAAAAAAGCATTATACGCCGGGTCCTTCGATCCACTCACTTGTGGTCATTATGACCTCATTGTACGCAGCGCGAAACTATATGACGAGTTGGTCGTAGGGGTGATAAACAATCCTTCAAAACAGCCATGGTTTCTTGCTGAAGAACGTGTGGAGATGATTGAGCAGAGTGTGAAGGGTCTTGCCAATGTCCGGGTGGATAGTTTCACAGGTCTGTTGGCAGAGTATGTGAACCAAAACTGCTTCGATGTTGTCATCCGTGGGCTTCGCGGCAACACGGATTTTGATTACGAAATTCAAATGGCACAAATGAATGCCAGATTATATGAGGGACGCGTTGAGACCATTTTTCTTATGACAGATCCCCGTTTTTCCTTTATCAATTCTAGCATGGCAAAAGAAGTGTTTTCATTGGGGGGGAACATTGAAGGGCTTGTTCCGGATGCAATCTTCGAAGCCATGGTCAGCAAGTATAACAAATAGCGATAGTAGGGAGGTATGAAATGAAAGTATTAGAACTTTTGGATGAAATTGAAGAAATTATTGATACAGCGGCAGGCTTTCCGCTTACAGGCAAGATTATGGTTGACGCCAGCGAGCTTTTAGAACTCACAAAAGAAATCCGGACAGAGTTACCGGATGAAATACATCAAGCGCAATGGATTAAAAATGAGCGGGAACGTATTCTTGGGGACGCCAAAGTTGAGTATGAAACCGTAATGAACGACGCGAAAAAGCAGGCAGATTATTTGGTTGAAAACCATGAGATTACCATGAGAGCCAAAAAACGCGCAGAGGATTTACTCAGCATTACAGAGGCCAACACCAAAAAAATTAAGATGAGTACCTATGACTATATTGACAACATCCTCTTTAACTTCCAAGAGAAGATGGACGAAATGAATGTCATTTATTTTACAGAAATGTTTAACAACCTAGAACGAACTTTTGCCGGAATTCATGAAACTCTGGCAAACAATCGTGACGAAATCAAAGACTTGGCCTATCGTACCCAAATGGAAAGCGACGGGGCAGTTGCCAAAGAAGTGAATGCTTCCGCCTATTACGACGAAGAAGAGTAAAGAAGGGAAGTGCTGCAGTGAATGTTGTAGGAATTGTAGCTGAATACAACCCCATGCACAGTGGCCACATTTATCATCTTCAGCAGACCAAAGAAATATGCAAGGCCGATTTTGTTGTGGCTGTAATGAGCGGTAATTTTTCACAGCGAGGTGAACCAGCTATTTATGACAAATGGTTGCGTGCAGCGGCGGCAGTAAAAAATGGCGTGGACTTGGTCTTTGAACTTCCTTTTGCTTATGCTTGTAACAGTGCCGCATACTTTGGCACTGGCGCAATCAATATACTGGACGGTTTGGGATGTGTTACTCATTTAAGTTTTGGAAGTGAGTCAGGTGAAGTTGCGCCCCTGCTTGAGTTAGCTAAATACTTGGCAATGGAACCGAAGGAGTATAAAGAAGCACTCAAGCGAAACCTAGACAAGGGACTCTCTTTTCCAAAAGCCAGAGAAAATGCATTGACCGAAGTCTTTGGGAAGGCAGATCCTCTCAAATCACCCAACAATATCTTGGGAATTGAATATCTGAAGGCTATCGTTCAGCTCAAAAGCAATATTGAACCTGTGACCATCATTCGAAAAGGGCAGGGTCATCACGAGAGCGCCAGTGAAATTAGAAAAACCATCATCTGGGACGAAAGCAAATATTTTGATATGGTTAGACAAGCTTTTATCAAGAGTCAGGGTGGGAATCTAGACAATATATTTGGTGCTGTGGAGGGGATTCAAAATAAAATTGTTAAAAATATTCGTTCCGCAAAAGATCTTGAAGATTTGATAGACAAAGTGAAAACCAAACGATATACTTGGACAGGCATAAATAGGTTACTTGCCCAAACTCTGGTTGGTTTTACTGCTGAAGAGTTCGAACAAATCAACGGAACCCGATATGGACGTATCCTTGCGTTCAACGAAAACGGTGCCAAATTATTGAGACGTATCAAAAAAACTGAATGTGCAAAAATGCCGATATTGACTAACATCAACCGAGACCTGGATCAACATCCTGGTGCAGACGACGCGATAAAATTGTCATTGGCAAAAGATGTTCTCGCATCGGATCTATATAATCTTGCTTTTGGCAAGGATTTATATGAGAACAGCGATTTCGTCATGAAACCGGCTTACGTGCATCAGCTTTAAAAATAACAAATAATGGAGGAAGAAAAATGAAAGTATTAGTCGTCAACTGTGGAAGTTCATCGCTGAAGTATCAGGTGCTGGACATGACTGGAGAAATGGTACTGGCCAAAGGTTTGATAGAGAGAATCGGACTAAGTGGCTCAGTCATTAAGCATGAAAAAGAAGGAATGGATAAGGTTGTAAAAGAAGTTCCTATGAAGGATCACAAGGATGCCATCAAACAAATGCTTGAATTCGTACTGGATCCCGTGCATGGTGTTCTCAAAGACATGTCAGAACTCAGTGCTGTGGGTCATAGAGTCGTCCACGCCGGCGAAAAATATGCCAGATCAGTCATGATAACCGATGATGTCATCGATGCGCTTGAAGAGTGTGTCACGATGGCACCGTTGCATAATCCGCCTAACCTGATGGGCATTGCAGCTTGCAAAGAATTAATGCCTGACACCCCTATGGTTGGCGTATTCGATACTGCATTCCATCAGACTATGCCTGCTGAATCGTATATCTACGCGATTCCATATGAATACTACGAAAAATACGGAATCAGAAAGTATGGATTCCATGGAACGAGTCACCAATATGTTGCACAGCGGGCAGCTGATATTTTAGGTCGCAACATCAATGAAATGAAAATTATCACATGCCACCTTGGAAATGGCGCTTCAGTATGCGCCATTAAACGAGGGAAATGCATTGACACTTCTATGGGTTATACGCCCCTGGAAGGCTTAGCAATGGGCACCCGTTCCGGTGATATTGACCCTGCGATTGTAGGCTTTATTGGAGAAAAGGTTGGTTTGTCCTTCAGTGGTGTCAACAATGTGCTGAACAAAGAATCCGGTGTCCTTGGAATTTCTGGCGTATCTGCAGATTTCAGAGATATTGAAGACGCTGCTGCCGAAGGCAATGAAAGAGCACAATTGGCGCTCAAGGTATTTGCTCACAAAGTCAGACATTATATCGGTGCCTATATCGCAGAGATGAATGGAGTAGATGCTATTGTTTTCACAGCAGGTCTTGGTGAAAATGGAATCGAGATGCGAGATGTGATTTGCAACGACATGAGCAATTTAGGAATCAAAATGGATTTAGTCAAAAATAAGGTTCGAGGCAAGGAAACTGTTATCTCCACTGAAGATTCGCAGGTCAAAGTTTTGTTGGTTCCCACCAATGAGGAATTAATGATAGCCCGTGACACTTACGAGATTGTAAAACAGAGTCTGAAGTAGTCTGAAGTCACGAAATACCTTGATTCTCCCAAAAATATGTTGACAAGCAACGTCTAAAAAGTATATAATTCGTACGTTGCGAATCAACAGATGATTCATTTCGTACGCAAAGGAGGTGTAGATAATGGCAGTACCAAAGAGGAAAACATCGAAGGCAAAGAGAAACTCCAGAGAAGCAGCAAACATGAAGATGAAAGCACCGGGACTATCAACTTGTCCTCAGTGTCATGAAGCTAAACTTCCGCACAGAGTTTGCCCAAACTGTAATTACTACGATGGTAAGGAAGTTGTTTCCTAATCAATCGCAGGCAAACTAAATATCCGTTTCGGATCTATTTCCGGTAGGTGAAACCATCTGCCGGTTTTTTGTTGACAATAAATGGGAAAATATGTAATATGGAAATATATGGGAGGTTCGAATGAAAATAATTAATATTTGTCTTGAGACACATGATCTGGACTATGCCACAGCCTTATCGAAAAGTTTGCTCCAGCATAGTAAGTTTTTTTCAATTAAATTCAATCGTTCGCATGAGGATGACAAAGAATGGGATTTGTTGTTAACTGACGATATGACTATTGCTGCAGAACGAACGGTGTATTTAACCGAAGACCCCTCATTGGAAAGCATGAATGTTGATGATGGAAGATATATCCTTTACAAATATCAGCAGGTAAGCCGTATATCAAACATGCTGCGATTTGCGCATAGCGACTTTTCAAAATCAGAAATGATATCTGATGAAACCGTGCAGACAAATATAATCAGCATCTGCTCATCCAGTGGCGGATCTGGATGCACTTCTGTAGCTATGGGTATTTGCCAAGAATTAGCACGGTTTCATGGCAAAAAAGTACTATACATCAGTCTTGAAGAATTTGAATCCACAGACACCTACTTTCCGGAATCTATGTTTCACAACGACAATATCACCAAGTATCTTTACGCAATTCTTTTTAGTAATGGGAGAGTCAGTTGCATACCTGAGGAATATATGCTGGAGGATGAATACGGGATTTTTGCATTTCGGCCAGTCAGAGGCAGAAATCCACTACGTGCTTTAACTGGAAATGAGTTCTTACAATTCATCAACCACATAACAAGAGAAAAAATATTTACAGATTTGATTCTTGATTGTGGAAATGGTTTAGATGATACGATTGTATCTGCATACCAGATATCCTCAAACATTTGCCATGTTTTTGGTAAGAGCCCGAATTATAATAGAAGGGCAAATTATTTATTTGCTGTAAGAAACAAAGTCGAAAAAACCAATTTACTAGGTTTGTTAAATGTGTTCAATAAGTACAGTGAATCTGAAAAATATGCTGCAGAAAGCATTCCAGAATCGGACCAGACCACGTTTGTCATTGAGGATGAACCCACAAGTTTTGAAAGTGTGAATGGACGCAAAATTGTATCGGTGGATAAGGTATTTGGCCAAGGTATTCGACAGCTTGTTCAACACCTTGTATTATCAGGCAAATAAGAAAAGGATACACATAAAAGTATGGTCTGTGCTATAATATTTAAAGAGGTAATTCTATGCGTAAAATTTTGATCATTGAAGATGAACCAAATATCAGGGAACTGGTTTCCTATAATCTCAAGGCGGGCGGATTCCTGCCGTTGGAGGCGGAAGATGGGATTTCAGGCATGGAAATGGCTTTTGGTCAAAAGCCGGATCTTATTTTGCTGGACATCATGCTGCCCGGCAAAGATGGTTATGAAATCTGCAAGGAATTGCGATCTGCCGGCAACAAAACGCCCATCATAATGATGACTGCCAAAACCGACGAGGTCGACAAAGTATTGGGATTGGAATTTGGTGCGGACGACTATATCGCAAAACCATTTGGTGTTAGGGAACTGTTGGCCAGAATAAAGGCGGTGCTTCGTCGTTTTGAGGGAAATGCCAGCGAAGAACCTGAAAGCGAAATTTTAACGGTTGATGAAATGTCGATTGATATCGGAAGACATGAGGTTAATGTTGAGGGTCATAAGGTTGATTTGACCATGAAGGAGTTTGAACTACTGACATTCCTGGCTAGAAACCGCGGTAGGGCTTTCAGCAGGGACGAATTGCTCGACAAAGTATGGGGAATTAATTATCTGGGTGAAAGCCGTACGGTTGATGTGCATATCAGGCACCTAAGAAAAAAAATGTCGTTACATGAAGACGAAGACAAATATATCGAAACAATACGTGGGAAAGGATACAAAATGAAGTGAAAAAAGCCTGTTTGTTTGCCATAGTATTCATTACAACTTCTAATGTTTTGTCGGTGATTCTCATCGATAATATGATTGCCATGACCTTGGCGTGCAGCGTTATCACCGGGGGCGGTGTGGCAATCCTTTATTTTTATCTGATGAAATCCATTGTTGTTATGGAAAAAAAGCTCAATGACATGGAAGAAGAAAATCTTAGAGTTGAAAACATAAGAAGAGGGTTTGTAGCGAATGTTACCCATGAGTTGAACACTCCACTGACCTCAATTTCCGGATTTATTGAGACGTTACAAGAAGGTGCAGCAGAAGATCCGGAAACACGCACGAAATTTTTGGATATCATCGCCATCGAAACAGCAAGGTTGCAACGTTTGATTGAAGATTTATTAGTGTTATCTGAAATAGAAAACAAACGTGAATCCACGCTTGAAACCATTAACATCAAGTATTCTGTTGACAAAACGGTCGATTTAGTATTGCCCATTGCAGAAAAACGCGGAATAACAATATTAGTCGATATTGATAGTGGATTGACTATTGAGGGAAATGAAGACCGGTTCATACAGATGATGATGAACCTCATCGAAAATGCCATCAAATATTCGAACGAAAATGGGAGAGTTTGGGTTGAAGGACAAAGGGAAGCCGGACGTATCGTATTAAGTGTAAAAGACGAAGGGATAGGCATTGACCGTCAGCATCAAGAACGCCTCTTTGAACGCTTTTATCGCGTAGACAAATCCAGATCGAGAAAAGTTGGAGGGACTGGGTTAGGACTTTCTATTGTAAAGCACATTGCTGCATTGTTTGATGCCGAACTAAAACTGGAGAGTGAGCCAGGTAAAGGATCTATTTTTCGACTCGTTTTTAATTCTTAACAAAATTTTTAAATGTTCCGTTTTTTAATCAGAGATAAGAAGGAGGATGATACATGCCACATCTGAATGTATTTATTGCAGACTTGGCATTAATTACTGCGGTAGCGGCGGTTGTAACCTTGTTATTCAGCAAGTTTAAGCTGCCAGTGGTACTTGGCTACATTATCGCAGGCTTTCTGATTAGTCCAAATGTACTTTGGTTGCCAACTGTAGTTGAATTAAATAATATTGAAACGTGGGCCAACATTGGTATCGTATTTCTTATGTTTGCCCTTGGCTTGGAGTTCGGGTTTAGGAAAATAGCGAAAGTTGGCATCAGTGCAGTGATCACAGCCATGACGGTCATGAGTGGCATGATGGTTGTTGGATACCTGATTGGTATGCTGCTGGGATGGAATCAGACCGACTGTTTGTTTTTAGGCGGCATGATTTCCATTTCATCTACCATGGTCATCAAGAAAATAAGCGATGAATACAAAATCAGTAATCGAAAACATGCGTTGTTGATTCTAGGAACCCTAGTGATTGAGGATATCTTTGCAGTATTTTTGATGATATTACTTACTGCCCTTGCAGTAAGTAAGGAAACGAGCGGCACGGATATGTTACTACAAGTTGGTTCACTACTTCTGTTTCTTGTGTTCTGGCTAGCTGTGGGAATCTATCTGATTCCTTCGCTACTCAAAAAAACCCAAAGGTTACAAAACGATGAAAGCTTATTGATTTTGACCCTGGCTATTTGCTTTGGTATGGTTATGATTTTTTCCTATATGGGATTTTCAGAAGCATTGGGCGCTTTTATTGCAGGATCAATACTCGCGGGTACAGTAGCATCTGACAAAATCGACAAACTAATCCGACCACTGAAAGATCTTTTCGGCGCTATATTTTTTGTTTCCGTTGGAATGCTGGTTGCACCTGATATGCTAATCGAATATCTTGGTCCCATACTTTTGATTTCACTGGTTACTATTTTTGGCCAAATGTTTTTTACAACCATCGGTATTTTGCTCTCCGGACAGACCTTTCGGACCGCTGTAAGCGGTGGCTTTTGCATGGTTCAAATCGGTGAGTTTTCTTTTATCATTGCTTCGATGGGAAGTATGTTGACCGTTACAAGCGACTATCTGTTTCCGATTATCGTATGTGTCGCTGTAATTACCATTTTTTTTACACCACTTTTTATCGCGAACGGAGAACGTTTTGCCGATTTTCTAGAGCCTTATTTGCCAACACGATTCATCAGCGCTATGAAACGTTTTGCTGACCAAAGGGAAAACGTAAATTCCTTAGACTCTGATTGGAAAAGGTTTTTTGCTATATTTTTTGCTCGTGTCTTCATTTGCTCTGGTGGATTGCTTCTCATTTACGTTGCAAGTGTTAGATGGATTGAGCCATTTATGGATGACTATTTCAATCCACAACTGGCAGGGATAGCCACAACCGTGTTGACAATCCTTTTAATGATACCAGTCATCAGCATTTTATGGTCAAGACGTGGTCATCTTTATGCGAAGTTATGGTTAAAAAACAAAGGAAATCGTCTCCCTCTTATGGCGCTTCATGGGGTCAGAATTATCATCGCTATTTTCTTTGTGACGCTGTCGCTCTCGACATTTTTAGATTTGCCAACTTGGTTACTGTTGCCAGTATCGGCATTGGTTGTATTCCTCACCATTCGTTCGGATTTCTTAAAAGGACAATCTATTAAAATTGAGGCAAAGTTTATTGCTAATTTCAACGAAAAACTATTGCACCATCTGATGGAAGAGCGAAAAGTAATTGATGATGAGCATTGGCTGGGTGATCAGGTTTCTATGGTTGAGGTTACAGTAACTGAAACTGGAAAATACCATACCATCAATGACCTATACGATAGCAGAGTATTAAACTTACTGACCGTAAAAATAATTCGCCGTGATCGCCATATCCTGATGCCTGATTTACATCAACCATTACACGATGGTGATGTGATTCATGTAATCGGTAGTAGAACGCACCTTGACGCTTACTTGTTCCATCTCAAGAGTGAGGATAATTTGATTTTAGTCCACGAACACAGATCCACACTTAAAGAATACACCTATGGACAGGTTTTCAAAGATGTTGACCCAAAAGACCAAATTATATGTAGTGCAATCCAGACTCAAAAGGATAGCACTTTTACTAAAAAACCAATCAAAACCTGTGGTTTTCGCAGAAGATATCAAGGTTCAATCATAGCTATCGAAAGAGGAGCGCTTCCGATTATCGCTCCGAGAGTAAATACAATTATCGAACCTGGGGATGTTTTATGGGTGGTAGGAACTGAAACTATGGCGAAGAGACTTCTTGTTGATGGTCTTTTGAAAGGATAAAATGGTATAAATGCCGTTCTAAAATAAAAACAAATCATTTTAAACAAAACAGTTGTAAAATATTTACAGCTGTTTTATAATGTTCAAAACAGGAAATATAAGGAAATAATGGTAATGAATGTTAATCAACTGACAAAAAATATCAAAGATACAATCGTTCAAAAAGATGAAAACATGACGGATATAGAAGTCTTTCAATTGATTGAAGACATGGTATTGGAAGATATAGATGTTTCGCTATTCCCGTTGTCGCACACATCCAAGATGATTTATCGAATTTTCTATTCAATCCGAAAAGATTTGGATATTTTGCAGCCCTATATTGAGGACGAAACCGTATCGGAAATTATGGTCAATGGCATAGATGATGTATTTGTTGAAAGCAGAGGCATTATCGAAAGAGTGGATGTGCATTTTGACTCAATCGAAGAACTAGAAGGGCTGATTCGCAGAATTGCCGCTAAAGTGCATAAGGATATCAATGAATTAAACCCAATCGTCGATGCTCGCCTTGCAGATGGCTCAAGAATGAATGCTGTTTACAAAAATATAGCTTTAAACGGTCCAATCTTGACAGTACGAAAATTTCCAAAGCAGGCCATTACTATGCAAAATCTCATCATGTGGGGCACGATTACCCAGGAAGGAGCAGATTATCTTGAGGAACTTGTACAATGTGGATATAACATCTTTATCAGTGGAGGTACATCATCAGGCAAGACAACATTTCTAAATGTTCTATCTAACTTTATTCCAAGCCATGAAAGAGTCATCGTCATTGAAGACTCAGCGGAATTGCAGATTCATCAGATAGAAAATCTGGTGAGAATGGAGTGCAAGAATGCTAACCTACAGGGGAAAGGGCAGATATCAATGGAACAATTGATAAAAACCAGCTTACGGATGCGGCCTGATCGAATCATTGTTGGTGAAGTCCGAGGAAAAGAGGTGATAGATATGATTCAAGCAATGAACACAGGACACGACGGAAGTCTTTCTACCGGACACGGCAACTCCATTAAAGGAATGTTGCGTAGACTGGAATCAATGTTTATGCAATCAGCGAACTTCCCAATTGACGCCATTCGAACACAAATCGCAGAAGCGCTGGATATAATCATTCATCTTGGGAAACTCAAAAGTCGAGGGAGAAAGGTATTAGAAATCGCAGAGGTTGTAGGTATCTGCAATGGAGAAATATGTTTCAATACTCTATTTGAATATTCCATGGAGCACGGTTTAACCGCAACCGGGAATCCGTTAGTCCACCAACAGAAGTTACATTTCCATCGGGAGGAATAACCGTGAAAAACATGAGCGCTTTAAACCCTGAGAAGTTTAGAATTTATAACGAGTGGTTCCGTTTTATCACACTCGGGTATGCGTCCCTGTTTACAATCGGACAAATATTTTATGGAAGCATTGGATTCTCTGCTGTATTTGGATTCACAATTATTTTTTTTGTCGAGCAATATAAGGATTATTTACACATGAAGAGAACGCGAGTTATGCGCAATCAATTTGGTGATTTGCTCTATTCATTGTCTGCATCCATTGCAACGGAACGTCAATTATCAACTGCGCTCCAAGAAGCCTATGTGAACCTCAGCTATGTTTACAAACCAAATACACCAATGATAATAGAATTAAAATATTTAACTAAGTCCATCTCCGAAAATCGTGATTGTGAGGAAACCTTACTCTCTGGTTTTGCAAAAAGAAGTGGTGTAGAGGATATAAGGAACTTTGTAAACGTTTATCTTACCTGTAGGGAAACGGGAGGTGACATGAATCAAGTCATTTCTAATGCATCCGAAATACTGATGCAAAAAATGTCCATCGAAAGAGAAATCAGGGTAATGGTCTCTCAAAAAAAGTTTGAAGGAAAAATTATTAGTGTAATGCCGGTATTGATTATCATGATATTAAATATTGTGTCCCCTGGATATCTTGAGAATCTTTATTGCACAATAGGAGGGCGACTTGTTATGACGACTGCACTATTTGGTATTTTTGTGGCATACAAGTTAACAGAAATCATTACAAACATCGAAGGATAATTGGATTATGAAAAAATATGCAGCAGCTCATGTTTTATTGGATGAAACGAAGAAACAACAAGCGCGGTTTGAAAAATTGTATGGAGCCGGAGACTATACCACAACGATCGCAAAAAATATGAAGCGTACGATTTGGTTGATAGTTGCATTTATCGTGTTGGTTATGCTCCTCTTAATTCTTCAACTTTATAAATTGAATCAACCGTATCCAGGGGTTTCATTAGACAAGAAAGGAAATATTGTTTCAGTTGTAAGACCAGCAGCGGGAGATGCAACAATAATATTAAATGCTGAGGTTATCTCTGAGTCCGGAAAAACCATAAGTGACCAAAGCTTTAAGGTAATGATTGCACCAACAAAAACAAAAGAACAAAAAGAATCTGAAATCAATGTATCAATGGATAGCAAAGAAGATGCATTCCAACACGAAATCAGAAAAGCTGTATATCAGATGAATAGTGACACGAACATAAAAACCGTGGTAATGCCAAAAGAACTATCAGATGGGACTAGGATCCATTGGGCACCCCAAAAAACATACAATGGTTGGATGACAGTTTTGGTGATGATATTTGGATGCTTCGCTATTTATTATTATCGTAATGCGGGGTTGCTAAAGGCAGAAAAGGCTGCAAAGGAATCCGTCTTGCGTGAGTTGCCCGAATTTGTAAACAAATTGGTGTTACTCCTTAACGCTGGGTTGGTCTTAAGTAACGCATTCACTAAAATTGTATCGGATAACCTAAGAATCAAGGGAGGTGAAAAAAATTATTTTTATGAACAATTGTCACATATCATTATGAAATGTCAACAAACCAATGGAAATGTCCAACATGAAATCAGAGCCTTTGCTGTGAGAACTGGCATTGTTGAGTTTATGCGTTTAGCGAACATTATAAACGACAGTATGACCAAAGGATTTGACTTGGTGACTCAATTAAAAATGGAAGGGGATAACTTATGGGTAGCGAGAAGAAAGCATATGGAAGAGAAGGGCAAAATAGCAGAGACAAAACTAACATTTCCCTTAGTCATTTTGCTTCTTGTTTTGCTTTTGATTACAATAACCCCAGCCATGATGGAAATGTAAATACAAGGAGGAGAGACATGATAAGAATTAGACATCATATGAATAAAAAAGGGATGGAAATGGTGCAGGTTGCTATTCTAGTAGCAATAGCAATCGCTTTGGGGCTGATATTCAGAACCGAGATCACTGCATTTGTAGACAAGACTTTTGTGAATCTAAACGGAGGCTTTTAATGAATCGAAAAGGGGGTGCAATGGTAGAAGCTGCCTTAGTTTTCCCAATAATTGTTTTGTCGCTTATGGCGATTATAGCGATTATGATCTTTCTTTTTGAAGAAGCGGCATCACAGGCGGAGCTTCATTTAGTACTGCGAACGGAAGTTGGACGTCAGACGGGAACCTTTCACGGAAAGACCGGTTCATCAAATGTATCAATAAGAAGAGGTATTATGGGCATTCATAGCATAATTAACGGTACGTCATCCGTTACTTTTGAAGAAACCAGAATTCTTCCTCGTGAAGTTCGTAAACCTTTAACAGGATACTTACACTTGGTAGATGAACGCAAATATGCCAGATATATGGATTTTTTCCAGACGGAGGAAATAGAAGATGATGGCTGTCTTGAAAAAACAATCCAATAAAAAAGGGAGTTCAACCATTTTTTTGGTAATGGTGTTGTCATCAATGATACTATTAACCGTTGCATTTATCCAGGCTACAATTCGTGTCTCAGGGGAAAGCACCGGTCAAAGCATCACACTGCTTTCCGCAAGGTCATTGTTGTCAGAATTTGATTTGAATTTAAAAAAGGATTATGGACTATTTGCATTTAGAGGAGAATCTGGTTTCTTGGCTGTGCAGCTGGACTATTATATGACACCATTTTTTCAAAATAATCCATATTACCGTCTGGGAGAAATAGGAGTCGACACAACAAGATATCGGCTATCAAACCCACAAGTATTGGAGGATTCTGTGGCAGAATACATGGTTTATGCAGCTTCCAAAGATTTCATTGATTTGATTACGGACTATGACGAGAATGCGATTACTAAGGAACCTGAAATTCCAAACTATCCAATCGGACGAGTTCTTCGAAATCGACAAATTATCGAGTCTTTACCATCATATTCCCTCATAGAAGACTCAAATGTACTAACCACAATTAAGACAAACTTAGCAGATTGGAAAAATGTATTCCGTAATACATCAAAGAATTTTCTGGTCAACCAATACATTATGTTGAATTTTAAAAACGCGCAGGCTGACATCCCCAATCGCAACACGTTTTTTAATTATGAAGCAGAATACATTTTGAAGGGAAATTATGAGGACTACAAAAATAAAACATATTTTCGAGGTGATCTATTGCTTTTACGCAATGCAATCAATCTTGCAACGATTTATACCAATCCTACAATGCGTGAACAAGTTCTGGTAGCAGCAAACATCATTTCTCCTGGGCCAGCATCTTTGATTACGCAGATACTCATCGCAGAAGCCTGGGCGCTTGCTGAAGCAGAAAATGACGTAAGGCTGCTTGAACATGGGAAGAAAGTTCCGATTCAAAAAACGCAGGAAGTCTGGGCAATTGACATACAATCAATCATCGATGGTACAGATTCCGGATATATCGATACAAATCCGACCAAAGGATTGGATTATCAAGGTTATTTGCAGATATTCTTGTTCTTTGAAAACAAGGACGTGAAGTTAACAAGAATGATGGATTTAATGCAAATCAATATACAAGGGAACTATGATCAGACATTTCTAATCAATGAACATCAAGTGGGGTTGACATATGAAACAGAGATCAACTATTTTACGATTCATGGGGAAACGGAATACTAAAAAGGGGTCTTATACTTTGGAGGCGGCAATTTTTCTTCCTTTGTTTATTGTTGGAATTCTCACACTTGGATTTACGATACGGATGATTGCCGCAGCTGAAAATATTACTTTTACAGCTACTGATGAAGCTCGACTTGTCTGTGGAACAGCATATAACATTCCAATTGCACCTATGTTTGCATATAAACTCCAAAATCGCATCCATGATGAAAATCTTGATGTATCCTCTATTGATGTTCGTGAGTTCCGCTATCTTTATGCATCTCGTGATAAGGATGGGTTAATCTCATTCCGCTTGGATTATTGGATCGGGACAGGATTGCCGCTTGGAATGATTGATGGCATGGAAGTATCTCAAAATTATAGATGTAGGGGGTTCGTTGGTAGAACCGCTCAAGGAAGTCCGATTCATTTTGATGAAATGGAGAAAAGCTCGCCAGCTACTATGGTCTGGATTTTTCCTAATGGTGGCAAAAAATATCATACGAAGTCTTGTACTTATGTAGCATCTTATCCGGTTCAAGCAGTATTGAATGAGGAAATAAGAAAACAATACAAAGCTTGTCCGCTCTGCGGTTCTAAAGACGCTCCAAACGGGTCAATGGTTTGTTATTTCCATGCATATGGGGAAGCGTATCACCTGCAGTCGTGCCCAACTGTGGACAAATATATTATTTCTATCGAAAAAAATCAGGCGGAAGAGAGAGGGTATACGCCTTGCCTGAAATGCGGAGGTGTTGAATGAATTTACGAGATTTAAATTATGAAGTCGAGCTACCAGAGGAGTCAATCAAACCTTTTGAAAGAAAAGTACTGGAGTCTGGATTGTGCGATTTTGCCATACCTATGTCATTTTACAGACATCATGGCATGCAAAAAATTCGCTATGAATGTAGTGGATATGTGGCATTTTCTGAAGTGAACTTGTCGGATACGTCACACGTTTTTGAGATTATCGAAAAAACATTACTAGCCTTGAAAAAATCAGGCGAATACTTGATTGATCCGGGAAAAATTCTATTGAACCAGGATACGATTTATGTGCATCACAGACATAAGGATGTACGAATTGCATATGTTCCAGGGCTGTTGAAAGGGAATCGGGGACAACAAAATGTATTTGAGTTTTTCTTAATCGCTGAAGAACGGATTCCAACATCAGGGAAAGAGTATATACAAAAATTAAAAGAAGAAGTCATCATCAATAACCGCTCATTAACAGATTTGATAACCATAATCGGTGAAATACGAAGAGAAATCTATTTGAGGGACTTACATTAAGAGTCGTATTACAAAAAATCGTTATGACTACAGAAGTGTTATGAGATATTTGTTTTTCGGAAGAGATGCATCCGGCTTATATCTAAAGTGTGTCTGAGGGTATGCTTCTGCTAACCGACGTTTATTGATACCCTTGTGCCCAATTAAATTCGAAAACGAGTTCGGATGGGCTGAAAGTTGAACCAACTTGTTCGCGAGATTTATTCCTTGCAGTTGTGTTTCCATATCGTCATAAGCTAAATCACCTTCCACCAATTGTCGGAATGCTGGATGATATTCGCCAGCCAAATCATTGGCATTGCATATATTATCAGTACTTTTTAGACCAATTCGGATCACTGGAATCTTTTCCTGGTCAAAGAGACGCACCATTTCTTTGGCGATGTCAACTGCCTCATCGGTTGTTAGAGGACAATATGAACCATCTCGATACATTTCTGCTAATTGGGATCCCTCTAAAACTACTGTTGGATAGATACGAATCAAATCCGGATGGATTGCTACAGTCATACGTGCTGACCGAATGGCAGTTTCCTTTGAATCACCAGGCAGTCCAATCATTAATTGGATGCCTAGAGAAAAACCTGATTCTTGTATTAATCGACACGCATCCAACGTTTGTTCTGCACTATGGCCACGATTTGCATTAGACAGAACTTGATTATCAAAAGATTGGACGCCTAATTCAATTATATCGACACTATAAATATGCAGCAAATCCAAAATTTGAGGATTGATGTAATCAGGTCTAGTTGACAAACGGATTTTTTGTATTCTTCCCAACTGTTTATAGGGAAGTACAATTCCCAGCAATTCATGCTGAATCTCCAGCGGAAGTCCGGTAAAACTACCGCCAAAAAAAGCAGCCTCGACTGTGTCCAAACCCAGTGGTTCCAATTCAAGCAATCTTGATTCCATCACTTTGCGGACTTTCTCAGAATCCATTTGTGAATCAGAAGCAGTGATTGTATTTTGGTTACAAAAAACACAATCATGTGGACAACCCATATGCGGAATGAATAAAGGAATAATCGCATGTTTCTTCATATATAAATTATACTGTATTTGATAGGCACGTGATAGAAAAAAATCATTTTTTCTTCTATCTCTGTTGAGTATTGTTCCATTGCCCCATTAACTCATTTGATATATAATAAGCACATGGTGAAATTGGGAAATGACTGGGACCAAATTCTGGCCGGTGAATTTGAAAAAGAGTATTATTTGAATCTGCGGGATTTTTTAAAACAGGAATATGCTTCCAAGATGATATATCCCGAAATGCAGGATATTTTTAATGCCCTTAAAGCTACGCCCTATAATCATGTAAAGATAGTCATTTTAGGGCAGGATCCCTATCATGAACCGGGACAGGCACATGGACTTTGCTTTTCCGTAAAGCATGGGGTTGCCAAACCGCCCTCGCTGGTTAATATCTTCAAAGAGTTAAAATCAGATTTAGGCATTGAAACTCCAATGGATGGTTGTCTTGAAGATTGGGCAAAAGAGGGAGTACTGCTGTTAAACACTGTTCTAACGGTCCGACAGGGGCAGGCAAATTCACACAAAGGAAAAGGCTGGGAGCAATTCACAGACCATGTTATTATGACACTGAATGAACGAGTGCGTCCCATGGTATTTGTATTATGGGGGGCCAATGCACAATCAAAAGAAGCAATGATAACCAATCCCTCCCATCTTATTCTCAAAAGCGCACATCCCAGTCCGCTTTCAGCCCATAAGGGCTTTTGGGGTGGAGGTTATTTTTCAAAAGCAAATCATTTTCTATCACAGTATGGTGACCCAGTCAACTGGGCAATCGTGAACCAAAATAAGGAGGATTAACAAATGGAAACAGGAACAATTATTCTCATTGTTGTTATAGTGGTCTTAGTCGGGGGAATTGGATGGTTGATTGCTGCATACAATGGCTTTATTAAGTTAAGGAACAGCGTCGAGGAAGCCTTTGCTACCATGGATGTCTATATGAAAAAAAGATATGATTTGATACCAAATCTGGTTGAGACTGTTAAAGGCTATGCCAGCCACGAAAAAGAAACTTTGGAGAATGTCACTAAGGCGAGAAATATGGCGGCAGGCGCAGAAACATTGGAACAACGTGCAGCCGGAGAAAATATGTTGGCAGGAACTCTCAAAACATTGTTTGCGGTTGCTGAGAATTATCCGAATTTAAAAGCAAACGAAAACTTCATGGATTTGCAAAAGCAACTTCAAAAGGTAGAAGAGGACATTGCAAATTCGAGGAAATACTATAACGCTGTTGTGAAGGAATTCAACACAATGATCCAAGTATTCCCAAACAATATCTTAGCAGGCATGTTCCGATTCGAGAAGAAACCAATGTTCGAAGTAGAAGCAGCCGAAGAGAGACAAAATGTGAAGGTGGAGTTTTAATGAAAAAGACTGCGCTTGCCATAGTTGCGGTGCTTTGTATTTTGGTAACAATAATTCCGGCTACCGCGCTGGCAGCAAACGGAGATTTGGAAACCACCGAATACGATGTGCTTGTCAATGTTAAGGATGATAAATCAGCCATTATCACGGAAGAAATCAAGGTAAACTTCCTTTCTTATATGCATGGCATCTTAAGGTACATTCCATACGTTGGAGAGACTTCAGAGCAGGTGGATGGAGAAAATGTCATCACAAAATACCGAAACAGAATTAGTGACATCTTTGTATCCGGATATGAATATCAAACATATTCTGAAAATGGTTTTGAAGTCATTAAGATTGGAAATCCTGATCAAACGATTCGGGGACCATACGCCTACCAAATTTCATACTTATATGAGATGACCGCAGATGTCCATAAAGACTTTGACACTCTATACCTTAACGTTATTCCAACAAAATGGGATTCGGATATTGATGTTGCAGTGGTGACAATCAATATGCCAAAAGCATTTGATTCAAACAAAATCGAAGTTTTTTCCGGTGGTGGAAGCGAAGGTAATACTCAAATGACCGTAGATGGTAATACCATCAAAATCATCTCAACAAAACAGATAATGGAAGGGGAAGGTATCACCATCCGCGTGGTATTGCCCGAAGATTATTTCTCGGGAGAATTGAGCTATGCATGGATTTACTATTTTATCTATGGCATCCTTACGCTGGCCATTCTGTTACTAGGATTGTTTTGGTTTCGATTTGGTCGAGACCCTAAACATGTCCAAACCGTAGAATTTGAGCCTCCCCAAGGAATCACACCGGCTGAACTCGGTTATATTATCGATGGGGTCAGTGATAAAAATGACTTAGTTTCGTTGATTATCTATTTTGCACACAAAGGCTATTTGACCATTGCCCCTGTAGATGGGAGTGACAAAGATTTTACGCTTACTAAACTCAGTGAATTACCGGAAAGCTGCAAAACCTTTGAACACACTTTTTTCAACGGAATTTTTGCAAATTCTTTGTCAGGGACTGTTCGAATAACAGAGCTAGGCGAAGAGTTTTATCCTAGCTTTACAGCCGCAAAATCACAACTGCAACAGGAGTTTATCCAAAAGAAAGAAAATCGAATATTCGCACTCTCCAGCATTGCAGCGCGATTCGGAGCCTTTGCGATTATTCTATTGGCAATCTCTGGTGTTTTTATGCTCATTGGATTCTTGACGGGATCATTTGAAGTTGGCATCTTCTCTTTGGCTGCTTTGTTGCCATTGCTGATGTCCTATTTGATCTCTTGCTCTGAATATGACAAGAAGTACATCCGTAAAAAAACAACCCAAACCATGACATCAGTCGTAAGCATTGCATTACTACTGATTGGCGTAGGTGCGGCTTTTGCTATTGTGTACTCCTATTCAGATCATAATTTGGCGGCAGCTATGGTGGCAATACTGGCGATTGCTGGATACCCTGCAACCAGATACATGAAGAGAAGAACAAAAAAAGGAGCAGAGCTACTGGGAAAAATTCTTGGTTTCAAAGAATTCATCCGAGTTGCCGAAGTGGATCGCATCAAAAAAATGGTGGAGCAAAACCCCTCTTATTTCTATGATGTTTTGCCATATGCCTATGTGCTTGGTCTATCCAAAAAATGGGCCAAGAAATTCGAAAACATAGCGATGGAACCGCCAACCTGGTATACAGGTACTTATGGAAATCGGGCCTTTACCACACTGATTCTACTAAATTCGCTAGATAATGCAACTCACGCAATGTCAGAGAATATTGTGATTCCATCATCATCTACAGGAGGTGGTGGCACTTTTTCAGGCGGCGGTGGTGGCTTTTCCGGCGGCGGCATGGGCGGTGGCGGCGGTGGCGGTTGGTAAATTGATACCCGAACCAAACAAACAACTAATCAATATTGTTATTTCAAAAAACATATCACAATCTTTGGAGGAACTATGGGAAACGGCTTAGCAAGTAAATTAATCTACTATTGGATCTTCGTGCTTGGAGGACTCACCATCAGTTATCTGTTACATTTTTTAACAGAGGGAATGGATTTCATCATTCTATTGATTGCCTTGACCTTAGTCTATTGGGGCATGGAATTCATGAAATATAGAAGACAACAAAAAAGAGGGCAGCAATCCGAAAAGACCTCAAAACGTAGTGCTTCATCCCATAGAAAAAGGTAACCCTAATGAAAAACAATGAGGAAAAACCAATAGGTGAACATTTCAAGTTTTTCTCTAATGTTAAATGTGAATATTTTCCGTGCCACGAAACAGATGATCTAGCTTCATTCAATTGCTTGTTCTGCTTCTGTCCAGCTTATGCGTTGGGAGACCAATGTGGGGGGGATTTTCGTTACGATAACGAAGATGGAATCAAAGATTGTAGCGATTGTATGATTCCACACCAAAAGGACAGCTATGAGTTCATGACTGAACGCGCCAAAATGATTATTCAAAATATCAAAATCAAATAGAGGAACCAATGGCATTCACACATTTGCACCTACATACTGAATACAGTCTTTTGGATGGCGCTGCAGTCATTAAGAATCTTATTCCCAGAGCGAAAGAACTGGGAATGGATTCGATTGCCATCACAGATCATGGTGCGATGTTTGGCGTGATAGAGTTCTACCATGCCTGCAAAGAGGCTGGAATAAAGCCTATCATAGGGTGCGAAGTGTATACTTCTGCTCGAGGCAGGACAGAAAAAGACCCCGACAAAGATAAGCAACAAGGGCATTTGGTTCTGTTGGC
Source organism: Anaerovoracaceae bacterium (assembly GCA_041859095.1). Classification (GTDB taxonomy): domain Bacteria; phylum Bacillota; class Clostridia; order Peptostreptococcales; family Anaerovoracaceae; genus UBA1422. The sequence goes on from JBHEKY010000011.1 coordinate 23,470, forward strand.
AAAAAACAACCAAGGATACCAAAATTTGATTAAAATTGTATCCCGTGGCTATACGCAGGGTTTTTATTACAAACCACGCGTCGATAAAGAGCTTTTACGGGAATATGCGGGCGACATCATTGCATTGTCTGCATGTCTGGCCGGAGATGTCCAAAGGAAACTTCTGGATCGTGATTACGAAGGCGCGAAGCGTGAAGCTTTGGAGTATTTGGATATTTTTGGGCAAGGCAATTTTTTTCTGGAACTGCAAGACCAGGGACTTCCGGAAGAAGTAATGATTTTGCCTGATTTGAAGCGTCTTCATCAAGAAACAGGTATTCCATTTGTCGCCACCAATGATGTGCATTATGTCCGAAAAGAAGATGCCAAGGCGCACGACGTATTACTTTGCGTTCAGACTGCCACGAATGTAGATGATGAGAATCGGATGAGATTCCCAAATGATGAGTTCTATCTAAAATCAGAAAAAGAAATGCGTACATTATTTTCAGGAATTCCTGAGGCTTGTGACAATACACAAAAAATTGCAGAACGTTGCAACGTGAATTTTGAATTTGGCAAGATACATCTTCCGGAATTCGAGCCACCAAAGGGTTTTACCACGAAGGAATATCTGCGAAACCTTTGTGAAGCAGGCCTTCTGGACCGGTATGGGGCTCATGCTGAAACCCACCGGGAAAGGTTGGAGTATGAGCTGTCCACCATCGAAAACATGGGATATATTGAGTACTTCTTAATTGTCTGGGACTTTATCCATTATGCGAAGAGCGTTGGTATCATGGTTGGCCCTGGAAGAGGATCCGCAGCTGGAAGTATCGTGGCTTATACGCTTAGAATTACTGATATTGATCCAATCAAATACCAGCTCATCTTCGAACGTTTCTTAAACCCGGAGCGAATCAGTATGCCGGATATCGACATCGATTTTTGCTATGAACGCAGACAAGAGGTTATCGACTATGTGATAGAAAAGTATGGAGCAGACAAGGTTGCCCAGATCATCACCTTTGGTACGATGAAGGCTAAGGCTGCAATCCGCGATGTGGGTCGTGCACTGAATGTCAGCTACGGCGATACCGATGCCATCGCAAAGGCTATCCCTTTTGATTTAGGCATGACGATAGATAAAGCGCTGGTGATGAATTCAGAGCTTAGAGCTTCTTACGAATCAAACGCGCAAGTCAAACAAGTACTGGACATGGCAAAAGCTTTGGAAGGGATGCCAAGACATGCCTCAACCCATGCTGCAGGTGTGGTGATTTCCAAGAAGAGCATTGATGAATATGTGCCATTATATTTGGCGGACAAAGGAATTTCCACCCAGTTTCCCATGAATACCATTGAAGAATTGGGATTGCTAAAAATGGACTTCCTCGGTCTTAGAAATCTGACCGTCATTCGGGATGCACTTGAAATGATTAAACGTATCCATGGCATTACCATCGAATTTGAAAAAATGGAATACGATGACACCAAGGTTTATGAATTGATTGCTTCAGGCAATACAGGTGGTGTTTTCCAATTGGAAAGTACTGGGATGACCTCATTTATGAAATCCCTTAAGCCGGATGGATTCGAAGATATTGTTGCCGGTATTTCACTTTACAGACCGGGTCCGATGTCGTCAATACCAACTTATATCGAAAACAAAAAGAACGTGAATAAAATTCGTTACGTCCATGACAGCCTGAAACCAATTTTGTCAGTGACCTATGGATGTCTGGTTTATCAGGAACAGGTGATGCAAATTGTTCGGGACTTGGCCGGATATACCTACAGTCGTTCCGACCTGGTTAGGCGCGTCATGAGCAAAAAAAAGATGGCCGTCATGTTACAAGAAAAGGAATACTTTGTGCATGGAAAAACCGATGCGCAGGGTAACATAGAAATCATGGGTTGCATCCGGAATGGTATCCCAGAATCAGCAGCCAACGATATTTTCAACCAGATGGTCAGCTTTGCTGAATACGCTTTCAATAAATCCCATGCAGCAGCATATGCAGTAATTGGATATGAAACAGCATACCTCAAAACATATTATCCTGTTGAGTTTATGGCTGCATTGATGACAAGCGTGATGGGAGATGCAGGTCAAATCGCCCGGTATATCCGAAATGCCACCGAGATGGGCATTTCCGTTTTACCTCCTGATGTCAACGAAAGTGAAGGGAAATTCACAGTTGTGGATGGAAAGATACGTTTTGGTCTGTTAGGAATCAAGAATGTGGGAGAGGGCGTCATTGAAACCATTGTTGAAGGACGCACGAAACACGGTCATGCCGAAAATATTTTTGAATTTGTAGACCACGTAGATATCCACAAAATTAACAAAAAAGCCATGGAAAGCTTAATCAAGGCAGGCGCACTAGATTCCATGAACACCAATCGGGCACAGCACTTAGCCATGTATGAGGGTATCTTAGAATCTGCACAGAACGACTCAAAAAAGAACATTGAAGGTCAGTTTTCTTTGTTTGAGTCTCATGCAGATGAAATGGCCTCCTCTGCCCGCGGCGTGAATATGCCTGTGGTTGGACCGTTTGCCAAGGAAATATTGGCAGCTATGGAAAAAGAGATGCTCGGAGTATATATCACCGAACATCCTTTGCAGGAGTATTGGGATATCATTGATCGTGTGGCAACCGTCACAAGTGATGAATTATTGCGATCTCAAAATCAAGAGGAAGGTCCGTCAGCCTTTCGAGATGGAGAAACGGCTACGTTGGTTGGAATCATCAATACCAAACGAACGTTGATTACAAAAAGCAATAAAATGATGGCGTTTATTCAACTTGAAGATCTGGTGGGTGTATTGGAAGTTATTGTTTTCCCTAATGTCTATGAAAGATACAGTAGTCTGATTTCCGAGGACAGGATTATTGGAGTAAAAGGTAAATTAAATTTCAAAGAAGACGAATTACCCAAGATCATAGCGGAGACAATTTTTGATGTAAAAGAGGCAGCTACAGCAAATCCAAAAAAGACCGTAAAAATTAGAATTCCCAATTGCGAAACGCAAGCAGAAGATTTGGAAACCATAAAAAAGATTTTGACATTGCATCGCGGAGACACACCGGTACTTATTTACACATCAGAAGGTAAAATGCTAAAGACTCATAGTGACCTTTGGGTGGATGCCACAGCAGACTTCAGGGAAGAAGTGAGTCGCATAATCGGTGAAGATAACTTAAAAATTCAATAGGAGGAAGACCAATGAAGAGAATAGGAGTCCTGACCAGTGGGGGAGATGCACCTGGAATGAACGCGGCTATTCGTTCCGTAGTGAGAACTGGAATCTATTACGGCATGGAAGTTTTTGGTATCCTACGTGGATTTGAAGGGTTAATCCAAAATGAAACCATTCCCATGGAATTGTGTTCAGTAGGCGACATTCTTCATCGTGGTGGTACTATTTTAAAAACCGCACGAAGCGAAGAGTTTATGACTGAAGCCGGCATAGATAAAGCATGTACAACCCTTCGTCAGTTAGAAATCACTGATTTGGTTGTGATTGGTGGGGATGGTAGTATGAGAGGTGCTATCGAGTTGTCAAAACGTGGATTTTCAGTAATGTTGGTCCCTGGTACCATTGATAATGATATGGGATACACAGACTACACCATCGGATTTGATACTGCTGTGAATACTGTGCTATGCGCTATCAGCAATATACGTGATACCGCATCGGCCCATGAGCGAACAACCGTCATAGAAGTCATGGGTCGTACCTGTGGCGATATTGCCCTTTATGCAGGTGTGACTGGAGGCGCGGAGTCAATTTTGATTCCGGAATTACCTGTTGACATGGATGGCTTATGCGATAAAATTATCGAAGGCATCGAAAGAAAGAAGAGTCACAATATTATAATCAAAGCGGAAGGCGTGTTAATCCCTTCCGATGAAATGGTTAAAATCATTAAAGAAAAAACCGGCCAAGAAGCACGGATTGTAGTGTTGGCATACCTGCAACGGGGTGGATCGCCTTCTTGCAGGGATCGTATGCTGGCGAGCCTTATGGGAAATCGGGCAGTCGAATTAATTTACAATGATTCAGGGAGCCGTGCCATTGGTATCACTGGAAATGAAATCTTGGATTCTGCAATGGAGGAGGCTGTGGACATCAAAAAAGAAGCGGCGTTAGATCTCCTGGGAATTATTGATATCCTATCAAAATAGTAAGATTTACAAAGGGACTTCGATCAGAAATCCCTTTTATTTTTTATACTTTCCCGCATCTTCTTCGGCTGAATCGCTGGTTATGGATGCAACACCAATATCATTGTGAAGGGCGCTACCGTATCCTATCGCTTTGTCTCCGAACTTTTCTCGTATTTCATCCATTGCAATCCCGACTTGCTGCCTTTTCTCAAGCGATTCGGTTTGGTTAGAGAAAATTGTAAGTTGTTCTTCTGAAAGCGGTTTTGTTAGTTGAATTGCAGTAAGCTGGAGGAGGCGAATGGGTTTATCGGGTTGCCATTCGTCACGTAAGATGGACATCGCCATTGTTGTCAGATCGTTGGCATTGCTGATTGGAACTGGAAACATTCGTTGTCTGCTGATTGAAAGAAAATTCGGGTCTTTCATTTCAAGGCGTACCCCACCTGCCAAAACTGAGAGTTTGCGCAAGCGTTCTGCAACCTTGTCTGAAAGTCCGGTCATGGCCGTAGTAGCATCTTTCCAGCCAATCAAATCTCTTCGAAATGTCATACCGTTTCCGATTGATTTAGGGGCTACTTGTTCTTTTTCAGATAATACCGGCGCATCATCCAAACCGTTTGCATAATCATGAAGCATTTCGCCATGTTTCCCAAGAATCCCTCGAATCATGGGTATTGGCGCCATTGCAAGAGCTCCAATCGTACCAATCCCAGCTTTGCGTAGTTTAATCGCAGAAACCTTTCCAACAAAAAACATTTCTTCGATGGGTAATTTCCAAAGGATGTCTTGGTAGTTGTCAAGGGTGATGATTGTTGTCGCGTCTGGTTTTTTGTATTCACTGCCCAGCTTAGCAAAGATTTTATTAAACGAAACTCCGATTGACAGTGTAAGATTTAGTTCTTCTTTAATTATTTTATGTATTTGCTCCGCGATGCTACTTCCAGAGCCGAAAAGACTCTGACTGCCTGTTACGTCCAGCCACGATTCATCAATGCTAAATGGCTCTACCAAATCAGTAAACCGATAATAAATATCATTGATTCGTGTGGAGTATTCCTGGTACTTTTCCATATGCGGGGGTACGCACATTAACTGAGGGCATTTCTGTCTTGCTTGCCACAGGGTTTCCGCTGTAATGATTCCATAACTTTTCGCCAAATCGTTTTTTGCTAAAATAATTCCATGACGGTTTTTGGGATCGCCACAAACCGCCATGGGAACATTTCTGTATTCTGGGTAATCCAATAGTTCAACAGATGCAAAAAAACCATTCATGTCGCAATGTAGTATTATTCTATTAGGCGTCATTTTACCCATTGCCTTCACCACCTTGAGAAAATAGCAGTAGCGGAATCAGATGTTCACCTTTTCAACAAGGAAACCACCCTATTATAACACAATTTAGTTGTAGAAATATATGTGTCGGCGTTGTATAATGTACAAAGCGGCTTGCAAAATAAGGAGACATAAATGAGTAACGTAATGGTCTGCGTAACGCAGCAAAAGTCATGTGACAGACTCATCCAATATGGCAGCAATCTCATGAAAGGCGCCAAAGGAGAACTGTTCATCATCCATGTCGCTCCCGATCAGGACAAATTTTTGGGAAACGAAAGAGAAGGGGAAGCATTGGATTATCTATACGAAAAAGCGCTAGAGTTTGGGGCAAATCTGACAGTGGTAAGATCCAATAATATATTAGATACTTTGGTAGACTTGGTCAGAAAAAACAAAATAGATCATGTTGTTATGGGTGTTTCGGGTAATATCATTGCGGAAGAAAATCTCGCATCCTTATTTAGCAAACGAATCGAAAAACATACATCATTGACATTGGTACCCCCCGAGGAGGAAATTTTATGAGATTATTAACCGTCTTTTCCGGTGTACTACTGGTAGCGACTGGTGTTTTTGGTATTGCCAATCAGGGCGTTTCATTTCTGGCAATTGCATTTGTCATCGGTATTGTGATGATAATTGCAGGAACGGTTCAAGCCAGTGGATATATTTATGGCAGATTTTCAAACCGAAAAGAAATTCTGCCCGCAGACGATCTAAACAATTCTGATGCTCAAAGGCAGTTTGTTCGGGCACAAAACAATGCTCACGGATGGATTATGATTGATGGGATGGTTACTTTCATTTTAGGCTTGTTGGTACTTTCCAACCAGTTGAAAGCTGAAATTGCTATCGTAAGTGTCTTTGGGATGTGGATGTTGAATGCCGGCATTCGCCGTATCGTTACGTCATCTTATATTGACCGCCAAAAGAAATCAGGCAACTTTTACTGGACATTAGGCACGGGATTACTTAACACTGCAGCAGGGATTTATGCATTTTATAACACCAGCCTATTACAGTTTCCACTTGCAACACTATTAGGTGGATTTTTCGTGTTGCAAGGTATTAGCACCTTAGAATTAGGTGTTCATATGCCACATCGAAACAATACCAACAAATTATTTAACAATATTGAAGATAGAATACAACGTACCTTGATTGAGTTTAATTTACTCAAAAAAGAAGATCTGATGGAATATGCTGCGCTTCACTCTATTAAGATTAAAAAAAATGCATCAAAGGAAGAGATTCTGCAGGGAATCAAGAGTGCGATTGACACCAAAAAGAAAAAATAATTCATGGAATTACAAGGCATTTAAAATATCAGCTTTTTATTCGAGATAATCGTCGGGGCATATTCATTACCCCGACGTTTTCGTAAGTAGAGTTTTCTAAAGAGATATGCTACCATTAGAGAAACAGGAGGTGAAGGAATGTACGACATCTGTATCGTTGGGGGTGGTCCGGCCGGAATAAGTGCTGCTATCACCGCAAAAAATCTGAATCCACGGCTAAGCGTTTGTATCATCGAAAAAAATAGGACGCTAGGGAAAAAAATATATGCCACTGGAAACGGAAAATGCAATCTTAGCCACCAGTCTTGTCAGGAACCCTTGGAAGTAATGAAGTTATTTGATTTAGTAGGAATTTTTACAAGAACTGACGAGACCGGAAGAATGTATCCTGCTTCCGAACAGGCTGCGGATGTAGTGTCAGCCCTTGTCACCGCTTTGCGCGTTGCCGAAGTAGAAGTCAAATGCAACGCATTACCTAAAAAAATTAGCAAGACTGAAAATGGCTTCGAAATTCAAATGCCAGACTTGGTTGTCGAATGCAAAAACCTTCTCATTTCAACGGGAGGTAAAGCGGGTCCGCAGTATGGCAATATTGGCGAGGGTTACATTTATTCAAAACAGTTGGGGCATCATGTGAATCGGACTTATCCCGTACTATCCCCACTTGAGTGCAAAGGTGACTTCCGATTATTGAAAGGTATCCGTGCAAAAGGTAAGGTCAGTTTACAGTGCAAGGGAGTTTGCATCGGAACAGAAATGGGAGAAATTCAGTTCACGGAAGATGGGCTCTCCGGTATTTGTGTTTTCAACCTGTCTCGTTTCGTTCGTTTGGACCCAACACTTTCTCTTGCCGATGCAATCAAAGCATATACAGTGGCCGTTGATTTCATACCAAGCTTAAGTCTGAAAGACGTGGAAATGTGTATAAAAAACAGAGTGAAAAAACAGAGCATTAAAAGAGAAGATTTGCTTTTAACGATGGTTCATCCCTCACTTAGCAATAATATATTGCAAAGAGCAGGCATTAGTATAGAAGAAGATGTGGCTGGCTTGACGGAGACGGAGATACAAAAAATTGCAGTGTTACTGAAAGATTGGGTGTGCCAGGTATCCGGAGTCAAGGGATGGAAAAAAGCACAGTGTACCGGAGGAGGAATTCCTTTTTCTGATGTTGATTCCTACAGTGGAGAATCGACTTTAATCAAGAACTTATATTTTGCCGGCGAAATATTGGATTACGATGGACCCAGTGGCGGATATAACCTCCATTTTGCCTGGGCAAGCGGAATAAAAGCAGGAAAGGCGATGGCAAATGAAACGATATAGAATTCCTGAGATTAAACTGGATATTAAAGAGGATATGGATCTAATTCCTGATAAAATTCGAATGAAATTACGTCTTCGCAATTTAGAAATATTCGATTGGCGCATCGTAAAAGAATCAATCGATGCCAGGGATAAAGGTCAAATTCAGCGTGTCTATCTTGTGGAGTTTGAAACGAATGAGATTCTGAATCTGGAAGAAGTCAACGAGACAGGTTATGTTTTCCCCTCCAAAGAAAAGATTATAAAACCTTCTGTCCCACCCGTCATTATTGGCAGCGGGCCATGCGGCATTTTTGCAGCATGGACATTGGCATATTTAGGGTTTGCACCGATTGTATTGGAACGAGGAAAATCTATTGCTTCCAGAGATTTAGATGTTGAGAATTTTTGGAAGTATGGTATCTTGAACGAAGAATCCAATGTGCAATTCGGTGAAGGTGGAGCGGGAACCTATTCGGATGGAAAACTAACCACCGGAACCAAAGATCAACGTAACCGATTAGTACTGGAAACCCTAGTTAAGGCAGGGGCAGATTCTGAAATTCTGTACAAAAAAAAGCCACATGTTGGTACGGATATATTGAAATCAGTGGTGACAAATCTTCGCAAACAAATAGAAAATAATGGAGGTACAATCCGTTTTGAGTCAAAAGTAACTGATATTCTTATCGATCATGACAAAATTAAAGGTGTCGTGGTCAATGGAAAGGAAGTGATCCAGACAAACGATGTGATTTTGGCCATTGGACACAGCGCGAGAGATACTTTCCGCATGCTTCATGATAAGGGTCTTATCATTGAACCAAAACCGTTTTCCCTGGGCATCCGAATCGAACATCCTCAAAAGTTGATTGATGCTTCACAATACGGTGATGCGTCCTTGGCAAACGTACTTGGTCATGCAGAATATAAATTAGTACATCACTGTCAAAATGGAAGAGGGCTCTATTCGTTTTGCATGTGTCCTGGCGGACAAGTCATCACTGCGTCCTCAGAAGCGGGGGGAATCGTGGTAAACGGGATGAGTTTTCATGCCAGAGATGGCATCAATGGCAATAGCGGTATCCTGACAGATGTTAGGGTTGAAGATTATTATAAAAGTAGCCCATTGGATGGTTTGGAGTTTCAGCGAACCATTGAGGTTGCAGCCTATGCAATAAATAAAAACGAGAACAAGCCTCCTAAAACAACATGGGGCGAGTTTCGAAAGGATCCCAATAACATACTTCGGAAATGTCTTCCATCCTTTGTGACTGAATCCCTCCTGGAAGGAATTCCTGCTTTTGGCAAAAAAATAAGGGGCTTTGACAGCCCCAATGCTCAGATGACAGGTGTAGAAACTCGTAGCTCTTCTCCCATAAGGATGCCCCGAAACCAAGAATTCATGTGCAATATCCTTGGTGTATACCCAGGCGGAGAAGGCGCCGGACATGCAGGCGGCATTGTCTCAGCAGCAGTAGACGGCATCCGCCTTGCCGAAGCCGTGGCAACCAAAGATCGAACTGGCAAACAATAGATGCTTATTTCTGAAGGAGACTGGTTCCGGTCATTTCTTCAGGAATCTTAATCTTCATCAACTCCAACAAGGTGGGGGCAATATCCGCTAATTTCCCCCCACTTTTTAATTGGATAGGGTGGTTAGAGATATAAACAAGCGGAACAGGGTTTAATGAATGAGCAGTTACAACATGATCATTTTCATCCAGCATATAGTCGGCATTCCCATGATCCGCCGTCAATAGTATCTGGCCATCGCGATTTAGTACTTCCTGAACAATTTGCGGGACACAGAGCTCCAAAGTTTCAATGGCCTTGACCGCTGCGGGCATAATACCTGTATGACCCCCCATATCAGCATTGGCAAAATTTAGGATGATAACATCGTAATAATCTCTTTGAATTTGCTTTAGCACTTCGGTAGTGACCAAGCTTGCACTCATTTCTGGTTGCATATCGTAGGTTGCGACACTGGGTGAGGGAATTAGAATTCTATCTTCCCCAGGGTTGGGTGTTTCTTCACCACCATTAAAAAAGAACGTGACGTGTGCATACTTTTCTGTCTCGGCGATACGAAGCTGTTTTAGTTGTTGGTTGGACAACACTTCACCAAGTGTATTTCTAATTGAATCCTGTTCAAAAGCGACCATTACATGAGGCATTTGTTCATCATACTCAGTCATACACACATAGCAAAGCTCTTTAAGTATCTTTTTTCGTCGAAATCCCTTAAATTTGGAATCAACCAACGCACGGGTGATTTCACGTGCCCGATCAGGTCTGAAATTGAACATAATCATTCCATCCATGTTATTGATTGGGACAACAGGACCAATGGTAGTAGGGATTACAAACTCATCATTAACACTTTTCTGATAGGATGCGATGACGGCTTCAGAAGCTGTTCTCGCATGAGCTCCATCGCCCAGTACCATGGCATCATAAGCCTTCACAAGACGTTCCCAGCGCCTATCACGGTCCATGGCATAATAGCGCCCGGAAATTGTAACAATGCGCCCCAAACCGATTTTTTTTATATAGTTTTCTAACTGTTCTATATAAGTTATCGCGCTTCGTGGTGGTACATCCCGTCCATCCAAAATTCCATGAATATATACTTTAGAGACAGATTTCGATTTCGCTAAATCAAGCAAAGCAAATAGGTGATCGATATGACTGTGAACGCCTCCGTCTGAAAGTAACCCCACAACATGAAGGGCTGTACCGTGTTGTATCACATAATCCATCACTTGATTCAATGGGCCGTTTTTTTGAAAGCGTCCACTAATAATCTCTGCTGAAATAAGTGTGTAATCCTGGTAAACAATCCTTCCGCCACCGATATTCAGATGTCCAACTTCAGAATTCCCCATTTGTCCTTCAGGAAGACCAACTGGAGGTCCTGATGCCTGTAGGCTCGTGTGAGGAAATTGAGTCATCAGTCGATCCAACATCGGTTTCTTTGCCATAGCAATAGCGTTTCCATGAGGATTTGGATTCAGCCCGAATCCATCCATAATTAGAATCATGTTGGGTTTCTTCATTGCGAACAGCCTTTCTTTTTACAAATCAATGATTCATATTATATCATAGGGCACACAATCATGATATAATTATGTACATGAAAGAGCACGATACCCAATGGACCCCAAAACAGATGGAGACCATTCAACTCAGAGAAAAAAACATTCTGGTTTCCGCTGCGGCAGGTTCTGGCAAGACCGCAGTATTGATTGAAAGAATCAAGCAGTTAATTCTATTTGACGGGGTACCGGTCGACCAACTCTTGGTGGTCACCTTCACAAAATCAGCTGCCTCAGAAATGAAAGAAAAACTGGTTCGTTCTTTAAACCATGCAGCCCGTGACAATCCCAGTCAAGCCGGGTTTCTTCGTTCACAGCTAGATTTGATTTCCCGTTCGAACATTAGTACCTTTCATTCTTTTTCTCTGGAAGTCATTCGTCGGTATTTTCATCTAATCAACTTAGATCCAGGATTTAAAGTATGTGATGAAGCGGAAGCAAAAATGATGAAAGCAGATGGGATGGAACAGACATTTGAGAGTTTGTTTGAGTCTTCTGCCCCAGATTTTCTTGAATATGTCCGTTGTTATGGTAACCCAAAAAACGAAAACGAATTAAAAAAGAACTTGATTGGGTTATATGAAAAAATAAGGAGCATCCCTGATTCATTTTTATGGCTTGAGGAAGCGGTATCTCGTCTTGATCAAACGAAAGAAGACTTCCAAAAGTCTAATATAATGGATTTTATTGTCTCATATATACAAGAAAAGTTAAAATCCGCCGAACTTGCAATGGAGCAGGCATATACTATTCTTGATGAACATGGCATACAAGGAGCAACATCCAATTGCCGCATGGATATATTGACAATTCATAATATGCGGCAATCTATCATCCATGGTTCTTTTGAGGAAACAAGACATCTAATAACCTCGTTCAAACCGAATACCATGGTAGCTACAAAAGCCCAAAAAGAAGAGTATGCGCTAATAAAAGACCACGTAAAAGGATTTCGAGAACGTGCAAAAGACATTATTCGTAAAGAACTTCAACCCAGATTTTTTTCAGCGACCTTGACCGACAGCGTATTTGATATGAACAAGACATATGAAAAAGGAAAGACACTTACTCGCATCCTTGAATTGTTTCACTACAATTACAGCGAAATCAAACGCGAAAAATCACTACTGGATTTCAGCGACATTGAACATTTTACGATCGAAATTTTAAGAAACCAGGTTGCGTCCCAGGAATACAGAGAAAAATTCAAGTATATTTTTATTGATGAATACCAAGACAGTAATCTTCTGCAGGAAACCATCATTGACACCATAAAAAAGCATAATAACGTATTTATGGTAGGGGATATCAAACAAAGTATTTACAAATTCCGTTTGGCGGAGCCTGAAATATTTCAAAAGAAATATGCTCAATATAAGGATCCGGTGGTAGTTGACAGTACAAAAATTGATTTAAACCGGAATTTCAGAAGCAAAGAACCAATTATACGGGCAGTCAACGGAATCTTTGCGAATTTGATGGAATATGATCAGGATGCTGCATTGTATCGTGGGATTCCTGACCTTGAATTTCCAGATAAATCCGTGGAATTGGTCATCGTCAACGGATTCGGTGAAATGACGGAAGATTTGGATTACAGTGATGAAACGATTGAGGATATGAAGAGCACCGAGATGGAAGCGGTGATAGCTGCACAAATCATTAAAGATGCTCTGGGTACGCCATTTTTTGATGTCAAAGCTGGAATAGAAAGGCCTTTGCGGAAGCGTGATATCGTTATTTTAATGCATGGCATCAAGCGCAAATCTGAAACATACTTGCGCGCATTGCAAGATGTTGAAATAGAAGCATTTATCGACGATCATTCTGGCTATTTTGATACCATAGAAATTATGAACTTCTCGGATTTGCTAAAAATTGTTGATAATGATAAGCGGGACTTACCGCTGTTGGGGGTATTGCGATTACCATTTTTCAACTTTACAGTTGATGATTTCATCGAAATCAGAAGTCAAAGCAGAGAACTTGCCTTTCACGATGCCCTTAAAAGCTATCGCATCACAGGTAGAAATACTGAGTTAATAAAGAGAATTATTGACGTTTACGCAAAAATTAAACAATGGAAAAATGAGTCGAGGTATATGCCAATCGATGAATTCTCCTGGAAATTAATGTGCGAAACCGGATACTACGCATATGTTGGCGCACTACAGGGCGGTAATCGCAGACAAGCAAATCTCAGAATTTTCGTCGAAAGAGCGAAAGCATTTCGTACAAGCGGAGATGGAAGCATTTATGGGCTTCTTCGATACATGAGTTCTTTATCTGAAAAGGAAGTTGAAACCGGTCAGGCCAGCATTGTCAGCGAAAATGACGACACCGTTCGGATTATGACTATACACAAGAGCAAAGGACTTGAATTTCCATTTGTTTTAGTAGCTTCCCTTGGCAGTCGGTTTATCCATGAAAGAATGGATAAAACAGGTGTAATGCACAAAGACTTAGGCATCGGACTTACAATGATAAACGCGGAAGAAAAATGGTATCGGCATACCTTGCTCCAACATTCAATCATCGCAAAAAAAAGAAAAGAAGAACTTGATGAGGCGGTCAGAGTACTATATGTCGCTTTTACCAGAGCCATGGATCAATTAGTCCTTCTTGGTCATGTTTCTGATTGGGAGAAAAACGAAATTAAATATGAATCCGGAGGAAAGTCTGAATCAAATTATCTGGGAATGATTTATCCTCATGCCGATCAAGCCGAGATAACTGTTAAGATAATAAATCGCGAAAGGATTCAGCAAAAATCAAAAGCTCAATTGAAGCATAGTGCTTCAATTGAAGAAATAATGGTTCACTCGATGTTAACTGATTCGCGTGTGGAACAGGAAGCCAACAATTCAGACATCATCAGTAAAAGACTAGATTATCGGTATCCAAATGAAGATGCAAAAAACAAAAAATCAAAATACTCCGTAAGTGAAATTAACAGTCAACATTCAGTGGATTTAGCGATTGTACCACCAAGATTTCTAAGCGAAAAAAAGGAATTTACTCCAGCAGAAATAGGCAACATCATGCATATTGTCATGGAGCATATTGACCCGAAAAGATTTCATCTTCCTGAATATCTTGATGCGTATCTGAAAGAATTGACAGACCTGGAACTCTTGTTGCCAAAAGAAGCAGAGACAGTAAATCCAGCGTGGATTCTGACATTGGCTGAAGGAGAGCTAGGAAAACGAATGGCGCAAGCATCACAGCTCTATCGAGAAAAAGCATTTAATTTATTGCATTTCCACGAAGGGACAGAAGTGATGGTCCAAGGGGTCATTGATTGTTGGTTTGAAGAGAAGGGAAGTATTGTGCTGGTTGACTACAAAACGGGAAAAGATGGTTGGAAAATTGATGACCGATATAAGGAACAGATGCGACTATATAAAAAAGCACTGGAAACCATTCAAGGAAAACCTGTTTTATATGCATTCTTATATCTTTTTGCCGAAGGCAGGGTGCTAAAAATGGAGATTGACTAAGGTGGATTTCTTCATAGCAAAATAAGAAACAACCGTAATAAAAAACAGAGCAGTGGGATCCACCGCTCTGTTTTGGTTTGTACGATTAGCAAAAGGGAATCTTAGAGAACGCCCTGAGCCATCATTGCTTTAGCAACCTTGAGGAATCCAGCAATGTTTGCTCCGGCAACATAGTTTCCGGGCATTCCGAATTCTTTGGATGCAGCGTCGCATGCTTTGAAGATGTTGGTCATGATTGCATCTAATCTGCCATCAACTTCTTCAAATGTCCATTCCAATCTCTGGCTGTTCTGTGACATTTCCAGAGCGGATACAGCTACGCCACCGGCGTTAACTGCTTTTGCAGGTCCTACAAGCATTTTGTTTTCAATCATGTATGTAACTGCTTCGTTGGAGCAAGGCATGTTAGCACCTTCAGCAACTGCGATACAGCCATTGGCATGTAGTTTCTTAGCGTCATCAATCAAAAGTTCATTCTGAGTTGCGCAAGGAAGAGCTACGTCGCACTTAACATCCCAGATTCTGCCTTCGCCCGCAGGAACGAATTTTGCACCTGGTTTTGCTGCTGCATATTCGGATACTCTGGCATCATTGTTTGCTGTCTTGATTTTGATCCACAGATCTGTGTCAATGCCGTTGGCATCATAAACATAACCTTTGGAGTCAGAAAGGGTAACAACGGTTGCGCCATATTCGTGAGCTTTAACTGCTGCATACTGTGCAACGTTTCCAGCGCCGGAGACTACGACAATCTTGTCTTTGAAGCTTGTTCCGTTGGCCTTCAACATTTCTCTTGTGTAGTAAACTGTACCAAAGCCGGTAGCTTCAGTTCTAGCCAGGGATCCGCCCCAACCAATTCCTTTACCTGTGAGTACGCCTTCGAATTTGTTGGTCAGTCTCTTGTACTGTCCGAACATGAAGCCGATTTCTCTTCCGCCAACACCGATGTCGCCGGCAGGTACGTCAATGTCTGCACTGATGTACTTGGATAACTCTGTCATGAAAGCTTGGCAGAAACGCATGATTTCGTTATCTGACTTGCCTTTAGGATCAAAGTCGGAACCGCCTTTGCCGCCGCCGATGGGCAGGCCGGTCAAGCTGTTTTTGAAGATTTGTTCAAATCCCAAGAATTTGATGATTCCAAGATAAACGGATGGGTGGAATCTGCAACCGCCTTTGTAGGGGCCCAGTGCGCTGTTGAACTGTACTCTGAATCCTCTATTGACCTGGCATTTGCCTTTGTCATCAGTCCAGGCGACTCTGAACATGATTTGTCTCTCAGGCTCGATTAATCTGTCAATCAATCCTGCTGCAACATATTCGGGATGTGCTTCCAATACAGGCTCCAAAGAAGTAAGAACTTCTTCGATTGTCTGGTGGAACTCCACTTCGCCGGGATTTCTTTTTTTCGCAATATCAATGTATTGCTGAGCGATTTTTGCCATTTTTTTTCTCCTTTTTGAATATATTGATTTGATAATTTTATTCTAGTACACCGCAAATATACCATTATGTTAATTTTTCGTCAATACGAAAGTAGTCGAAAATGTATATATACTTATAAAGTTGTAATTTTCAGAAAAGTGTAAACTTGGATTGCATACAATTCATGTTCAACTTGCACTAAGATTCCATCTTAATGTATAATGAATGATTAGAGGAAAGGAGGAGTTGTCATGGATACAAAAAAATCATTTGACGAAGCTCTGGAAGAGATACTAGATTTAGTGAAAGAAAAAAAATATAAGCGGACCAGAGAGATGCTCCTCACTTTAAATGAGGCGGACATTGCTGAAATCCTAGAAGAAATCCTTGAAGAAGTGGGAATGGATGCTGCTTTGGTTGTTTTTCGCATGTTACCAAAAGACATCTCTGCCGATGTCTTTGCGCGATTACCTTCCGATGAGCAGTTGGAACTGATCAATAGCATCACTCATCGAGAACTTACTTTCATTATAGACGAATTAGACTTTGATGATAAGATAGACGTTTTGGAGGAGTTGCCTGCGAACCTAGTTGATAAGATACTAGAAAAGACTCCAAGGGATGAACGAAGAAAAATAACCACTTTTTTGAATTACCCTGAGAACTGTGCCGGCACATTGATGACGCCGGATTATATTAGCCTACAGAAAGAAATGACGGTTAAAGAGGCTCTTTCTTACATCAAAAAAGAGGGCATGGACAGTGAAACAATTTATACTTGTTACGTGAAAGACCGTGGCAGAAAACTTTTGGGAATTGTATCGCTGCGCGCGTTGGTTATTGGTGAGTCATCTGCTTTAGTTTCAGAATTGATGCAAGAAGATTTCATTTCAGTGAATGTGTATGATGACCAGGAAGACGTTTCAGATACTTTCCGAAAATATGGATACCTTGCCATTCCCGTTGTAGACAACGAACAACGCTTGGTCGGGATTATTACATTTGATGACATCTTAGATGTTATCGAAGAAGAAACCACTGAGGATATGTCCAGAATGGCTGGAGTCATGGATACTCCGGATGCCCGATACCTAAGCACCTCTGTTTTTCAGCATGTAAAAAGCAGATTTCCATGGTTGATATTCTTGACAATGTCATACATGATTACCAGCTTGATCATCACTCAATTTGAGTTCACATTGTCAACCATTCCAATTCTAGTTGCATATATGCCTTTACTGATGGGGACGGGTGGCAATACTGGAGCCCAGGCCTCAACGCTGATAATTCGTGGTATGGCGCTGGGCGACGTAGAACTCAAAGATGCAGTAAAAGTGTTATGGAAAGAACTTAGAATCAGTATATTGGTTGGGACGATGCTTGGCCTTTTCAATTTTGGTAAAGTTACTTTGCTTGATGGACAATCATGGTTAACGGCATTAACAGTCTCTGTTTCTTTGCTGCTTGTGGTAGTCTTTGCCAAGATTGTTGGTGGCACCTTGCCAATGGCTGCCAAGAAATGCAAAATAGACCCTGCATTGATGGCAAATCCAGTTATTGCCTCCATTACAGACATGTTCTCAGCCACAATCTATTTGTTACTGGCAACGCTGATTCTGGGAATATAATATTTACTAAGGATTCAAATACAATGCAAAAAATAACTACAACAAAAATAAAAAAAATGCTTGGCACACGAAATCCAAACTCCCATAAAGGTGATTATGGCAAAGTGCTTATAGTGGCGGGGTCGGTAGGCATGACGGGAGCGGCAGTTTTGACTGGCCGTGGAGCTTATTCTTCCGGTGTGGGCTTGGTTACATGCGCCTTACCGGAACAGTTATTCCCAATTTTACAAATCTCCTTACCGGAAGCAATCTGCATCCCCAGAAAAATCGGAATGATGGACTATGCAAAATATGATGCTATAATCCTTGGACCAGGCTTTGGCGTCCATCGCGCAGGTGCCTCCCTTATAGATGAGATACTTAAATCATATCACGGGCCATTGGTCATTGACGCGGACGCTCTCAACTGTATTGGCCAATACGATTTATACCAGTCATTGATTGATACCAAAGCGCAAGTTGTTATCACCCCACACCCTGGAGAAGCGATGCGATTGATGGGTGTGGCAGAAATTAATGATAGAGAGAATTTTGTATGTTCACTTTCACAGACACTTAGAGTTACTGCGGTTTTAAAAGGATCTGGGACGCTAATTGCATCCATGCAGCCCGATGGGCAGACAGTTATTTTTAAAAATTCGACAGGGAACCCTGGGATGGCAACGGCAGGCTCCGGCGATGTCCTTGCAGGCATCATTGGCGCACTTCTGGCACAAGGACTGACGCCAATTGATGCATCCAGCGCTGGTGTTTATATCCACGGTGCAGCAGGAGACCTTGCTGCTTCGGATATGGGAGAAACCGGATTAATGGCGACAGACATTTGCAACCATATCCCTTATGCCATCAAAAACGTAATCGGAAAATAAAATTAGGAGGATACAATGGAATATATTAAATTATGTCAAACTGCTGGTAGGATTCGACGAAGCATTATCAGGGAAATCCATGCTGCGGGATCAGGACATCCGGGTGGATCGCTTTCTGCAACAGATATGATGACGGTATTGTTTTTTCATACAATGAATATTGACCCATCAAATCCAACAAAACCGAATCGTGATAAATTTGTACTGTCCAAGGGTCACGCTGCACCTGTTTTATATGCAACACTTGCTCATCGGGGATATATTCCTATGGAAGAACTATCCACGCTTCGAAAAATTAACAGCAAATTACAAGGCCATCCGGACATGCATAAAGTTCCAGGTGTTGAGATGTCCACAGGATCACTTGGGCAGGGGTTCTCCGCATCTATAGGGATGGCATTGGCTGGGAAAATGGATAAAAATCCTGGCAGAATTTATGTGATGCTGGGTGATGGTGAATTGCAGGAAGGAATTGTCTGGGAAGCAGCAATGTCTGCAGCACACTATCATCTTGATAATCTTACCGCTATGGTAGACTGGAACGGCTTACAGATTGACGGGTGGAATGATGATGTAATGACAGTGAAACCAATCGATAAAAAGTTCGCCGCATTTGGCTGGAACGTTTTGAGTATTGATGGTCATGACATCTCGGCAATTGCGAATGCCCTCGAAATTGCTAAGAATTTCAAAGGGAAGCCGACCGTTATTATTGCTAAAACTCATAAGGGAAAGGGTGTTTCCTTTATGGAGGATAATGCAGATTGGCATGGGAAAGCACCAGGTGAAGAAGACACCGAAAAGGCATTGATTGAATTGAGAGGTGAAAAGTAATGGCAGATAAAATAGCGACAAGAGATGCTTATGGCAAAGCGCTGGTCAAATTAGGAGGAGAATTCCCAGAACTGGTTGTATTAGATGCCGATTTATCCGGTTCAACTAAAACCAAGGACTTCGCAAAGGTGTACCCGGAACGTTTCTTCAATATGGGAATCGCTGAACAGAATCTTTTCGGAACAGCCGCAGGAATGGCTGTCTCTGGAAAAATTGTCTGCGCAAGTACATTCGCAATGTTCGCAGCAGGAAGAGCATTTGAAATTATCAGGAACTCCATAGGCTATACTCATGCGAATGTCAAGATTTGCGCAACTCATTCCGGTATCACGGTTGGTGAGGATGGAGCAAGCCACCAAACTTTCGAAGACCTGGCATTGATGCGTACAATTCCTGGAATGATTGTCATTAATCCTTCAGATGCTGTTTCCACCATGAAATTAATGGAACAAGTAGTTCGACTGAAAGGCCCATGTTATGTGCGATTGGGCCGTTCCGCCGTTCCAATTCAATATATTGAAACAGACGAAATCGTGATAGGTAAAGCAAATACTCTACGAGAAGGGAACGATGCAACAATCGTTGCTACTGGTATTAGCGTCCATGACGCCTTGCAAGCAGCTGATCAGTTGATTTCGGATGGCATTTCGGTTCGTGTAATTGATATGCATACTATCAAACCGTTGGATGGGGATATCTTGCTCAAGGCAGCTAAAGAGACAAAGAACATTGTGACTGCAGAAGAGCATTCCGTGATAGGTGGTTTGGGAGGAGCTGTTGCAGAATTTTTGGCAGCCAACTATCCCACAAAAATGGCTTTTGTCGGACAGAATGATACCTTTGGCGAGTCGGGAAAACCAGACGAGTTAAAGCAAAAGTATGGAATGACGGCGGATAATATAATTGCGGCAGTTAAAAGTGTATTAAATAGTTAGTACAAAAATATTTTTCGGGGAAGGGAGCGGATTCTTTCGAAGAATTAGTAAATCATCACATACTCTTCACTTAGTCATGTTAGACTCTAAACGTTGAGATACCATTATTATTTGGACATATGTGTTGAAAAACGAGATAGTTCATGATACAATATATAGTGGTTAAATAGACTGGCGGAGGGGCACAAAGATGATAAAATTCACCCATGTTACAAAGAGTTATAAATCCAACATTGGACTAGATGATGTTTGTATAACGATTAATAAGGGTGATTTTGTTTTTTTGGTAGGTCCCAGCGGTGCCGGAAAATCCACCTTCATCAAATTAATTTTGAAAGAAATTGACGCAGAGAAAGGAACCATCAGAGTTAACGAGCGGGAAGTCACCAAATTGTCAAACAGGCAAGTTTCTGACCACCGTAGAAATATTGGAATTGTCTTTCAAGATTTTCGATTGTTGCCCAAAAAAACAGTATTTGAAAATGTTGCGTTTGCAATGGAAATTACCCATCAAAGTAAACGTGCAATAAGAAGGCAAGTTCCACAGGTACTAAGTTTGATGGGGATTAGCAGTAAGTCAGACAAGTATCCAGACGAGCTATCTGCCGGAGAGCAACAGAGGGTTGCGATCGCAAGAGCGATTATCAACAAACCAACGGTTTTAATCGCTGATGAGCCGACAGGTAACTTGGATCCTGATACTGCATGGGAAATCATGCGTCTGCTCGATATGATTAACCAAAGAGGAACGACGATTCTAATGGTTACTCATGCCAAAGAAATTGTTGATAAAATGAAAAAACGTGTTGTGGCAATTGATAAAGGAAAAATTGTTCGAGATGATTATGGCACTTATGGATATGTCGATAACTGCATGCAGTCGCCTGAAGAACAGGCAATTTTTAATATGACAGAAGGGCTGGCAAAAGAAGATGATGAATAGATTTGGATATACTCTGAAGCAAGCATTTCGTCAGATTTACAGAAATAGTGCAATGTCGTTAGCATCCATTTTCGCTATCACCGCAATGCTTCTAATTTTAGGCCTATTTTTCATACTAATCATAAACATTAACATGGCAGCCGAGACCGTCAAATCAGATTATAATACCATCGAAATTTGGCTTCAGGACACTACCGAGCCGGACATAGCTCAAGAGCTCGTAGACGGAATTAAGAAATGGGAAGATGTTTCCACAGTGGAATTTAGAACCAAAGAGGATGCCTTATCGATTCTAAAGGAGCGCTGGGGCGAAAGCGGATATCTATTGGACGGATTACAACAAAATCCATTACCAAATTCCATCATCATTATTGTAGATGACATCGAAAAATCGGCAGCGGTAGCCGTCAAAGCGGAAACGCTTGAAGGAATTGAAGGAGTGAAGTATTATAAAGATACAGTGGACAAATTAATCCGCATTACCAACGGTATGCAACTTGCAGCCATTGTAATCATGATCTTTCTTGTCATTGTATCTGTAGTGGTCGTGGCAAACACCATAAAGTTAACTGTTTTTGCCAGATCCGACGAAATCACAATCATGAAATATGTTGGCGCCACCAGTTGGTTCATCAGGGGTCCCTTCCTTACTGAAGGAATCATGATTGGTATCATCTCCGCAGTTGTATCTGTCGGCATTGTAGGGCTGATATACAGCAAAGTACATGCAGCGATTGGCACTGAATTGGTCACTATTTTGTCTGCACCTCTAGTGCCAACCGGTTTCATGGTAATCAATTTGTTTTGGATTTTTATTGCTCTTGGGATAAGCATTGGATCTTGGGGAAGCATTGTATCCATGAGAAAGTTTCTTGATACGTAAGGAGGTTCTGAATGAGAAATAACAAATTTCGAATATTCATTGCGCTTGTGCTCACGGTTTTGTTATTAAGTGGAGTAAGTTATTCTTATGCTTCCAGTCTGGATGATATCCTAGATAAAATCAGAAAAACTGAGAATCAGATGAATGACAACAAAAAAGAGATCAAACAGCTTAATGCAGAAATTGCAGAACTCCAAGCAGCGATTACAGACACCGAAAACGATATTCGAGTATTAGAAGGGAATATCGCAATAAAAGAACAGGAATTAGTTGTAAAAAAGGCAGAAATAGATCAGTCTACAAGTGAATTGAATGCAAGGTTGCGCCAAATATACAAAAGTGGTTCAGTCAGTTTTATTGACATACTATTTAGCTCAGGTAATGTCAGTGAATTCATGGCTAACATGGAAATGATTTCGTTAATCTACGAGAATGACAAAACCCTTGTGGTTTCTCTAAAAGACACTTACGCAGCAATCGAAGTACAAAAGAATGAACTAGTAGTTATGCAGCAGAGCCTGAGCGCGAAAGAAGAATCTTTAACCGCAGGAAAAGCGGTCATGGCAAACAAGAGAACAGTAGCGACTGCTGAAAACAAAAAACTGGAAGCCGAATTGGATGCACTAAATGCTGAAGCAGACCGCATCATCAAAGAAATTCAGAGACTTTCCGGAAATGGAAACTATGCCGGAGGAATTTTAAGTTGGCCAACGCCTGGTTATAGTAGAGTCTCTTCTGAATTTGGATATCGAATTCATCCAATTTTAGGTTACAAAAAACTACATACCGGTATTGATATTGCTGCTCCTTATGGTGCAACAGTAATTGCATCCAACAGTGGAAAAGTGATTTCATCCTATTATAATTCCAGCTATGGCAATATGATTATTGTTGACCACGGCGGTGGCATTGCCACGCTATATGCCCATTTGAGTTCTCGTCTTGTGAATGTAGGTGCTATTGTAACGCGAGGACAAACCATTGGAAAGGTTGGCAGCACGGGTATGTCTACTGGCCCGCATTTACACTTTGAAGTACGACTAAACGGCGTATATCAAAATCCTAGGAGCTACTTATAATGAATGACATAAATCCCAAAATACTTGAATTGCTTTCTTTGCGCGGCATTTCGCAAGAAGAAGACATTCTTGAGTTTTTAACATCTAAACCAAAACGCACATACGATCCATTCCTGCTTCTCAATATGGAGGCGGGAGTGGATTTCATATTGAAAGCAATTAAGGAAGACAAAACCATTTGTCTTTATGGCGACTACGATGTCGATGGAATTACTTCTATTTGCATCTTGCGAATCATATTTGCACACCTAACAGACAAAATTACTCATTATATTCCTTCACGTTTTAGTGAGGGCTATGGTCTGAATAAATGCGCAATTGACAAGCTAAAAGCAAAAGGTGTTGATCTCATTATCACGGTGGATTGTGGCAGTACTTCATATGAGGAAGTTGAATATGCTAAATCCATTGGATTGGATATTATTGTTACAGATCATCATAGTATTATGGACAAAAAGGCAAATTGCCTTTTGATCAATCCAAAACAAGAAGGGTGTACCTACCCATTCAAAGGATTGGCAGGTTGTGGGGTAGCATTTAAATTGGCACAAGCGCTTCGCGAAAAAGCAAAATTGCCGAAAGCTATTACCAATAGCTTATTGGATATTGTTGCCATTGGTACAATCGGTGATATTGTTCCATTAATTGACGAAAACCGTACTCTGGCAAAGTATGGATTATATGAGCTGAACAAGAATAATAGACTTGGCATCAAATTGCTGGTCGAAGCCATTTCAATGAACAGTCTTTCACTACGTTCCGATCAAATTGCTTATTGCATCGTGCCACATTTAAATGCAGCGGGCAGAATGAAAGATGCAGTCATTGGTGTTGATTTATTGCTGAGCAACGAGCCAACAAGTGCAAAAAAGCTGGCCAGTGAACTTGTTCAACACAACTCGGAACGAAAAAGAATCCAGGAAGAGACATTTATTCAATGTATGGAATTAAAAGAGAAACAATGTAAGGATAGTGTGTTTCCAATTATCAGGGCAGAAAACGCCCATGAAGGCATAACTGGTATCGTGGCAGGAAAACTAAAAGATATCTACGAAAAACCTGTCATTATCGCCACACCTTGCGAAGGCCTCCTAAAGGGAACCGGACGTAGTACAGACAAAATTGATATGTTTCAGATTCTAGATAAATACAGGGATTTATTCATTCGGTTTGGCGGACATCACAGCGCATGTGGGTTTCTTATGAGTGAAGAAAACTTCGAAGAATTCCGACTCAAAGCTACAAGTGATTTGGAAGAAAGACTTCGTCAAGAACCGGATTTACTCGACCAACATTCCCAATTCGATGTAATACTTACCGGAGCGGAAATGACACTTGACTTCATGGAACAACTTGAAAGGATGGAGCCCTTTGGATGTAAAAATCGAAGACCTGTGTTTTGCTTGCAAGGCGTAACCCTTACCAACCAACAAAAGATGGGCAAAGATGGAAACCATGCAAGATTTTTTGCGATTGATTCGGAAGGCTTATCCGCTGAATGTGTTCTGTTTTCCAAAGCAAACCAGCATCAAGAACTGATTTACGGAGCTACATTACTGAATCTATATGGCACGTTACAACTTAATGTCTGGAATGGTACAAAAAAAGTTCAATTTGTTGTTGAACGGATTGAACGACATCCTAATCTTTGAGAAAGTGAGGCTCTTAACTCATGACGATTAAGAAAAAGACCTTTGCCTTGATACTATTTCTGACCCTGATTGTCGGGGGAGGGCTCACGTATGGAGGCATGCAAATCGCTATTCATGCAAATATTGGAAGCGTTCAAGTTTCAGTTTCGGAATACGAAAGCCTAAAATACATGAATGATAAATATGCCAAACTTGAGCAGCTTTATCAAACCATAGAAGAGAGTTTTTATAAAGGTGTTGATGAAGATGCCTTGGAGATTGGAATCTACAAAGGTCTTTTTTCTGGGCTTGATGACGTATATTCTGCATATATGACAAAAGAAGAGTACGAGGCTTGGAAAGCATCGGCGTTAGGTGAATTTGAAGGCATTGGGATTACTTTCTCGCAGAACGATAATGGAGAATTTGTCATACTAAACACAATCACCAACAGCCCGGCACAAAAGGCAGGATTGTTGGCTGGTGATTTTATTCTTAAAGTTGACGGAAAAGAGTTTACTGATCTGGAAGCACTAGGGACTGCAATCCGAGGTGATGCTGGAAGCAAAGTCGAGGTAACATACCAGCGCAACAATGAAGAATTCACTATTTCCTTAATACGCGCAAAAATCGTCACTGAATCTGTCAGTTATGAACTCAGAGCTGACAGCATCGGCTATATCAAAATATCAGGTTTTGAAGATCAAACATCGGAAGATTTTGCTTCTGCACTAAGAGATTTGGAAGTCAAAGGTGCAAAAGGATTAATAATCGACTTGCGTAACAACGGAGGAGGATTGGTAGATGAAGGGATTCAAATTGCTGACAAACTCATGGGAAAAGGAACGATTACCTATCTTCAAGATCGGAACGGCAAAAAAGAATATTACGAATCTGACGCCCAGAAAACCACTTTGCCATTTGTTGTCTTGGTGAATGACGGCACTGCCAGCACATCGGAAATCGTTGCAGCTGCCATTAAGGATAGTGATGACGGACAATTAATCGGAATTACCACCTTTGGAAAGGGCATCGTCCAATCCACATCTCAATTGCCGGATGGCGATGCGATAAAGCTAACCATTAAACAATACTTTTCACCATTGGGAACTACCATTCATAAAATTGGTGTTACTCCTGACTATGTAGTTGAGGATGATTCAACAACTCAAGCCGACGAACAACTGAACAAAGCCCTTGCGTTGCTACTGTAGCATGATATAATTATACAGTAAAGTGTTAAAGCACCGGATGAAAGGAGCACGCTGATGACTTATGAATCCAGGTTTAAACGGGACGATATTGATAAATTATTTCAGGCAATTTTGATGCTGGAAACCGACGAGGATTGTTATCGATTCTTTGAAGACATTTGTACAATCAACGAAATTCATGCGATTGCACAAAGGCTCGAAGTAGCAAAACTATTAAATGACAAAAAGACTTATAGTGAAATTGAAGAAATGACCGGGGCGTCAACCGCGACGATCAGTAGAATCAATAAGTGTCTCGTGTATGGAGCAGATGGCTACAAACTAGTCTTAGCAAAAATGGAGAACAAATAGCAGAGTGCAAAGCCGCGGACAAATCCTTTGCCGTGGCTTTTTGTTTATGATGATACTGTTTGAATGTGTCAGGGAGTGTGAATGATACTATATGTGTTTGAGCAATATAGAGGAAACAAAACAAGTGAACAGAATACTGAACAACTTGTTGCGTTGGCGATAAAACAGTATGCCAAAGAAACAGGATTCCTTCACTCCGAAAGCGACGCCGCCTTCCGCCTTTGTAAAACGCAAAAGGGCAAGCCATATATCGAAGGCTACCCTTTATACATTTCAGTGAGCCACTCGGATTTTATGTGGGTGTGTCTGATTGGCGAACAAGAAAACGGTGTAGACATACAGAAAAGGACCCATACCAATTTTGAAGCCATTGCAAAACGTTTCTACCAGCCTGAAGAGCAAAAGGCAGTAGCAGAAGGTGGCATCGCATCTTTTATCGCAATATGGTGCAGAAAAGAATCATTTATAAAGCTTTTTGGATTTACTATCGGAGATACTATTGATTGGCTTAACGTAGCTGAAAACAAAGCCCCAGCCAACCAGATATACTATATGGATCGGATTATTATGTTCTCAGAAATAGATTTTCACCCAGAATACATCTGTGTGGCCGCCATAGAAAAAAAGGAAGAAATATGGATCAGAAGAATACTTACCGCTTAAAATCACATCTTGCCGGAATGGTTTTTGCTATTTTAGTTGGGTTCTCGTTTATGTCTTTAAAGATATGTGTACCAATTGCGACCCCACTTCAAATTCTAAGTTTTCGTTATACTTTTGCATTCCTTGCAGCCGTCATTTTTTTATTTCTGCGCATCAACAAAGTGTCATATTGGAATAAACCAATCATGAAAGTGGGGCTTGTTGTAGTATGCTATGTGGGTTTTATGGTTTTTCAAACCCTTGGAATGGTATTTGCTTCTTCTGTGGAGGGAGCCATCCTATTTGCAATCGTACCGATTTTTACCAAGATTATTGCCCGATTTGTATTGGGGGAGAAGTCAACGTTTCTGCAAGAGATCTTTATGTGGATTTCAATCTCTGCGCTTGTTTTAATGATTATAATGGGTGCATCAACAATCTCTTTTAGTATCAAGGGGATTCTTCTACTTGCAATATCCAGTGCTTTAATCTCCGGAAGCAATGTGGTGATGAGACAGATAAAAAATATATTTACACCGATTGAAATCACCTTTGCTATTGTTATCAGTGGATTCGTATTTTTTAATACAGCAACCTTGGTTCACGGAATAGCAACCGATACGCTGGACGATTACTTTGCTCTTTTTGAAAACACAAAATTTCTTCTTGCTACTGCGTATCTGGGAATTTTCTGTATCATGTTTACGGCACAGCTTATGAGCTATATGATGGCACATATGCCTGCTGTACAAGGGACTCTATATGGGAACGTTTCAACTGCGATTTCAATCATAGCCGGCACATTATTTCTTTCAGAACCTTTGCAGTCATTCCATATCATATGTGCTGGGCTCATTATTACCGGCGTAATAGGGATCAGTTTATCGGGTAGAAAGCAAACTAATTTAGCACAGCCAGGTCACTTAAAGCTTTAGAATTGTGAGGGTAACAATGGATGATATTTGGGAAGTGGCCTCCAGATTTCTGGAAAGACGTATGAAAACCAGTAGTCAACTTGAAAGATATCTTCAGACCAAAGAGTACTCTGCTGAACAGATTAGCAAAGTGTTATCTCAGCTTGAAGAATATGGCTATATCAATGATTCTGATTACGTGGCAGTATATATATCTCAATGCATCCCGAAGGGGCAGACCCTCTTTAGGATAAAAAGAGAACTTAGGGAGCGAGGGATTTCTGAACAAAATATTCAGACTGGCCTTGACCAGTATATTGAAGAGACCAATCATAATCCTATGGATGATGAATTTCAACGAGGTAGGATTCAGGCAGAAAAAATAATCGGACATCTGAATCCGGCTGATACCAGGTTGCTTGCAAAAGCAGGGAGAAAACTGATGAACCTTGGTTATCGTTCAGAAACCATATATGCTATTCTTGGAGAATTCATGAGAGGCAAAAATCAATGAAAAAGCAGCACGAAAGAACAGCATTCCTTGTTGGAGAAGATGGGATCGAGATTCTGAAAAACGCCAGAGTTGCTATTTTTGGGATTGGAGGCGTTGGCGGTTATACGGTAGAAGCTCTTGCAAGAGCTGGGATTGGAACCCTAGATATTATTGATAAAGATGTGGTGGATGAAACCAATTTAAACCGTCAAATCATTGCACTACACAACACGATTGGAATGGACAAAGTTGAAGTGATGGCGTATCGCATTCATCAGATTGACCCTGAAATTGTGACCCATTCATACAAGATGTTTTATTTACCAGAAAACGCAGCTTCCTTTGATTTATCCGTGTATGATTACATTGTAGACGCCATAGATAATGTGACAGCTAAGATTGAGTTGGCTTGTCGTGCAAAAGAAGCAGGGATACCAATGATTGCATCAATGGGTACCGGAAATAAGATGGATGCATCAGGTTTTACCATCACAGACATATCCCAAACATCAGTATGTCCATTGGCAAAGGTGATGCGCAAAGAGTTGAAAGCCAAAGGTATTGAGCACCTTAAAGTAGTATATTCCAAAGCAATCCCGTTAAAAAACAGACCCCCTGGTAGTATATCATTCGTGCCACCAGTGGCGGGGCTTTTAATGGCAGGCGAAGTCGTAAGAGATATTTTAATAGCAGGAGGACATACGAATGCAAAATAAGCAAAAACTAATTGAAAACATCGAAATTTTCTATTCCGAGATAATTGAAGAATACAAAGAGATTACGTTGGCAATCCGCAGCGAAGCTACCCCGTTGTCAATCTTCAAAAAGAAGAACTATCAACAGCATATAGAACGGCTTCGTGCATGTAAAAGAGACATTGCACGCGTGAATCCAAAAGACATTAAGCTGGATCCTTCCGATGAAGCCGGCATTGAGTTGAAAGAAGTATTTGAACATGCTCTCTTCCTATTTGTAGGTCTTTGTGACTGTCAAATACAGCTGCAGGTGTCCTTTCAAAATACTGCCGAAAAAAGAGGCGGGAAATACAGCGAGTGCTCAGTTGCCACAAAAAAACTGAATGAGCACAACAAAGAAACTGAAAAAGAGTTCCACAAATTAGACGTATTATATGCTGACTATCTGGAATAGGAGATATGATGGATTATTTAGTATTAGGCGGGATAATTGCTGCTATCGTATTATTGATTGTTAATCTGATTGCTGTAGGTTCATCCCGCAAAGAAACCGTAAACAGTGTTCAGCAGACCATGAAAAACATGTCAGATGTATTTTCGGATAATCAAAAATTTACGGTGGAGATACAAAGCCAAAGGTTATTGGAATTAACCAGGCAATTTGAATCAATGGCAAGGACCAACGAACAAAAGTTAGATAATATTCGAACGACTATGGAGACTCGAATTGCATCACTGCAAGAGGATAATAACAAAAAACTTGAGCAAATGAGGAACACAGTCGATGAAAAATTGCAGCAAACCTTAGAAGATCGTATTACGAAATCCTTCCAAATTGTCAACGAACAGTTGGACAAGGTCAATAAAAGTTTTGGAGAAATGCAAAACCTTGCCACAGGCGTTGGTGATTTAAAACGAGTACTAACCAATGTCAAAACGCGCGGTAATCTTGGAGAGCTTCAACTTGAATCCATTTTAGAACAAATTCTTGCGCCGGAGCAATACGAAAAAAATATAAGAACAAAAAGCACAGGGGATGAAAAAGTTGAGTTTGCAATAAAATTGCCGGGAGATGGAGATCGAACTGTCTATTTGCCAATAGATGCGAAGTATCCTGGAGATACTTACGAAAAGCTTCTTGATGCCTATGACAGCGGGGACAAAGATGAAATCAAGCGTTGTGTAAAAGATTTGACAAACAGGATTAAATCAGAGGCTAGAGATATCAGAAATAAGTATCTTGAGCCTCCCTATACCACGGATTTTGCCATCATGTTTTTACCGATTGAAGGATTATATGCGGAAGTGGTAAAAGCAGGTATGATTGAGGAGTTGCAATCTGCAGAATACAAAGTAAACATTGCAGGCCCCACCACCATGGCAGCATTATTGAATAGTCTTCAGATGGGATTTCGAACATTGGCAATCCAAAAACATTCCAGTGAAGTATGGGATACTTTGGCAGCTGTCAAAACCGAATTTAGGAAATTCGGTGAAGTTCTAGCAAAGACAAGAGAAAACCTCCGCAAAGCAGATGAAAATCTCGAGGAGTTGGTTGGCGCAAGAACAAAGAAAATAAACGTAAAACTAAAGAATGTAGAAGTATTGACCGTTGGGAAAACTGAAGAAATACCGGAATCCATTTTGGATTCGGATTTGGAAATAGAAGAGGAGTAGGGATTAAGATGAGCATTTATGCCCTTGGAGACTTGCATCTTTCTCTGGGTGACGGAATTGATAAACCAATGGACATTTACGGGGACCAGTGGATTCGTCATGCGGAGCGGCTGAAAATAAATTGGCTTGAACAAATTAAAGAAGAAGACACTGTAATTTTAGCCGGTGATATTTCATGGGCGCTTAAATTTACTGAGGCGAAGGCTGATTTGGAATGGCTTCATAACCTTCCCGGCAAAAAAGTAATCATCAAAGGAAATCATGACCTCTGGTGGACTGGCATTCAAAAAATGAATGTCATGTATGATGACATTATATTTTTACATAATTTTTGTGTGGTAGCCGAAGACACAGCAATATGTGGCAGCAGAGGATGGATTTGTCCGGGAACCGATGGTTTTTCTGTTGCAGACAATAAAATTTATCTACGAGAGTTATTGCGAATCAAACGGTCCATCGAGGATGCAAAGGGCAAAGGTGTGAAACAAATAATTGGTGCCTTGCATTTTCCTCCAACAAACGACAAACTCCAATCATCAGGATTTACGGATGCCTTTTCAGAAGCAGGCGTCAGTACCGTTGTATACGGCCATTTGCACGGATCTGAAACGTATCATAAAGGGTTACAAGGATATTATAACGGTGTGGAATATAAGCTGGTATCTTTGGATTACTTAAAATGCAAGCCATATCTATTAAAGACAGGAGGCACTTCAAATGATTAATCGAGTGATTCTAATTGTTATGGATAGTGTGGGTATAGGTGCTCTACCTGATGCCACACAATTTGGCGACTTTGGCGCAGATACTTTGGGGCATATTGTGGATCATCATCCAACTCTTATCATTCCAAATCTACAAAAACTTGGTTTTGGTAATATTGATGGTGCCGCTGCTGGTAGACTTGCGGTACGTAACCCGATTGGTGCTTTTGGGAGAGCTGCAGAAATCTCCAGAGGCAAGGACACCATCACCGGACATTGGGAGATTGCCGGCTTGCAAACCGAAATCCCATTTCAGACATTTCCAGATGGTTTTCCAAAGAAGTTTATAAATCAGTTCGAACAAGAGATAGGCTCCAAAATATTGGGTAATTATGCTGCATCAGGAACTGTAATCATTGATGAACTTGGCCCGGAGCATGAAAAAACCGGAAAACCAATTGTATATACTTCGGCGGACAGTGTTTTTCAAATTGCAGCAAACACTGAAATAATACCCCTTGAACGGTTATACGAAATATGTGAGATTGCAAGGAAAATGCTACAAGGCGAATATGCATGTGGAAGAGTAATCGCACGACCATATATTTTGCAAGATGGAAAACGTACCCGTACATCGGATCGGCGAGATTATGCAGTCACGCCACCAGAACCAACCTTATTGAATTTAATTCAAGATACCGGTAAAACGGTTTGGGCAATCGGGAAAATTGGAGATATATTTAATCAAACAGGTATTTCAAACTCTATTCATACCGAAAGCAACGCAGACGGTGTGCAAAAAACAGTTGATGCGATTACTATGAATTTCAATGGATTAATCTTCACCAATTTAGTGGACTTCGATTCCAAATTCGGACACAGAAGAGATCCTGAAGGTTATGCTCTTGCCATTGAAGAATTTGACCGCGGTCTTTCTTCAGTTCTAGACGCTCTGAAAACAGATGATTTGTTAGTACTCTGTGCAGATCACGGAAATGATCCGATTCATACAGGCTGGGATCACACTCGGGAGTATATACCGATGGTTTTCTATGGAAAACAAGTTAAATCGGGAGTCAATATTGGAACGCGACCTACTTTTGCGGATTTGGGTGCAACAATATCAGATGTATTATCCGCAGGTAAAACATCAATTGGTGAAAGCTTCATGAACGAAATACTATAATCAAGAAGGGGTATCGATTACCATAATATTACATTATTGGTTGACATTTACTAGTAAATATGGTATATTTTATACCAGCGTAATTATTGTCTTTTGGATGGAGGAGAATAATGAACAGCAAAAAACATACAGTGATCATATCAAGCATCCTCTTTTCATTAATACTAATGGGATTCGGGATTTTTTATCAAGTCTTTTATAATACTTCAGCATCAGCTGTTGTGTCTGAAGATGCCTCAAACGAAACAGAAAAAATAATCACGACTGCTACTGTTTCTGACCCTTCCTCTAATCCGAACGGCTATGTCTCCACAAAAAGTCTATATTATATTTATATGTCAAGCAAATGGTCACGAATGAAACGGAATGAACCAACCGATTATTTGACTACTCAGTACATTGCTCTGAATACATCGGGATTAAATATAAACAGATATCCATCAAATCAAATTGGCACAACCAAAGCAGCTACACCGCTAAAAACAGGCCCAGGCATTACATATAGCACTGTCGTTCAATTGCCTCAAAAAAAATCGCTTGAACTAATTGGAGACATTGTCAATCCAGCAGGCGAAAAATGGTTGATGTACAAATATGCTTATGCAATCTATTATGTTGCATCGAATGACATAGAAATAAGTGTGCCACTAACTACGCCAATAATAAGTACTTCAACATTAAAACCAAAAACCACTACTCCTCCTGCACCGACCGCTCCACCAATTTCTACACCAACAACCACTACAGAAAATGCCCAAAAGATTGTTGCTTTAGCATATTCTAAACTGGGATTTGCTTACGTTTATGGTGCAAGCGGACCGAATTCCTTTGATTGCAGCGGATTTGTTTATTGGGTTGTGAACAATAGTGGGATACCGGGGTTAAGTGTTCCTAGGACCTCCCAAGCATTATATCAACAGTATCAGTCCTATAACATAGGGACAAATATTGCCGATGCACACCCCGGCGATATCATTTTATTTAGCAAAGACGGACGGATTGCACATTCTGCAATATACTACAAGGACAGCAAAATGATCCATGCAAGCGAACCATCAACCGGTGTAATCTTAACTACAGTTGCTTATTCAACATCGAATAAAAGTGTTTTTGCAATCATCAGATTGCCAGGTGTATGAGTTGGATAGTACTAGATTATAATATTATTATGTTAACTTTAATGAATGAATGCGAGGCCATCCAATGAATATGAACGATATCATCTATAAAAAGAGAATCGGAGAAAAGCTCTCAAAGCCCGAAATCCAATTCTTTATTGATGGATATACAAGCGGTGATATCCCTGATTATCAAGCATCCGCATTATTGATGGCCATCATGTTTCAAAAATTGTCTATGGAAGAAACGGTTTGTTTCACGGAAGCGATGAAGTTATCGGGTGACATCGTAGACCTATCCGCCATCCATGGAATTAAAGTAGACAAACACAGTACGGGAGGAGTGGGGGACAAAACAACTTTAGTAGTCGGCCCCATCGCCGCCGCATGTGGAGTTCCTATTGCAAAAATGAGTGGTCGAGGGCTTGGTTTCACAGGAGGTACTGTTGACAAAATGGAATCTATTCCAGGGATGCAAACAACCATGGAGTCTGATTCCTTCATGAAACAGGTGAATGAAATCGGACTTGCAGTGATTGGTCAAACCGGCCATATCGCTCCGGCAGATAAGAAGTTATATGCATTACGAGATGTCACAGCAACGATTGACAATCTGAGCCTTATATCAGCCAGTATCATGAGTAAGAAACTAGCAGCTGGTGCAGATGCGATTTTATTAGATGTTAAATGCGGAAGTGGCGCATTTATGAAAACCCAAGATGAAGCAGTTGCTTTGGCTGAAATGATGGTATCGATTGGAAACCTTAGTGGAAAGAAAACGATTGCCGCGGTTACTGACATGTCTCAACCTTTGGGATTGGCTGTCGGGAATGCGTTAGAAGTGATGGAGGCAATCCATACACTAAAGGGAGAAGGTCCTGATGACATCACAGAATTGTCAATAGAGCTGGCAGGAATTATGATCTTCCTTGGTCAGAAAGCTGATTCCCCAGAAGACGGAAAACGAATGGCAAGCGATGCGATTCTGAACGGAACCGCACTCGAAAAATTTTCTAAATTTGTAGCGTATCAAGGTGGTAATCCTACTATCATTTCTAATGAAAGGCTATTTCCGGAGGCAACATTCCGTTTGGATTTAATAGCTCCCATAGATGGATTTATCGGTTCTATCGATGCAAATATCATTGGTTTAGCCTCTCAACATACCGGTGCAGGTCGAACCGTAATGGGAGAAGAAATTGATATGTCAGCCGGGATTCTTCTCAAGAAAAAAGTAGGGGACATCGTAAAATCCGGAGAAATCATGGCGCATATTCAGGGACAAAACAAATTAAAGGTCGAAGCTGGATTCAATGAATCCACACGCGCTTTCAAGATTCAGCAGACAATTCCACAAAAGAACAAACTCATTTATGATATTATTGGAAATTAGAAAAAAAGGTTCCTGATGCTACGTTGGTAGCAGGAACCTTTTGATTTTTTTGTCTTACTTATTTGAGATTTTCGGGGTTTAGACATTCTAATTCAGGGATAACGAAGATACCATCTTTACGTATTAGCACGTCGTCAAAGTAAATTTCACCTCCACAGTAATCCTCTCTTTGAATCATCACGAGATCCCAGTGAACTGCGGATTTGTTTCCGTTGAAGGCATCCTCATAGGAACTACCGGGGGTAAGATGGAAGCTACCGGCGATTTTTTCATCGAAGAGGGTATCTTTCATAGGATGAAGGATATATGGGTTTACACCGATTGCGAATTCTCCAAAATACCTTGCATTCTCGTCCGTATCCAACAATTGGTTGATTCGAGTCGTATTGTTGGATGTTGCTTCAATAATCTTTCCATCTTGTACCTTGAAAACAATATTTTCATAGGTGAATCCTTGCTCTTCCGAAGGGGTATTGTATGAAATGATTCCATTCATGGATTCCCGAACCGGTGCAGTGTATACTTCGCCATCCGGGATGTTTTTTTCTCCGCTGCACTTAATGGCAGGAATCCCTTTAATAGAAAAACTAAGGTCCGTTCCTGGTCCCACCAATCGAACTTTGTCAGTTCTCTCCATTAAGGCAACTAATTGATCCATAGCCCTTCCCATTTTGGAATAATCTAATGTGCAGACATCATAATAGAAGTCCGTAAAGGCCTCTAAGCTGGTATTTGAGAGTTGCGCCATTGAATCGTTAGGATATCGCATGACGACCCATTTGGTATGGTTGACACGGTAATCCAGAGTTGGTTGAAGTGCTTGATAATAAAGATTTTGTTTTTCCGCTGGAACGTCCGCAAGTTCTGAGGAGTTTGAGGTGCCTCGCACTGCAATGTATGCTTGCATGCCTTTCATTTGTGCCAATTGGATTTCATTAGCGAATGCGATTTGCTCTTGTTGGCATCCCAGCATGATTTCACGTGTCATTTGCGAATCTCTAATTTCAACAAATGGTATGCCACCTACACGATAAATTTCTTTGATAATCTGTTTCACCAACGGTCTTGTTGACTCTCCCTCATAGCTAACCAGTACCTTTTCGCCTGGTTGTATCTCGCAAGAGTATTCGACCAGTAATTTAGCCAATTTCAATATTCTTGTATCCATATTTGTTCTCCTATCTAAAGAAAATAATATTGTTCTTATATTATACATGATTATCAGAGATTTAAATAATATTTCTGTTGCTAATCTGACCGTTTATTTGTAAAATGTCATCATGAGAAAAATATTTATTTTAAACCCAGCCGCGGGACAAGGCGGTGCTTCTGAGTTTGTAGAAATAATTATGAAGGCAGCAAATGCCCTGGGAGAACCCGTAGAAACCTATTTTACTCAGGGAATCAAGGATGCCGAGAGATATGTAAGAACCGTATGCCAGGGCAAGTTGCCTGAGGAAGCGGTTCGTTTTTACGCATGTGGTGGTGATGGTACCCTTAACGAAGTAGTCAATGGCTGTTTCGGTTTTCCAAATGTAGAAATTGGTCTTGTACCAACAGGCACAGGCAACGACTACGTCCGGGATTATAACAAACCTGAAGCTTTTTTAGATATCGAAGATCAGTTAAAAGGTAAAAGTGTTTCGGTTGATCTATTTCGATATACTGGACTAATTGATGGGAAAGAACAAAGCAGGTACTGTGCCAACATG
The DNA here is from genome assembly GCA_041859095.1 of Anaerovoracaceae bacterium. Lineage (GTDB taxonomy): Bacteria > Bacillota > Clostridia > Peptostreptococcales > Anaerovoracaceae > UBA1422. The sequence goes on from JBHEKY010000011.1 coordinate 60,496, forward strand.
ATGAACATCGGATTTGACGCCAACGTGGTGTATCGAGTTGCTAAACTTAAGAAATTTCCACTCATAGGTGGCTCACTGGCGTATATGCTGGGGATTTTTATCGAACTGGTTGAGAAGAATGGTACGAATCTAAAACTTGAGTTTGAAGATGGTACCGGATACGATGGGAAAATGCTTTTAGTCGCCGTTGCAATCGGAAGCTTCTGTGGTGGAGGTATTAAAGGATTACCACTGGCGAAAGCCAACGATGGACTCTTAGATGTTCAAATAATCAAAGATGCTAGCAGACGACTCTTTGTCCAGTTATTGCCAAAATATGTCAAAGGTACACATCTAGAAGATAAAAAGGCACAGAAGTTAATAGTGTACAAACAAATGAAACAGATTAATATTACACCCAATGCAGGAAACACTCGTATTTGTGTCGATGGTGAAATTGAGATCGCCGGATCAATGAAAATAGAGATTGTGCCAAACTCCATGGATTTTATTATCCCGGACTTCAAAGTTAAGCCTTCCAAATAGGCTTCCAACATATTTCATACGGAGGGTTATCGAAGTGGTCATAACGGGGCTGACTCGAAATCAGTTTGTCTTCACGGACACGTGGGTTCGAATCCCACACCCTCCGCCAAACGAGCAAAGCTCAAGTAAAAGCCATTGTTTTTCAATGGCTTTTACTTTACATTCAGTGCTTCGCTTCTGTTGGTATTCATTGACGCATAGAAACAGCAGGAGGGTTGGTCATATAGGCATTGATACTGAATCCAATGACAATAATTAGACCTGCCAGAATCTGAATCGGAGCAAAACTACCTTCTAAAAAGATATCCAATAGTACTCCGCCTGTAATTTGACCTATAAATAAGAGTAATGTCATGGAATATGATGATACATGGTGAATCAGAAAAGTTGAAAAGGTGACAACCAACACGCCGAGAATACCTCCGGTGAAAATCCATAAGTTGATGATACGAATCTCAGCGTAGGGGATATGCCCAGGAAAACCTAAAACGGCAAATACAAGGACGGACCCAATCAAACCCACAAGATGATTATACCAGGCGGATAATGATGCGGTGGAACGCTTGCCAAGCGCACCGTTGATGGTTCTGGAAATGACAACCGTCAGACCAGTAATCAGCGCTAAGCAAATCGGTAGGATGCTTTCTGCGGAGAATCCCCAAAGCATCAGAATGATACCAAAAGCTGCCACAATCAACCCGGGGATTTGTTTTTTATTCAACGGCCGTTTTTGCATCTCGAAAAGCCCAAAATGATCGACAACCAGAGAAGAAACTGCTTGCCCTAATAGACCCAGTGCAACCAATGCAGTTACACTGATTTTGGCATATGCAGCATTAAACAGGATTACAGTAGCAATTCCAAAAAAACCTCCCGAATAGAATTTGAGAGGGATTTTTGCATGCTGAAAGGGTACTTGTTTCTTTGCTGTGAGGATAACGCTTGATGCTGCCAGTCCGATAAGGTGTATGACAACACAGGATAAATATAGACCGATGAACAGACCCAAACGACCATTGACAACCACCATGATTGCCAGAATGCCACCTGTGAGTACCGTGAATATGTAATAAATTGAAATCACCTCCGCTGCTTTGCGCTATGTTGCTTCATCATCTCAAATGCTTCATCACTGATGTGGTGTTCAATTTTGCAGGCATCAACCTTTGCGATATCTTCGTCGACACCTAACTGAATTAGTACTTTAGTTAGAAAAGTGTGTCGCTCGTACATTTTTTCAGCGATGTCACTTCCATCTTTTGTTAATGAAATATAGCCGTTTTCGTCAACCGTAATAAGGCCATTTTCTTTAAAATGCTTCATGGCAACGCTGATGCTTGGTTTTGCATAATTTAATTCATTGACGATGTCGATAGAACGAACCATGCCGTTCCTTCGATGCAAAATCAAAATGGTCTCTAGATAGTTTTCTGCTGATTCTTGTATTTTCAAAGTAACTACTCCTAATTGTGTGTTTGCGATGCTATAAGATAGCGGTTTCAAGTGCAAGCAGAATCATTTCATCGGAAGCATAAAGGCGCTCATCAACGGTGCAACGTTCGCCTGTGATAAAGTGGTCCGTAATCGTCACCATTGCCAATGCATTGACTCGATGATAGGCGGCGTTCATATACAACGCTGCTGCTTCCATTTCGACCGCCAAAACGTCCATTTTGGCCCATTTTTTCCACCAGTCTGAATCTGTTTCATAGAAGACGTCGCAACTGATGATATTTCCCGGTCGCATGGAAAGCCCCAGGGCTTGGTTTGCCAGATAGGCATTTTCCATGAGCTTCCAACTGGCGCAGGGAGCAAAATTTCCATCGACGCCAAAGGCGTGAATGTAATTCGAATCGGTTGAGGCTGCCAAACCAACAACCACATCTTTAATCTTGATGTCACTATGAAAAGAACCGCCGGTACCGACACGAATTAAGTTCTTCACACCGTATTCAGCTATCAATTCCCACGAATAGATGCCCATAGATGGCATGCCCATACCGGTACCTTGAACGGATACCGGGACCCCTTTATATTTACCGGTATACCCAAACATATTACGCACTTGATTATATTGTACAGGACTATCCAAAAAAGTCTCTGCTATGTATTTTGCTCTAAGAGGATCTCCGGGAAGGAGGATGCTTTCAGCGATATCGCCTTTGTTGGCGGCATTGATATGTGTACTCAAGTTTCTCTTCCTTTCTCAAATGTAATGTTGTATAATTTCAATACTAACATGTAAAGTATATCACAATGGAGGTACATATGAAACACGGAAAATACCATGAAATCAGACCTCTGGTTTCCATGAAGGACCTAATCAATTCCGGTGCTGAAGTATTTAATGACAAGCCTGCATTTCTCACAAAACAAGTGAAAGGCGGAGAATATGCCGAAGTCAGTTTCCGTAAAGTAAAAGAAGATGTGGATGCTCTTGGAACGTATCTATTGCATCTTGGCCTCAAAGACTCAAAAATTGCAGTCATCGGTCCCAATTGTTATCAATGGGCGGTGGCTTATTTTAGTATTGTAAATGGAACCGGAGTAGTGGTTCCTTTAGATAAAGAGCTTAGCTCATTAGAAATTAAAAATCTGATTAAGGCAGGCGAGTGCAAAGCAGTATTTACAACCCCTGAATTTGTCGATACGTTGAAAGAGACAGGCATTGAATACATTTTCAATATGGATCCATATGAAGTTGATAGAACGGCAGACGCAACGCATATTCAATCCATGATTGCGAAAGGGAAGCAAATGCTGGCTTCTGGTAATAAGAGTTTTGTGGATGCAATCATTGATCCAAAAGTAACAACAGCAATTCTATTTACATCCGGAACAACAGATGTCCCAAAAGGCGTGATGCTTTCCCATGAAAACATCACTTTTGTAGTAAAAGGTGTCTCTCAGATGTGCCAGCTACAAGAGAACGATCGCAGCTTATCAATCTTGCCGATTCACCACACATTTGAATCGACCATCGGGATTATGGTAGTACTTTTCCAAGGTTCTTCTATCGCATTCTATGAAGGATTGAAATATGTTGTCAAGAATCTGCAAGAATCCAAAGCCAGTATCCTTGTTGCGGTTCCTTTAATCATTGAATCAATTTATGAAAAAATCTGGAAACAAGCAAAAGAAACAAAAAAAGATGGCATTTTAAGAACCGCTATTCGTATCAACAAAACGTTGCTCGCGCTTGGCATAGACAAGCGAAGACAGATATTCAGTTCTGTTTATCGCAACTTTGGCGGTAACCTTAGATTCTTTGTATGCGGCGCTGCCTCCATTAATCCAACGGTGGTCAAAGGTCTGATAGATCTTGGATTTGAAATCACCATCGGCTACGGCCTTACCGAAACCGCCCCCTTAGCCTCCGGCGTGTCAGATTTCGAATATGATATGCTTTACCGAAAACCCGGAGCATGCGGTCGTGCACTTCCAGGGGGTGAATTGAAGATTATCAATCAAGACGAAGATGGCATAGGTGAGATTATTTATCGTGGACCTAATGTCATGCAAGGATATTACAAAATGCCCGAAAAAACTGCTGAAGTCATCATTGACGGTTGGTTCCATACCGGTGATTTGGGCTTTATTGACAAGAACGATTGGTTATATATCACCGGTCGCAAAAAAAATGTCATCGTCACAAAAACAGGCAAAAATATTTACCCGGAAGAATTGGAAGAGCTGCTTAAGAACAACCCTTATGTGAAAGAATCAATGGTCTACGGTCTGGAGGATGATAAAGGTGAGGGGATGTCCGTGGCGGTTCAGATAATACCGGATGCGGAGGCCATAGAAGCGGATTTTGGCAAAGACAAAACCGAAAAAGAAATCCATGATATTCTGAAAGAAAGCTTGCACAGCATCAACGAAAAACTTCCCAGTTATAAGAGAATCAGAAGTATCGTGGTGCGAGCCGAAGATTTTGTTAAAACAACAACGAAGAAGATTAAAAGGAACGCCAACCTCTAAAGAGCACAACAAAAAAGATGGGAGACACTTCCATCTTTTTTTCTTTTGTTATGTTTGCGTATTTAACTTATACGCGCGTGGGGACGGGTGAGTTAGTTTGCCTTTTGGGCTTTGTTGAATCTCTTGGTTAAACGTGATACTTTGCGGTCAGCAGCGTTGGTATGGATTGTACCTTTGGCCGCAGCCTGTTTCAGTTTCTTTTCTGCTAATACAAGATGTTCTTTTGCGGATTCCAAATCGCTTGCGGCGATGGCTGCATCAAAACTCTTTAAAACAGTCTTTAGATGAGCTTTTACTCTTCTGTTTCTAGCAGTCTTTTTCTCGATGACCAGGATTCTTTTCTTTGCGGATTTAATATTTGCCATTGTTGTTTTCACCCCACTTCTGTAAATTTTAGTTAGCAAAACTCGCATGTGTCAGTATATCTGATTTGCGTGTTGAAATCAAGCACTTTTTCAAGTAGAATGAGTAGAACAAAACTAAGCTTAAGAAAGAGGAACTTATGAATTCATATCAGCAATATATACGTAACTTCAGCATCATTGCTCACATCGATCATGGCAAATCAACCTTAGCGGATAGAATGATCGAAAAGACTGGATCAGTGGCAATGAGGGATATGCGGGAGCAATATCTGGACAATATGGAATTGGAGCGGGAACGGGGGATTACCATTAAGCTTCAGACTACCCGTATGGTCTTCAAATCCAAGGATGGGCATGAGTACATCTTTAATTTGATTGATACTCCGGGGCATGTTGATTTCACGTACGAAGTATCGAGAAGCCTGGCTGCCTGTGAAGGTGCAATTTTGATTGTGGACGCAGCACAAGGTGTAGAAGCCCAGACTTTGGCCAATGTTTACCTTGCATTAGAAGAAAATCTGGAAATTCTACCTGTTCTGAACAAGATTGACCTACCCAGTGCCAGACCTGATGAAATCAAACTTGAGATTGAAGAGATTATCGGAATTGATGCGGAACATGCCCCGCTGATATCCGCCAAAGAAGGTACCGGCGTTGAAGAACTGCTGGAAGAGATTGTACAAAAGATACCTGCTCCAAAAGGTGATGAAACCGCTCCACTCAAGGGGCTGATTTTTGACTCTTTTTATGACAATTATCTGGGTGTAGTCATCTATACCCGTATCTTTGAAGGTACCGTTCGTGCAGGCGATGTCATTCGCCTAATGAATACAAAGAAAAAATACGAAGTAACTGAAGTCGGCAATTTCACGCCAAAGGCGATCCCGTGTGATTCGTTAAGAGCTGGTGAAGTCGGCTATATTTGCGCTAGCATCAAGCAGGTACGTGATGCCAGAGTGGGAGATACCATTACTTCTGAAAGTAACCCGACAGATCATGCATTACCGGGTTATAAAAAAGCTCAATCCATGGTTTATTGTGGCATTTATCCTGCTGAGGGAGAAAAATACGAAGGTGTTCGAGACGCTCTCGAAAAACTTCAAGTAAACGATGCGGCTTTTTTGTTCGAGCCCGAAACCTCTGCGGCCCTTGGATTTGGATTTCGTTGCGGATTTCTCGGTTTGCTTCACATGGAAATCATCGTAGAACGTCTCGAGCGTGAATTTAATTTAACTGTAATCACCACTTCACCAAGCGTAATCTACAAAGTATTTCTCAATAACGGCAAAGAGGAAATGATTCAAAATCCTTCAAACCTACCAGATATTATGGAAATCGACCATATTGAGGAGCCCATCGTCAAGGCAGATATAATTCTTCCGAAAGACTACGTAGGTTCTATTATGGAAATCTGTCAGGATCGTCGCGGAAAATTACTACATATGGAATATATCACGCCAACACGGGTTCAATTACATTATGAGATGCCCTTAAACGAAGTAATCTATGATTTCTTCGATGCATTAAAGTCCAAAACCAGGGGTTACGGATCGTTGGACTATGAATTCCTACGATATGAAAAATCCAAGCTGGTCAAGCTGGATATTATGCTGAATAAAGAACTGGTGGATGCATTTTCAATGATTGTCCATGAATCGAAGGCGTATGCCAGAGGTCGTTTTGTTTGTGAAAAATTAAAGGATGTCATCCCGATGCACCAATTTGAAGTACCCATCCAGGCATCCATCGGACAAAAGGTCATCGCCAGAGAAACAGTACGAGCATACAGAAAAGATGTAATTGCCAAATGCTACGGTGGTGATATTTCTCGCAAAAAGAAATTGCTAGAGAAACAAAAGGAAGGCAAAAAGCGAATGCGTCAATTCGGCAAAGTTGAAGTACCCCAGGAAGCATTTACAGCTGTCTTGAAATACGATGACAATAAATAATAAAACTAAACCAAACAGGAATATTGGGCTATATATCCATCTTCCGTTTTGCCAAAAGAAGTGCAGTTACTGTGGCTTCCTTTCTTTGGAGAATCAGCCAACTGCAGTAATTCAAAATTATATTAAAAATCTGCTAGCAGAATCTCAGCTTCAACATAGTGAAACTGAAAAAGTGGCAAAAGGGAATGGAATTAATCAATATATACTCGACACCATTTATATTGGCGGGGGCACACCGTCGCTTATCGATGGAAATGATATGGGCAGCTTGTTGGAAGGGCTACATGATATATGGTGTATTTCGAATACAGCCGAAATTACCATGGAAGCAAATCCAAACTCGCTGACTGCCGAGAATCTCTATGCCTATCGTAAAGCTGGGATTAATCGGATTAGCATCGGCGTTCAGTCATTTGATGACAGTATTTTAAATGGTATCGGACGACTGCATGACGCAAAATCCGCTCAAAACGCTATCCGATTAGCTAAAGAGGCCGGCTTTCAGAACATCAGCCTTGATTTAATGTTCGGCTTACCAGGACAAACTCTCCCACAATGGAAAGAAACTATACAAACGGCTGTATCTCTAGCGCCAAACCATCTTTCGTTATACACACTGCAAATCGAAGAAGGTACAGTTCTTTACCAGGATTATAAGTCTGAAAAACTACCTTTGGTAAATTTGGAAGTTGACCGTGCATGCTATCATTATGCAATCAAATTTCTGAAACATCATGGTTATGAGCAATATGAAATTTCGAACTTTACCAAAGCAGGTTATGAATGCAAGCACAATCTTAAATACTGGTCCCTTGATGAATTCTTGGGTATTGGTCTCAACGCGTCATCTTACATAAATGGCAAACGCTTTCGTAATCAATTAAAACTGGATTTATGGTCCTCTCAGATCGTAAATGGATTGCTTCCCATTGACACAACTACATTGCGGCAGGACACTTTCAAAGATGCCATTGGGATCTATTTGTTTACTGGATTGCGAAAAACCCAAGGCATATCGTTTGAAGATTTTTCACATCGTTTCGGACAAGATTTTTTTCAATGTTTTGATGCCAACATGGATCAGCTTACCCGATATCGTGCACAAGGATTGCTGGATTGGTCTGATTTGAAAACAGGAAGATTATGGATTACTGAAGCCGGAGTTGACAATTCCAATGAAATCATGTCAGAATTTGTATAAATGGTAAATTATAGGAGAATTGAATGAAGAAAATAATTATGGCGCTGGACCAGGGAACCACCAGCTCAAGATGCATCCTATACAATAAAAAAGGGGAGATTGTGAGTCAGGCACAAAAGGAATTTACCCAATATTATCCACAACCTGGTTGGGTAGAACATAATCCCATGGAAATTTGGTCCACACAGATTGGTGTTGCTCAAGAAGCGCTAGCAAAGGTAAATCTGACCACAGATAACATCCATGCCATTGGGATTACAAATCAACGAGAGACTACCGTTGTCTGGGATCGAGAAACAGGGGAGCCGATATACAATGCCATCGTCTGGCAGTGTCGTCGAACCGCGGACGAATGTAATAAACTAATTGAAAAAGGCCATTCCGAAATGATTCGACAAAAAACTGGGCTACTACCGGATGCTTATTTCTCCGGCACAAAACTAAAATGGATTTTGGACAATGTGACAGGTGCTCGTGAAAAAGCGAAAGCGGGCGATTTGTTGTTTGGCACTATTGAAACTTGGCTCATATGGAAATTGACAGATGGGAAAGTGCATGTTACGGACTATTCCAATGCCAGCCGTACTATGATGTTCAACATCCATTCACTGACATGGGATGAAGAGTTATTGAAATTGCTAGATGTCCCAATACAAATGCTTCCAGCACCGGTACCCAGCAGCGAAATATATGGAACAACTTCAGCAAAGATTTTCGGTGCAGAACTTCCCATTGCCGGTGCTGCCGGCGATCAGCAAGCAGCATTATTCGGACAAAACTGCTTTCAGGCAGCCGAAGCCAAAATGACCTATGGAACAGGCGGTTTTATGCTACTAAATACAGGAGATAAAACTGTTTTGTCTGAACATGGACTCCTAAGTACCATCGCCTGGGGAATTGATGGCAAAGTCAACTATGCCTTAGAAGGTTCCATTTTTGTGGCTGGTGCAGCGGTGCAATGGCTACGGGATGAATTGAAGTTGTTTGATACAGCAGCTGAATCAGAGGCAATGGCAATGTCTGTCAAAGATTCCAATGGAGTCTATGTAGTACCTGCTTTTGTGGGTCTTGGCGCACCACACTGGGATTCCTACGCAAGAGGATCAGTATTTGGTTTAACAAGAGGGTCAAATAAAAACCATTTAATTCGTGCAACTTTGGAATCCATAGCATTTCAAACCTTGGACCTGGTGGAAGCCATGTCTGCGGACACTGGAACGCCTCTAACGTTTCTAAAGGTTGATGGCGGTGCATGTGCTAACAACTTCTTGATGCAATTTCTGGCTGATATATTAAATATTGAAGTGATTCGCCCAAAGGTAATCGAAACCACTTCTTTGGGGGCTGCATATTTAGCAGGTCTGGCTACCGGCTTTTGGCAGAATAAAGATGATGTATCCTCCAACAGTCTGATTGACAGAATTTTTAAACCTGATATGGAGAATGCAGACCGGCTTAAAAAAATTCAAAAGTGGCATAAAGCAGTGGAACGTTCCATGGAATGGGAAGATTAATCAATAAAAAAATCTAATAAAGCAACGTAATCGGTTGCTTTATTTATTTGCGAAAAAAATTAGATTGGCATTTATAAGATCTGAAATAATTGTTGACAACTTGCTTATATGGTGGTAAATTATGAATAGATTAGCACTCACTATATTCGAGTGCTAACAGTGAGCGGCCGTTGATGAGTCTGGTTAATGGCTGACGGGAGAATCAGTATGAGCTTAAACGAACGAAAACTAAAGATTTTGCAAGCCATTATCGGCGATTTTGTTAGTACAGCAGAGCCGGTCGGTTCAAGAACTTTATCTAAAAAATATGACCTTGGCGTTTCTCCTGCGACCATACGTAACGAAATGTCAGATTTAGAGGAAATGGGTTTTTTAACCCATCCACACACATCGGCAGGTAGGGTACCCTCAGAAAAAGCGTATCGTCTTTATGTTGATGAAATGATGGGCAAATACGAGTTGTCCCCAGAAGAAAAAAATCGAATCGCATCGAAATTATACGAGAATGTGGCGGAACTTGATAAAACCATTGAACATGCAGCAAAAATTTTATCAGAAATTACTAACTTGGCATCATTTGCGTTAACTCCAAAACAGGATCAAGATACCATTCGGTTTATAAATCTGTTACCGGTTGATGAAAGTACCGTTGTTTTGATGATTGTTTCAGAAAATGGCCAAGTCTCAAATACAGCATTACCAATGAATTTGCCCTACTCTGAAGAAACACTAAGCATCCTGTCAAAGTCAATGACGTACAACTTCAAAGGGAAAACACTTAGCGAAGCGCTTAAAATTGATATCATTCAATCCTTTGAGACAGATATTGAGGCGATGAGTAAGTTGGCGATGAACATTATGCCTAATTTTATGAGAAATCTAGAAAAAATGTTGAATGTTAATCTATATATGGACGGTTTGGCCAATATATTTTCTATCCCTGAGTTTAACGATTTAGGAAAAGCAAAAATGTTCATGGAAATGATCTCAAAAAAAGAAGACTTTACAAAAACCATGAGCAATCGGGAAGATGGAATCATCATTACCATAGGCAAAGAGAACACGGATGATTTTATGAAAGATTGCAGCTTAATCACAGCGACATATCATATTGATGGTAAACTGGTGGGCAAGTTGGGTGTGATCGGTCCCACTAGAATGAAGTATAATCACATCACTTCCGTGATTGAATATTTATCAGAGAATCTTAGTAATTCATTTAAGCTGACAGGAGGTAACAATTCAGATGACCAATCAAAAAAAGACCCACGATGAACATCAAAGGGCCGATAAAATCAATCCGGAACAAGACATAGATCAGCAACAGCAAGAGACAAAGTCAGAAAAGATTCCGGTTGAACCAAAAGCTCAAAAGGAGATGCCGGAGCCCAAAGAAAACGCAGACACAAAATATCTTCGACTTATGGCCGATTTTCAGAACTATAAACGGCGTTCCGAAAAAGAGCGTACTGAAATTCATGCCTATGCTAACGAAAAACTGGTGACATCTTTACTCGAAGTATTAGATAATTTCGAACGTGCCTTAGATCAAGATTCCGGCTCGGAAGAGCAATTCCGAAATGGAATGACCTTAATTATTGATCAGTTCAAAACCGTACTGAACAAGTCGGGTGTGTCAGAAATTCCAGCGACTGAGGCAGAATTTGATCCAAACTTCCATCACGCAATCATGATGGAGAACGCTAAAAGCATTAAGAGTGGTCACGTTTCGATGGTGCTCCAAAAGGGGTATATAATGAATGGCAAAGTCATCAGACCTGCAATTGTGAAAGTTGCCGAATAAAATCAAACAAATAAACAAAGTAATAAAGATATTATAACAAAAAGGAGAAATTAAAAATGGGAAAAGTAATCGGAATAGACTTAGGAACAACCAATTCCTGTGTAGCCGTCCTAGAAGGCGGATCCCCGGTGGTCATTGCAAATGCTGAAGGCAACAGAACAACGCCATCCGTAGTTGGTTTTACAAAAGGCGGAGAGCGTTTGGTTGGTGAAACGGCCAAAAGACAAGCCATCACAAACCCGGAGAGAACAATCTCATCCATCAAAAGACATATGGGTAGCGACTTCATGGTTGACATTGATGGTAAAAAATATACACCACAAGATATTTCTGCCATGATTCTAGGCAAATTAAAGGCCGATGCGGAAGCATACTTGGGAGAAAAAGTTACTGAAGCTGTCATAACAGTTCCTGCATACTTCACTGATAGTCAAAAACAGGCCACGAAAGATGCCGGAAAAATTGCCGGTCTGGATGTAAAAAGAATTATCAACGAACCCACTGCAGCATCCTTGGCTTATGGCTTGGACAAAGAAATGGGGCACCACAAAATTTTAGTTTATGACTTGGGTGGCGGTACTTTTGACGTATCTGTGCTAGAATTAGGTGATGGTGTTTTTGAAGTACTGGCTACCAATGGAGACAACAAACTAGGTGGAGATGATTTTGATGAAATTGTCATGAACTACATGGCAGATACCTTTGGCAAAGAAAACGGTATCGATCTACGAAAAGACCGAATGGCGCTGCAAAGACTACGAGAAGCAGCAGAGAAAGCAAAGAAAGAACTATCTTCTGCCCAGTCAACCAACATAAATCTTCCATTTATCACAGTTAGTGATGCAGGGCCTTTGCACATGAATATGGACCTGACCCGCGCAAAGTTTGATCAATTGACAGCTCATTTGGTTAAAAAGACAATTGAACCGATGAAAAAGGCAATGAAAGATGCAGGCGTAACAAACAGTGATATTGAAAAAGTAATCCTGGTTGGTGGCTCCACTAGAACACCGGCGGTCCAAGAAGCAGTAAAGAGTATTACAGGCAAAGATCCGTTTAAGGGCATTAATCCGGACGAATGTGTGGCCATTGGCGCAGCGATTCAGGCAGGTGTTTTGACAGGCGAAGTACATGACGTACTACTGCTGGATGTTACCCCATTATCACTTTCTATTGAGACACTCGGTGGCGTTGCGACTAGATTAATTGAGAGAAATACAACTATTCCAACTAAGAAGAGTCAAATTTTCTCTACCGCTGCGGATAGTCAAACAGCTGTCGATATCCACGTCTTGCAAGGCGAGCGAGATATGGCTGCAGGAAACATCACGCTGGGCAGATTCCAGCTTTCAGGAATTCCTCCTGCACCCAGAGGTGTTCCGCAGATTGAGGTTACATTTGACATTGATGCCAATGGTATTGTGAATGTCAGCGCCAAAGATATGGGTACCGGCAAAGAACAGCGAATCACCATTACCTCATCAACCAAACTCACGGACGACGAAATCAATGCGAAGATAAAAGAAGCTGAAATGTATGCTGATGAAGACAAGCAAAAGAAAGAAGAAGTTGAGGTACGCAACCAGGCAGAAACGCTAATCTATGAAACAGACAAGAACCTAAAAGACTTAAGCGAGAAATTGACTGACGACGAAAAGGCTACCATCACCGAGGCTAAGGATAACCTTGCACGAACCCTTGAAAATGGTACTGTTGAAGAAATCAAAGAGAACTTAGAAAAATTAACTGAGCAATTCCATACGATTTCTGCTAAAATGTATCAACAGACTCAAGGCGGAGAACCTGATATGAATATGGGCGGCACAGGAGGCTCTGGAACGGATGCCAATATGGGCGGCGGACAAAGCGAAGCCGACTCTGATAATGTAGTCGACGCAGATTATGAGGTTGTGGACGAAGACAAAAAAGATGAAAATAATCGATAATACTAATTTTAATTATGCAGAAGGACAATGACCACGATGGCAGAAAAACGAGATTATTATGAGGTCCTTGGTATCAAAAAAGGTGCCACCGAAGCAGAGATAAAAAAAGCATTCCGAAAAAAAGCCATGGAGTATCACCCGGATAAAAATCCGGGTGATAAAGCTGCGGAAGATCACTTCAAAGAAGTGAACGAGGCATACTCTATTCTTTCCGATTCGGACAAAAAAGGCAAATATGATCGTTTCGGCCATGCCGGAGTTGACCCAAATGCTGGATTTGGCGGCGGCGGTTTTAGTGGCGGCGGAGCCGGTGGCTTTGAAGACATTTTTGATATTTTTGGTGGAATGTTCGGTGGGCGTGGGTTTTCGCAACAGCGCAGAACCGGTCCAATGAAGGGAAGGGACTTACAAAAAGGCCTTACCATTACTTTTGAGGAAGCAGCAAAAGGAACAAAAAAAGAGTTCAAAATCAACAAATACGTTGATTGTGGAACTTGTAATGGTACCGGTGCTTCCCCAGGAACATCAAAAACCTCATGTCCCAAATGTGGTGGTTCAGGCGAAGTACATACAGTACAGCGTACGCCGTTTGGTCAGTTCCAAAGCGTTGCGCCTTGTGATCAATGCAACGGAACCGGTCAAGTAAACGAATCACCTTGCGCCACCTGCAGTGGTTCCGGAAAAGTACGTAAGGAAGTCACCATCGCCGTCAATATTCCGGCTGGTGTTGACAATGATTCTGTGATCACCATCAGAGGGCAGGGAGAACCTGGTACAAATAGTGGCCCATCCGGAGATTTGTATGTTGTATTAGCGGTCAAACCCCATCAACTGTTTAAGCGGTCTGGACAGGATTTACATCTGGAAATCCCCATCAGCTTTAACCAGGCAGCCTTGGGCGATCAGATAACGGTTCCAAGTATGGAAGGGAAATTGACTTACAAGGTTCCACCTGGAACACAACCAGGTACTGTTTTTCGATTGAAGGGCAAAGGGCTGGCAAGTCCAAGGGGTACTTCAAAAGGAGACTTATACGTCAAGGTCATGCTCGAAGTGCCAACCAAACTGAATGCGAAGCAAAAAAAAGCAATCGAAGAGATGGGGAAAGAGGTTACGGCAGAAAACTATCACAAAAAAAGCAAGTTCGCCGAGAACCTGAAAGAGTTGTTTAAATAGTAACAGTAACACCCTTTGAATACAGGGTGTTTAGACTCATATTCTATTCAAAAAAGAGCGGAATTTCCGCTCTTTTTCTGTTATAATATACGGTGAGGTATTTGTAATGAAAATCATTGAAAACAGCGAACATATTTATGAAGAAGATCTCGGCTCAGTTAAAATTCCTGACGAAGTCATTGCTGTGTGTGCGGTGAATGCTGCGATACGAACCAAAGGCGTCTCAGGACTTACTGGCGGACTTACTGATTCTATTACCGAAAATATTCTTGGTAAGGAACCACTTGCTAAGGGGACCAAAGTCACCCAGACCGGAGCTGGAATCACCATTGACATGTATATCAAAGTAAACTACGGGGTTAAGATTCCGTCCGTTGCATGGGAATTGCAGCGAAACGTAAAACGAGAAGTAGAAACCATGACCGACAAGGCTGTAATGGCCGTGAATGTACATGTGCAAGGCGTAGAAAGGGAAAAAGTCAATGACAAGATCTGAAGCTAGAGAAATTTTAATGCACCTTATCTTTCAAATGGATGCTCAGGATGACTGCAGTGACGAATTGAGGGATTTGTTCTTGTCGGGCAAGACAATCCCAGAACAGCATCAGGAATATATCAACACGCTTTTTTCCATCGTAAAAGAACAATTATCCGATTTGGATGATAGAATTAACCGACACTCTGATAAATGGGAGACAAGTCGGATGCCCAAAACTGATTTAGCCGTTTTACGATTGGCAACTGCAGAAATTGTTTATGCTGAGGACATTCCTACCGCCGTGTCAATCGATGAAGCAGTAGAAATGTCAAAAAAATACGGTAGTGACTCTTCCCACAAATTTGTTAACGGAGTATTGGGCAAAATTGCCAGAGAAATTAGTTCATCAAATGAATCATAAACAAATTGTCATCGGACTTGATACAAGTGCATATACCACATCAATCGCCGCCATCAATCTACAGAGAGTCGTATTACTTGATTTAAAACGAATTCTGCAAGTGCCTCTTGGTACGAGAGGGTTACGGCAATCAGACGCCCGCATCCAGCATCACCAAAACCTACTCGAAATGATGGTTGAAATAGAACGGAACCTTGATTTAGAAGAGGTTGGAGCTATTGCGGTATCTGATAAACCCAGGCCTATTGAAGGTTCCTATATGCCAGTATTCATGGATGGCGTCGAATTCGGCGCTAAGCTAGCTAATCGGTTGAACTTACCGATGTATTGCTTTTCCCATCAAGAAGGGCATATTGAGGCAGTTAGGCATTTTTCCAGGCTATCCGAAACCAATCGGTTGCTATGCTTCCATCTTTCAGGAGGAACCAGTGAGTTGCTACGAGTCGAAGAAGGCAAGGTCCAAATTATTGGTGGTTCCAAAGATATCGCGTTCGGTCAACTAATTGATAGAGTTGGCGTAGCTCTGGGTATGGGTTTTCCTGCAGGACTACAAATGGATCAGCTTTCCTATGGCAAAGAATCCACTACAAGTTGGTTGAAGCCCATTCAGGTGGTAGGAATGGAATTCAACTTATCCGGCATTGAGACCCAATGTCAACGAAGAATCTTGGAAGGTGTTTCCCCCGAAGAACTCATACCCGAGCTTTTCCGTCGGATATCGCAATGCCTGCTTCAAGTTTCTGAAATCGCTTGCAGCAAGAATCAAATACCTGAAATTTTAATGGTTGGTGGTGTGTCCGGAAGTCAGACTGTCCAAGATTATCTGCAGAAACATTCAAAAAATGGAAAACCAATTTTTGGCACATACTCTTCTGATAATGCAGTTGGAATTGCTCTTTTGGGAGGCAATCAATTATGGCGATGAAGCCTATCGGTGTATCACAACTTAATGCCTATATTAAAAGAGTGCTTCAAACCGATCCACTTCTAAACCAAGTGGCGGTATTGGGAGAAATTTCCAATTTGAAATATCATGACTCGGGCCATGTGTACTTCAGCTTGAAAGATCAAGGAGGCAAAATCAATTGCTTTCTCCCTTCAAGCGTAGCCTCCTCCATGACAATTGAATTGGATGATGGGATGGAAATCATTGCCATTGGCAATGTATCCGTCTTTGAACGAGGAGGGTATTATTCCTTACAAATAAAAGCCGTAGAGATTTCTGGGGTAGGCGATTTGGGTGCTGCTTATGAAATCCTCAAAAAGAAATTACTCGGCGAAGGATTATTTGATGCTAGTCACAAAAAACCGATTCCCGGGTTTCCCTCAAAAATAGCTATCATTACCTCACAAACAGGAGCGGCCGTGCAAGATATGATTAAAATCATTAAAGGTCGCAATGAGTTGGTTGATATACTCATCGTACCCGTGTTGGTTCAAGGACCCAATGCAGCGGCTTCTATTTCCGAAGGAATTAGAGATGTCAACAAGTTGTTTCCTGAAGTGGAAACCATCATCGTTGGAAGAGGCGGTGGTTCTTTGGAGGAATTATGGGCTTTTAATGAAGAAGAGGTGGCCAGAGCGATATACGAATCAAATATTCCTATTATCTCCGCAGTAGGCCACGAAACAGATGTGACCATTGCAGATTTTGTGGCAGATTTGCGTGCCGAAACGCCAACAGCTGCGGCTGTGCGAGCAGCCCCTGATACAAAGGATTTAATCGCCTATCTGGACTTGTTGGATCATAAGCTACAAGAAAACCTGCAGTATTGTATTGAAAAAAAAGCCGAACGACTTTCTAGATTGGACCTAAGTTCTTTCCGCAAAGGGATTCTGGACAAGATTGAACATCTTTCATTTCGTAATCATCAGTACAAAGAACAAGCAGATCAACAAATTGAGAAGTATATAGAAAGACGCGAAACACAAATATCCAAAAGCAGACTAGTTCTCGAACATCTAAACCCAAAATCTATCATGGGGATGGGATATGCCGCCCTGGCAACAACTGACGGAATGTTGATTACTTCCATTGATAACGTACACATAAATGACCCAATTTCTGTCACATTGCAAGACGGAAGAATGGAATCCACAATTACAAAGATTGAAAGGGAATAACAAAGATGGACAAGGAAAAAGCAATCTCATTCGAAAATGCGATGGAAAAGCTTGAAAAGGCGGCAGACAATCTGAAGAATGACAGCATTACGTTGGAAGACGCCCTAAAAAATTATGAAGAAGGCATTGAATACTATAAAAAATGTGATGCGATTCTGCGTGACGCTAAACAAAAAATCGAAACTTACTCAAAATAGAGGAGAACGACCATGAACGAAGATTATCTACGATACAAAGCATTGGTGGAGTCGCATCTTTTGGACTTTTTGCCCGAGGTGGATTCCAAAAGCATGACAATTTGTGAGTCTATCAGATACAGTCTGACAGCTGGCGGAAAGCGGATACGGCCTACACTGCTACTTGGAGCCTGTGAATTCTGTGGTGGAGATATCAAACAAGCATTACCCTATGCTTGTGCCATCGAATATGTCCATACCTACTCCTTGGTTCATGATGATCTGCCAGCTATGGACGACGATGATTTACGACGAGGGGTACCGACGAATCACAAAGTATTTGGTGATGCTATGGCAATTCTTGCAGGTGATGGTCTTCTAACATCTGCGTTTGAAGCCATGTATCGGGATTTGTTTTTATACTTTGACGATCCAAGCAGCATGAAAAAAAGAATTCGGGCAAGTTATGAAATTACAAAAGGTGCTGGATGCCGGGGCATGGTAGCCGGTCAGGCTGCTGATATCGAAGGAGAAGGCAAACATTATTCTAAGGAAATGCTGGATTATATCCACATTAATAAAACCGGTGCTTTAATCGTGGCCGCTGTTCGTGCAGGCGCTCACCTTGGGGACGCAGACGAAGATACCATGACCAGGTTAACTGAGTATGCAGAGAACCTAGGACTGGCATTCCAAATTGTTGATGATATTTTAGATGTCGTCGGTGAAGAAGATGAAATGGGAAAAACCAAAGGCATTGATCAAATAAAACAAAAATCGACCTATCCGGCTCTTTACGGGTTGGATCAGTCCTATGAAAGAATGCATCAGCTGACAGAGCGAGCCATCCAAGTCATGGCACCATATTATGATAATGCAGAGTTTTTTACGAAACTGGTGCGGGAGCTAGAAAACAGAACAAAATAACTCAATAGAGTTTTTTAAATATTATCCAAGCAAAACAGCTGAAGGAGCAGGGCTACATGAGCAAGAATATTTGCGATTACAATTTCCCAAACGACCTAAAACATATGTCCATATCCGATTTAAATGGATTGGCAAGTGATATTAGGGAGTTTTTAGTAGATCATTTGTCTAAGACCGGTGGACATTTGGCATCCAATTTAGGAGTTGTCGAACTGACACTGGCAATGCACAAAACATTTAATAGTCCAACTGACAAAATCATTTGGGATGTTGGTCATCAATCTTATGTTCACAAAATTTTAACCGGACGCGCTTCGGGTTTTGGGACATTGCGGCAAATGGATGGGTTAAGTGGTTTTCCAAAGACTGCAGAAAGCGTACACGATATCTTTGATACCGGCCATGCGAGCAATTCGCTCTCTATTGCTGCCGGATTAGCCAAAGCTCGAGACTTGTCGGGCGAAACCCATCAAACCGTTGCGATTATTGGTGATGGCGCACTGACGGGTGGTTTGGCATATGAAGGTCTAAACAATATTGGTGGTACCAAGTCACGAGTTATCGTTATTCTCAATGACAACGGTATGTCTATTTCAAAAAATATAGGAGCAGTTTCTCGTCATTTGAACAAAGTCAGAGTATCGGCCGGTTACTATAAATTTAAATCAAAAGTAAGGGGATGGACTCGTGCAATCCCTGGCGTTGGTGAAGGAATATACGCCGGGATACAACATTTTCGAGATATGATTAAGTATGCCATCGTCGATGGCGTCATTTTTGAGCAAATGGGATTCACATACATGGGACCCATAGACGGACACAACGTCCAAACACTGATGGATAGCATGGAATTAGCCAAACAAGCAAAAGGTCCGGTTGTCATCCATGTTTTAACTGAAAAAGGCAAGGGTTACAAAAACGCTGAGTTGTTTCCCGGTAGATTTCACGGAACCGGACCCTTTGATCCTGCTTCGGGGTGTTCACTCAAGACAACAACGCAACCCACTTATTCAGAAATATTCGGAGATTATCTTGCCAAATTGGCCGAGACAGATCCTAAAATTGTCGCAATCACTGCCGCAATGACCGATGGCACAGGTCTAACAAGATTTTCCTGTCAATTTCCGGAACGCATTTTTGATGTTGGTATTGCAGAAAGTCACGCAGTCACATTTTCCGCGGGTCTTGCCGCAGGGGGCATGAAACCCTTTGTTGCAATCTATTCGACTTTTTTGCAGCGTGCATACGATCAAATACTGATTGATGTATGCCTTCAGAACCTTCCCGTTATCTTTGCCATCGACAGAGCTGGCAATGTAGGTGCCGATGGCGAGACGCATCATGGGTTATTTGATATTTCTTTCCTACGCTCCATGCCTAATATAACAATCCTTGCACCAAGAGATGGCAAGGAACTGGAAGAGATGATGGATTATGCTTTAACCCTCCAAGGACCTTGTGCAATCAGATATCCCCGAGGGATTAGTCCTAATTTGCCATATCCAAGAGTACACTTTAGTGAAGGTGCTCAAAAGCTTGAGTCGGGTCTTGATATGACTATTTGGGCGATAGGCAGCATGGTCTCCACCGCGATAGAGGTGAAATCAATTTTAAATACAAAAGGAATTCAGGCAGCGATAGTGAACCCAAGACTTATTAAACCAATGGATGTTGACATGCTCCTTCAAACTGCCCACGAAACACCCTGGTTGGTTACTCTTGAGGACAATGTCGTAATAGGTGGATTTGGTGAGCAAGTTGCAACTTTCTTAAAAGAAAAGAACTTACAAACTAAACTATTGAACATTGGGTGGCCTGACCGTTTTATTGAACACGGCTCCTGTGATGAACTCAATGCCCTGTATCAGTTGGATGCGGCAAGCATTGCAGAAAGGATTCTAGAAACAATTGAAAGAACGACTTGATGTTCTACTGGTAGAAAAAGGACTATTTACTTCCCGTGAAAAAGCCAAAGCTTCTGTAATGGCTGGTTTAGTATATGTTGACGGCAATAGAATCGACAAAGCAGGGAACATGACGAACCAGGAATCGGAGTTGTTTGTGAAAGAGCCCTTATGTCCATATGTCAGTAGAGGTGGTCTGAAACTCGCTAAGGCAATAGAATCCTTCGGGCTCACATTACAAGGAAAAACCACCATTGATATGGGCGCTTCCACCGGCGGTTTCACCGATTGCATGTTGCAAAATGGTGCAAACAAAGTATATGCCATAGACGTCGGCTACGGTCAGTTGGATTGGAAGCTTCGGACGGATCCCCGCGTAATCAACATGGAAAAGACAAATATCCGCTACATAGATAGCATTTCTTTCCCCGAAAAAGTAGATTTCATTTCGATTGATGTATCCTTTATCTCTTTGCATTTGATACTACCCGTTGCGACAGCTTTGCTCAAAGAGCATGGACAAGTCATGTGCTTGGTAAAACCTCAATTTGAAGCAGGCAGGGAGCAAGTCGGAAAAGGCGGCATCGTTCGTGACAAAGCGATTCATCGGGAAGTCATCATCAACGTGATAAAGTATGCCGAAGAATCAAAACTATATCCCAAAGGACTTACGTTTTCGCCGGTTACAGGAGCAAAAGGAAATATTGAATATCTGTTATTGCTCACAAAAAATCCCGACACAACAACAATTAATGTTGATGCGGTAATAGGAGAAACAGACAGTTTATGAAACTTTCACCGATGATGCAACAATACATGGAGATCAAAAAGGAGCATACCGATTGTATCCTTTTCTTCCGTTTGGGGGATTTTTATGAAATGTTCTTTGAGGATGCCCACATTGCGTCAAAAGAATTGGAACTTACGTTAACCGGAAAAAACTGCGGACAGGAAGAAAGAGCACCTATGTGTGGGGTTCCTTTTCATGCTGCCGAAGCATATATCAGCAAATTAGTGGACCGGGGTTACAAAGTCGCAATATGCGAACAAGTAGAGGATCCGGCTACGGCAAAGGGCATCGTAAAACGAGAAGTGGTCCAGATTATTACGCCAGGCACGATTTCCAATGCTGCCATGTTAAACGAAAAAGAAAATAATTACTTAGCCTCTATCTTCAAGGATGAAAATGGCCTTGGTTTTTCATATTGCGACATTTCTACCGGGGAGTGGTACGTCACAGAAATAGCACCGACCGAGTCTCGTGAAGCCTTATATAACGAACTGGCCAGAATCGGAACCCGGGAGATTATTTTGCCCGATTCACTAAAGGAACATTGGGATTTAGAGGAATTTAAGCAATCAACCGGAGCTTATTTGTCTCAATTGACCCCATCCTACTACAATAAAAATGCAATCATCCAGACAATCTACACTCATTTCCAAATCAAATCTCTGACAGGTCTGGGATTAGGCGAATTGAGTTGTGGACTGATTGCTTTAGGCGCATTATTGAATTATATGTTGGGAACTCAAAAGCAAGGTTTAAGCCACTTAAAACGTATCCAAGTCTACCATCTTGGAGGAACCATGGCGCTTGACAAAGCAACCCTGCGCAATTTAGAAATTACTGAGACATTATACGAAAAGAAAATACAAGGCTCATTATTGGGGGTACTAGACAAAACCCATACCGCAATGGGAAGCAGGAAGATGAAGAAATGGCTACGAGAGCCTTTGAACCGATGCCAGGAAATCCAAGAGCGACTGGACGCCGTGGATTCATTAATTCAGAACTACATCATCCGAAACAACTTGAAGGAAAGTCTCAAAGCGATTTATGATTTTGAACGTTTGACCGCAAAAATTGCTTGCGGTTCTGCCAATGGCAAGGATTTGATTGCATTAAAGCATTCCCTTTTCGTGCTACCGGAAATCAAACTGGACTTGCTTGATTGCGACAGTCTACTATTACAAGAAATTCAGGAAAACATATCTCCCCTCGAAAACGTCTATGACAGCATAGCCCGTGCTATGGTTGAAGATCCACCTTATACCATCAAAGAAGGTGGCTTAATAAATCCCGGATATTCTGAGGAGTTGGATGCGTTGAAGGCATCCATATATGACGCGCAGCAGTGGATTGCCAGTCTTGAAAATATCGAACGGGAACGTACCGGAATTTCCAACCTAAAAGTGGGTTACAATAGGGTATTTGGTTATTATATCGAAATCACCCGTTCTAAATATGACATGATACCAGACAATTATATTCGTAAACAAACGCTAGTGAATGCTGAGAGATTTATCACTCCTGAATTGAAAGAGATGGAAGGTTTGGTTCTTCATGCCGAGGCCAAAATCAATCAAATGGAGTATGAAATTTTCCAAGAATTACGTGATGAGGTGAAAGAATATATAAACCCTATCCAGCAAACATCCCAATCCATATCTTCCCTAGATGTATTGGTTTCTTTCGCAGAAGTTAGCACTCGCCTAGGTTATGTAAAACCAGTGGTACACGATGGGGACGAAATCAGAATCGAAAAAGGTCGTCATCCGGTTATCGAACAAAGCATCCGCGACGGAATCTTCGTGCCAAACGATACCTATATGGATTGTAACCGGACATCCATGCTGCTGATTACAGGTCCCAACATGGCTGGAAAGTCAACTTACATGCGCCAGACCGCTTTAATCATATTAATGGCTCAAACCGGCTGTTTTGTACCTTGCGAGGCGGCTGTCATTGGCATCACAGACCGGATATTTACAAGAATAGGGGCTTCAGATAATCTTGCCCAAGGGCAAAGCACATTTTTTGTGGAAATGAGTGAGCTTGCGTACATTTTAAGATCGGCAACAGAAAAGAGTATCATTCTTCTTGATGAAATCGGACGGGGTACCAGCACCTACGACGGGCTCTCCATTGCCTGGTCTCTTGTGGAATATCTCTGCAATCAAGATAAGCATATCCGGACACTTTTCGCCACCCACTATCATGAACTTACGGCAATTGAAGGGAGTCTCCCCGGATTTAAAAATCTTACGGTTGATGTGGCAGACGAAAATGGAAAAGTTGTTTTCTTGCACAAAATTGTGGAGGGTAGCGCCAGTAAAAGTTATGGCATCCACGTAGCTTATTTGGCGGGCGTACCCTCAGAATTGCTAGAAAATGCAAATATTAAACTTGAGATACTTGAAAACCTAAAAGAACAACAAGAGCATGCCAAGCCTGAAGAACAGCTGTCATTGTTTCGATTCGAGGAAAAATCATGATTAACGTACTGCCAAAACATGTATCAGACAAAATTGCAGCCGGAGAAGTAGTCGAACGGCCTGTTTCGATTATGAAAGAATTGGTAGAAAATTCCATTGATGCAGGTGCCACAAGTATTGTGGTTGAAATCAAGAATGGCGGAAAAAACTATCTTCGTGTCACTGACAATGGCTGTGGCATTCCTTCCGATCAGGTTGTATTAGCCTTTCAACGCCATGCAACCAGCAAAATCAAGGAAGCAGAAGATCTTGATCATATTTACACCCTTGGTTTTCGAGGTGAAGCACTGACAAGCATCGCCGCCGTATCGCGAACCGAAATTGTTACCAAAGATCATTCAGAAAAGATTGGCTCTCGAGTTCTAATTGAAGGCGGTGAACTCTTTTCTCAAACAGCAACCGGTTGTCCTGACGGTACAACCATCATCGTACGTGATTTGTTTTACAACACACCAGCAAGGTTAAAGTTTTTGAAACCAGATGCCACAGAAAGCGGTTTAATCATCGAATTTATCACCCAAATGGCTTTGGCTTATCCAAGAATTCGCTTTCGTATGATCAACAATGAACAACCAATGTTTTCAACTCAGGGTAATGGCAATCGTCTTCAAGGAATCCACACTCTTTATGGCAGAATCAATGGTGGAATGCTTCTCTCGGTTGAATCAAATGTAGATTCCTATCGTTTGGAAGGTTATATTTCTGATCCGGGAGAACACCGATCTAACAGAAAATCACAGATTTTCTTTGTCAACGGTCGCGTTATTAACAACAAAACACTGGAAAGAGCGTTGGATAAAGCATACGCACAACGACTTTTCGATGGAAGGCATCCTATTGCTTATCTTTTCTTAGAAGTTCCTGCGGAAGATTTGGATGTGAATATTCATCCTAATAAACGAGAAGTACGTTTTCATCGCGAATCGGATGTTGAAGAGTTCGTTAAAACCGCATTAACCAAGACGCTACAGGGAAGGGAAGCAATTCCAGGATTATCCAAAGAAAAAACCCCCAAACCATCCTTTCGTCAAAATTTTCAAGACACGCGGGAAAAACCAGTGGAACCCCATAACCATCAGCAAGTAGACATAAAATCATTATTGTCTTCATTGAGAGATCAGCAACAAACGATTGCGGAAGAAATGCCGGAAGAATTGACGATTAATCCGCGACAGGAACAACCTCTAGACTCGTTAAAAGTTCCTGATTTACAATTTTCAGAAACGACAGACAACCGTTTTCATCCGGAAGCGCTGACAGCTATGGGCGTTGCTTTTGGAACGTATATCATTGCTACTGATGACGATACCTTGTATCTTATTGATCAGCATGCTGCACATGAACGAATTTTATTCGAACAGATTATGGCCCAAATGGAAACAAGAGAAAAGGTAAGGCAGACAATTTTGATACCATTTATTGTCAAGTGTAGCATCACAGAAAACGTAAGGGCAGAAGACTGGATTCAGGTTCTCTTCGATATGGGATATATCCTGGAGCTTTTTGGTCCCAGCACCTATTTGGTGAAAGAAATTCCCGGATTTTTGTCATATGAAGAAGCAGAACGGTTTGTATCCGATTTTCTGGATCATGTCACGGATGATTTGGATTTCAAAGATCAAAAGGTATTAACAAAAGCGGCTTCCAATGCCTGCAAAGAGGCTGTGAAAGGCCGGGAACACCTTTCTTCTGAAGAAATCGACGAATTATTAATTCGGTTAAGTCAATGTAAAAATCCTTTGTCCTGCCCACACGGCAGACCAACTTTCATCCGATTTCCACAATATGAAATTCAAAGAAAATTCAGGAGGAAGTAACCGGTGAAACAGACTATCATTGTCATTGCCGGTCCGACCGCAGTGGGCAAAACAGATATTTCTCTCCAAGTTGCTACTCAATTGAAGGGACAAATCGTCTCCTGCGATTCCATGCAATTATACAAATATATGGATATTGGCAGTGCAAAACCCACCAAAGAACAACTAGAAATGGTTCCACATCATTTAATCGATATCATAGATCCAAAGGAATCCTTTTCTGTTGTTCAATACCAGCGATTGGCTAAAGAGGCGATCCATCAGATTTTCGACCAAGGTCAAATCCCGGTCATCACAGGCGGAACCGGCCTTTATCTGAATGCTTTGCTTTATGATATGGATTTTGGAGCCAATCCAGGAGATACTGATTATAGGGATACCCTTTTTGATATTGCAAAAACCCAAGGCAACGAAACCTTATTTGCCAAATTACAAAATGTGGATCCCTGTGCGGCAGAACGAATTCACCCGAACAATGTTAAGCGTGTGGTTCGTGCCTTAGAAGCACATCGTTTCAACGGAACAGGACTTGCAGATTTCGCTTCAGTCAATCAGAAGACCAGCGATTACGATGCAATCCTGATTGGTTTGACAAGGGAACGTAGCGAACTTTACCAAAGAATCGAGGCACGTGTTGATAAGTTAATGAAAGAAGGTCTATTGGAAGAGGTGCAATCCCTCAAAAATATGGGGTTTTCTTCAGCGGATATCGCCATGAAAGGCATCGGATACAAAGAACTCCTGGATTACCTGGAAGAAACATACGATCTGCCAACGGCAATTGATTTAATCAAGAAAAACACCCGCCACTATGCGAAGAGACAGATGACCTGGTTTAAACGTTATCCTGAAATGCAATGGTTCAATTTATCGGAAAATCACAATGAAGAACAATCCATGGAGAAGATAATGTCATGGCTGCACAAAAAAAGATAATCCTACATAACAAGAGCGACAAGCCCGATAACGTAGTGCTGAAGGAACATGATATCGTTACGAAATGTGAAGCCATTCAGCTTCGTTTGCCCGGATTTATGAATGGCTATTTTGTTTATCTCAAAGGAAATGTCTTGCCAATGACTCGGTTAGCTTATTTGCAGGATATCCATTTTTTCTGCGAATACCTCATACATCAAACTGACTGCACAAAAGCGTCCAGCCCAAAAGAAATCAGCTTGCATGAGTTCGAAGGAATCCGATCTGTGGATATTAATTTATTTATCGATTATTGTCGTAAATATGAACGTGAAACTGACAATGCAGTGTATATCTATGAAAACAGCAATAAAACCCTTGCTAGAAAGAAATCCTCTGTTTCCGTGCTGTTTAAGCAGCTGTACCGTGATCAGTTATTAGGAAAGAACATTACCGATGGATTTGATCCAATCCGAGTTCCAAAGCCCGGAGAGCGAGAAATCAAAGCATTGCAGGATAATGAAGTCATGGTTATGTTGGATGCGGTAAGCACCGGGAATGGGCTGACTGGCAAAGAGATGGAATACTGGCAGAAGACAAAAAAACGAGATAAGGCGATTTTGATTCTGTTTTTGACCTATGGATTACGACTTTCGGAATTGCAGCAACTAAACGTTGCTTCATTCCACTTTGGCAGGGGAGAATTTAAAATTTACAGGAAACGGGGCAAAGAATCCACAATGCCTTTGAACCGTTCTGTTACAATGACTATCCGGGATTATATTGATAACGAACGGCACGAGACCGACTCCGTTGATTTAAACAATAAAGATGCATTATTCCTGTCGCTCCAAGGAAAAAGAATGACGGAGCGGCAAATTAGAGAGCTGGTAAAGAAGTATACTTCAATCGGCATGAAAACCTCTAGAAACAGTGGTTTCAGCCCTCATAAGCTACGTGCAACCGCAGCTACAAGTCTGATTGGCAGAGGCAATTCAATATTCGATGTACAACATTTGCTGGATCATGAACAAGTTACTACGACACAGCTTTATGCCGCCCACAAAATGAATGTCAAGAGAGATTTGGTCAACGACATGGAATGGGAAATAGAAAGAAAGGAACAGGGGACAGGAAACAATGAAAACGATTAAAAATCAGTACAGACTCGCCACAGACTTTCTCTTTCGAGAGATGACCTTTTACTTTTTTCTTACAGTAGGTATCTTTGTATTGCTCACGATTTTTACAACGTATTTATTTGGAGAAAATCCAGAGTTATCTCAAACCCTAATTACGAAGCTGATTGATAACTTTCAAGGAATCATGGAAAATGGAGAGATTTCTTTCATACAGTTGTTTTTAAAAAATCTCCAAGCCTCCGTACTTGGAGTGTTGGTGGGCTTGATTCCATTCCTGTTTCTGCCTTTATTGGGTATATTTTCCAATGCCGCCGTGATGGGTTTGGTATTTTCTCAAATCACTTCAGCATTGCCACTGTGGAAGGTCATCGTCTTTGGCATATTGCCCCATGGCATCTTCGAACTAACAGCAGTCTTCCTTTGTTATTCAATGGGTATTAGTATCTGTTGGAATCTTACAAAAAAAATCGTTGGCCAAAGACAGCATGAACACATGAAAAATTTACTTCAGAATTGTCTTAGGGCAACTGTATTAATCGTGCTGCCACTCCTTGTCATTGCAGCTTTGGTTGAAACCTATATCACCGTGCAGATTGTAACTGCATTTATGTAAACAACATAGGAGAGCAAATCCAATGAATCAAAATCCTCAACAACCTTCAAATGAATGCAACACTGACGTCTCATTAACAATGACGGAAAAGTATTTGTCCGACCACTTTGCCATCGCTCCGTGGGTACTTTCACAGGTCCGTAACGGAGAAGAGCAAATTAGGACACAGTTTTCGAAGTTAGATGACATTATGGCATTCAATCAATACAAAGTGCTGGATGCCTTCCAAAAAAACAGAATCTCCGACATGCACTTTGCCTGGCAAACCGGATATGGTTATAACGACCCGGGAAGAGAAGCTCTTGAAAAAGTCTATGCGGATATTTTTTGCACCGAAGCGGCACTGGTTCGACCCACCATTGTGAATGGAACCCATGCGTTGACTTTAACCTTCTCCGGTATTCTAAGACCAGGTGACGAGTTGATTTATTGCACAGGCAAACCTTACGATACCTTGGAAGAAGTCATTGGAATCAGAGGGGAAAACAATGGATCTCTAAAAGAGTTTGGGATAACCTATCAGCAAGTTGAGCTTCAACCGGATGGATCTATTGATTTTGACACATTAAAAAGAACTATCACGCCAAAAACAAAGATGATTTCATTACAGCGTGCCACGGGATATGGATGGCGAAAAGCTATTACTATAAAACAAATCCAGGAATGGACGTCTTTTGTAAAGAAAATAAACCCAGGCATCATATGTATGGTTGATAACTGCTACGGGGAATTTTTAGATACTGTTGAGCCAACTCAGCTCGGAGTTGATTTGATGGCCGGATCCCTCATAAAAAATCCCGGAGGTGGTCTTGCCTTGACTGGTGGTTACATTGTGGGACGTCAAGAATTAATTGATTTGGTCTCTTATCGGATGACTTCGCCGGGAATCGGTGGCGAGTGTGGCTTGACCTTCGGACAAACACGCAACATGTTCCAAGGATTATTTTTAGCACCTAAAACAGTCAACGGTGCTGTAAAAGGGGCTGTTCTTTGCAGTCAGGTGTTCGGCAACTTGGGTTATTCCGTGTGTCCGGACGCCAATGCGGATCGAAGTGATATCATTCAGGCAATTCAGTTGGGTACTCCTGAAGCGGTCATTGCTTTTTGTAAGGGAATTCAAGCTGCTGCACCTATTGATGCGCATGTAGATCCCCTCCCGTGGAATATGCCTGGATATGAAGATCAGGTCATTATGGCTGCGGGCGCGTTTATTCAGGGTTCTTCCATTGAATTAAGTGCTGATGCACCAATCAGACCACCGTATAATGTATATTTTCAAGGTGGCTTGACCTACGAACACAGTAAGTTCGGTGTAATTCGAGCGCTACAGGAGTTATATCAAAAGGGGCACATTCAAGTTTTATAAGGTGCAAAGGATGCAAGATCAAAGAAAAGAAAGAATACGAAAAAGGATAAAATTCATATCTGTAGTCCTAAAATTTTCCTTGCTTATGGTGATATTAGTTTGTATCCCTTTGTATATTTGGTTCTTTCAACAGGATTTCATTCAGCAGTTCTCTGATATTGATCGTGTAAAGACTTTTTTCGTTCAGTATAAAGCCGAAAGCATTTTTATCTACATCGGGTTACAGATGATACAGATTATCATCAGCTTAATTCCCGGACAGGCGTTACAGTTCGCCGCTGGCTTGGTTTACGGCTTTTGGGCTGGTTTACTGATTTCTATAATTGGTGCTGTAGCTGGCACCATTGCGACGTATTATCTTGCACAATTTCTGGGCAAGGATGCCCTGCACGTCCTTTTTGGGAAAAGACATATTGAAGAATATCTGCAAAAAATTAATAGTAAAAAAGGGTATATCCTTGTTTTTCTCATCTATCTCATTCCCGGGGTTCCAAAAGACCTCTGCTCCTATGCAGCCGGTTTGTCTAATATGGAATTAAAAGCGTTTTTAATCCTTTCTACAATAGGTCGAACACCTGGGATGATGGGAAGTTTACTTATTGGGAAAGAAATAGGAGAGGGTAACTACACCACCGTCATTATTATTGGGATTATCGCCGCTATCCTGTTTATTTTTGGCATAATCTTTCATTCCAAACTCTCTAATATATTAGATATCATCTATGAGAAACTGTCTAAACCCAGCAAATCGAAAGAAACGGAATCAAACAATAAATAAATATAAACATTTGTTCTTTTTTCTATTGACACAGAACGCTTATTCGTATACTATTAAGCAAGAACATACGTTCAGTAGGTGAGGAGAGTGGAGGTATTGTCGTGAATACGAAGAAGAAGTATCGGATTAAATCAAGAGTGCGTTTCTTTTCTTGTATTTTGATCATCATGCTGCTAACAGTATCTGCAGCCAATACATTATTGGGCTTAAATAATGCCGAAGGTCAAACGAAAGATCAGTTTATGGTAGTCGAAGTTTTATACGGTGATACCATTTGGGATATAGCCCAGGAACATCTATCAGAAGGGATGGATTTACGAAAAGCAGTACACGTGATCATGTTATTAAATGACATATCATCCGAAGAACTTCAACCGGGACAAACGTTAAAAATACCGGTTTAACAAGAGGTATTACGAGTCGACACCATCAAAATAAATCGCTTATATCTCAAAATAAAAGCTCGTTTTTTTGGTGTTTTGACTCAAAGAGCAGAGCGGAAGGTTTCGATAATTAGAAGGTACGATTAAGTAAAATATAGTGGCAAATTCAGTGGTATGAGCCAGGAATCCAGGATTTTCAAAGATTTGAAGCTGCAGTGTGCTATCATTCATAACTATTCCCAAAATTATGATTTTAGGAATAGTTTAATCAATACAATAAGGACCTTTCGGTCCTTATGTTTTTATGGCGTTAAGGTTTCCCTTCCCAATATCTTACTCTCTTTCAAATACGATAATCATGGTGGCATCTTCTATTTCGATATCCATAAATAATAAATTTTCAACCATTTTGACTTCTCTTTCCTGATTGTCAATTGTCAGCGTATATATATTTTCGTTTTCTGTTTTCCACACTCCATCTGAGGCTCCCTTAATCGTTCCAAGGCTTCCTGTTGCAATCAAGGTATTATCTCCATAAAATTGTATCACAAACGTACTGTCAGTCTGGTTTGTTGGATCTAAAAACGTGGCTGCATCATATTCTTTGTCACCCACCAACACTTTTACCATATGCCATCGTCCCACAATTTGAGTGTTTTCACCGCAACCAGAAAACACTACTGAACACAATAAAATCAGAACAAATAGTAAAACGATTGTTCGTGATATGTTATGTTTTTGGCAAATTTTCAACACATTATTGTTCAAATCCTAATCCTCCAGCACCGGGCCGATTGTTATTTCGTTCAAGATAAGACTGTAATATGATTACTGCCGCCTGTTTATCTATCACTTTCTTGCGATCGGCTCGACGTACATCCCCAGAAATCAGAACTTTTTCTGCCATGACCGTGGTTAACCGTTCATCTTCAAAAGCAATGGTAATATTTCCCATTCCAGTGCTATGCATTTTGTTTTCTAGCATGGTTTGAAATTCTCTAACCTTTTGGCACTGTAATCCTTCAGAGCCGTCCATGTTCCTTGGAAGCCCCAAAATAACGGTATCACACTCATATTCCCGGATTAGGTCTAATACCTTACCGGCATCTTTTCGAATGCCTACTCGTTCTATCGTTGTCAAGCCCTGTGCGATGATGCCCAGTTGATCGCTTACCGCCACGCCGATGGTGGCATCCCCTACATCCAATGCTAATTTTCTCATATGCGCCTTTCTAAAGAAAGCGGGCCAATGGCCCGCCTCTAGTTATTTGTCCAGATACTTTCGCAGAAGTTCTTCTGCTAAATCGTCCCGATCCACTTGCCGGATGATATTTCTGGCATTATTGTGGCTGGTAATATAGGAAGGGTCTCCGGAAAGGATGTAGCCGACAATCTGATCAATTGCATTGTATCCCTTCTCATCCAGGGCGTCATACACCTCCTGCAGAAGCCCTTTAACTGTCAATTGGGCCTTTTTTTCTGTCCCATCGAACAGGATTGTACCTCGTTTATCCATTCTGACTCCTCCTCTCAATTTGGTTCGTTATGGTTAATTATAACCGAATCTTTTCATATTTACAATAATTTCTCGGCAATCAACAGTGCTTCTTTGATTTTTGATGGGTCTTTTGCACCAGCTTGAGCCATATCGGCTTTGCCGCCACCACCGCCACCTGCTACTGCTGCTATCTCTTTGATCATTTTACCTGCGTGATAACCCTTTGATACAACATCATCTGTCAATGATACGAGAAAAGTTACTTTTCCATCAGATTCAGCAGCAAATACAAGCGCTACATTTTGTTCGGTTGCTTTTATTTGATCTGATAGTTCCCGCAAATCGTTAATATCCATATTTTGGAAATCTTTTGCAATCAATCGAATTCCATGAATAACCTTCGCTTCTTGTAGTAACGATGCAGACAGTGTGCCCATGCCCTGTCTTTTGATTTCCTCAAGCTCTTTTTTCGTTTCTCTTAATTCTTGAGACATAGAGACTAGTCGGTCTAATATCATATCGTTGTTTGTTTTTAACAACTCAGCAGTTCGATTTACAATATTTTCCTTATTTGATAATAATTTCAATATTCCTTCTCCGGTAACTGCTTCAATTCGTCTGACGCCAGCAGCAATCCCGGATTCACTAGTGATTCGAAGTCCCCCAATCTGACCTGAGTTGGACACATGAACACCTCCACAAAGTTCTTTGCTAAAGTGTCCCACTGATACTACACGAACCAAATCTCCGTACTTATCCTCAAACAAGCCGATTGCACCTTCATTGGTTGCTTCTGCCACTGTCATTTCTGCTGTTTGTACCGGAAGGAATAGTAAAATCTGTTGGTTGATCATCTGTTCGACTAATGCAAGTTGTTCTTTCGTCATCGCTTCAAAATGGCTGAAATCAAATCTGAGTGTTTCTGCATTTACTGCTGAACCTGCTTGCTGAACGTGATCCCCAAGAACCAAACGCAATGCTTTATGGAGAATGTGGGTACCTGTATGATTTCTAGCAGTGGCGTTTCGATTTGGGATGTCTACCAAGCATTCAACACAATCCGAAACGCTCAGATGTCCAGAATGTATCATGACTCGATGAACAAACACACCTTGCTGTTTCGTTACTTCTAGTACTTCTGCTTTTAAATCTGAATTCTTGATAATACCCTTATCTGCCGCTTGACCGCCGCCAGCTGCATAGAATGGAGTAGAATCTAAGATGATATCACAAGACATCCCCTCACCTGCGGTTTTAATGGAGCCCTCTTCTGTATAGATTCCCAATACCGTACCTTTGGTCTCTGTTTCATCGTATCCTGTGAAAAGAGTATTTCCCTGAAAATCGTTGGCCTCCGGGTTTTTCTTCCAGGCATGATCGCTGGTCGCTGCATCATTTTTGCCGGTTTTCTTCTGGTGGGCCATCAATCGTTTGAACTCTTCAAGATCGATGGTAAATCCCCGTTCATGACAGATTTCTTCAGTTATTTCGTAGGGTAGTCCATAGGTATCATGCAATTTGAAAGCAATTTCTCCGGATAGTATGCCGTTTTGCTTGTTTTCGCTGATTGATTCAAAAGCTTTTTCTAATAAATGCAGTCCTTGATTCAGTGTTTCGCTGAATTTTTCTTCTTCTTTTTGTACAATCTTAGATATGAAGTCACGCTGTTCTTCTAACTCAGGGTATGCTTCCCCAGTAACATCAATTACCTTGCTGACTATCTCGGTTAAGAATAACCCTTCGATGCCGATTTTCTTACCATGCCTAGCTGCTCTACGAATCAATCTACGTAGAACATACCCTCGTCCCTCGTTGCTGGGCATGATTTTATCACCAATCATGAATGTTGCGGAACGCATATGGTCTGTAATAATTCTGATTGAAACATCTGTCTCAACTTGTCCATTTTGATATTCCACGCCGGATATTTGCGAAACCGAGTCTAATACATATTTGATGGTGTCAACTGCAAAGATAGAATCAACGTCTTGCATAATACAAGCCAAACGTTCCAAGCCCAAGCCGGTATCGATGTTTTTATGGGCCAAATCTGAATAGTTGCCATTTCCGTCATTCGAATACTGAGTAAAAACGTGGTTCCAGAATTCAATGTACCGATCGCATTCGCATCCAGGTTTACAATCCGGGTTATCACAACCATATTCTCTACCACGATCGAAATATATTTCGGAACAGGGTCCACAAGGCCCAACACCGATTTCCCAGAAATTATCTTCTTTTCCCAATCTGACAATCCTGTCTTCAGGGATTCCTATCACGTCTTTCCAGATGTCGTAGGCCTCATCATCCTGTTCATAAACCGATGCCCACAACCGTTCAACCGGCAAATTCAGTCTTTGTGTGATGAATTCCCATCCCCATGTGATAGACTCGACTTTGAAATAATCACCAAAAGAAAAACTGCCAAGCATTTCAAAAAATGTGCCGTGTCGTGAAGTAAATCCAACATTTTCAATGTCTGCTGTTCGGATACACTTTTGGCATGTGGTCATTCTAGGTGCCGGCGGTGTAAGGGTTCCGGCAAAATATGGTTTTAGGGGTGCCATACCCGAATTGATAATCAATAAGCTTTTATCGTTTTGAGGGATCAGCGAAAAACTTTTCCGACGTAAGTGACCCTTCTCTTCATAAAAGGACAAAAACAGTTCTCTCAGTTGATTTAGTCCCATTTTTTCCATGTGTATATACTCCTCCTGTGAAAACAACTTCGTTTTAGAATACCATAATTTAGGCTAGTTGTCTATTGACAGTCCTTCAAAATCAACCTAAAATCATAGTATGAATAAGATTGAATTAGGCAAAACGGGGCTAATGGTCTCCCCCATCGGTTTTGGTGTTTTAACCATCGGCGATAATCAGTTAAATCTCCCCTTGTCGGAGGGCGCTGATATCGTTCGCTATGGTTTGGAGCGGGGAATCAATTTTTTGGACACCGCACAATGTTACAGAACCTACCCATACATCCGAGAAGCATTAAAAGGATCCAATTATGATCCAATCATTTCGTCCAAGTCTCTTGATTTATCAGCAAAAGACATGATTTTCGCCATAGAAGAAGCACGGAAAGCATTGAATCGAGATGTCATCGATATATTCCTTCTTCACGAAGTACGAAACGATCCGGATTTTTCTAACCGTGCCGGTGCTTGGGAACAATTACAAGAAGCAAAATTAAAAGGTTTGAT
>JBHEKY010000018.1:0-89128 GCA_041859095.1 Anaerovoracaceae bacterium
ATCAAAAGAAGAAATCATTGAAACGGTAGATGGGTTGTTATACCAAGCCAAGGACGAAGGCAAGCGAAGATTTGTCTCGCCGGAATGGTCGGTGCCGCTACAACAAACAGAAAGTGAGGAATAGGTATGTATGCCATTGAAACAACAGACTTGACCAAGTACTATGGAAAATCCAGAGGCATCATCGATGTGAACCTGAAGGTGGAAGAAGGCCAGTTGTATGGCTTCATCGGACCAAACGGTGCCGGGAAATCCACCACCATCCGGACGCTTCTGTCTTTGATCAAAAAGACCAGCGGCAAGGCTGAAATCTTCGGATTGGATTGTGCAGACAACAAAGTTGAAATTCTCAAACAAGTAGGATACCTTCCCAGTGAAGTGGCCTACTATGACAATATGAAGGCCATTGATTTGCTAAACTACTCGGCCAGTTTTTATGGCAAGGATTGCAGTGCCAAAATCAAGAGCTTGTCTAGCGCGCTGGAAGTGGATTTAAATCGTAAAATTGAAGACCTCAGTTTGGGCAACCGCAAAAAAGTCGGTATCGTGCAGGGTTTGTTGCATTCACCCCGGCTGATTATGCTGGACGAGCCAACCAGCGGTCTGGATCCCCTGATGCAAAAAACTTTCTTTGAGCTAATTCGTGAAGAAAACAAAAACGGCGCAACCGTATTGTTTTCCTCCCATATCCTTTCTGAAGTCCAGCGACTTTGCGACCGGGTTGCCATCATTAAAGAGGGCAAAATCATCAAAGAGCAAAGCATTGTTGGTCTCCGTGAAGAGGCCTACAAAAAAGTCAGCATTACCCTGATGGATGGCGAAAAGCTTAACATGCCCGAATCGGATGAAATTACAGACATGAAAATTATCGGGTCCGCTGCAGAATTCATTTTCCGTGGAGACTGCAACCGACTGGTTGCACAGCTGGCGCAATACAAGCTGATGAACCTGGAGATTTCAGAACCGGATTTAGAAGAAATCTTCATGCACTATTACCAGTAGGTGGCGATATGAATATATTGAAATTTGAACTAAAACGTAGCTTTCTCTCCATGGTTGGCTGGACCTTGGGGATGATTGCCTGCATTTCAGTGTTTATGCAGGGGATGTTCCCCATTTACAGTGACAGCATCGACCAGATTATGATTATGATGCAATCCTTCCCCAAAGAGTTTTTGGCTGCGTTTGGGTTTTCCATGGATATGTTCAGCTTTGCAGGATTCTATGCCTTCAGCTTTACATATCTGACACTGTTGGGTGTCATGTTTTCCTGCACCGTGACCTTGCAGATTTTTGCCAGAGAAAAAAGATGCCATTGCCAAGAGTTTCTGTATGCCAAGCCAGTGACCCGTCAAAAAATGTTCATGGAGAAGTTAGCTGCTGTCCTTTGCCTGCTCCTGATTTCCAATGTTTTGCTGGTTGCATGGTCGGCCACGGTGACAATACTGGCGGGAGAAAACGACCTGATTGGTAAAATCATCCTTGCGTCTCTCAGTGTTTTTTGCACAGAGTTACTGTTTATGGCTTTTGTCATTCTATATTCAATTCAGGCAAGGAAAGTGAGGACCATCTCCGGCGCGGCGATGGCATTTGCGTTTGCGGGGTTTATCCTGTCAGCCCTTTCGTCTTTGATTGACAAAGTTGAAATGCGCTATATCGCTCCGTTTAAATACTTTGACCCGTTCCAGGCAGTCATCAACGGCACCTATGAAACCCAATATGTGCTTACCGCTGCGGTTCTTTTCGTCGCTGTCATGGTGATATCCGGATCGCGTTATTTCAACAAAGATGTTAGGTTATAGGAGGCGGAATATGAATATTATGATGAAAGAAATCCGTTTTGGACTAAAACCATTTCTGTTCTGGCTCTTGGGCATTTCATTCTTACTGGTGGCGGGCATGACTAAATATACAGCCATCGAAGGAGGCGCGGATATTACTGCGATTTTTGAAAAATTTCCAAAAATCATTCTGGCTGTCATGGGCATGGGAGGTGGCGTCGACATCACTTCCATCGGTGGATACTATTCGGTACTGATGTACTATTCCTTCATCGTTGTAATCCTTTATGCGGTTTACCTAGGTACTTCGGCGGTGAACAGAGAACTGATTGATAAAACCTATGAGTTCATTTTTACGAAACCACGGACACGGTCCTATATTTTGATGCGTAAGGTGCTGGTCGGAGTCGGATTCCTGATACTCTTCTGCTTGATGAATATTCCCCTTTCGTTCCTGGGATTGTCTATCGTTTCCTCCGGAGGTGAAGATACTGGGTTTGTCTATACCAATACAATCGCTTTGATTTTTGTGGGACTGTTGTTTTTTGCCCTTGGTGTGTTTTGGTCGTCTATCCTAAAAAAGCCAGAACGTGGAGCAACCGCAACCAACCTCTGTTTCCTGGTTGGATTTATTGCGGGCATCCTCTATGACATGTATGAAGAAGCTGCAGCACTTCAGGTGATTTCACCTTTGCGTTTCTTTCCGCCCCAGGATCTTTTAGACGGGCAAATCGACCCCGTATTTGCGGTGGGCTGTCTGGTTGTCATGGCGGTGCTAATGATTTTTGGATTCCGACAGTTCGAACGACGAGACTTTGTAGAATAAAATAATTTAAGTCAACAGCAACCCCTCTGGAAGAATTTCCAGAGGGTTTTGTTTTTGTTTTCACAAGATTGATAGCTTTATGCGAATAATGGGCTTTGACCTTTGAGAGATTGTTCGACATATACCGAACTAAATTTTTAAAATGTTTAAAATACTGCTTATTTTTGCCATTTTCTATGTTATGATACCCGAAAAGATGGGGAAAATAGGCCAGAATCGAACATTGGTTGCGGTGGCACCCACCGGTCCCTTGGAGGATTTATGCTCGATGGCCAACAGAAAGGACATGGTTGCCATGGTGAGACGAATTTATGTGGAAAAGAAAAACGACTTTGCGGT
This sequence comes from Anaerovoracaceae bacterium, assembly GCA_041859095.1. GTDB lineage: Bacteria > Bacillota > Clostridia > Peptostreptococcales > Anaerovoracaceae > UBA1422. Next base: position 2,947 of record JBHEKY010000018.1, read on the forward strand.
AGAAGCCCGGGGTCTTCTTGCTGACTTGAGACAAAACCTTAAAATAGAGTCCCTGACAGGACTGCGAATATTAAATCGCTACGATATTGAAAATGTTGACGACCCTACCTACACGGCAACCCTCCAAGGTGTTTTTGCGGAAGCCGGTGTCGACCTTTTATTTGAAGAGACTCTTCCATCGGACATCCCTTCTTGCCATTTTGTAGTGGAATATTTGCCAGGACAGTATGACCAACGAGCCGACAGCGCGGAGCAGTGTATCAAATTACTGAATCCTTCCGCAATTCCCAGGGTACGTTGCGGCAAAGTCATCGCACCGGAAGGGGCGCTTTCCACAGAAGAAGTGGAAAGGATGAAGGCCTATCTAATCAACCCGGTGGATTCCAGGGAAGCTGAATCAGGCAAACCGGATACCCTGCGGATAGAAAGTACAGTGCCGGAAGACGTTCCGGTAATCAGGGGGTTTTCTGCCATGACAGAAGAAGCCCTGGAAGTATATCGACTGGAATCGGGATTTGCCATGAGCAAGGCTGACTTATTCTTTGTCGCGGATTACTTTCGCAATGAAGAGCAACGGGACCCCACATTGACGGAGCTAAAAGTGCTGGACACCTACTGGTCCGACCACTGCCGTCACACAACATTCAACACCAAACTATCGGATATTTATTTTGAAACCAGTCCCTACGGCGAAGTGGTGCGACAGGCTTTCGAAGAATATATAGAAATGCGACGGGAAGTCTATGGAGACAAGAAAAAAGACGTAACGCTGATGGACGTGGCTTGCCTGGGGACCAAATACCTAAAGAAGCTGGGCAAAGTGGAAGACCTGGACGAATCCGAAGAAATTAACGCCTGCAGCATCCGTGTCACTGCTGATATAGATGGCCAAGAGGAGGCTTGGATTGTCCAATTCAAAAACGAAACCCATAATCATCCAACAGAAATCGAACCCTTTGGCGGGGCTGCCACCTGTCTGGGTGGAGCCATTCGAGACCCTCTTTCCGGAAGGGCATATGTGTACCAGGCCATGCGCGTCACCGGCGCGGCAGATCCGCGAAAACCGGTTTCCGAGACCCTAAAAGGAAAACTCCCCCAGAAAAAACTGACCCGCGAAGCAGCGGCAGGATATAGTTCCTATGGAAATCAAATCGGACTTGCAGCAGGACAGATTGACGAAGTGTACCACGATGATTATGTGGCAAAGAGAATGGAATTAGGCGCTGTTATCGGTGCTTCTCCGGCTAGCCATGTGGTTCGACTGGTACCGGAAGCTGGTGATGTGATTCTTTTAGTAGGCGGACGTACCGGTCGGGACGGCTGCGGTGGTGCCACCGGATCTTCCAAAGAACATACGGAAGGATCTCTGGCCTCCTGCGGCGCAGAAGTACAGAAGGGCAACCCCCCGGTAGAGAGAAACATCCAACGGCTTTTCCGCAGAAAAGAAGCTGCTATGCTCATCAAACGTTGCAATGACTTTGGAGCCGGTGGCGTGTCGGTGGCAATCGGCGAATTGGCCGATGGACTATCCATCAATCTGGACGCCATTCCCAAAAAATACGAAGGACTTAACGGCACGGAATTAGCAATTTCTGAATCTCAGGAGCGGATGGCAGTGGTTGTCAGCCCCCACGACGAAGCGCAATTTCTAAAATACGCCGACGAAGAAAATTTAGAAGCTACTCGGGTAGCCTTGGTGAACGACTCCAATCGGGTCAAGATGACCTGGCGGGGCAAGACTATTTTGGACTTGAGTCGAACCTTTATCAATACCAATGGGGCAGGCCAGGCGGCGACAGCTTCGGTTAAATCTCCTGTCGGTTTCGGCGAACCACCAGTCTGGATTCCTTCCGAGGACTACCTTTCAGACTTAAATTGTTGCAGCAAAAAAGGGTTGGTAGAGCGGTTTGATAGCACCATTGGCGCAGCCACCGTCCTAATGCCCTTGGGCGGCAAGTACCAGCGCACACCGGCACCGGGTATGGCGGCTAAACTTCCGCTGACCATCGGTCCTGATGGTCATTGCCCTGAAACAGATACCGCTACCCTAATGTCATACGGTTACGATCCCTATCTGGCCAAAGAAAGCCCTTTCCATGGGGCACTCAACGCAGTGATAGATTCGGTGACAAAGATTGTTGCCATGGGCGGAGATCATCGAAATATCAGACTCAGCTTCCAGGAATACTTTGAAAAACTTTCGGGAGATGAAGCCTGGGGAAAACCGTTAGCGGCGCTGCTGGGCGCGTTGAAAGTCCAAAAGGCTCTTGAGATTCCGGCAATTGGCGGCAAGGATAGTATGTCCGGCACCTTCATGGATTTGAATGTTCCGCCTGCCCTGATTTCCTTTGCCATGACCACGGCCAAAGCATCCCAGATTATTTCCCCGGAAATTAAGAAGGTGGGAAGTAAGCTGGTTGTCCTCTCTGTGAATAAAGACGGGAAAGGAATACCTGATTTCGAGGCCTTCAAAAAAACCATGGATCAGGTATACAAATTGGTCACTGAAGGTAGAATTCTCTCCGCCAACCCCATTGGTCGGGGGGGCATATTTATCAGCCTAGTGAAAATGGCGGTGGGCAATAAAATCGGAGCCTCTTTGTACAGCATGAGCCTGCGCGAGCTGACAGAATCATCCTATGGCAGTCTGCTTTTAGAAATCAGCAAAAAGGAAGATATCAGCCTCTTGATGAACGAGGTACCTTATAAGGTCATCGGCGAGACCACCGATCAAGCCAGCATTCTGTATGTGATTGACGGGGAACAGAAAAAAATAAGCCTGAACGAAGTATTGAAACGGTGGACAGCCCCGCTGGAAGAGGTGTTCCCCACCAAGACGGAAGAACCCAAAACGGTAGAACTTCAATCCGGCGAACCCAAAGTGGAAGAACTGAAAGCAGAACCCTTACCGGACGGAGAAAGCGGAATCCCCTCCGTGGATTGTCTTTCCAAAAAGTCCAAATCATATGCTGGACCCATGCTCAAAACACCAAAGCCAAAGGTATTGATTCCCGCTTTTCCAGGAACCAATTGTGAAATGGATTCGTTGCGAGCTTTTGCCCGAGCCGGGGGAGATGGAGAAATCCTGATTATAAGAAACTTAACGCAGGATGCATTGGCAGACTCTATTGCCACATTGGCAAAAAAAATAAAGGAATCCCAAATCATTATGCTACCCGGTGGGTTTTCCGGGGGAGATGAGCCGGATGGCTCGGCAAAATTTATTACCGCAGTTTTTAGAAACCCTGCTGTGGCTGAAGCAGTCACTGAATTGTTGGAAAACAGAGATGGTCTGGTGCTGGGGGTCTGCAACGGATTCCAGGCATTGATCAAGCTGGGACTGGTGCCCTATGGCAAGATTGTGCCACAGGAGGAGGAAAACCCTACCCTCACATTTAATAAAATAGGGAGGCATATGTCCTGCTTGGTCCGGACTCGTGTGTGCTCTACCCTGTCTCCCTGGCTGAGTGCCTGTGAGGTGGGAGATGTTCATACCATCGCTGTGTCCCATGGGGAGGGGCGTTTCGTCTCAGGAGAAACCGCATTAGCGCAGATGATTTCAGGTGGACAGATTGCCACACAATACGTGGATTATGACGGAAATCCATCTATGGACATTCGCCACAATCCTAACGATTCCCTGCTGGCGGTGGAAGGAATCACTTCTCCTGACGGAAGGGTCTACGGCAAAATGGCCCATTCGGAACGCATGGGTATCAATGTGTACAAAAATGTGCCGGGTAATTTTGACCAAAAATTGTTTGAGTCCGGCGTAGGTTATTTCAAATAGAAGACTAACGTAAAAACTCGAGCATGCATTCTTTTGAAATGTTAACAGAGGAGGAAATGTAAATGAAAGTTGCAATTGTCATGGGGAGCCAATCCGATTATCCGGTTGTTCAAAAGGCGGAAGCCCTTTTCAAGGAATTTGGCGTGTCCTATGTAACACGGATTATTTCTGCGCATCGGACCCCAAGCGTTGCGGAAAATTTTGCCGCATCCGCCGAAGAGGAGGGATTTGAAGTGATCATAGCTGCAGCCGGAAAAGCTGCTCATCTAGCTGGTGTCCTGGCAGCCACCACGGCCTTACCGGTCATCGGCATTCCCATGAAATCCAGTACCCTAGATGGATTGGATTCCCTACTGTCTGTGGTACAAATGCCAAAGGGTGTACCGGTTGCAACGGTGGCCATCGATGGTGCCGAAAATGCCGCACTGCTGGCAATCCAAATGATGGGCATCGGTGATCCAAAACTTAGGAAGGCAATCAAAGCATATAAATCAAAGATGGAACAAGACGTCATCGCATTGGATGAGGCTTTTGGGAAGGAGGAACAATAAATGGAAAAATTAGAATTGATGTATGAGGGCAAAGCGAAGAAAGTGTTCAAAACATCAGAACCCGGTTACCTGATTGTGGAGTACAAAGATGACGCCACCGCCTTTAACGGAGAGAAAAAAGGACAGATTGCAGGTAAGAGCGTGGTGAACAACACCATGACCAATATCATTTTCAACGTGCTGGAGACCAAAGGAATCCCCACTCATTTTGTGGAGCAAATCAGTCCTACCGAAACTCTGGTGCGAGCCGTTCGGATTCTGCCATTGGAAGTCATCATCAGAAACGTGGCGGCTGGCAGCTTTTCCAAGCGTTATGGGGTCGAAGAAGGAACCCATCTAGCCAAAACCGTATTGGAATTCAGTTACAAAAATGATGCCTTAGGCGATCCACTCATCAATGACGATCATATTCTGGCACTGGAACTGGCCACGGTGGAGGAGCTTTCCATCATTCGTGGTTATGCCTTCATGATCAATGATGCTTTGAAGGAGTTTTTCCTGGAAAAGGGGCTCCGGCTCATCGATTTCAAAATTGAATTCGGCGAATGCCTGGTGGGAGACGAAGATGATGATCCGGGTGACATCATCCTGGCAGACGAGATATCCCCGGATACCTGCAGGTTGTGGGATGTTGAAACAAACGAAAAAATGGATAAAGATCGATTCCGAAGAGACCTTGGCAACGTGGAAGAAACCTATCAGGCTGTTCTTGATCGGGTGAAGGGAACGAAAACAAATGAGTAATCAGCAATTTACCCCGGATGGACCGGGGCATGGCGGTGGACTGACTTACAAGGATGCCGGCGTCAATACCAAAGAAGGGGAGCGGGCTGTCGCGCTGATGAAGCAACATGTCAAAAGAACCTTTGACCGTAACGTGCTGACTGGACTTGGTAGCTTTGGCAGCCTTTATAAACTACCTATGGAAGGGATCACCGAGCCTGTGCTGGTCAGTGGCACCGATGGAGTCGGCACCAAATTAAAATTAGCCTTCATGATGAATCGTCATGAAACGGTAGGCATCGACTGTGTAGCCATGTGTGTCAATGACATCCTTTGCCAGGGAGCTAAGCCATTGTTTTTTCTGGACTATGTGGCCACCGGAAAAGTATCCGCAGAAAAAATCTCCGACATTGTCGGAGGTGTGACGGAGGGTTGTCTCCAGGCGGGATGCGCCTTGGTAGGGGGAGAAACCGCTGAAATGCCAGGATTCTATCAAGATGGAGAATATGACATGGCAGGATTTTGCGTGGGTCTTGTGGACCGGCACAAAATCATAACTGGAGAAAAAATCAGGCCCGGCGATGTGATTGTGGGACTGGCTTCCAGCGGTCTACATAGCAACGGATATTCTCTGGCCAGAAAATTATTTTTTGACAAACTTGGCTTTGGCGTCAACCACTATCTTGAAGAGTTGGATGAAACCATTGGCGAGGCGTTGCTCAGACCGACGAAGATTTATGCCAGAGCGTGTGAAACAGTGTTCAAAGATTATGAAATCCACGGGATGGCACACATTACCGGTGGTGGATTCTTCGAGAACGTACCCCGGATTTTGCCTGATGGCTTAGGGGCTTCGTTCCTTAGCGCAACCTGGCCAATGCCGGAGATTTTCAACTTGATTCAAACCCACGGCAATATCGAAAAGCGGGAGATGTTCAGCACATTCAATATGGGTATCGGTCTCATGATGGTAGTTGACCCAGATGATGGCGAAGCACTGATTGCAGATCTGGAAGCCGCAGGCGAAGCAGCCTATCTCATTGGAGAAGTTGTGACTTCAGAGAAAAGAGTGTTGTTGGATGAATATTAGAATATCAGTTTTGGTTTCGGGGGGTGGCAGCAATTTGCAGGCACTCATCGATGCCCAACAGGAAGGACTTTTGGGAAACGGTAAAATCGTCCAGGTTATCTCCGGTCGATCGGATGCATATGCGCTGACCCGGGCTGCCGCCAGTGGAATTCCCTCCATTGTGATAGACAAAATCCGTTTCCCAAAAGACCACGACCGAAACGCTGCGATACTCAGCGCGCTACAGTCCGCGTCCACGGACCTGGTAGTGCTGGCCGGATACATGAACGTATTATCGCCAAGCGTTGTCAGCAGTTACCGAAACCGGATAATCAATATCCATCCGGCCTTAATTCCAAAATACTGCGGCAAAGGAATGTATGGACAGCATGTTCATAAAGCAGTCCTGGCCGCAGAAGAGAAAGAAAGCGGTGCCACCGTCCACTTGGTGGATGAAGGGGTGGATACTGGTCGGATTCTCATACAAGAAAGGACTTTGGTTTTGCCTGGTGATACAGTGGAAACATTGGCGGCCCGGGTCTTAAAAATAGAGCATACAATATTACCGGCTGCAGTGGGGCAGCTAGTAGCTGAAATAGAAAGGAATCAGTAAAATGGGCGGAATATTTGGCGTCGTATCAAAGAATGATTGTGTTGTAGATGTCTTTTTTGGGACAGACTACCACTCCCACTTAGGGACAAAAAAAGGCGGAATGTGTATTTTAGAAGAGAACAGCTTCAACTGTGCGATTCATAATATCGAAAATTCACCTTTCAGAAGCAAATTTGAAGATGAAATCGGAGAAATGAGCGGCAACTTCGGATTGGGTTCCATCAGTGACGGAGATCCTCAACCCTTGACCATCCTCAGCAGCCAGGGGGAATATGCCATCGCCACGGTTGGCCGAATCAACAACAAAAAAGAGCTGGCACAAGAGCTGTTGGCCAAAGGGTATGGTCAGTTTATGGCTACAAACGGCGGACGAATCAACAGCACCGAAATGGTTGCAGCCCTGGTTTCCATGGGACGAAGCGTGGTGGAAGGGATTCGCATCGCGCAAGAGCGGATTGACGGCTCTATGACAATCTTGATTATGACCAAAGACGGCATGTACGCTGCTAGAGATAAGTATGGCAGGACCCCACTGATTATTGGAAAGAAGTGTGGGGACAGCTATTGCGCCGCATCCGAATCATTTGCTTTTATCAACATTGGTTACAAATTTAAACGGGAACTGGGCCCCGGAGAAATCGCATTTCTGACTGCGGATGAAGAAAAAACCGTGGTTCCGCCCAATGAAAAAATGCGGATATGCACCTTCCTTTGGACTTACTTTGGATATACCCCATCCGTCTATGAAGGCGAAAATGTAGAGCTGGTCCGAAACCGGAACGGTGCTATTATTGCGGAGGGCGATGTAGGTTTAGAGGTGGATTATGTAGCCGGAGTGCCTGACAGTGGGGTTGCCCATGCATTGGGTTATGCCAATGGTTCCAAGATTCCGTATGCAAGACCTTTGATTAAATACACGCCAACCTGGCCTCGAAGCTTTATGCCACAGAACCAAAAGGCAAGAGAACTCATCGCAAAAATGAAGTTGGTACCTGTTTTCCAGATTATAAAAGGGAAACGGTTTGTTTTGGTGGATGACTCTATCGTTCGAGGCACGCAGCTTCGAGATACCGTCAGCTACCTGCAGGAAAACGGCGCGAAAGAAATTCACGTTCGTTCCGCTTGCCCACCCATTATGTATGGCTGTAAATACCTGAACTTTTCCAGATCGGTCAGCGACAACGAGCTGATTGCAAGGCGAGCTATCCGTGAATTGGAGTCCATCGCAGCGGACCAAGCCATTCCCGCTGACGTTTTGGCGGAGTATGCGGAGAGCACCACAGACAGACACGCCAAAATGGTCGATTTGATCAAAGATAGACTAGGGTTTGATTCCCTTCGATATCAGAGCCTTGAGGACGTTATTCGCGCAACGGAAGTGGATGGCTGCAAGCTGTGCACCTACTGCTGGAACGGAAAAGAATAGGAGAACATTATGCGCGCACTGATTAGCGTATCCGACAAAACTGGGGTGGTGGAATTTGCACGAGCTCTATCTGAACTAAACATTGAAATTGTCTCAACCGGCGGGACCTTTAAGGTCTTGAAGGAAGCCGGAATCCCGGTGACCCCGATCGATCAGATCACCGGGTTCCCAGAATGCCTGGATGGCCGGGTCAAAACCCTCCATCCGGCCGTACACGGCGGCATTCTGGCCCGCCGCGATTTGGCGGATCACATGCAACAGATTCAGAAATTGGAAATCACCCCCATAGATATCGTGGCCATCAACCTGTACCCGTTCAAAGCAACCATCCAAAAGCCGGATGTCACCCTGGCCGACGCCATCGAAAACATTGATATCGGCGGACCGGCCATGCTGCGATCTTCTGCGAAGAACCATGACGGCGTCATCGTCCTTTGCGATCCTACCGATTACAAGTCGGTGATTGGCGACTTAAAATCCGGCGAAAAGCCCGTGCCCTCCATCGACAGCGTGCCCCAACCAACCCGTTTCAAACTTGCTCTGAAAGTTTTCCGCCACACGGCGGCTTATGACGCCATGATTGCCGGCTACCTTCAGACTCGAATCGGTGCAACCGCTGAGGCATCCGAGACTGCTACATTTGTTGGAACTGAACAACCGCAACCTGCGGCATTGGAAATGCCGGAACAGCTGACCTTAACCTTCGAAAAAATTCAGACGCTGCGGTATGGTGAAAACGCCCACCAACAGGGAACCTATTATCAGGAAATTCAGCCTTACTCGGGTGCATTGGTCCATGCGGTTCAACTTCATGGCAAGGAGCTTTCGTACAATAACATCAACGACGCCAACGGCGCGCTGGAATGCCTGAAGGAATTTGTTTGTGGCATTGATGAACCAGGTTGTTGCGGTGCCATTAAAACCGGTACTTGCTGTAGCAAACCGGCAGTGGTTGCGGTGAAGCACGCCAATCCATGCGGAGTCGCCACAGGAGAAACATTGCTTGACGCTTATCAAAAGGCACATGATTGTGATCCCGTATCGATCTTTGGTGGCATTGTTGCCTTAAGCCAACTGGTTGACCTGGCCACCGCAGAAGAAATCAGTAAAATATTTGTTGAGATTGTTCTTGCCCCAGGATTCGCTCCGGAAGCGTTGGAACTTCTCAGTAGGAAACCTAGTGTTCGCCTATTGCAATTAGACGATATAGGCGGAAAGCCAGCATCTCCCCGACTTGACCTAAAAAAAGTCAGCGGAGGGCTTCTGGTTCAAAACGCCGATGACATCCTATACAACAAGGACGACCTAAAATGCGTGACCAAAGCAGTTCCAACGGAAGCTCAGCTTGCCGACATGGAAATTGCTATGAAGGTGGTCAAGCATGTGAAATCCAACGGCATTGTTTTTGTGAAAGACGGCCAGACCATTGCCATTGGTCCGGGCCAAACCAATCGAATCTGGGCAGTGAAGAATGCCATCAGGCAGTGCAACTACGACATGAAAGGTTGCGTGATGGCATCCGACGCCTTCTTCCCCTTTGATGATTGTGTCACTGAGGCGGCGTCCGCCGGTGCCGTTGCGATTATTCAGCCCGGCGGTTCCCTACGGGATCAGGATTCCATCGACAAAGCCAACGAACTTGGCATCGCCATGGTTTTCACCGGTACAAGACACTTCAAGCATTAAGCGAAAGGACTCCTTATGAAAGTACTCGTTGTTGGCGGTGGTGGCAGAGAACACGCCATTGTCTGGAAACTGGCGCAAAGCAAACACGTCACCGAACTTTTTTGTGCTCCCGGCAATCCCGGTATCGCTGAGCTAGCCTGGTGCGTGGATATTGATTCGGAAGATATCGACGGTATCTGCGGCTTTGCCAAAGCCGAAAAAATTGACCTGGCAGTCATCGGTCCGGAAGTGCCACTGGCCATGGGCATTGTCGATCGCCTTTTCGAGGCGGGGATTCGTGCCTTCGGACCAAACAAGAGCTGCGCAAGGTTAGAAGCCAGCAAGGCGTTTACAAAAAGCTTTCTTTCACGCCACCAAATTCCCACGGCGGGGTACAGAGAATTCACAGACAAAGCAACGCTCCTAGCCAATATCGGGATCTTCGGATTCCCCATGGTCATCAAAGCCGATGGCCTAGCTGCCGGGAAGGGTGTGGTCATTGCAGACAATCATCAGGATGCGGTGGATGCCATTGAGGAAATGATGGGCGCTCGGGTCTTCGGCACAGCCGGAGACAAAGTAGTGGTGGAAGAGTATCTGACAGGCATTGAAGCCTCCATGCTTTGCTTTGTGGACCATCACACCATCGCTCCCATGGCATCCGCTCAAGATTATAAGCGGATTTTTGATGGTGACCTGGGGCCTAACACCGGAGGCATGGGGACCTACTCCCCCTCCCTGATTTTCAATGCAGCACTGGAGGATCAAATCAGAAAGGAAATTCTGGCACCGACCCTGGCGGGATTTCAGGCGGATGGACTGGACTTTCAGGGAGTGCTGTTCATTGGACTGATGATTTCCGAGGAAGGGCCTAAAGTAATTGAATTTAACAACCGCTTTGGCGATCCGGAAACCCAATCCATATTGCCCAGAATGGAAAACGACTTGCTTGAAGTTTTATTGGCTGTTTGTGATAATCGACTTTCAGAAATCACATTAGCGTGGAGCCACAAATCGGCGGTTTGTGTGGTGCTGGCTGCGCCAGGCTATCCTGGTAGCTATGAAAAAGGATTGCCAATTTCTGGGCTCGAACAATTTGTTGCCGGTTCAATTTCACTAGCAGACAATACCAGTCATACGGCATCCTTCGATTGCGGCACGGAAGGCAAGTCCGACGTGATGATTTTTCATGCCGGGACAGGGTTTTCTTCGACATCTGGCTCCGATATGATTGTCACCTCCGGTGGTCGAGTTTTGGGGGTCACGGCAATGGGCGATACCCACGAGGATGCTAGAAACAAAGCCTACGATAATCTAAAAAAAGTTCATTTCAAAGGCATGCAATACCGTAAGGACATTGGCCAGATTGTTCAGAAGTAGGCACGAATATCCAGACTTGCCTCTTGGCATGAACAATTGCTTGCAACCGCATCTAAAAGTGCTACAATTATATCAAATATACCATTGGACAACATGAATTGCTGAAATGAAGTATTCCATATTGCGAAAGGAGGAAAAGATGAACGACACGGTTCAAAAGCCGGCAGTTTCTATGATTCCTATTCCTACCGGTGCCGTTGAATCAGAAAAGGACTACGAGTGGGAGAGCGAGGAAATAACCGGTATAGTGGAGAACGATTCCCAGGCAGGGATGGGAGAAATGCCAAGGCAGGGTCTTTGGAAGTTACTTAAAACCATTGTTACAAGCAACTATAAGTCATTTCCAAAGAGAATTCTGAAAGACCTCATCTGGGTTGGACCCTTGGCAGTGGTATGGATTTTGCTTTGGTCAATCAATGGAATGACCATGTATACGCTTCCGGGACCTGTTGGAACCCTGGCGTGGGTAGCGATATTTCTAACAGCCACCTACAACGGATTTTTGGGCAAGGCTGCGTTTGTTACAGTCTTTAGTAGAACTTTTATTCCCATGATGAAGGGAATCGCAAAGGGAGAACGGCAAGCCATTGGTGCGCGTTACAAAAAAACCTGGAAATTAATTACGAATCTTATTTCAACCGGCAAACAGTCCGCAGCAAAAATGATGCTGATGAGTGCCGGTGTCGGGCTCATTGCATCTAATCTTCTCACACGCAATAATAAAATTGACAAGTATTTCATTTGCCTCCTTTGTGCGACGGCAATTTTTGACGACCTATCAAAAGGACAAGGAAGCATGGTGGTGAGGTTGACCTCGGCAGCATTAAGGGACATCCCGATGATGGTTGGCCAGGCGGTTTCAGTAAACATGAGAACGACCTACTTGTGCTTAACCGGATTCGCAGGTGGCTTAATCTTAGCCATAGTCCCCGGGCAATTTGTTAACTCGTTTTACAGCCCAATGGGGGCAATTTTTGGTGCAATCGTGCTAGTGGCAGGAGTTGTGCTTCATTTTGTTGGTGGCAAAAATGCAACAGGGTGAAAACGGCTGGTTTGTTCTAGAAGATGAAAATGCGCCATTTCGGAGTCACTTTAACCGAAAAAATGGACAGTATCTTCGGACTGGTTTGTTGGATGAAAATGGCAAAGACACAGGGGCAGAACCATTCTCCTCTTCATTTCCCCATTTGCTCGACGTGGGCATTATGGGAAGTTGTGGGCATGGCCTGTCTGGGCTATGCAAAGAAGCGGGAGATTATTGTTACCAGAGTGGTGCATCGAAGGTTCAGGACAACATGACCCTTGAGGACTTTAAAAGGATTGTCGATGAATCCAAAGGAAAAGTGTTCCAATTTGCACTTGGTGGAAGGGGCGACCCGGATCAGCATGAGCAGTTTGAAGAGTTCCTGAAGTATTCAAGAAAAAACGGCATTATCCCAAATCTGACAACATCCGGATATGGGTTGACCAAAGAGCAGGCGCAACTGATTGCGACCCATTGCGGGGCCGTCGCGGTTAGCTGGTATCGAAACCAATACACCTATCAAGCCATTGAGATGCTGATCAACGCGGGGGCTAAAGTAAATATTCATTACGTACTGAGCAAAGACAGCCTGGAGGAAGCGATTCAAATCCTCGAGCAGCAAACCTTGCCAAAAGGTGTAAACAGGATTGTATTTTTACTTTTCAAGCCGGTTGGCCAAGGAAAGAAAGAGCAAATTTTAAAACCAGACAGACGGACCGCACATTTTTTTTCCTTGATGGACACAGAATACGGACTAGCCAAATCAGGATTTGATAGTTGCATGGTCCCCGGTGTTTTAAATAGCACCTATGTGGTGGACCCGGATTGCTTTGATGCCTGCGAAGCCGGCAGATACTCAGCCTATATCACACCGGATATGATGATGACCCCCTGTAGCTTCGATCAGAATTGCAACTTTGGGGTATCGCTCAAAGAAAAATCTTTACACGACGCGTGGAACAGCGTACCTTTTATTCAGTTTAGAGATAGGCTATCCAAGGCCTGCCCGGACTGTTCCAAACGTAGCAACTGTTTCGGGGGATGTCCAATTGTGCCCGAAATAACCCTTTGTGATGATGAACACAGAAGGAGTGAAAGAATATGAAATATAGAACAGACTTTGTAACGAATTCCAGCAGCAGCAGTTTTGCCGCTGCCGCAGTTACCACCGTTGCCGGCATTCTTGCTTCTTGCAATTGCACTTCGGTGGATCCTAGTGAAAAAGATCCCGAAGAAAACATGGGCGATGATGAAATATTTCTCCAAAAAACCATGATGCCGGAGGGTATTACCAAAATGGTAGCCGGCGGAGAACCCGTTTTCCTATATGCCCAGCTTTGTCAGATGACCGAAAAAGGCATTCAAGTGTTGGATGAACCAACCCAATCAATTACATTCAGCGTTTCTACGGGTGGGAAATATGTCAAACTTGGAGAGGTTCAGATGGCAGGAGATTTCGCTGCTGTGGACGCATCCGGCGTAACACCTGATGAGCCCGGAACCCCGCCGCAGAAAGTGGTCATCAAAGCCACTTGCAGGCACAAGAAAAAGAGATACACTGCCTCCTTCCGCCTGGCGTTTGAAGCGGAAGCGGAGTTGATTGTGAAGCCGGCAAAACTGAACTTCCTGAGTAAGTCAGGGGAAAGCGGTGAGTGTGCCGTTCAAATTAAGAATAGTGGACCGGATCCATGGGCGCTTCACTTAGAAGCAGACCATTGGGCTGAAGGAATTTGTTCGTTCAGCCTGGAGGATATTTCCGACAAAGGAGACAAGGCGAAATTAAAGGTCTTTGAAGATGACCGTGAGGAAGTGACCGGAAGTAAAACCGATCATTATTCCAAAGGGAAGCTAACCGTAACCGGCACTTGCGGAGACAAAGAGCTAACGGATTACACTGAGGTGTATATTTGGCGTGAAGGCTTATTTAGAATGGAAAGCAATGATGAAGACCGGGAGACCGGGGATATCATCATAAAGGCCGACAAAGATGAGCAGGAGGTCATGAAAAAATCCGTCTTCGACCTTCGTTATATGCGATGGAACGAATCCACAAAATCGCTGAAATGTGATACGGAAACCTTTGCCACAGATGATTTCACTTTTGGCACGCCGGAACCCAAAGATGCTGGCGCGGAAGCGATACTTGAAACATCCAACATCACCTTTGCCTATGACGGCGCACGTCCATCGAACCTGCCATCCGGGAAGTTTTTTGTGAGTATCGACAAGGTCATTCCTGGAAAGCGTGGAGAACGGTTCCGATTTGATGTGACCGCCACATTGGACAGCGGAGAGGACTTTTATGAAGTGACGATTCCTTTCGCAATATCCCCGGCTTTCTTATCTGAAGGTTCCGCCGAGTGGCAGAAAGAATATGAATATTGTAAGAAGATCATCAATGAGTTTTTCCCGGATTCCCGCAAAGCCGCAAAACTGGCAGAGCTGGAAGAGTGTAAGCACTATATGGGCGCAGCGGACCTGAAGCTATACAGAAAAGAAACTTGGAGTGTTGCTTATGACATCGTCATGAAACAAAAGGAGAGCTACGATAGCGATGCGGCATGGTACGATTGGGCAATGTACACCGCAGAGTGGGTGCAGTGGCTGAACGATAGGGCATTCAACACTGTCGTTTCAACACTAACAGGACCCCTAGGGGCCGTTGTTGCTGGGCAGTGTAAGGAACTGATTCAGGATTTGATCGCCAAGTACGTTCTTGTCAAAGCTACCGACACATGGACAGATATCTGCTATGACTTATTATATTCCAGGTTCTCAAGCTTATTTGGAACAGTAGTGGACAGCAAGTATTTCTCTGATCCGTCGCTGGGTAAAAAATGGATTGGAATGTATTTCATGTATCGATGGACCTACCACTGGGCATTTGATTATGAAGGGAAAGAAAGAAAAGGTTGCTTTGAAGGACTTCGATCAGCCTGTGCGGACTTGACCGGCGTGGGAATGGAAGAGTACATGAAACCTTTCATCAAACTCATGGCGGGGAAGGGCGGCTTCAAGCAGAATATGGATATCGACGATTATGTGGCAAAAACAATCGCCGCAGTCAAACCATACTTGTCAGGTCTCATGGAATAAGGGGTTGCGAAACTCATAAGAAATTTCGCATGAAGGTTTCAACGCAAGAATACTAATTTATAATATATATTGCCTAATGAAAATATTGCATATAACATGCAAAATATTAGGCAATATATATTTTTATTTAGCCAAAACCATTGTTTTATGCTTAAAATAAATATATAATTATGCAATAAAAAAATGTTGACTGAAGGAGGCGCAATGAAAGAATTCAATTATGAGACAATGCCGGCTGAACTACTGACTTCGGAAATTATGAATCTTATCGCTGCCATCCACGAGTACAAAGGGAAGCAGGAACTTTATCTCGCCACGAAACCGGATATTTTTGAATCCTTGCTTTCCGTTGCAAAAGTTCAGAGCATCGGCGCATCCAACCGGATTGAAGGAATTTTCACTTCCAACGCCAGACTGAATCGATTAATGAAAGAAACAACGGAACCAAGGAACAGGGCGGAAGAAGAGATTGCAGGATATCGGGAAGTGCTAAAGCTCATCCATGAAAACTATGAGCATATGACTCCGTCAGAAAACGTTATGCTACAAATGCACAGGGACCTTTATCGGTTCAGTGCCAGTGGCCACGGCGGGAAATACAAAGCAACAGAAAACACAATTGAAGAGAAGGACAGCCAAGGGAAACGACAAGTTCGTTTCCAGCCAACTTCTGCGTTTGAGACGCCGGAGGCCATGAGCAAATTATCAACGGCACTGCGTATGGCAGATGCGCGAGAGGAACTCAACCCGACCATAATTTCCGCCATGTTCGTTTTGGATTTTCTTTGCATCCACCCGTTCTCTGACGGGAATGGTAGAATGAGCAGACTGTTGATGCTATTGCTACTATACCGTTCCGGGTATATGGTGGGGAAATACATCAGTCTAGAGAAGCTAATCGAAACCACCAAGGAAACCTATTACCAGGTATTGCAGGAGAGCTCTCGGGGTTGGCATGAAGGACAAAATTCCTATCTGCCATTTGTCAGGTACTACCTGCAAATCATCCTAGCGGCTTACAAGGACTTTTCTGAAAGAGTTGAAGCCGGCACAGCCAAGGGTGTCACAAAAACAGAACGGATCTCCAAACTTCTGGAATCCTCCCTGGGCCAATGGACCAAGGCTGACCTTCGTGAACACTACCCGGACATCAGCGACGCAACCATTGAGATGACCCTTGCAAAGCTTTTACGGGAAGATGAGATTACCAAAATCGGCGAAAAGAAAGGAACATCATACACATGGAAAAGGAAATAATGAAGCACTTTTGCACCTGCGATGATCTGGCATGTGTACTGAATCCCAACAACACCAACACTCAAATCCATAGTTGCGATCCCTGTATCCGCAAGAACCTCAAAGCCAGAGAAATCCCCAGCTGCTTTTTTCTGCTTGTGAAAGAGGACCTCACCGATGTGGAGAATTTTACCATAGATGGGTTTGTGGATTTCTACTTGAAGAACAAGAACCTAAACAGCCAATCAACCAATAACTATGCCAACGAAACTGACGAGGTGTGAAATGAGACTGTTGAACCAACTGACCCCGGAGCAGATGCAAGATGCCGAGAAGCTTGAGATTCGCTACTATGGTGCAAACCATGTGGCCGGCTGGGAAAAGTCCATGGAATGGCAACAAGCTTTTCCATGGATGTCTTGTTTTGTGGAAAAACAGGACAAAATCGTGGCTTTCCTGGATTTACTTCCGGTGACGTGGGATTTTTATCATAAACTGCTCAAAGGGGAAAGGGACACAGACCATTTGGATGAAGCCGATATCGTTGACTTAGCCCATGCATCCCCGGGGCAGTACCCATTGCTTCTCCTAACCATCATCGTCGCAGATGAGGTGAGAAACCAAGGGCTTCTTCACCTTATGTTCCGGGATCGTATTGAATACTACAAAAGTCTGAAGGTGCAAGGATTTGAATTCCCCGTCGTGGGGACAGAAAACTTCACCGCGGAAGGCTGTTCGTTTTCCCAAAAGCGGGGATGGATTTTACAGCTAGAAAAAAGCCCAACCCACCATATATATGAGGTGGACTGGACTGGATTTCAAAAAATGTGGGCGTGAAAAGTCAGACAGTTAATCTAAAAGACTTTATCTATCCTTACGAATACATCTCGTCCAGCTTTTCGCGAACATCGTCGTTTTCCAGGTATTCTTCATAGGTCATAGCTCTATCCATGATTCCCTTCGGCGTAATTTCGATGATACGGTTTGCAATAGTGGTGACAAACTGCAAGTCGTGGGAAATCAATATAAGGCTTCCCGCAAAATCTATCAATCCGTTGTTTTGGGCCGTGATGGACTCCAGGTCCAGATGGCCTGTGGGCTCGTCAAGCAAAAGCAGGTTAGCACCGCTGAGCATCATTTTGGAAAGCATGCATCGGACTTTTTCTCCCCCGGAAAGCACATTGGCTTTCTTCAGCGCCTCTTCTCCGGAAAAAAGCATCCTGCCCAGGAATCCTCGCACAAATGTCTCGTCCTGATCCGAAGAGTATTGGCGTAGCCAATCCACCAGATTCAAATTGCATCCTTCAAAATAGGATGTATTGTTTTTTGGAAAATAAGAAGGGGTAATGGTAACGCCCCATTTGAATTCGCCACTATCTGGTTCGATTTCACCTGCAAGGATGCCTAATAAAACCGATTTGGCCACTTCATCGTCTCCAACCAGCGCGATTTTGTCCCCGGTATTCATCCGGAAAGTGACATTGTCCAGGACTTTTCTTCCTTCGTATGTTTTCGTCAGCCCCTCCACTGTCAGCACTTCATTTCCAACTTCCCGCTCCGGCTTGAAGTTGATAAACGGATACTTTCTGGAAGATGGCTTGATATCCTCGAGAGTCAGCTTTTCCAGAGTCTTCTTTCTGGAGGTCGCTTGCTTTGATTTGGAAGCGTTGGCGCTGAACCTGTCAATAAACTCCTGTAACTCCTTCATTTTTTCTTCGGTTTTCTTGTTCTTGTCCCTGGACATGGCAAGGGCCAGCTGGCTTGATTCATACCAGAAATCGTAATTGCCCATGAATAACGTGGCCTTACCAAAATCGATATCAATCATTTGCGTGCAGATCTTGTTTAAGAAATGCCGGTCATGGGATACAACGATAACGGTTTTTTCATAGTCCATAAGGAAACTCTCCAACCAACGAATGGACTTGATGTCCAAATGGTTGGTGGGCTCATCCAGCAAAAGGATATCCGGATTGCCGAACAGGGCCTGGGCCAAAAGAATCTTCACTTTTTCCGATCCGGTCAACTCTTTCATTTTCAGACGGTGCAACGGTTCGGGAACGGAAAGCCCGGTCAAAATAACGGCTGCTTCATACTCCGCCTCCCATCCATTCAAATCAGCAAAATCACTCTCCAGATGAGCGGCTTCCATGCCATCTTCATCAGTCATTTCGGGCTTTGCATAGATGGCATCCTTGGCAACCATAATGTCATATAGTTTTTTGTGACCCATAATGACGGTTTGCAACACTTCAAATTCGTCAAATTCAAAATGATCCTGCTGCAGGACTGCAATTCTCTCATTAGGACCGATGCTTACATTGCCATGGGTTGGTTCTATTTCTCCTGACAAAATCTTGAGAAAAGATGATTTCCCCGATCCATTGGCGCCGATGACACCATAACAATTTCCATGAACAAACTGGATGCTGACATCATCAAACAGCTTTCTTGAGCCAAACCGAAGTTCGACTTCACTTGTACTTAACAAATAACTACCTCAACTTTCATCTATATGAATTATTATTTTATGTATTTATGCAGTAACTTATATATTTTAACACCAAAAGTCGATTCTTCATAGGAAAAATTGATGAAATCTAAAATAGCGGCTTGGCTTGAACAATCAGGAGTTGCAAACATGGCCGGTGCAAGATAAGATTAGCATAACTTGTACTGTTGAAAAACCACAGGGAGGTGGAAACAGATGGAACAACACTTGGGAGACATGCTTTATCAGGCAAACAAAGAATTAATTACGGTGGTGAACCGGCAGCTGGCCGGTATGAATATGGGATATACCCAACTACAGACCATGATGACCATGGTTCGACTTGGAGATGGCAATGAGATTGATCAAGAAGTGCTTGCTGAGATCATGCAAGTAGACAAAAGCAATGTCAGCCGGAACTTGTCGAAAATGCAACGAGAAGGATACCTCGAAATAATTCCAAGCCAGAAGGACGGCAGAAAAAAAAGAATCTGCCTGACAGAAAAAGGGAAGAATACAATTCCGCAACTGTTGATTATTTTGGGGGGCATCAACAGCCGTATGACTATCGACATCAGCGAAGAAGAACAGAAAGTAATGATAAAAATTTTGAACCGGATGATTCAAAATTTGGAGGTAACAAAATGAAAATCGGGATATATTATTTTTCGGGAACGGGGAATACAGCATTATTTGCTGAAAGTCTAAAAAAAGGCTTTGAAGAAAAGTGGGGAGAAGATGGAGATTTCCAGATTCATATAAAAGATATATCTGTGGATCCCAAGGTTGAGGACGACTGCGATTTGATTGCCATTGGCGGACCAATTTATGCCGGTAATATGCCAGAAATGTTTATACGCTGGGTGCATTATAATATCCCGGGCACACAAAAGGATACACCCGCCATTGTTTTCAGCACCTCGGCGGGAGCAGAAAACGCTTTTGGCGTGGAATCAATCGCCTGTAAATTGCAGAGAAAAGGTTATCGGGTGATTGCCAAAGAAATCGTTGAAATGCCAAGGAACTTCTACTTCGATAAGTATCAAGCAAACACCAAGGAAGAAGTCGAATCGCGAATTGAAGCAGCCAAGCAGCGCGGGGTAATGGTTGCATCGAAAATTCCCCAAGAATATTTATCGGGCCAGTGGCATTTCAACAACAGGAAAAAAGGCATTTTGCTTCGGGACTTACTGGCAGAAACGTTTTCCATTATGGCTAAATTCATGGGTAAGAATTATCATGCCACTGATGCGTGCATCCAATGTGGCACCTGCGTAAAAAATTGTCCCACCAAAAACATTTTGCTAGATAAGGTTGGTACGAAGCATCAGAAAAAATGTATGATGTGCACCAAGTGTCTACATATCTGTCCGGTCAACGCCATTCAGTATAAAGGCAACACGGTAGAACAGTACAATCTGTTGCTCAAATCATAGACGCACCCAAATTTCCGCGTAATAGCCAAATAAAAAACAAAAGAACCGACAGCAATGTCGGTTCTTGTTTTCTCAATATATGAATATTACAGCTGTTGGTAGAGGCCCTGTCAGCGTGAAATGGAACTATTTTTTATAGGGAATGCCTTCTAGGGTCAGCAGGAATTCTTTGTATTCAAGTCCACCACTGTAGCCGCCTAACTTTCCTTTGGCCGCAATAACGCGGTGACAAGGTATGATAATTCCGATTGGATTTTTGCCGTTTGCATTTCCTACAGCACGATATGCCTTGGGCAAATCAATCTGTCCGGCCATTTCGCCATAAGTCATCGCTGCGCCAAACGGTATTTTTAGAAGGCCGTCCCACACTTTTTTTTGGAATTCGGTTCCCTTTGGTGCGAGAGGTAAATCAAACTCTTTTCGAGTTCCAGCAAAGTATTCTTTGAGCTGTAAGGCAGCCTCATGGGTCAGTGCATTGCCAGTCTGATCTGGATCAGACCTGAAATGAGCCCTCAACGCTTCATCTGAATTACCAATGAAATAGGATTCTGTAATTGCTTTATCGTCTGCCATGATTTTTACTAGCCCCATGGGGCTTTGAACATACTCAAAAAAATTCATAGTCAATCACCTCTATTGTATTGTATACTTTTAACATATCGCATGGCAACCTATTTTTCAATAAAGAGATAAATTTGGATAATTTTTTCTACTTTCAAAACGTTTAGGGTCGGTTCTTATTTCAATTGCCTATTACGCCGGACATTTGCAAAATGGCGGTTTTTATGATATTCTATCCCCCAGCGGCGGACTGTTGCTGCGACCTTTTCTCATTCGAAAAGGCGCTAAGAAAGGAATGATTTCTATGACACAAGACACGAAAGAAAAGAAGACGTATTTTATCAGCACTCCCATCTACTACCCCAGCGACAACCTGCATATCGGGCATACCTATTGCACCGTTATGGCCGATGCCATGGCACGATTCAAGCGGGCCACCGGGTATGATGTTCACTTTCTAACCGGCACCGATGAACATGGCCAAAAAATCCAGACCATCGCTGACAAAGCGGGCGTAAGCCCTCAGGAGTATGTGGACAACGTGGTGATTGGCATCAAGGACCTGTGGAAAACCATGGAGATTTCCTATGACGACTTTATCCGAACCACAGAACCCCGACACATGAAACGAGTACAAGCCATTTTCATGAAAATGTATGAAAAGGGCGATATCTATAAAGGGGAATACGAAGGATTGTATTGCACCCCTTGCGAATCCTTTTGGACAGAAAACCAGTTAGTCGAAGGCAAATGCCCCGATTGTGGACGCCCGGTCCAGAAGGCTCAAGAGGAAGCATACTTCTTCAAAATGTCCGCCTACGCAGACAAACTGCTGAAGCTTTTCAACGACCACCCCGAATTTCTACAGCCGGACAGCCGTCGAAACGAAATGATTGCCTTCGTCAATCAGGGGCTGGAAGACCTGTGTATTTCCAGATCCACCTTTAACTGGGGAATCCCAGTGCCCCTTGACGAGAAGCACGTGATTTACGTGTGGCTGGACGCCCTATCAAACTATATCACCGCCATGGGCTATCCGGATGACCCGACACTGTTCAACAAATATTGGCCTGCGGATGTGCATCTTGTGGGAAAAGAAATCGTTCGTTTCCACTCGCTCATCTGGCCGGCGATGCTGATGTCCATCGATGTGCCCCTGCCCAAGCAAGTGCTGGGACACGGCTGGCTTCTTATGGAAGGTGGCAAAATGAGCAAGTCCAAGGGCAATGTGGTAGATCCCGTGAAACTCATTGAGCGCTATGGAATCGATGCTCTCAAATATTTCCTGCTTCGGGAATACACCTTCGGACAGGATGGGATTTTCACCAATGAAGTCATGCTCAAGCGGATGAACTACGACCTGGCCAATGATCTGGGCAATTTGGTTTCCAGAACCGTATCCATGATCGAAAAGTACAACAACGCTTCCGTGCCCGGATCCGTCGGCATCGAAGACGAAAAGGGAACCGATAAGGACCTGAAGGCCATCGCCGTCGGCGCAGCAGCCAAAGTGGAAGCCCACATGGACAAATTTGAGTTCAATCTGGCCCTGGAAGAAATCTGGGTGCTGGTGCGAAGAGCCAACAAATACATTGACGAAAACACCCCTTGGCTCCTAGCTAAGGAAGAAGCCGACAAGCCAAGATTGGATACCGTTCTGCACAACCTGGCCGAATGCCTGCGAATCGTTTCCATATTGATTTACCCCTTCATGCACACCACTTCAGCAAAAATACGGAAGCAGCTGGGTCTGTGGTACGCAGATCCAGAATGGCCGGATGCCATTGTATTTGATAAAATGGCAGGGGAACAAGTCAAAAAGGGCGATGCTATTTTCCCAAGACTTGATATAGAAAAGGAGTTGGAAGAATTGGCTACATTAAATGAAAAACCTGAAGACGCCGCAGAAGCAACTTCAGTCGAAGCCGCACCCTTGCAGCTGAAAGATGAAATCGTCTACGACGACTTTGCCAAGTTGGACCTGCGAGTAGGCACCATCGTCTCCGCCATGAAACATCCAAAAGCCGAAAAGCTGTTGGTGTTCCAGGTGAAGATGGGCAGCGAAACCCGGCAGATTCTGTCAGGTGTCGCTGAATATTATAAGCCGGAAGATACCGTAGGCAAAAAGGTGGTCGTTGTAGCCAACCTGGCTCCCCGTATGCTTCGGGGCATGGAATCCAATGGCATGCTGCTTTTTGCTGACAACATGGTCGACGGCAAAGAAACCTTTGAATTTGTCACCACTGTTGCAGACGACGGCAACGCTGTCACATAAATCACATATTGTTTAAACTCGGGGCGTTCGGATTTTGAGCGCCCCGAATCTGTGGGGGGGGTAGATACTATGAAAAAAGAAGTCACTCGAAAAAAATGCTTGAACTGCGGACATGAATTTACGTATAGAGAAAGACTGCAGTCCTCTTATCGTTTGTTTTGGCGGATGAATTGCACAGAATGCGGCGCAAGATATAGCGTGCTGGTGAGATACCGAACGGTGTTTGTGGTGCTGCTTGCCTTGCCGTTAGCCTTTGGACCAAGTCTCTATGACTACTTGGGATGGGACGTATGGAATGTGTTAACCTTTAATGCTCTTTACTTTGCCATGTTGGGATCATTCGTTTTATTTGTAATACCTATATTGCCATTAAAATGGGATTCTGCGGAAGAAGCAGATACTTTGTCGGAAGAGCCAAAATACCTGTAACCGTAATTATTCGGAAAAACACCAAATCTATATTTGGTGTTTTTTTATGTATTTTTGTGACTTAAGCACTATACTTTGTGTTAGGTATCCGATATAATCGGTTTACGCAGTGACAAAAATGCGTGCAATAGAATTTGGAGGGGAAACGATGAAACAAGGAATGAAAGTCCGTAAGCGAAGCCATATGCTGGTGGATTACAAGGAAGAAACCATTGCAAATGCCATCCGCAAAGCTATGTCGGAAACCATCGAGGGGGTGGATGAACCGCTATCCTGGGCGCTGGCCAGAGAGGCCACAGCCATCTTGACCAAAGAAGGCCAAGAAGTGGTTACGGTAGACGAGATCCAGGACATCGTCGAAGACCTGCTGATGCAACGACGCCGTGATGCGGCCAAAGAATATATCATCTATCGGTACGAGAGAGACAAAGAACGGAAGAAAGAGTTGATTGAAAGGGGAGAGCGTGAAGAAGGCCCTTTTGAACCAAGTCTCAGGGAGGAATTCCTTTCCCAATACAAGCATATGCCAAATCCTATGGGCCCCCTTGGAAGTTTTGTCTATTACAGGACCTACTCCAGATGGTTGAAGGATGACCTTCGGCGGGAGTATTGGTGGGAAACCGTCAAGCGGGCGGTGGAATATAACTGTAATCTTGTCCCAGATACCCCAAGAGCCGAAGCCGAAGAACTGTTTGCCAACATCTATGAAATGAAGCAGTTCCTTTCCGGGCGGACCCTTTGGGCGGGTGGCACGGATGCCAGCTTGAAATACCCCATGAGCAACTTCAACTGTGCCGGATTGGTCATTGACAACTTCAATGCTTTCGACGAACTGTTTTACTTGCTGATGGTAGGCGCCGGTGTCGGCGTTCGAACCACATTCGAGGATGCCATGAAGATGTCCGCAGTGCGAACCGATATCAAAGTGATTCATATGGCTTACGAGCCGGTCCCCAAAGAAGAGCGGGACGACATGACCACTCTTGATTTTACAAAAAACAAAAACATCGCCGAAATTATCGTTGGCGATAGCAAAGAAGGGTGGCAGGATTCCCTGAACTACTTCTTCAAAATCCACTATGCCAAACGGTATCGTGACATCGAGACCATTTATATCAACTACAACAACGTCCGCCCCAAGGGTGAGCGGCTGAAGGTCTTTGGCGGAACCGCCAGCGGCCATGACAGTCTGAAGAACATGTTTATCAAAATCAAGGATGTTTTTGACAGAAGCTACGAAGAAAAGTACCAGCTGCGACCCATCGATTGCCTGGACATTGCCAATATCATCGGAGAAAACGTGGTATCCGGCGGCGTGCGCCGAACAGCAGAAATGGTACTCATCGATCCGAAGGACGAAGATGCAATCCATGCCAAGAGCAATCTATATATCAAAAACGAGGAAGAAAACTGGATCATCGATCCGTCCATTGCTCATCGTCAGATTAGCAACAACTCGATTTTGTACCGCAAAAAACCCAGCCGGGACCAGCTCCACTGGATGCTAATGGCCATGAAAACTTCCGGCGAGCCGGGATTTGTCAACTGGGAAGCTGCGTCCAAGAGACGTGAAAATTTCAACGTTGTGAATCCGTGTGGCGAAATTTTGTTGGATGCCAACGGACTTTGCAATCTGACCACAGTCAACGTGATGAAATTTGTCCGGGGAGATAAAACCCTGGACATGGACGGACTTCTTCGGGCTATGTGGCTTTCCGCCCGGGCCGGTCTTCGTATGACCTGCCTGGATTTGGAACTGGACAACTGGGATTTGATTCAGAAACGAGACCGGCTTTTGGGCTGCTCCATCACCGGATGGCAGGATGCAATGAATGCCTTGGGCTATGACATGCCGGAACAGTCAAAGTTGTTACGTACCTTGCGGGAAGCCGTACATTCGGCAGGCAACGGATATGCCAAAGAACTGGGCATCAACCAGCCGCTATTGATGACAACCGTAAAGCCGGAGGGAACCCTTTCCCAGTTGCCGGAAGTCAGCTCGGGTGTACATTTTTCTCATTCAGAGTACTACATCAGACGGGTGCGAATCTCTGCAGATGACCCGCTAGCCAAGGTCACCATGAAACTGGGCTGGCCGGTTTTCCCGGAGGTCAATCAGACTTGGGACAATGCCAAAACTCTGGTCATCGAGTTCCCGGCCAAGGCGCCGGAAGGTCGAACCAAAGGAGACGTGGGAGCCATCGAACAACTGGAAACTTACAAGATGTTCATGACAAACTATGTGGATCATAATTGTTCCATTACGGTTCATGTCAGAGAGAACGAGTGGGATGATGTGGAAGAATGGCTGTGGAACAACTGGGACAACTGCATTGCCCTGTCCTTCCTGCCCTATGAAGATAGTTTTTATGAGATGTTGCCTTACGAAGAAATCGGCAAGGAAGCTTATGAGCAAAGGCTTGCGGCCATGAAGCCGTTTGTGCCCAGCCTTTTGAAGCAATTTGAAGTAGGCGATGACGACCGGGACCTAGGGACAGACTGTCTAGCCGGGGTTTGTCCGGTAAGATAACAAGGAGGCCTCCCATGAAAATCAACAAAGAGGTGGAGCAATATGTTTTAGCTCAACCCATTGAGAGACAGGAAGCGCTGCTTGCTCTCCTAGAAACCGTACGGGCAAATTTGCCTTCTGGCTTTGAGGAGCGAATGCAATACGGCATGATTGGGTTCGTGGTTCCTTTTGAAACCTATCCCAGCGGGTATCATGTCAACCCCAAAGAACCTCTACCATTTATGGCGTTGGCCAATCAGAAACAATATCTCGCGCTTTATCATATGGGCATATACGGGGACCCTGCCCTGCTTGCCTGGTACCAGAAAGCTTACGAAGATTTGGGTATTGGCAAGTTGGACATGGGCAAAAGCTGCATCCGGTTCAAAAAAATGGACCGGATCCCACTGGATCTGGTCGCAGAATTATGCCAAAAGATTACACCCGCCAAATACGTTGAACAGTACGAGGCCGGGCGCCATAAGTTGGGCAAGTAGTTATTATTCAGGGTATAATCACAGCTATAAATGTTGAACTATAAATGCATAATTAACACTTGATACAATATTCTTTCTGTTGTATAATTGCTGCAAGGCGAATCCATGAATCGACAGTCTGGTTGAATAATATTGGGGAACAAATGATAGAATTTCACATACCAATATTTGGACTGCCATGCTTCTTACTTTGGAGATGCCTGGCAGTTTTTTTGTTGAGCGAAGTTCATTTGGCTAGGAGGAAATTATGGGTAATTCAATATTTTTTGAGACAAGACAATTAAATGTTGCGTGGATTGCAATAGCAGGGGTATGCTCGATTTTGACGTTAGTTGCCACTGCCATCGGACTGCATTACCAGTTGTTTGGCGTTGAAGAATCTGACAAATGGAAGGCTACATTTGCTGTAAATCAACCAACAGCGATTATACAAACGGCTAAGCATTGGAATGACGGAGATTTGATGTATGGGGTGATTCAAACAGCAGGTACTCCAAAAACCACCAAATATGATATATGGTGGAAAAAAACCAATGGCAGCTACAATTTGGAGTTTTCCAATGGTTACTGCAATGCCAACGACACCTACTACGGTGCGTGGTACATGCATTCTCCAAATGGAATCAGCCAATATGCTTACAAATTAATCAAAAAGACGAATTTAAATACCAAATCAATCTTATATGTGGACTTGATGCTTATGTAACTTGAATGCAATCTTCGCTCGACAACAATCTGCAATTCAAGGAGGGATCCGCAATGCTGATTGAAGTACCTGAACTCCGCATCAAAAAAAGCGGAGAACTATTGATTCGCCACACACATATGTATCTCCCCAATCCCGGATTGGTGTTGCTGAGAGGTAAAAATGGTAGCGGCAAAACAACTCTGATGAAGGAAATCTTCCACAGCCAATGCGGCCTATTCTCTATGGTGTGCCAGGAATGCGATCAAGTCCTATCCGAGATTTCTGTTTTGGACAACATAGACATGTTTCAGAACAATAAATCGGAGATTGAGCATTGCCTGAAGTCGAATGGACTAGCACATTTGATGGAAAAGCCGGCAAGGAGTTTGAGCGGTGGTGAAAGCCGTTTGCTTTCTGTACTCCGAGCTTTGTTTTCCCCCAAAGAATTTATCCTTTTAGACGAGCCAACCAATGATATCGACGATCGAACCTTTGAGATTATTAAAAATTTAATCAAAGATTTCTCTGCGCAGAAAACCATCCTGATTGTCAGCCATGACAAGCGTTTTGACGACATCAACCTGAGCTATGAGATTGTTCAAAAAGAATTGTTGTTGGTGTCTGGTGGTGTTTCCGACACAGGCGTAGAATTGCGGAATTCCATTGAAGGCAGCACGATGTTGTCTGACTTTGAGCGCAACCGACACAATCCGGTGATCCTTTTTTACTGTTTATTGATGTTTGCAATACTCTTATATAGCTTTATGATTGGTGTTTCGGCAGACCCAATCGATCCCTACTCAAAGTACCCGATGAATACCTTTCGGATAGCCAGTATGATCGGCACCGACCTAATGTCATTCAATGATGTGGATGCTATGAATACAGTCCTATTGCGCGCGGCGCTCAGATTCAACAAAGTGGACTACATCATAAAAGCGTCTAAAGATCCAAAAGAAATAGGACAACAAATTGTGCTCAAAGAAGAAATGACAAACAAGGTGTTTCCTTTGGAATACTATGACCCGGTCAGTAGGAAATATTTCAATCTTGAACGATTGATGACTTCAATATTGGCAGAAAAATTGAACATTCCGGCTACCGACATCATTTTTCGTAAAAGCTTGTCGGAGACTGTTTCGATAAGTGACCAGAAAGAAAAACAGGCAATGATTCCACATGGCATGCAACAGAAGGAACTGGAAAAGATTTTGTCGCCTTACGGGTATCGGCTGAAAGAAAGTGATACGCCTGGCTCCTTGTATCTGTTTGATTTCAGCATCGCTTTATACAATGAAGCGCTTAAGTTAGCTGATGGCAAGTCGAAGTTTTTGGTCGATGCACTTATAGTCAAGAATGCGGATGTCAGCTTTATAGAATTCTTGGAAGGCAATGGGCTTACAAAAAGAGCCTACATGATTCAAGGCTATGAGATATACAAAGCTTTTGAAGAGGCAAACCGCTTTCTACAATGGTATCAAACTATTCGGTCGCTTGTCGGCTACCTGGGCTTGTCATTTGTGTGTCTAATTCTCATCCTATATCTATTTGAGAAAAGCCGGTGGAAAAAATACAGAATTCTGTACTATTATGGATATCCCATAGAGGTGATTGTTACCGGGTTTTACGATACATATTGGATTAAGAACTTAAACCCTTTCCTGGCTATGCTCTCAATCATTTCAGGAATAGGGTTGTTGGTAGTTTATAACAATTTTTTTGTCATAGCCGCTGTTGCGATATACTCAGTGGCGGTTGGAATCTCGTCCAAATTCGCATGTTCCGCTGTGAGAAAAAAAATATGGAAAGGCAAATTATGAATATCAGGAAACACAAAATTCAAAAGGGCAAGTTTGAACTTGCAGTTGAGAGAATGGATTTATCAAAAAAGGGCATTTATTTGATTTGTGGCGCCAACGGTAGCGGAAAGACGTCTTTCATAGAATCCGTGCTGAAGAAAAATCAAATAGAGGACATCGGCCAGGTTGAAAAATCTCAATACATTTCTTATTTTCCCCAACGGCTCTACCCGTACGAAATATCAGGATGCGAATATTTGGAAGGATGCGATCCGGTATTGATACAAAAATACTGTCGCTACTTTTCATTTGATATCTTGGAAAAGGACATAACGTATCTAAGCGGCGGCGAGTTCGTTGTTTTGACATTGATCCGTTGCCTGTCCAGAGGCACGCAGATTTTGGTGTTGGACGAACCCACGAACAACCTTGATGATGAAACAGTCAAAAAAGTCGCCTATCTGCTAGAAGAACTATCTGCGGAAAAAACCATCGTCGTGTCAACCCATGATAATCGACTGAAACTGCAACATCACTCTATGCTGGAAGTGAAAGACGGAGCAACACAACTGACTTCCCTGGAAGGTTACGACACGACGCCATTATGTCCTCAACCCGCCCCTCCTTTAAAAAACAAGTCATTTCAATCACTATGCTTCTCAAAATTCAACGGACTCATGTTTTCCGTGGTGCTTTTTTGCGGTTTGTTGACGTCCATGTTTGCTTCTAATTATTTGTTGAACCAAGTGCCGGCTATGGATAAATTACCGGACGACGATGTGATCAATCTCATGTGGATTGCTGAAGAGGTTGCCACCTATATTGAAGCAACAAAATCTCCCACAGAAATCACAAGAAATTTCAAAGGCAAAACGGATACTATGAGTGTTGATGAACTCGTTACATTATCAAAAAAAGCCTTTGTTGAGGACATTTATGTGATTGATACTGGATATTTGGCAAAAATGCAGGAGGGCACACATGACGGGCTTCTTATTTTTTCAATACCAAGCGTGACGGCAAACCATACGCTTCATTTCGGTGCTTACCCGGGATGCAAAAAATATTTGCTATCTGGCAGATTGCCGCAAGACAACAAAAAAGAAGCACTGGTTTCATTTGAGCAAATGCAGAAACATTTCGGTTATGCCGGAGATATCAACGATGTGATTGGACAAACGATAGAAATTGAAGAGGACTCCTATGAAGTGGTGGGCTTGACCAACCTGCCCTACGTTTCAATCTCATTCGATGCCAACTCGAAAAAACAATATGGGACGGTTCATGTTACGGAACAAAACGTCGCTGCACTGAACCGGATTCTTGAACAAATGAAGGAGTTGAATTACGGTAACTTGATATTTGAGGACATCTTCATAGAATATCAACCTTCCTCGGTTGACGAAATCATGGATTATCTAGTCGAACATGCGCCCAGTTACCAGTATTCTTCCACATATGTAGATGCGAAAATTGAACAAAAGGCTTACCTTGATTTATTGCCAAAACTTTGGCTGCTATCTTTAGTCTTGTCGATCCTGCTAAGTGTCATACTAATGCTGACGGGATCAAAAATGTTTTTGATTTTGGGGAATCAAATTCAGGATTTGAACAACCGAAATTTCCAGCCAAAGAAGAATTTCTCGATACTGGTGGGGGTATTTGCAACTGATTTTTCAATCATGACCGTAGTTTGTCTGCTAGAAGGCCTGTACTTTCTTGGAGCTTTGCAACGATTGCCTCAAATGCTGCCGTTTATCACAACAAACATTGTTGTGTTCGGACTGGCATTGGGATTGATTTGGAAAAGGTACGACAAGAATGCTTGAACTTTACCTAGGATATGTTGGGTTGGTAGTGATACATGAACTTGGACACTATGCGTTGCTCAAAGCTTACAAGGTAAAAGTAGTAGAAGTAACCATTGGTAATTTTCTGTATATGCGACTTGGAATATTCAAGATTTCTCCCTTGATTGCAAGTGGAAAAATAACATTTTCTGTAGCAGATTTCAACAAACAAAAAATTATACCAAAACTCTGTATTTTAGCCGTTGGACCCATATCAAATATTGTAATGAGCGTGCTTCTGTCAACACTCTCAACACTACTAAGCTCAATCGCATTATTTATGGCAATGATTACTTTGATGCCGGTTCCATTCCTAAATACTGATGGTTGTGGCATTGTGGATGAATTGTTAAAATATTTTTTGCAAAGAAAAAATAAGAAAGGTTTAAAAGATTGATAACAACATAGACTGCCAATCTGGTAATCAACGGTTCACAATAATCCTCTGCATGCTATGTGCAGCAATGCTAAGCATTGTTGGGATATATCATCTCATCGCATTTAACCGACCATGGGATTATTTTAGTGCAGCCGGGTCGGTTGGTCTAACGTTGGCACTGTTAGGTGCGTACAGAACAGTCAAGGAGTGAACTTCGAATATTTCGGTTAGTCTACCCGATTCAACATCCCACTCTGAAGGAAGCTTTTGATGCTTTCGGCGGCAGTTTGAATCAGAAGTGCCCGGGTTTCAATGGGCATCCAGGCATTATGGGGGGTGATGAAGCAGTTTTCGATGCCGATCAGTGGATTGTCGTCGTCTTTGCGGGGTGGCTCCACGGTGAGGACATCTAAGCCTGCGCCGGAGAGCTTTCCCGATTTGAGTGCTTCAGCCAAAGCAAATTCATCAATCAATCCGCCACGGGCGGTGTTCAACAACAGAGCGCCGTCCTTCATTTTTTTGATAAAATCAGCATCCACCATGTGGTGGTTCTTGTCAGTCAAGGGGCAATGCAGACTGAGTACATCCGCGAAAATCGCCTCCGCCGGGTCTTCGCTGTATGGAATGACTTTCATCCCCAGGGCCTCGGCAATTAACCCGACCTTACGGCCGATGTTGCCGTAACCGATAATCCCCAGGGTTTTCCCGGAAAGCAGGTGAAGAGGCCTAAGGGCGAAGCAGGTATGTGAAAAATCAGTATAGTATCCATCTTGCACTGCCTGGTTGTGAAGCCCCACTTGATTGGTCAGTTCCAATAGGAGTGCGATGGTGTGCTGGGCCACCGCGTCGGTGGAATATCCAGGAGCATTGGTGACAGCGATGCCCAGGTCCTTTGCGGCATCTAGGTCCACATGACTGTAGCCAGTGGAAATCAATGCCAGCAGCTTCAGGTTTGGT
This sequence comes from Anaerovoracaceae bacterium, assembly GCA_041859095.1. Classification (GTDB taxonomy): domain Bacteria; phylum Bacillota; class Clostridia; order Peptostreptococcales; family Anaerovoracaceae; genus UBA1422. Next base: position 35,391 of record JBHEKY010000018.1, read on the forward strand.
AATGCGGTCAATGTTTTTCGAGTGAAAGGGAGATCGGCAGAAACAATAATATCCGCATCAAAAGCAAGTGCGGGCACGTCCTGTTCCAAGGCGTTTTCAAAGATAGTAAGCTGCCCAAGAGCACTGATGGGTGCCCAGGAAAGGTCTCCCGGGTTGGTGTTGTATCCGTCCACGATGGTGATTTTCATAGTTAGGCCTCTTCTTGTTTTGCGATATTCATCATGATGGCGCATTCCATCCGCTTACGAAACAGATCGCAACCGTATTCGTAAATCGCTGCAATGTCGCCACCGGCATGGTAGGAATTAGCGGCACAGCCGCCACTACAATAAAGTTGCGCCCAGCAATCCCGACATTCTTGCCTGGAAAAAACGTTGCAGGAACGAAAGTCGTGTTGCAAGTCCAGGCGTTTGACACCGGTCCAGACATCCCCCATGCTGTAGGCTGCATTTCCAACAAACTGATGACAGGGGAAAAGCTCTCCCCAGGGGGTGACAGCCAGGTATTCGGTGCCGGATCCGCATCCGGTGATTCGCTTATAGATGCAAGGACCCTCGGTCAGGTCCAGCGTATAATGATAGAAGGTAAATGGATTGCCTTCTTTTTCTCTTTTTAGCATTTCAACTGCCAGCAATTCATATTGACGGTAAAGTTCCGGCAGGTCTTCCTTTGTCAGTGCGTATGATTCTCCCGGGGCGCAGACCACCGGCTCCATGGACAATTCTTTGAATCCCAGATCAGCCATGTGAAAAAGATCTTCGGTAAAGTCCACGTTGTTGTGGGTGAAGGTGCCACGGATGTAGTAACCCTTGCCCTCTCGTGAATCCACAAACTTCTGAAATTTAGGCACGATGGTTTCGTAGCTACCCTGGTCTCCAAAAGTTCGTCGCAGTTTATCGTGAATTCCCTTTCGGCCATCAAGACTGAGCACCACATTGTGGATTTCCCGGTTACAAAAGTCCATGACTTCTTCATCAATTAAAACGCCGTTGGTGGTTAATGTAAACCTAAAATTTTTATTATGTTTCTTTTCTTCCGCTCGTGCATAAGCAACGATTTGCTTTACTACATCCCAGTTCATCAGCGGTTCCCCACCAAAAAAATCAACTTCCAGATTGTGCCGACTGCCGGAATTGGCAATCAAAAAGTCGATGGCTTGCTTGCCCACTTCAAACGCCATAAGCGCCCGGTCTCCATGGAATTTGCCCTGACTGGCAAAGCAATATTCACAATTCAGGTTACAAGTGTGGGCTACATGAAGGCATAGAGCTTTGACAACCTGTGCTTCTGGAGCTTCGGTTGTGGCTTGCACTCTCTCTGTTGGCTGGGTGTCTTTTGACGCCTGTTGGGATGGCGCATCCTTGGGCTGACTCAGCACCGGCTCGGAAAATAGTTGGCCCGCATCCCTAAGTGTGCTCACATCTTCCAGGACTTCAATAATTTCTTCCCGAGTGACCGTTGCATCGTCAGCGTATTTCCGTAGCATTTCACCGATGATTTCTTCTTTCGGCATAACCTGAAAAAGACCAATGACATCGTATGCCAAAGGGTCGACGGTGTGGATGGAACCGCTGTTCACATCCAGCACAATATGATATCCGTTCAAAATGTATTGATGAATCATACTTCTCCTAAAAAAAGAAGGGCTTGTCACCCTACTTCTTTTCGTTTTCGCATTTCTGGTTAGCAACGCCGCAGGAAGTCTTGCAGGCTGACTGGCAGGATGTCTGGCATTCGCCGCAACCACCGTGCTTTGCGCTGTCTTTCAGGTTTCGGGTTTCTATGGTTTTGATTCTTTTCATGATGGTTCTCCTTTGTTTGTGTACGTGGTACAGTTTACCGTCAAAGGTCTCGTTTGTCAACAGTTGCGGAGGTGTTAGAGAAAACATAGAACTGTACTAAAAATAGATATTGCACTTAAAGTTCATATGTTCTATAATTATAGCAAAGTTAAGATGAATGGCGTTTAGCGCTCATGGGGATAGTAGAATAGGAGGTATAAATATGAAAAAAACAATGACTACATTTTCACTTTGTGCAATCATGGTAAGCCTGATATTTACTACAGTACCGGTTTATGCAGAGGGCATTTCGGTAATAGCTCCCGCAGCAGAGCAAATTCAACTTGATAGCGAATCCTTAGATTTGGATCAAAGCGATCTGAAGGAATACGAAGAATTTTCGGACGGATTAGCGGCTGAACTGCGCAATGCGGATGGTGAGAGCATTGGGGAAGTTATTAAGGAATACAACCTAAGCAACGATTGTACGGTCAATGATAAGGCTGACCAAGTAATTGATGCGTGTGAAAGCAATGTGATGGAAGCTACTATCGATGGAGAATTAAAAGAAACATATCGTATAGACGAGCAAACTACAGTCACAATTACCCCGCTTTATATTGCGGAGGAGGAATTCATCAAAGGAACGCCGAAGGATGAAGGTTACGTTCCAGAGCCATTAACAATTAGCGACAAGATAATCAATTTATTTGTTGATTCGGCATATGCTGCATCTGTAACTAAAAGTACTGGAACAATTTATGCTAAAAGATCAATATATAATCGTTTTGGGCAAATGATGGTTTCTGTTCATACCCAATGCAACTTTTATTACGATGGGAGCAAAGCATGGTACAAAAGTGGTTTTGATGGCTACTACACTAGAGGCTTATTTACATTATGGGGTTGTTCACAATGGGATAAATGGAAAGAGGCGAATGGGACATCTTATACAGCAACAGCCCGTGGAGTTTTTTGTTGGGGGCTCCAATATGAAGGAAATGGTTTAATTGTGGATGAAGCTGTTTGCAGAGTGAAAATTACATGCTCAAAGAATGGTATAATCACAAAATCATACACACCGTCACTATGATTAATAGGAGGATTAATATGAAAGTTATTATGCCATATATAATAGTGTTCGTAGTTTCGCTAGTGCTATGTACTTATAATACTTCTAGTCCAATTACTATTCCTCTCATAGCAGGGATTTTACTTATTTCTTTTTTCTGGGCCTTGCTTCTTGGCACTGTGGCACTACTTGCTATACGACTTGTGAAAGGAATGTAGTTTAAATCAAAAGGTTATGAAGCATAAGTAATAAATATGATATACAAAAGGCAGAGAGAATGGAATTCGCTCTGCCTTTATATTAGAAATAGGGTGTTTTCTAATATAAAACGGGGTCGCAACAAATACTGTTATTCAAGCAAAAGAGTGATGTAAGTACAAGGTTATTTTTGCCGTGATTTATTGACAGTGCAAAACCTCACCGCTATAATGAGCTAAGCAGATATATCATATCAGTAAACTCCGAGCTTCGTAAGACACCTGTTGCCTGCGAAGCCGTTACGGTAGAAGAAGCGACTCTTCTGCCCGCCATCGCGCAAAGGAGAGACTCGCATTCAAAAGGAATGCACTCTTTTCTTTGTTTCTTATTTTATCAACATATTTAGAACGGGAGGAATTGTACAAGCATGAAAAGATTAAAGCTTGAGAAAGCAAAATGCATTGGTTGCCAACTGTGCGCCCAAATGTGCTCCGCCAACAAGGAAGATGCAGTTTGGCCGGAGAAATCCAGAATTTTCATCAAAACAACCTATGATGACGGGAAACTAGTTTACCATGACGACTACTGCATTCTTTGCGGTATTTGTGTGAAGCAGTGCCCCGAAAAGGCAATCACCATGGATGAGTACCTGCGGGTAGACGAAAGTCTTTGCACCGGCTGTGGAATCTGTGCAGAAAAATGCCCCAAGAAAGTCATCCGAATCAGAGAAGAACTCGCTATTATGTGTAACACTTGTGAGGGCGATCCCACCTGCGTCAAAGTTTGTCCGCAGAATGCCCTGACGTTTAAGTAGAAAGGAGGACCCGATATGACCATGAAAGGATACCAGAACAACGTTCTGAGAGTAGATCTATCCCAGGCAAAAGTGGCTACGGAGCCTCTTCGTATGGACTTTGCAGAAAAATATGCAGGCCAAAAGGGCCTGGCCATCCGATACTTGTATGAAGAGTTGGCAGCGGGAATTGATCCCCTTGGCCCGGAAAACAAGCTTCTGTTTACCACAGGACCGATGACCGGAACCGGGGTTCCTTGCTCCGGCAAGCTTTCCATCGCAGCCAAATCACCGGCCACAGGCACCATCAATGATTGCTCCATTGGTGGACATTCCGCCAATGCAATTAAGTATGCCGGATATGACATGATCATTTTGGAAGGCAAAGCCAGCAAACCCACTTTGATCGTCATTGACAATGACAAAGTAACCCTGGAAGATGCATGGGACTTATGGGGCAAAGGCGCTCATGAGGCCGAGAAACTTCTCCAGGAAAGATTCGGACATGAATATGAACATCTGGTCATCGGACCGGCAGGCGAAAACCTGGTTCCCATGTCTTGCATCAACTCAGATTATTATAGACAAGCCGGCCGTGGCGGCATCGGGGCTGTCATGGGCTCCAAAAACGTGAAGGCAGTGTCCATTCGCGGAACAGGTCCTGTGAAAGTAGCCAACGTAAAAGCCCTGGTCGAAAAAGTTCTCAAATACCAACAAGAAGACGTTCATCAGGATGACAACAACTTTGTATTTGATTGTGGTACCACCGCATTCCTAGAAGCCTGTCAAGATGGCGGCATCCTGCCGAAACGCAACTTCAGCGATGCCACAGATGACAAATGGACGGAATACAACGGAGACGTGCTCCTAGAAAAACTAGTAGGCAAAAGAGGCTGCGGAAGCTGTGGCCTGGGATGCGGAAACTTTGTGAAATGGGAAGACGCTGTTGTTGAAGGACCGGAGTACGAGTCTATTGCGGTCGCAGGACCCAACGCAGACGTATCCAACCCTTATGATATCCTGAAATACAATGAAGTAGCCGATGATATGGGCCTGGATACGATCAGTGCAGGAGACACCATTATCTGGGCCATGGAAATGACCGAAAAAGGCATCCATGATTTTGGCATCCGTTTCGGAGAAGCCGAAAAAATGAGAGAATACCTGAGATTGATTGCGCACCGGGAAGGCGTTGGTGCCGAACTGGCTGTAGGCGTCAAGAAAGCCTCCGAAAAATTCGGCGGCACGGATTTCGCCATGCAGGTCAAAGGCTTAGAATACCCGCAGTATGAACCACGCGGTTCTTGGGGCATGGCCATGGCTTATGCGGTTTCCGACCGTGGAGCGTGCCATATGAGGGCTTATGCGCCAAACGAAGAAGTGTTTGCAGCATCGATTCCGCCTTACACATCAGAAGGCAAGGGAGAGATGGTATATGGGCTTGCCGAGTTCAACGCAGTAAAATTCTCACTGTGCATCTGTGACTTCTGGGCGACCTGCAATTATGACATAATGGCAGATCTCATGACAGACATCACAGGCAAAGATTGGAAAGCCGAAGACATGGGCGAAATCGGACGAAGAGTCCTGAATATTGCCAGAGCCTTCAACCAAAGAGAAGGATTCAACCGTAAGGACGACACCGTTCCTAAGAGAATTGTCAATGAAGCCCTGAAGTCTGGACCAGCCGCTGGCCAAGCCATTCCGCAGGAAGCCTTTGATGACATGCTAGATCAATACTACCAGGTTATGGGATGGGACAAAGACGGCAAGATGCCGGAAGAATTGATTCAAAGCCTGCTCTAGAACTCTAATCTATACTAGAACGAATATCAAAAGCAGCTCAAAAAAATCAATAAAATAAAAGCCGGGTGGTGATAATCACTACCCGGCTTTTGGTTTAATGAAGGTTGTCTAAAGTCTTTGAACGGTGCAGATTACCCGGCCTGCTCCGATTCTTTTTTGATTTCCTCAATGGAGTATTTTTTCTCGCCGAAGATTCTATGTAATACAACCACTGCAGCAAAGAATACACCTAGAGTTACCAACATCGGCAGTACCCATCCATCCACGAAACCAGATACAACGTAACCGACTGCGGCTGCGCCGGCACAGGTTACAGAGTAAGGAATTTGTGTTTTGATGTGATCTGTATGACGGATGTTGGAAGCAGCAGAGGATAGGATGGCAGTGTCAGCCAGAGGCGAACAGTGGTTACCAAATCCACCACCGCCGATAACGGTAGCGATACATGCATAAACGCTTACATCCATGGCCACGGCTAACGGGACTGCAATGGGGATCATAATTGCGAAAGTACCCCAGGAAGCACCGGTAGAGAAGGTCATAATACAAGCAAACGCGAATAAAATCAAAGGCACAATCCATCCAGGGACATTGCCGACAAACAAGCTGGCAACATACTCTGCGGTTCCCAATTCATCTCCCACTGAGCCGATGCTCCATGCAAAGGCAAGCAAGATGACAACGAAGAGCATGGATTTGGTTCCTGTGACAAAAGCCGCCATGGACTCGGTCACCTTAGAAAGTCCACGAATCTTATAGAAGATAATGGAGAAGACCAAAGTAATAGCGATAGCATATACAAGGGCTAACATTCCATCCAGACTGTTTAGGGTATCAAGCAGGTCGTAGGATGAGAAGAAACCACCGGTGTAAAGCATGAATACCATAGCCAGAACAACCAACAAAATGATGGGTGCCAATAAATCCAAAGCTCTTCCCTTTTCAGAAACAGGAATGGATGAAAAATCATCATCATCCGCGTCGCCGCCGGAGAATGTCTTGTCGCAAAGCAATCCGGTTTCTCGGGTTCTTTTCTCAGCTTTGGCCATGGGGCCGAAGTCCAATTTCATTAGCGCGACCACCAACACCATAATGATGGAAAGCCATGCATAGTAGTTGTAAGGGATGACTTTGAGGAATGCCATGAATGCGTCCTCTTCGATCCCGGCTTCTGCAAAAGAACCAGCAATCAGGGATGCAATGAAGGCAACCCAGGATGAGAGCGGAACCACCAGGCAAATACCAACGGCAGTGGAGTCGATAATATAGGATAATTTCTCTCGAGAAATTCCGTATTTATCGGTAACCGGTCTCATAATTGCACCATTTGTCAGCGCGTTGAAATAATCGTCAAAGAAAATAAGGATGCCAATCAACCATGTGGTGAACTGAGCGCCCTTTTGTGTTTTGACTCTGCTACTGATAAGATCTCCGAATGCCTGTGAGGCGCCGGATCTGATTAACAGGCCGATAAGCCCGCCAAGCATGATGACGATTAGCAATACTTCAACGTTCCAGGGGTCCGTCAAACTGCCCGAAATGACAAAATCGCCGGTTTCGTCATAACCGCCGACCATGATTCCAATCAAAGCCTCAAGGGCTCCCAATGGATTCCAGTCTGCCATAATCATACAACCGGTGAAAACACCGATGCTTAATGACAGGAGTACTTCCTTAGTAGCGATTGCCAATACAATCGTTAGTAGGGGTGGAACAACGGATAAAAAGCCTACATCCATAGTAATCCTCCTTCTGTGATGTTACAGAAATAGTATGAAATAAAAAATAGCGAACCCTGGTTCGACACACAAAACGGTTATCAGAAACGCAGAGCAATCAGACCTTGTGAATTCTTTGTCAGAATCTTCATAATCTTTGGGCTAATTATAACAAGAAAAGCTAGTTTGTAAACAAATCGAGCACAGAAAAACATCCAAATTGAAAAAAAACATTATACCAAGCATAAACATTTGTGCTAATATATGCCTATATTAAGTGCATCATAATTTGGAAAGGGAGAAAACAATGGAGAAACTAACCATCGGTAAAATGGCAAGAATCAATGGGATATCCGAACAGACCCTTCGACTTTACGATAAAATTCAGTTACTGCAGCCTTGCGAGATAAACCCTGAAACTGGATATAGGTACTACCACATCAAACAATGCGCCCAACTAGACATGATTCAGTACATGAAAGCCCTGGGAATGAACTTAGCACAGATCAAAGAGTGCTTTGCCAACCAGGATATTGAACGTTTTAAAGAGGTGCTTCATCTCCAGAAAGAAAATATCAACATCCAGTTGGAACAGTTGCGCCATACGGAGAAATCCATAGATAGAGCCATTGAAGGATATCAGAGATATGAAGTAGCACCTCGAGAGGAAGAACCTGTCCTGGAGTATCAGAAAGCACGCCGTATCTTCTGCTATGATACAAAAATCAATGCTTACAGCTATGGGATGGAATACTATGAGCAGGTTTTACGCCCCCTCAAAAAGAACTTTACCCTTCATCATTTCCCAATGAGTAACTTCTGTAATGTGGGGTCTATCATCCGTCATGATTTTTTTATGAAACGAGAACTTATGGCAACGGAAGTCTTCGTTTTTCTGGATGATGATACCGGAACGCCGGAAGATATAGAAATTATTCCGGAAGGAATGTACGTCTGCCTTTACTGTGACGGCTACAACCGAGAGGAAGAAGGATTGGTAAAGCTCATGGATTACATCTTCACCCACGACTACAAAGTGGTGGGTGATTGTATTAGTGAAATCCTGGTAGAGTTGCCAACCACACAAAATTTCGACCGAAATGCATTCTTTAAATTACAGGTAATGATCAAGCGATAACTCTCATTTTGAAAAAATCTAAAAATTCAAAAATTATCTGTTGACTTTATGATTATAAGAAGGTTTAAACTATGTCCGAAATCAAATTATTTGGACATTCGTTTGCATTACAAAAAAAGAAGAAGCTGTATATAACCGTAAAGTCAGGAGGAAATTAAGAGATGCAATTAAAAGATGTTAATCTGACCGCAGAGCAGGTCAAAGAGCTGTGTACAAAATACATGATCGAGACCTATGAGAGATTCCCATTTATCGCCTGCCGTGCAGAAGGTATGTATCTGTACGACGAAAACGGAAATGCCTATTTGGATTTTTATGGCGGAATCGCCGTAAACAACGCAGGAAACTGCAACCCCAAAGTGGTGGCCGCCGTTCAAAACCAGGTTGGCGAAATCATGCATACCTTCAACTACCCGTATACCATTCCTCAGGCAGTCCTTTCTGAATTGATTTGCAAGTCAACAGGCATGGACAAAGTTCTGTACCAGAATTCAGGTACTGAAGCCAATGAAGCCATGATCAAAATTGCCAGGAAGTATGGCGTCGATAATTTTGGACCCGAAAAGTTCCATATCATTACAGCCACCAACAGCTTCCATGGGCGGACCTATGGCGCGCTTTCGGCAACCGGACAAACCAACAATGCTTTACAACTGGGATTCAAACCCATGTTGGAAGGGTTCACTTATGTTGAATACAATAACTTGAAGGCATTTGAAGATGCCATCACCGATCAAACCATTGCCATCATGTTAGAACCTTGCCAGGGAGAAGGCGGTGTCATTCCGGCAACTCAAGAGTTCATGACCGGAATTCGAAAGCTTTGTGATGACAAAGGACCGCTTTTACTGCTGGACGAAGTACAAACCGGCTGGTGCAGAACCGGAGCAATCATGGATTACATGAATTATGGCATCAAACCAGACTGCGTATCCATGGCTAAAGGCATGGGCGGTGGCGTTCCCATTGGTGGCATGATTTGCACCGCAAAACTGGCAGCTACTTTTGGCGGTGGCACCCATGGGTCCACTTATGCAGGAAACCCTGTCTGCTGTGCCGCAGCATATGCTCAAATCACTGAGCTCCTTGACCGTGACCTGGCGGGCAACGCCAAAGCCATGGGCGAATATTTTTCAAACGAACTTCGAAAGCTTCCCAATGTGAAGGAAGTCCGCAATGCCGGTCTACTGGTTGGTGTGGTTTTTGAAGGAGACAAAGCAGTGGACATCAAACATGCTTGTCTGGATCGTCATTTGCTGGTTACTGCAATCGGCAACAGCATTATCCGTATGGTACCACCACTTATTGCAACCAAAGAAGACTGTGACAAGTGTGTTGATATTTTAAAAGAAGCCGTTTTGGCTGTCATGTAAGAAAGGAAGAAAACAATGCCAAGAAAAAGTTTTGATGAGGTGTTAAACTACACCGAATATGCACTGGATATCATATCCAAAAAGAAGCTTGAAGATGAAGAAAAAGAAAAGTTCATCAAAGAAACAAGGCATAATTTTGATAACCATATCAATCCCGGATTCCTGGAATACCGTAAAGCTGCTGGTGCAGATGACATGGCAATGGAATGGATGTCCAAAGGAGATACCTTCACAGATCTTAATGGAAACGAATACATTGACTGTCTCGGCGGATTCGGCGCATTCAATTGTGGACACCGGCATGACACCGTGGTTAAGGCAGTTATGGATCAGTTGGCGAAGCAGCCTTTGTCCAGTGCTGAGTTGGTAGATGCTAATCGTAGCATGCTGGCTAGAATTCTTGCCGACGTTACACCTGGAGACCTACAGTACACATTCTTTACCTCCTCCGGAACGGAAGCAATCGAATGCGGGCTCAAAATGGCAACACTGGCTACTGGCAGACATTACTACATCGCCTTCAAAAACGATTTCCACGGAAAGACCATGGGTGCGTTGTCACTCACATCCAAAGAACATTTCAGAGGTCCGTTCCTTCCCTTGATGCAAGGTACCCGCTTCGCTCCTTATGGTGATGTGGAATATCTAGAAAAGATGCTGGATACCCTTGAATTCGTAGGAGAACTTCCTGCAGCCATCGTGTATGAACCCATTCAGGGTGAAGGCGGCGTCATCGTGCCACCGGACAATTTCATTCCTGCAATCAGAAGATTGTGCGACAAGTATGACATCATGATGATGGCAGACGAAGTTCAGGCTGGCATGGGCCGTACCGGTTATCTTTTTGCCAGTGATTACAACGATGTTGCCCCCGACATTCTTTGCCTGGGCAAATCCATCTCCGGTTCTGTTGTACCTCTTTCCGCTTGCGTTTGCACCGAAAGAGCATTCCGTGGCATGTTCCCGGATCCCCTGCTTCACTCCACCACAACCGGCGGAAATCCTTTGGCAACAGCAGCAGGTATTGCAGCATTTAATGTAATCCTGAAGGAAGACCTTCCCGGAAGAGCAAAAAAAGCCGAAAAGACTTTCAAGGATGCCATGGCAAAACTCATGAAGAAGTATCCGGAACTCTTGGTTGATTTTAGAGGACGAGGTTTATTCCTGGCAATGGAATTCTGTGACGGAGACAAAGGTTATGAAGTAGTATATGAAGCCTTCAACCGAAGACTGCTACTTTCCGGAAGCTTAATTAATGCCAGAACAATTCGTATTGAGCCTCCACTAAACATCACAGATGAGCATATCAACAGAGCGATTGAAATTCTGGATGAATGCATGGGCATTGTTTACAACAACCACTGGGGCAAATAAACACTCCACCCCCAAAAACATGAGACGGACTCTCAAGGGTGAAGTTTCCCTTGGTAGTCCGTTTTCATAAAAAGTTGGGTGCCCAAAGAAAAGAAAGGAATTAAAATATGGATGTACAAAACTATATCGCAGAGATGATTGCGAAAGCCCGCGTGGCACAGAAAGAATTCGAAACCTACAGCCAGGAAAGAGTCGATGAAGCTGTAAGAGCAGTAGGTAAAGTCATTTTTGATGAAGGTGAACCTTTGGCAAGAATGGCAATCGACGAAACCCATATGGGATGTTTCGAAGACAAAATTCTCAAAAATAAGGGCAAAGCTACCGCAGTATGGAACTACCTGAAAGGCAAAAAAAGTGTTGGAATCATTCGATACCTGGATGATCAAGGGTTGGTTGAAGTCGCCCATCCCAAAGGGGTAATCGGTGCGATTTCGCCTGTTACCAACCCGGTTATGACACCAATGCACAATGCCATGATTACCCTGAAGGGTGGCAATGCCATCATCATCGCGCCTCATCCCTCCGGCAAAAATGTGGGTAAAAAAACATGCGACTTGATGAGAGCAGCGCTAAAATCTGTCGGAGCTCCTGAAGATCTAATCCAATGCATTGAACCTGGAATGATTAGCATCGAAAGTTCAGCTGCATTGATGGGCATGGTAGATGTATGCGTTGCAACCGGTGGACCGGGAATGGTAAAAGCCGCCTATAGCGCCGGCAAACCGGCCTATGGTGTTGGCGCTGGAAACATGCAGTGCCTGGTTGATGAAGACGCAGACATCGTGGATGCCGTCCCCAAAATTATCCGTGGACGTTGCTATGACAATGGTGTGCTTTGTACTTGCGAGCAGAACGTGATATGCCCCGAAGGCAAATTGGACGAAATCATGGCAGAATTCGGCAAACAGGGTGGCTATTACATCAAGGACCAAGCAGAAGTGGACAAACTAAGAGCGTTTGCTTTCCCTAGCGGTGAGCTAAACAAGAAAGCAGTTGGTTTGACAGCTTGTGAAATTGCAACTCAGGCAGGATTATCAGCGCCTGAGGGCACCGTGGTACTTTTAGCCAAGGCCAATGGCGCAGGGGCAAAGGACCCGTTCTCCAAAGAAAAACTATTCCCAATCCTGGCAGTCTATCCCTATAAAACCTGGAAAGATGCCGTGGATATCGCCATTGAAAATCTGGAGCTGGAAGGAAAAGGCCACAGTTGCACCCTTCATTCCTTTACCAAAGAAAATATTGAATATGCAGGTATTCACCTGCCGGTATCTCGTGTACTGGTCAATGGCATCGGATCTTCCGGTGTTGGTGGTGCATATACCAATAGCTTGGTTCCCACAGCGACTTTGGGTTGTGGTTCCTGGGGTAACAACAGTATCAGTGAAAACCTGGATTTTAGTCATCTGATTAACATTAGCAGAATCGCTTATACCGACCCCAATCGAAAGATTCCTACCCCCGAAGAGGTGTGGGGATAAAATAAACGTCTGATAATATTTCTAGTACCAAAAATATCCGGCGGAACAAATTCCTCCGGATATTTTTGTTGGCATGATATTTGCTTAATTGTTTAGATATTAGTTATAGCTATGCAATCGATAGAGGGTAGTCATATGAAATTAATGGATGAGTACAAAAGTAAATGTGTTTCCGCTGATCAGGCAGTCAAGGTGATAAAAAGTGGGGACTGGGTAGAATTTGCATGGGCCGCTAGTTTCCCTGGATTACTTGCTGAAGCCATAGCAAAACGAAAAGATGAATTGGTAGATGTGAACATGCGAGGCGGAATCATCATGAAGCCTTTGCCGTTTATTGAACAAGACCCGGAAGGCGAACATTTTACGTGGAATAGTATGCACATGAGTGGTTATGAGCGGAAGCTTGCCCGGGAAGGAAAGGCCTTTTATATTCCCATTAAGTATTCGGAATTACCTAGATATATTCGCGAAAACTGTTGCACCGATGTGGTGGCTATTCAGGCTGCGCCAATGGACAAACACGGGTTTTTCAACCTGGGTGTATCCATTTCTCATTATATGGCGGCTATGGACAAAGCTCGTCACATCATAATCGAAGTCAACGAAGACATGCCAAGGGTACATGGTGGACGAGAACATGTCATCCATCTTTCCAAGGTGGATTATGTGGTAGAAGCCGGCCACTGTGGCATGCCCGTTCTTCCTTCCGCTGCTCCGTCTGAAGTGGAAAAACAAATTGCCAACTTCGTATTGTCCGAGATTGAAGACGGTTCCTGCATCCAGCTGGGCATCGGCGGAATGCCCAATGCTTTAGGAAAAATGATCGCCGAATCCGACCTTAAGGATTTAGGAGTCCATACTGAAATGCTGGTGGACGGCTTTGTAGACATGGTAGAAGCCGGCATTGTAACTGGCAGACGAAAGAACCTGGACAGAGGAAGAATGGCCTTTTCCTTTGCAGCGGGCTCACAGAAATTATATGACTTTATGGATGACAACCCCATGGTTGCGGCATATCCAGTGGATTATACAAATCATCCGTTTATCTCCTCTCAATTAGATAAACTGATTTCTATCAACAGTGCTGTAGAAGTGGACCTGGCGGGCCAGGTTTGCTCGGAATCGGCGGGCCCCTATATCATCAGCGGAGCCGGAGGGCAGCTGGACTTCGTTGAAGGAGCTTACAATTCCAAAGGAGGCAAGACGTTCATTTGCCTGCCATCCACATTTACAGACAAGAATGGTGCCAGGCACTCCCGCATTCGGGGCATGATGACTCTGGGATCGGTGATTACCGATACCAGGGCCGGCGTGCAGTTCGTTGTTACCGAGTATGGCAAAGCCAACCTGAAAGGCATGTCTGCATGGCAGAGAGCGGAAGCTTTAATAGGAATTGCCCATCCGGAATTCCGTGATGAATTGATTCAGGAAGCACAGACGTTGCGAATTTGGCGAAGAAAATAACAAGACACAACTGTGTGGAAGTACACACATGTGTACGGAAACACAGACACATGTTTGACAACAGTTTCACACATCACTAAGCAAAATCCACCCGCTGCAAGGCCTGACGAGTAATAAATTTCATTTTGTACTATTTATTTTCATGGCATGATACTTGCAATTAATATATGATACAAAACTACTATAACCAAGGAGGAATTACTATGACAGAAATTACAAGCCCAATGGCAGGAAGAATCGCGGAGGTCAATGTCAAAGTCGGACAGATGATTACCGAAGACGATGAACTCTTTGTCATAGAAGCAATGAAGATGGAAAACGTAGTCTACGGAGACCCGGGTGTTGTGAAGCAAGTCCTGGCCAAGGTAGGAGACGAAGTAGAAGAAGATCAAGTATTGGCGGTTATTGAATAACAGGAGGATAGAAAATGAACTTTGATTTATCAGAAGACCACATCATGATGAGAACAATGGTACGGGATTTTGCAGAGACCGAATGTGGCCCCGGCGCAGAAGAACGTGACGAAAAAGAAGAATTTCCCATGGACCTTTGGAAAAAATGTGGTCAATTGGGACTGGCAGGAATTACTTTTCCTGAAGAGTTCGGCGGAGTCGGTGCAGACTACTTGTCTTATGCCATCACCATTGAAGAGCTCTCCAGAGTGGATGCATCCCTGGGTGTAACTATTTCAGCTCATTCCAGTCTTTGCGCCAATCCAATCTATATGTTTGGCACAGAAGAGCAAAAGAAAAAGTATCTGACTCCCTTAGCAACCGGTGAAAAAATGGGCGCCTTTGGTCTCACAGAATCCATGGCAGGCTCCGATGCAAAAGGAACAAGAACCACTGCAGTCAGAGAAGGCGACGAATATGTAATCAACGGATCAAAAATATTCATCACCAACGGATATTATGCTGACACTTATGTCATCACCGCTCAAATGGACAAAAGCAAGGGGAATCGTGGCATCGCAGCATTCATCGTAGAAAAAGGAACTCCAGGTTTTTCCTTCGGCAAGAAAGAGAAAAAAATGGGAATCCGATCTTCCGCAACCTATGAGCTGGTCTTTGAAAACTGCAGAATCCCTGCAGAAAATCTTTTAGGACAAGAAGGTCAAGGCTTCAAAGTTGCTATGCAGACATTGGACTACGGTCGAATTGGTATTGCCTCCCAGGCCTTGGGAATTGCACAGGGTGCTTACGAGCAGGCTCTCAAATATTCCAAAGAAAGAGTACAGTTTGATAAGGCACTTTGCGAAATGGATGTCATCCAGTTCAAATTAGCTGATATGGCTATCCAGATTGAAGCCGCAAGGCTGCTGGTATACCAGGCATGTCATCTTGCAACCCAGCATAGACCGGTTTCAAAATACTCCGCCATGGCCAAAGTATTCGCAGCAGAAACAGCCAATGCAGTTGCGACCCAAGCCGTTCAAATCCTAGGTGGATACGGATATACCCGGGACTATCCGGTAGAGCGCATGATGAGAGATGCCAAGATCACTGAGATCTATGAAGGAACCAGTGAAATTCAGCGAATCGTCATTGCAGCAAATATTTTGAAGGAAATGTAGGAGTAAGGCAAGGAGGATCAGGAATGAATATAGTTGTTTGTCTAAAGCAAACCTTTGATACAGAAGCAAAAATCGTGCTCAATGCCAACGGCAAAATTGATGATACCGGTGTCACCACCGTTATCAATCCCTACGATGAGTATGCGCTGGAAGAAGGACTTAAATTGAAAGAGAAGTTTGGTGGAGAAGTGGTAACGGTAAGTGTTGGCGGAGAAAAAGTACAGACCGCCATCCGTACTGCCTTGGCCACCGGCGCAGACAGAGCGGTTCTCGTCACCGATCCTGCATTGGATGGTGCGGACGAATGGGTTGTTGCAGAAGTTCTAGCCAAAGCTATTTCCCAAATGCCCCATGACATTATACTGGCTGGCAGAATTGCCGTAGACGACCAGTCGGCACAGGTTGCTGTCCGTTTGGCTGAAGCCCTGAACTTTCCTTCGGTTAGCTCCGTTCTCAAAATGGAAACCGAAGAAAGTAAAGTCCTGGCAACCAGAGAAATCGATGGCGGCACAGAAATCCTAGAAGTGCCCCTGCCAGCTATTTTCACAGCACAAAAGGGTCTGAATGAGCCTCGCTATCCTAGCATGATGGGCATCATGAAGGCGAAGAGCAAAGAAATCAAAGTGCTGACCTTGGCCGACCTGGGTGTGACAGAGCCTCTGACACCCAAAACCAGCCAACCGGTTGTCACACTGCCCGGCGTCAGACAAGCCGGAGTCAAGATCCAGGGCGAAGCGCTGGACTGTGCAAAAGAACTTGTACGGCTTCTAAGCGAAGAAGCCAAGGCGATATAGGAAGGAGGAGAAAAAATGGCAAAAGGAATTATGATATTTATCGAGCATCACAATGCTTCAATCCGTAAAGTGTCTTTGGAACTGCTCAGTCAGGCCAAAATCATTGCTGCGAAATCCGGCGATCCTGTGATCGCAGTCGTATTGGGGAAAGAAGTCTCCTCCGTTGCGGAGCTGGCCGGCACCTACGGCGCAGACAAAGTTCTCTTTGTGGAAGATGATAAACTAGAAAATTATACCACCGGCGCATACACTTCTGTGCTGAATCAGCTGATTCAGAAAGAAGCCCCCCAGGCAATCTTGCTGGGAAATACCGCCATCGGAAAAGATTTGGCTCCCCGCCTGGCCCAGCGGCTTGGTGTGGGCATGGCCTCTGATTGTACCGGCATGGAAATGGACGACAAGGATTTCTTGAAGTTTAAGCGTCCCATCTATGGCGGAAAAGCAGCAGCCGAGCTTACCTTAACACAAAAGCCCATCGTGGCAACCATAAGACCCAACACCTTCCCATCCGGCGCACCGGATGCAGCTCACAAGGCTGAAATGGTCAAAGAATCTGCCGCAATTGATGTGTCAGACCTGAGAGCCATTGTTAAGGAAGTGGTTTTGGCCGCTTCAGAACGTCCGGAACTCATCGAAGCCGAGATTATCATATCAGGCGGACGAGGCATGAAAGGTCCGGAAAACTTCGTTCTATTGGAAGAATGTGCCGACTCCATCGGCGCGGCTGTTGGCGCATCTCGTGCGGCAGTAGACGCGGGTTGGAGAGAACAGAAATTCCAGGTGGGGCAGACTGGCAAGACCGTATCCCCAACCCTTTATATCGCCTGCGGTATCTCCGGAGCGATTCAACATCTGGCAGGTATGGGCTCCTCAAAAATTATTGTAGCCATCAACAAAGACCCGGAAGCCAACATCTTCAATCTTGCGGATTATGGCATTGTCGGCGATTTGTTTGAAATCGTGCCACTGCTTACCGAAGAGTTGAAAAAAATCCGTTCGTAAGAACTGACAAAAACCTCCTAGTTCTATGTTTTACGTGGAGTGGCAACACTCCACGTAAAAAAAGAAAGGCACACCACCATGGCAAAAGACTTGATTACCGACGAAATGAACCGAGAAGAGATGGCTTTATTCGCCATGGATCTGATGCACAGGTCCATGGTCCATCATGTTTTTTGGTTTAAAGAAGTAGAGCACCAAATGGGATTTGACGCCGCGTTGGAAATCATGGAAGAAGCCTACGAAAAAAGTCGTCTGATTCAGTTGAAACGCCTCTCAAAAATTTTGGGGTTTCAATTAGAGAACGGCATACCATCCCCACTGCTATCCATGCCCAGAGAAACCATGACGGAACTGATTGAAGGTCTGGGAATCAACTGGCTGGCGGGAGATGGGGTTTGGTTTCAAGCCGTGGAATCCAGCCATGGAATGGGAGACGCGAAACGTTGCAATGACTCTTGCTGGGCTTGGTTCTCACCTTTTGAAGCCTGGTCCGTGAAACGTTTTCTAAACATGGGGGAGAACCCTGGATTAGAAGGGTTACAAAAGGCATTACAATACCGTCTGTACGCTCAAATCAATGAGCAGTCTATCATCACCGATGGTCCGGACAGTTTAATCTTCCAAATGAATCATTGCCGGGTACAGGCAGCCCGAAAAAGCAAGGGGATGGAAGACTACCCCTGCAAATCTGCAGGTTTGGTGGAATACACTAATTTCGCCCATGCCATCGACTCAAGAATTCATACTCAATGCATCGCCTGTCCGCCGGATGTCCATCCGGATGAATGGTCTTGTGCATGGAGATTTTCTATAACAGAGAAGGGAGAAGGACTATGATCCCATTTAGCCCACTAAACGTAGTAATCATGGCGGCAGTCTTTATTGTTGTCGTCGTCGTGTTTGCGGTTTGCATCCGGCGTGAGCTGAAATAACCGCCAATGCACCAAACGAGATCCGAATCAGAAAGGAATGTCTACTATGAGTGATTCAATTTTTATCGCAGCACAGGTATATCTTTATGCCTTTGTCATCTCATTGGCCGTAGCGGGCTTGATTAAGTTGATGCTTTGGACCATTCACCGGTTCAGCCCTCAGTCAATCCAGCCAGAAGCTGAAACAACCAATGAATAATAGGGAGGTATAGAAAGTGAACTTAGCGAATCTTTTCCAAGGAATCGGTACTATGACCACACAGGAACCCGGTATCGTCATAGCCCGAATCGTACTAATTATTTTAGGAGTTGCATTGGTTTGGTTGGGTAAGCGTGGAACCCTGGAACCACTAATCATGGTACCCATGGGGTTTGGTATGCTAGCCGTCAATGCCGGTGTTTTGTTTATGACAGCCACCACCACAGGAACACTGTTTGTAGATCCCTTAGTCACAGATACAGAAGGGCTTATGAACACATTGCAGATTGATTTTCTGCAGCCAATCTACACCTTTACTTTCAGCAATAGCCTGATTGCTTGCTTAGTATTTATGGGCATTGGCGTATTGGCAGACGTAGGGAGCCTCTTGCGCTACCCGTTTACCAGTATGTTCATTGCACTGTTTGCAGAGTTGGGCACTATTCTAACCTTCCCCATAGCAAGAGCGTTTGGATTAAGCTACGGAGAAGCAGCGGCCATTGCCATTGTGGGAACCGCAGACGGCCCTATGGTCCTGTTTTCTTCCATGATGCTGGCACCTGAACTTTTTGTACCCATTACAGTCATTGCCTATTTGTATTTAAGTCTGACCTATGGCGGATACCCATTCCTAGTTCGACTTATGATCCCCAAAGATCTTCGAGGCCAAGTGATTAAGCTGTCCAAAAAAACCAACGTAACCTCCGGACAGAAACTGGCATTTGACGTAATTGGCTGTGTGGTATTGTGCCTGTTGTTGCCGGTTGCAGCACCTCTTTTCTTATCATTCTTCTTAGGAAATGCAATCAAAGAATCGGGTATTGTGAAGTACACCAAAATGCTGGAGGATGTGGTTCTTTACTGGTCCACCTTCTTCCTGGGATTGTTGCTGGGCGTCCTTTGTGACGCATCCACCATCATGAATCCGGATGTGCTTCCAATTTTGATACTAGGCATTGTCGCTTTGGGATTGTCGGGAATTGGCGGTATTCTGGGCGGATATGCGGTATACCTAATCAATGGGAAAAAATTCAATCCTACCATTGGAATCGCGGGGGTATCTTGCGTGCCCACCACAGCAAAGATTGCACAACATGAAGTAACTTTGGCTAACAAAAGAGCCAACGTCCTTCAAATTGCCATGGGAGCCAGTTTGAGTGGTGTCATCACTTCGGCCATTATCACCGGGGTATACATCTCCTTTGCGGCCTTCGTGTAGTCGAGATATCATAGCTTTTAATCAATAATATATTTATAACCCATATCAAATAAAAGAAATGAAGAACACACATTAACTATCATATCAAACAATTCAAGGAGGATTTGAAATGACGGAAATTACAAGCCCAATGGCAGGAAGAATTGCGGAGATTAACATGGAAGTGGGTCAAACCATTACTGAAGACGATGAACTCTTTATCATCGAAGCAATGAAAATGGAAAACGTTGTCTATGGAGACCCGGGTGTCGTGAAGAGCGTCCTGGTAAAGGTAGGAGACGAAGTAGAAGAAGACCAAGTGTTGGCAATTGTTGAATAATAGGAGGAACAAAAATGGATTTTGGATTTACAGAAGAACAAAGAATGGTCCAGGAAATGGCCCGCAACTTTGCAGAAAAAGAAATTGCACCTTTCATCGATGAAGATGAAAAGAACCACCATTATCGTCGGGAGATCCTGACCAAAATGGGCGAGCTGGGACTGTTGGGATGGAATATCCCCGAAGAGTACGGCGGCAACGGAATGGGCTGGATGGAAGCCGTAACAGCGCTATATGAAATCGCCAAAGTGCACACCTCCTGGAGACTGTCCATCAGCGGAAATTGCTGGGGACCAGCCATGACCATCAACGAATACGGAACTGAAGAGCAAAAGAAAAAATACATCCCCGACCTGGTAAGTGGAAAGTCAGTCGGAAGTTTTGCCATGACAGAAGCCAACTCCGGCTCAGATGTTGGAAGTATGAAAACTTTTGCGGAAGATAAGGGTGACCACTACGTGATCAACGGATCTAAAATGTGGATTTCCGGCGGACATACCTGTGATGTGGGACTGCTTTATGTGGTCACAACCGAAGGTGGCGGGCCCAGAGGCTTGTCTTGCTTCATCATTGATTACAACAACACACCTGGAATCACCCGAATTCCTATCCATGAAAAAGTGGGTATGTGGCCTGCGCCCACCTCTGAGCTGGTCTTCGAAAATGCCATCGTACCCAAAGAAAACCTACTGGGCCCATTGAACAAGGGCTTCCAGATTTGCATGTGGCAGCTGAACAACACCAGAATGGGATGTGCCACCGGCGCAGCCGCCTTGTCGGCAGCCTGCCTGGAAGGCGCAGTCAACTACGCCAACGAAAGAACTCAGTTTGGACAACCCATTGGTAAGTTCCAGATGATTCAACAGCAGATTGCTGAAATGAAGCTGGAAGACGAAGCGGCAAAATATCTGGTATTCCGCGCAGCTTACTTAAAGGACAAGGGCTTGCCCAGCCAACAGGAAACTTCCATGGCAAAATTGTTCTCCTGCAATGCAGCCGTCCATGCGGCCAATGTGGCCATGAAGATTTATGGTTCCTACGGATATTCCACTGAGTATCCATGCGGAAGATGGCTAAGAGATGCCAAACAGTTTGAGACCTTAGAAGGCACATCAAATATTCATATGAGTATTGTGGCCGGTATTGAACTAGGTTATCAGGCCAATCGATAAACGAAACCATCTGTAATGGTAGCGTGAAGCAATGGACCAACTACTCAATGGAAAGGAGAATCAAATGATAGACCGAAAATATCCATTACATCCCTATTTTGAAACCATGCCAGGCATCGGTACTGAGTTGCCGAGAAGCCTGAAAAAGAATATTGAAGAATTGCAAGAACAGGAAGCCATCGTGGCTGCTGAGGTGGACCGAGTCAAAAATGCAGGGAAACCTACGGAAAAAATGAACCAAACCGGGGAATGGACAGCATGGCAGCGAATTGAATATTTGGTTGAACCCGGCACCTGGTGTCCCCTCCATACCATTTATGATCCCGCTTTCAACGAAGAGGGCACCACTGGCGTTATTGATGGACTAGGCAAAATTAATGGTCGTTGGGCCATCATCATCGCCTCCAACAACAAGGTCATGGCAGGCGCATGGTTGTCGGGACAAGCGGACAATGTTCTTCGGGTCACAGACATCGCAAAAAGACTACATTTGCCTTTAGTATGGGTACTGAACTGTAGCGGAGCCAAGTTGATGGAACAAGAGAAATGCTTCCCCAATCGACGTGGAAGCGGAACCCCCTTCTTCCGACACGCCGAACTTCAAAAGCTTGGTATTCCAATTATTGTTGGAATTTATGGGACAAATCCTGCTGGTGGTGGGTATCACTCCATCAGCCCAACCGTCTTGATTGGTCATGAAAAATGCAACATGGCGGTAGGCGGTGCCGGCATCGTAAGCGGCATGGCACCGAAAGGTTATATTGATGAAGAAGTCGCACAGGCTCTCATTGAAAACACCAAAAAATTCAAGGCAACCCCTCCGGGACGGGTGGA
Organism: Anaerovoracaceae bacterium; assembly: GCA_041859095.1. GTDB lineage: Bacteria > Bacillota > Clostridia > Peptostreptococcales > Anaerovoracaceae > UBA1422. The sequence continues at coordinate 57,630 of JBHEKY010000018.1, forward strand.
AATCCACCATGATGGGACCGGATTCATTCGTGACGTCTGTCAGACGGAAGAAGAAGTCCTAGATGACATCAAACATTACATGGCAGCCCTGCCTGCGTATGCACCGGAATTTTTCCGAGTTGCTGCTCCGGCAGAACCAAAATATGCGTCAGAAGACCTGTATAGCTTGGTTCCCTTGAATCCCAAAAGAATCTATCCCATGGAAGAGGTTTTGGCACGTCTTTTTGACAGCAGCGAACACATGGAATTCAAACCCGAGTCCGGACCGGAAATGTATTGCGGTTTGGCAAAAGTGGACGGTTTCCTCTGTGGTTTCATTGCAAACCGTCAGGGAGGTCTGGGTGCCGGATATCCTAAATATGCAGATTACGAGGGCATAGGCGGGAAACTCTATCGGGAAGGCCTGATTAAAATGAATGAGTTTGTCACCCTATGTGGCCGCGACCGCATTCCACTAATCTGGGTGCAGGATGCCACTGGAATCGATGTGGGAGATACGGCAGAAAAAGCAGAAATGCTGGGGCTTGGTATGAGCTTGATTTATTCCATTGAACAGTCCGACAACCCCATGATGACCATCATCCTAAGAAAAGGAACTGCCGCTGCCCATTACGTTTTGGGTGGACCGCAGGGCAACAACAACAATGCGTTCACCATTGGAACGGCTGCAACTGAAATCTACGTTATGCATGGAGAAACTGCAGCGGCTGCTACTTATGCTCGAAGACTGGTAAAAGACCAGGAAGAAGGAAAGCCACTGGATGAAACCATTGAAAAAATGAATGGCATTATCAAAATGTATACCGAAAAATCAAGACCGGTGTACTGTGCCAAGAGTGGATTTGTGGATGAAATCGTAGCATTCCCCGACCTAAGGAATTACTGCAAAGCATTTGCCGGGTCATACTACCAGAATCCCACGACCATATGCGCACCTCATCAAATGATTTTGCCGAGAACCATCAAAGGATAACATGATATTCCAAATAAAAAACACAAGGAAAGAAGCCGGCATTCATTGCCGGTTTCTTTCTGCTAGAAACTGTATGGAAACCCTGGATATTTCCCAATAAAGAGGTAGTAAACTTTTGACAAAGCGGGTCACTTCATACATAATATAGTAATGAAGTAAGTTGCCGGAAAGGAATGAGCCAATGCCGAAATCCAATCCAATCAATGCCACAAATCCGCTCACCGTAGGAAGTATGATGAACCGAAACTTCAAATCCCTACGGGTGGATGATTCTTTGAGGAAAGTGGTTGAATACTACCATGAATTCAAGATTACCACCTTGCCAGTTGTAGACGATGAAGAAAAACTGGTCGGCGTATTTCCCAGAAAGCGTCTGTTTCGTGCATTACTGGAAGGAGCAGAGCTAAACGAATCTTGTAGCAAATACATGGTCAACGACCCGGTCTTTGTTATGGCCGACCGTACCTACGACGAATATTCTCTTGTTGTCCGAGTCACCAAGAGTCGGGTAGACAATGTGGTGGTGTTGGACAATCAAGAAAAAGTGGTGGGGATTATCGGTACAGCTGAATACCTGAAAGCCGGTTTGGATATGATCTTGTCCGCCTCAGCGTTGCTAGAATCTTTGTTTATGGTGAACTATGAAGGCATTATCATCGTTGACCCCGAAGGAATCATCCAACGGATGAACCCTGCTGCACAAAAAATGTTCCACCTCACTATCGCAAAAGTCAAAGGCAGACGCCTGGAAGAGGTTTTTCCGGGCATGGCAATTTCAGCGATTCGACAACTTGGATTACGGAGAAACATTGAAGGATTACCGGTTATCGTGAACCAAATTCCCATTATGGATGACAATCAGATTCTGGGATACAGCTTAGCCATTATGGATATTTCTGATATGGAAAAAATGGCACAGGAACTGGAAATGGTCAGAGACTTACAGTCTACCATTTCTGGCGTGCTGAATGCTTCTTCCGATGGCGTGTTCGTTTCAGACCACACCGGGCACATCAAATACGTCAATGAGCCGGCCTGCCATTTGGTATCTCAAGAGTGCAGCGCTATCATCGGCAAAAATATTCAGGAACTTTTCAACACCAGCAGACTCGAAAAGGTATTGGATTCCGGCACACCGGAAGTTGACACCTATGATATATTCGGGAAACAGTTTATTGTTTCCCACATCCCAATTCGCATGAGCCCGTCTGAAGAGGGCATCAAAGGAATGGTCAGCACGGCCTACCTAAACGATAACTCTGTCACTGAGGAAATCGCCAGGAAATGGCTGTATCTTAACCAACAGGTCCAGTATTACAAGGACGAACTAGAAAAACGCTCCGGTGGCGTAAGCCGGTTGGATCAGATGGTTTCCCATAACCCCATTTTCCAAGAAATCAAACGGGAAGCTCAGTTCATAGCCAGAAGCACCTCTACGGTACTCCTTACAGGCGAAAGCGGGGTGGGGAAGGACATGTTTTCCCGTGGATTGCATGAGGCAAGCCCTAGAGCTGCAGGACCCTTCATCAAGGTCAACTGTGTTTCCATTCCCGAAACCCTCTTTGAGTCGGAGCTTTTTGGTTATGCCCCGGGATCTTTCACAGGTGCTCTAAAAAGTGGCAAGTCCGGATATTTTGAACGCGCCAACAATGGAACGATATTTTTGGACGAAATAGGAGATATGCCTCTTTCCGTTCAGGTTAAGCTGCTTCAGGTTTTGCAAGAAAAAGAATTTACCCGGGTGGGTGGCACTGAAAAGCAAAAGGTGGATGTTCGCATCATCGCGGCAACCAACCGAGATCTCCGAGATGCCATTGCAAAGAAAACATTCCGGGAAGATTTGTTCTATCGCCTTAATGTCATCGCGTTCCATCTGCCGCCGTTACGGGAGAGACCGGAAGATGTGATTCCCCTTGCAGAATCATTTATCAAAAAATACAACCAGATTCTGGGGTCCCGAGTAACGGGAATTCAGAAATCTGCCAAAGAAGCCCTTCAAAAATATAATTGGCCCGGAAATATACGGGAGTTGGAAAATGCCATGGAGCGTGCCGCCAACTATGTGTGGGAAGGAGACGTGGATATCGAGAACTTGCCGATACAAATTCGTTCCGGAGATGGATCGTTGCCCACACAACCCCTCAAAGCGCAAGAAGCGATGCCAATCCCGGCATCCTCCTATCAGGACAAATTAATGGATGTGGAGAAACATCTCTTGCTAGATGCCTTGGAAAAATGCCATGGCAACCGGAGTGCGGCAGCAAGAATGCTCAATCTGAGCCGCTCTGCTTTTTATGACAGACTGACCAAATACGGCATCAAATAACCGTAGACCACCATGAATTAGCAACCATTGCCCATGAATTCCAGCAAGGAGAATCGATTGAACATCACAATTATGTACTTTAGCCCCACCGGCACCACCCGCAAAGTGGTAACCCGGTTGGCGTCACAAGTTGCCTCACAACTGGCTTTCCCGCTAATCCGGGAAATTGATTTTACTCAAAAAAAAGCGAGACAGGAAAGTTATGAGTTTTCTCCGGATGATTTGGTAATCTTTGGCGTTCCCGTTTATGCTGGGAGGGTACCCAACGTCCTAAAAGAGTTCATCGGATCTGTTCAGGGAAACGGTGCAAGGGCTGTGGCTGTGGTACTATTCGGAAACCGGAGTTATGATGATGGACTGATGGAGCTTCGTGAACTGTTGACCTCCGGTGGATTTCTGGTACTTGCTGCAGGGGCTTTTGTGGGCGAGCATGCCTTCTCAAACACTTTGGCAAAAGGTAGACCAGACCAACATGACCTGTCTTTGGTGGATCGTTTTGCAAAGCAGCTAGGCGAAAAAGTAAAGAAGGGGGATGACAGCACAGACTTTTGGATGAAGGGACAAATGCCCATAGGAAATTACTATACGCCCCTTAACATGGAAGGCGAGGCTGTAAATATCCTCAAGGTAAAACCCAAGACAACGGACGCTTGCACAGATTGTAAGCATTGCGTAGAAATCTGCCCCATGGAATCCATCTTGTGGGAAGACCCCACCCAGGTGACAGGGATATGCATTAAGTGTGGTGCTTGTGTCAAAGGCTGCCCGGTGCAGGCCAAATATTACGATGACCCTGGATTTTTGGGGCATAAACTTCAAATTGAAACGAATTTTAAGGATCCAAAGGATCCGGAATGGTACCTATAATATGTTTTTTGATTCACACACACATCTTGAAGAGGATGCCATTTTGGCTATCCAAAGTCCGGACTCACCCATCAGCTACGTCATGGATGTAGGCTCGGATTTGGAGACTTCTTTGCGCGCGGTGGAACATGCGGCGCAGTACCCCTGGTGCTATGCCGTGGTGGGATATCATCCACACGAAGCCAAGGAGTTGGGACAGGTGGAACTGGACATGATTGCAGCGTTAGCGCGAAAGCCCAAGGTCAAAGCCATCGGCGAAATCGGCCTGGACTTTTATCACAACCATTCCGAACCGGATGTGCAGCGAGACTGTTTCCGAAAACAAATCAGGTTGGCCAACGATCTTAAAATGCCCATCGTCATCCATTCCCGCGAAGCAGACCAGGAAGTCATGGACATCCTCAAAGAAGAGCAGGCATTTTCCAATACCCGTAAGTCCTGGTTCGATGGGAAGGCCGGTGTATTATTACATTGTTATAGTGGAAGCAAAGAAATGGCTGAGCAATATGTGAAGCTAGGTGCCAGCATTTCGGTTGCCGGACCCATCACCTACAAAAATAACAGACGGACAGTAGAGATGGTTCAGGCCATCGGACTGGAACACTTGATGATAGAAACCGACGCACCTTATTTAACCCCGGAACCTCATCGAGGCAAGAAAAACCAATCCCCTTATGTGATCTTTACCGCAATGAAAATCGCAGCCATCAAAGGAATCTCTCTGGAAGAAGTGGCAAATGCCACCTGTCAGAATGCAAAAACCTTTTTTGGGATTGTGTGATATAATAGCGACATGATTCAACAAACAATCGAAGAAGTCTTTAAGGCGACCCTAACACGGCACGCCCTAATCAAAAAAGGAGACCACGTCGTCATCGGCCTTTCCGGAGGTCCCGATTCGGTGTGTCTTTTTCATTTGCTGCTTTCTATCACCGAAAGCAAGCAGTTGACGTTGCATCCGGTGCATATCAACCATGGATTTCGACCCGGCGCAGCCGATGAGGACCAGGCCTTCGTGGAAGCGCTAACTGCTTCTCACGGGATTCCCTGCAAGTCTTTTGTTTACGACTGTAACCGCATTGCCAAGGAAGAAAAGATTTCAGGGGAAGAGGCGGGACGGCACGTCCGCTATGATTCATTTGCCCTGGTGGCTGACGAAATAGCGGAGACGGGCGTTGCAAAAGAACATATCAAAATTGCGGTGGCTCATCACCTCAATGATCAGGTAGAAACGGTACTGTTCCGTCTTCTTCGGGGGACTGGCACAGATGGACTGGCCGGTATGGAATATAGCCGAGACAATGGTGCGGGCATTTCCATCATTCGTCCCCTTCTGGATGTGAAGCGGGAAGACATTGAAGCCTACTGCAAAACACATGATCTGAAGCCTCGCACGGACTTAAGCAATAACCAGCCCCTTTACACCCGGAATAAAATCCGCCTGGAGCTGATTCCATATATCAAGGACCACTATAACTCCAACTTTGAAGCAGCCATTTTGCGGCTTTGCAAAATTACCGGGGATGATCGGACCTATCTTGGTCAGATTGCGGATTTGGCCTTTGATGAACTATTAAGAAACTCAGAACCTTTTCGGTGTGCACTGGATGGAGCGGGACTTCGGGAGCTGGCCCCTTCCATTCGAAGCCGGGTGCTATTCAAAGCCTTAGAATCCATCGGGTTGCCTAGTGGCATTGGGTATGTCCATATGGAACAGGCAGAAGCTCTTTTGGAAGAGGGAAAAACCTCTTCACAAATGAATTTTCCCAGTGGCGTGGTGATGGAAATCACCTACGACACGATCGAACTTTATCGGAATAGTGAGGAGAAGGAGTCAAAACCCAAACCGCCAGGACTGAAGGCAAGAATATTTAATATTGAAGACCATATCAATAAACCCAACATAGCCGTGTTTGATCTGGATCTCTTCATGGAAGAATATGCATACCTGGTTGACCCCCTTTCCATGATTGTAGCCAGATCCAGAGAGCCGGGTGACTTCATCGTTTTACCCGGGGTAGGCGGACGCAAACGAATTCAAGATTTCATGGTGGATCTAAAGGTGCCGAAGAATCTACGGGACGGCATTTATATCGTGGCCATCGGGAACGAAATTCTTTGGATTCCCAAAGGATTGACCAATGCGAGATACACTCAAAATTACAAGGTGACCGAGGAGACAAAAAAGGTCCTCACCCTTGAAATAGATGGTGAATTATGATAAGATAACAAAACAAATTTTGTTTTAAACAACAAATTTGTGGGCATCAACAAGCATCACGCTTAATGGAGGAAATACGAACTTGAAAAACATGTCAAAAAACATCGGCATCTACCTGGTCATCTTCGGCTTGGTATTGGCCATGGCTTGGTTTTATAACAAAACACCCCAAGAAGAAATCAAAGACGTCAACTTTACGAAATTCACAAGTTACGTCGCAGAAGAAAAAATAACAGAAATATTCATTGATCCCAATTCTATGCTTCTCATAGGAACATTGGAGGACGATACCAAAATTCAGACCATCGCCTCATCGATTCTTGAGATCAACTGGCTCAATGAAACCTATATCTATCCGCAAGGCGCGCAAGGGACTATAAAGCAACTCAACGAAGAACCCTATTCAACCCCTTGGTACCTTTCCATATTGCCGACAGCCATCATGATGGTACTTTTGTTGGTATTTTTCTGGTTCATGGTTATGAATCAGGGGGGTGCCAACAACAAAGCCATGTCATTTGGCAAGAGCAAGGCACGACTTCAAAAAGACAGCGATCTAAAGAAACTCACATTTGCTGATGTTGCCGGACTTGATGAAGAGAAAGAAGAACTGGAAGAAATCGTAGACTTCCTTAAGTTTCCAAAGAAATACAGAAACTTAGGAGCGCGGATTCCCAAAGGCATTTTATTGGTTGGGCCTCCGGGAACAGGCAAAACATATATTTCCCGTGCAGCAGCCGGAGAAGCCGGCGTGCCGTTTTTCACCATCAGCGGTTCCGATTTTGTGGAAATGTTTGTTGGCGTCGGCGCATCCCGTGTGCGGGATTTGTTTGACCAAGCCAAAAAGAATTCACCCTGTATTGTGTTTATCGATGAAATTGATGCTGTCGGACGCCGAAGAGGCGCAGGTATGGGCGGCGGCCATGATGAGCGGGAACAAACATTGAATCAATTACTGGTAGAAATGGACGGGTTTGCAGAAAACCTGGGCATCATTATTCTTGCAGCCACCAATCGGCCGGACATCTTAGACCCAGCTCTTTTAAGACCGGGTCGATTTGACCGTCAGATTTTCATCGGCGTACCCGATATCAAAGCCCGTGAAGCTATTTTCCGAATCCATTCAAAAAACAAGCCTTTGGACGACGAAGTCGAACCCAAAGTGCTGGCTAGAAGAACCCCCGGGTTTACGCCAGCGGACATAGAGAACATGCTCAACGAAGCGGCACTTTTGACCGCCAGACGAAACGGTCTCAAAATCCGAATGGAAGAAGTAGAAGAAGCCATCACCAAGGTCATCGCCGGACCGGAGAAGAAGAGTCGTGTCATCAGCGAACCAGAACGAAAGTTGACCGCTTATCACGAAGCAGGACATGCCATTGTTGCAGCATCCTTGCCAAATACAGATCCAGTTCATCAGATTACCATTGTACCTCGGGGCAGAGCCGGCGGCTTTACCATGATACTTCCCAAGGAAGACCGATATTATACCACCAAGACCAACATGGAGGAACAAATCATCCATCTGCTTGGCGGCCGTGTTGCAGAGGAATTGACATTACATGACATCAGCACAGGTGCCAGCAATGATATTATGCGTGCCACCGAAATCGCCAAGGAAATGGTCACCAAATATGGCTTCAGCGCCAAGCTTGGCCCGGTGAACTACAGCTCCTCTGAAGAAGTATTTCTAGGCAAAGATTTCACCAGCAAACAGAATTACTCAGAAGAAACCGCGTCAGAAATCGACGAGGAGATTAAGTCCATAATCCTCGCTGCCTATGCCCGCGCAGAAGAAATTTTGAAGAAACACAAAAAGCAATTGGATTCCGTGGCAAAGGCACTCTTGGAATTGGAGACGCTGGATGGGATTCAGTTCCAGGCCCTTTATGAAGGCAAAACCACAGCCAAAAAACTAGCGGAAGAAGTCAAGGCACAGGAGCACCGCACCCGAATCAGAAATGAAGAGGAAGCGGCGGGGATGATGAGACTCATCGCCCAACAAGAAGAAGATGAAGCCAAAGAATTGATGGAACCGGATGGTGATGACCTTCCTTCTGAAGAAGAACTTGCCATTTATGACAAAGATTACTTCAACGAAGATGTCATCGAAGAAGAAAAAGCCAAAGCTTCGCCCAAATCCAAGGCGACCACAAAACCGACAGCCAAAAAGCCTAAGACAGAAGCTCCGGCAGAAGCCAAGACCAAAGCGCCTACTAAAACCAAGCCAGTCACCAAAAAGCCATCACCCAAAAAACCCACGAAGAAGGATGAATAAATGAAGGTTACGGTAAAAGATTTCTTTGAGCTGGCGGCCTTTGCAGATGCAAAGGTTCTTGCCGGCGAGCGGAACCTAGGAAGCACAGTCAAAAAAGTGTCGGTGCTGGAAGCCACGACCAAAGATGATGTGCGCCGATTTTGCGCCGCTCCCAACCAGATGATGCTAACTTCGTTTTTTGGAATCAATCAAAACGAGGAAGCCCAAAGTCAGGTCATAGAAGCCCTAGTCGCAGGTGGAACCACCGCACTGGTTGTTTTCCATGTGGGACAAGTAGTCAAGTCCATCGGCAAAAAAGTGATCGATACCGCCGAACGATTGGGTTTGCCCTTGATTGTCTTGAGCGAACGGTTGGACTTGGACATGGGAGACGTCATCGACGAAACCATGAGCAAGTTGTTTTATGGCTCCAGCAATAGCTTTGGCAATGACCTGATTAACAATACCATATTTCATCTTTTGAACTTTGAGAAATACAGCAACTTCCAGTCGGCAATCCGAGCAGCAGCGCTGAACAACGACTTCCAGTTAATCTTGCTGAGCGAAGACTTCAATCCCATTTTCTCCGTTGAGACCCGCAACATCACCACCATCGACGAAGCCATACGACTGGGGAAAGAGCGGGAAGTGGGAAATCAAGCAGCGGTTTTCACCATGATTGACGTCAACGGTGTACTGACTTACTGGGGTCCGGTGAGTATTCATGACCAGAAGTACTTTATGTTTATTGTGGATAACGAAGACTCTTATTCCAAAGCCGAAATCACCAAGTTGGCCGAAATCATCGAGCTTGCCATGGGGATGTGGAAATATACGCCGGAGCGGGATGCCAAAGCGGAGTTCATCAAAGCCATCCGCAGAGGCAATAAGAGCCTAGCCTATACCCTGAAAGATGAAGCCGGCATTAACGTCAGCGAAATCCGAAGCGTATTTTACGCAAAAGGGATTGAGCATACAACCAGTAGCTCCCAAATCGCCAACTTTGAAAAGGAAACCGATTTCCGGGTCCTGAAGATCATTGAAGGCGAAGAAACTTACGGGATTATTCTAGGCCAAAAGATTGAAGGGATTTCCTACGTGAACCTATTCGACCGGCTGAAGGATGATAAGCAAGTCCGGATCTTTCATGTCACTGGAATCGACGGCATCGAAAGTGCGGCAGACGCCTATCGACTGATCAATGAAACCTGGTCCTTTGTCCAAGTGGTATTCCCTTTCAAAAGGGTATTCACCAAATACGAAATGGCCCTGGTTAGCAACTGCATCAATATTCAATTGCAGGGTGGTTATGTCAAAAAGAATTATATGGATCTCTTGGAAACCTTCCGGGATGCAGGCGAAAACAAAGGCAAGCAGCTTTTGGAAACCCTGGAAACCTTCGTACTAGATGCCGGCATGAACAGTGGCAAAACTGCCGAGTTCATGAGCATTCACGCCAATACCGTCCAGTATCGCTTAAAGAAAATCAACGATATTCTGGGCGTGGAAATCACCGGCAACCGAGTCATCCCCGGCTTGACCATTTCACTGGCGCTGAAGCGCTTGGAGAAACTGGTGAGCCAGTAAACGAAATTTAGCCGTCTTGGTGGGCAAACAAACCTAACCGCAGGCGGCTTCGTTTTATTTTTTGAGGCAACTTCGTTTGACATACGAAAGACTCGATAGCCCCATAAAAAATAGGACTGGAAATAGGTCTGGAAGAATAATGTATACACCAAAATATTCCTTGAAAATTGAATGGTTTTCAGATATAGTGTGTTTGGTGCGTTTTGCCTATTTTTGGTGTTTTGAACACTGGCTCAGGGAAACGCAAAAGAGCAAGAAAACCCTATTTCAACAATAAGGAGGAAATATAATGAACAAGCTTGAACAGCTTCGCGAGTACAAAGCCAAAATAGCACTGGGCGGCGGGCAAGACAAAATTGACGCACAGCACAAAAGAGGCAAATTAACTGCACGGGAAAGACTGGATATCCTGTTTGACGAGGGTAGCTTCGTTGAAATCGATACCTTTGTCACCAACCGCAGCAACAACTTTGACATGCCTGAAAAGAAATTCCATGGCGACGGCGTTGTAACCGGCTACGGTACAGTGGATGGGAGACTGGTCTTCGCGTTTTCTCAGGACTTCACCGTAATCGGCGGATCCTTAGGCGAATACCATGCCGAAAAAATTGTTAAAGTTCAAAACATGGCTTTGAAAATGGGCGCACCCATTGTCGGTGTCAACGATTCCGGCGGAGCTAGAGTCGAAGAAGGCGTCAACGCGCTGTCCGGCTTTGCGAAGATTTTCAAGAACAACACCATTTCCTCTGGCGTCATTCCACAGATATCCGTTATCATGGGACCCTGTGCCGGTGGCGCAGTGTATTCCCCCGCCATTACAGACTTCATTTTCATGGTAGACAAAACCAGCCAGATGTTCATCACTGGTCCTCAGGTTATTAAAACGGTAACCGGCGAAGATGTATCTGCTGAAGAATTGGGCGGAGCGCTTTCCAATAACGTAAAGAGTGGGAATGCACACTTTATGGGCAATAACGATACCGAAACTTTGATGATGGTTCGTGATTTACTCAGCTATTTCCCCTCCAACAATATGGAAACTCCACCGGTTTATGCGGCTACAGACAGCCCGAACCGACTGATTCCGGAATTTGAAGACATTATCCCCGAAAATCCCAACAAAGCTTATGACATGTACGAAATTATCAAAGGCATTGCAGATGATGGGATAATCCTTGATGTAGCATCTCAGTATGCCAAGAGCATCATTACTTGTTTCATCAGACTGGATGGCCAGACCGTTGGTGTCATTGCCAACCAACCTCGAGTCGAAGCCGGCTGCTTGAACATCAACTCCTCAGACAAAGCTGCACGTTTCATCAGAAGATGCGACGCGTTTAATATTCCAATGCTGACCATCGAAGACGTTCCTGGCTTCCTGCCGGGACCCGACCAAGAGTGGGGTGGCATCATCCGACATGGTGCTAAATTGCTTTATGCTTACTGCGAAGCGACAGTACCAATGGTAACTCTTATTTGTCGAAAAGCATACGGCGGTGCATACATTGGCATGTGCAACAGAGAGCTTGGCTCAGACATGGTTCTGGCTTGGCCTTCTGCACAAATCGCTGTCATGGGCGCATCCGGTGCGGCCAACATCATCTCTTCCGTTAAGGCTGAGATTAAGGCTTCCGACGATCCCATCGCAAAGACCAAAGAAAAGATTGCCGAATACGAAGAAAAATTCAATAATCCGTACAGAGCAGCAGAGATGGGCTATGTAGACGATGTTATTGAGCCGGCCACATCCCGACAGAGAATCATCAGTGCCTTCGACATGCTGGCAACCAAGAGAGCTTCCTTGCCGGCCAAGAAGCACGGAAACATTCCGCTATAGGAGGTGGCACTATGAGTTTAATGGAATTATTTGCAGATCCAAGCACATTTGACACCCTCTCCGTGGGAGATAAAGTCATTGCTTCGCTGGTTACTGCATTAATGGGAATGGGCACGACCTTCCTCGTTCTGATTCTGATCTGGGGCTTTATCGCCTTTACCGGACGGATTGTACGGAAAGAAGAAAAAGTGTTCCATCATGAAGAAGCACCCGCGACCGCTGTGGCACCGACCCTGGCATCCGCTCCGGCAAATGCTGACGAAACACTGATAGCAGTCATTATGGCCGCTATTGCAGCCGCAGAAGGGACTACAGTCGTGAATAATCTGGTTGTTCGGAAGATCATAAGAATTCCGGGACCCGATTCCGTTTGGAGCAACACTGGCAGGCATGAATGCTTGGACAGCAGAAGAGTATAAATCTATTCGAGAAAATTTGTGATGAAATGCAAAAAGGAGAAAATAAATGAAACAGTATAACATTACCGTAAATGGAACAGCATATGCCGTTGAAGTAGAAGAAATAGGTGGATCTTCCGCGCCTGTAGCAGCTCCCGCAGCAGCACCTGCTCCTGTAGCAGCCGCTCCCGCAGCAGCCCCTGCTCCTGCGGCAAAACCCGCAGCAGCCCCCGCCGCCGCTCCTTCAGCCGGCGCAACTGTCATTTCTTCCCCGATGCCGGGAACCATCCTAGACGTTAAGGTCACTCCAGGGCAGGCTATCAAATCCGGCCAGGTATTGGTAATCTTAGAAGCCATGAAAATGGAAAACGAAATTATGTCACCGGTTGATGGAGTTATTGATGTTGTAACCACAACCAAGGGATCTTCTGTAAATGCAGGGGACCTGTTGCTGACAATCAAATAGCCAATCAAAAGTGAAACTGAAAGAAGGCCTTGCTTCCGCAGGGCCTTTTGCATATAATAGAAAGCATCCAACGCGGAGCTAAGGAGGAATAAACCATGCTACTAGCATTTGATGTAGGCAACACCAATATTGTACTTGGTGTTTTCAAAGATGGTAATCTCATTCAAAACTGGCGACTTGAAACCGATAATAACAAGAGCGCCGACGAGTACGGAATGATTGTTAACCAGCTTTTTTCATATGAAGGATTAAACATCCGGGACGTGAAAGACATTATTGTCTCAACCGTTGTGCCTTCAGTGCTGTTTACCCTGCAGCATCTTTCCATGAAATACTTCAACAAGCGGGCTATTGTCATTGAACCGGGCGTCAAAACCGGGCTGGTAATCAAATACGACAACCCCAAACAGGTGGGTGCAGACCGTATTGTTAATGCCGTAGCGGCCTTCGCAAAATACGGCGGTCCTTTAATTATCATTGACTTCGGAACTGCTACCACATTCTGCGCCATCACGGAACGAGCCGAATACCTGGGTGGAACCATCGCCCCGGGGCTAAAGATTTCTTCCGAAGCACTGTTCGAAAAAACAGCCAAACTACCCAAGGTTGAACTGGAGCAGCCAGGTCATGTAATCTGCAAAAACACCGTTCAGTCCATGCAATCAGGGCTGGTTTATGGCCACACCGGAATGGTAGACTACATCGTCAAAAAGATGAAAGACGAGTTGACAGAAATAAACGGAAGCGACAAACCCATCACTGTCGTTGCCACAGGCGGTTTTGCTGAAATGATCAGCAAGGACCTGGATTGCATCGAACATGTGGACAAACTCCTAACACTGGAAGGATTGGCTATCATTTACGAAAAGAACAAAAAAGTTGTTGGTCCAGTGGACTGCAAATAATTCATTGTAGGACTGTAATTCGTACATGATCAACGTAAAACAGAATTAAGCGGAGGCTATCTTTCAAGGATTTTTTCTATGACGGATAGCCTTTTTACTAAGTGAATGAAGCTGAAAATTAGTTTGTAACGAAACTGGGTATTTAGACACTAATCTAAAGAAAGGTGGGCTGAAGACAGATGGACTCCATGGAACAAGTATACATAAAGTATGCCAGGATGGTGTATGGATTTCTTCTCACTAAAACAAAGAATCCGGATTTGGCAGAGGAATTAACGCAGGAAACATTTTATCAAGCAGTTAAAAGCATTCATACATTTCAACGAAAAAGTAGTATGTCCACTTGGTTATGCGGAATCGCAAAAAACATCTGGTTCGAATATATGAGGAAAAATAAAATTTAAGAGCCTCTAGATGATGCAAATGCTGCAATCGTTGAATCAGCGGAAACAATTTTTTTTCAATCATGGAGCAGCATGAGCTTGCTGAAAGCGCTTCATCATCTGAAGGAACCAATGCGAGAAGTCTTGTATTTGCGCTTAAGTGGAGATTTATCATACCGGCAGATTGGAGAAATCATGGGGAAAAGCGAAAATTGGGCGAGAGTAACTTTTTATAGGGGTAAAGAGATAGTATTGAAGGAGGTTCAGCTGTAATGGAACATAACATTCCTTGTGAAATGGTAAGGGACTTGATGCCTTTGTATCTTGAGGGCTTAACATCTGATGAAACAAACCGCGAAATCGAAAAGCACATTCAAGACTGTGAGTTATGTAAAGCACTTTTTCAGGATATGCATTCAGAAATCGTGTGTGAAAAGGCGAATGATGCTAAGGTAGACGAAAAGGAAATTAATTATTTAAAGAAAATACGCAAGAATACCCACAAAAAGATCTTCGTTGGTATAGTTGGTGCGATATTAATTCTCATCTTATCGCTGTCTGTAAAATTATACATAATTGGCTATCCCATAGAGGCCTACGATGTCAGCAATATGAAACTTGAAGGAGATACCTTCGTTTGTGCGGTTCAGTTAGATAACAATCGCACGACGTATAAAGGGATTCGGATGATAACGGAAGACAATGGTTTGATGAGAATTGTGGTTTATGGACGTTTAGGCTCCTTCTTCAGTCAGTCTTATGATGCGCAACTATACATCGAGATGGAGGATGCCATTTCAACCGTAAGCATTAATGGCAATGTAATACATAAAGATGGTACGATTGTTTCAAAACTTGCTTATGATTTATACAACGCAAGAAACAAATATGTTGGAGACATATCAGCAAATCTAAATCTCGCCGAAATACTGGAAATCGGAAAGGATTTAGGCGGATATCAAAACCAGTTACAAACAACAACTGTGCCATACGGATGGACACTGGAATTTGAAAATAACACTTTAAATGCAGCGATTTTTGATGGGAAAATGAAAAATTACGCTTGCGTTTTGATGGCACTGATTGATAATATAGGAGAAGTCCATTGGAGTTATGATGTAAGCGGAGATCCAGTGAAGCATTCCAATGTGATAACGCAAGAGCAGTGCTCAGACTACGTTGGAGCTTCGATTAAAAGTTTTTCCGACAGCCCGGAGGAAGTCCAGCAGCTGTTGGATTTCCTAGGAATTAATATTTAATGGTGAATGATACGATGAAACCAATCGGTAACTTTACCCCCGACAACCCATTTTTCCTTGCCCCCCTTGCGGGCATCACCGACGCACCGACCAGGCTACTTGCCAAATCAATGGGGGCGTCATTGGTGTATACGGAAATGGTCAGTGGCAAGGGTCTGATGTATAACAACAAAAATACCAAGGGGTTGCTTCGGATTCACGAAGAGGAAAAACCGGTGGCCATCCAAATCTTCGGATGCGATCCGGATGTCATGGGGTACACTGCCAGAGAACTGGCCTCTCGGGAAAATGTCATACTTGATATTAATATGGGATGTCCTGTTCCCAAGGTAACAAGATACGGCGAAGGCTCTGCTATGATGAAAGATCCTAAGAACATCTTTCAGGTTGTGGAGGCCGCCGTCCGATATGCCAACAAACCTGTCACCATCAAAATTCGTAGCGGATGGGATGCGGATTCCATCAATGCAACGGAGGTCGCGAAAATGGCTGAAGCGGCCGGCGCTTCCGCCATTGCTGTCCATGGTCGGACCAGAGACCAGTTCTACACCGGCAAAGCCGACTGGTCCGTCATTTCCGATGTGGTCAGAAGCGTCAATATCCCCGTCATCGGAAATGGGGACATCTTCCACGGGGAAGATGCCCTGGCCATGCTTGACCAAACAGGTTGCGAGTATGTGATGATTGCAAGAGGCGCCCTGGGCAACCCCTGGATTTTTCGAGAAGCCCTCGCACTTTATGAGGGTCGCCCCAAACCCGAGCCGCCTACCACAACCGAAAAAATCGCCATGCTAATTCGACATCTTGACCTGGCGGTGGCAGAAAAAGGGGAACGAGTCGCTGTCATGGAACTCCGCAAGCATGTGGGCTGGTACCTCAAAGGAGAACATGGCGCTACCGCTGTCAGGCGGCAAGTTAACCAAATCTCCGCGTCCACCGACTTAAGAAGTCTACTAGAAAGCCTAAAAGCCGAGCAGATAGATAGCAGAAGCTGATTGAAACTACACTCAAACCTAATAAATATATTCTAAAGATGTCCTTACTTTTGCACGAAACAAGTGTTGCAAAGTAAGGACTTTTTCCGTATATCGCGAAAAATACAGAACTTATGACACGAGCCGTAGCCTACGCTTATCCAACATTCCCAACGCAGATTAACTGCAAACTCTTCAATTTTCAACGAAAACTGTTCGCAAACCGGCAGCCCCCCAATCCAAAAAATAATTTTGAAAAGTTGTTGACAAACAATATTATATGCCGTATAGTATTGCCATAAGAACAATATTGTTTATTTCTAATATTGGCACGGCCGGCAGGTCAGGCCAGCAACAAAAAGAAAGGAGCGGGGTAGCATGAGCTTTCAAATAGGATCAACGTTATTGGATGCCTGCGTTCTGTCGGTTTTGGCCAAGGGAGACACATATGGATACGTTTTGACACAAACCATGAAGCAGGCCATCGATATATCCGAGTCAACTCTATACCCGGTATTGCGCAGACTTCAGAAGGAAGGACATCTTCGAACCTACGATGAACCATTCCAGGGTCGAAACCGAAGATATTACGCAATCACCGAAACTGGCACGGCCAAATACCTGGAATACAAACAAGAATGGACTGAATATAAAACCAAACTGAATTCTCTAATTAACGGAGGTGAGGACAGTGAATAGAAAAGAATTTTTAAGGAAGCTACAGCTTGAACTGTACAAACTTCCACGGCATGAGATAGATGATGCCATTGCATACTACAACGAATATTTTGAAGAAGCGGGAGTGGATCAGGAGCAAGCCGTCATCAAAGAGCTTGGTACCCCTTCCAAAATCGCCACACAGATCAAAGCCGACTACGCGGTCCGTCAACTGGAAAGCATGGAAAGCAATCGCAGCAATAGCGATGGCAACTACAATACCGGAACAGGTAGCAACAAAAACGATAAAGCGCCTGGAAAACTCTCCGCAGCATGGTGGGTGGTCATCGGTATTGTTGGTGGGATCTTCGCAGCACCTGTTGCAATTCCAGTGGCATTTGCGCTGGCAGCCGTGCTAGTTGGATTGTTTATTACAATCGTTGCGCTGCTTTTTGCAGGTCTTGTAACGGCAATTGTCTTGATTGTGCTAAGCATTGTAGCGGTTATCGTAGGACTTACCCTGCTGGCAACCAGTGCACCATTGGCTGTGTTAGTCATCGGCCTTGGACTCATGGGACTATCGCTTATGGCACTTTTCACAGTGGGCATTGTAGCGCTTAGCAACGTGTTCTTCAAATTGATTGCCAGGAAGCACAAAGAGGGTCAAGCAAAGCGAGCTCAAAGAAAACTGGAAAAACTCCGGCAGGGTGCTCAGACTTCACAAGAAGCGGCAGCCGCAGCACAAGAAGAGCCAACCACAGCGCCGGAAGCCATAGATACAGAGGTGGCAACCCCCACAATTGCAGAACTAGAAACCAAGAAAGGCGGTGACAATGATGAGCAATAGTAATAGCAATAACAAACTAAAAATATTTATAATCGTTTGTGTCGTCGTGTTCCTGACCGGACTTGCGGCCACCTTGACCGGACTAGCCTTGCATGGATGGCGGGACCTGGACAGATTACCGGGAGACTGGCACATTGGAGACTGGCAGAAATACGATGGGTCTGGAGAAACAGAAACCTACACACTAACAGGAAACGATGCAAAATTTGAAGCCATGGATTTGAACCTTGCCCTGTGCGAAGTTGACTTTACCCAAGGAGATGAGTACAAGGTAGAGGTCACCTATGATACCTATTTGACTCGGCCTGATATCTCCATTGAAAACGGAACTTTGATTATGACCACTTCGGATGAACATGTTATCTCCGGGGATGGAGATGGGTTTACCATGAAGGTTGAAATTACAGTGCCGGATGGTACCACATTGACCGATGCCGAGCTGACGTTGGATGCGTGCCAGGTGGACATCTCTGATCTTGATGCAAAAAACTTGGATTTGAGCATGGATATTGGAGAACTGAGTCTTGAAGGGGTCTCTTTCAACACTGCTAAGTTCAACCTGAACCTATGCGATGCAACCATTGAAATTTCAGGAGCAGCCGCAGACTATGATTACGATATCGTAAATGGTCTGGGATCTCTGACTTTGGATGGAACCGATGTAGAAAGCGCAAAAGCCAATACTAACGCACCCAATCATTATGAGATGGATGCAGACTTGAGCGATGTGGAGATTTCCTATCAGGAAACAACTGGGAACTAGCCGCTCCCTTTGGGACCTGTAGCAACAAATTTGGACAAAAGACCGGCCACGATTAGCCGGTCTTTTGAATGTGAGGACAAGATGTAGATTTAGCAATGTTTGTGGGTCGATTCTTTACTTTTCATCTAAAAAATGTATAATTAGAAGGGACTTTCGTTGGGCGAATCAGCCATAACGCAGGTGCCACCGGAGGAAATTCATGATAAAAAAGTTTAAATCCACTGTAATATGTGTAACTATTCTACTGTGCATCGGGACCTTGTCCGGCTGCACAACCTATGACAACTTTAAAGAAGGTTTTTTTGGAGACAGCAGTAACCAAGACACCATCAAAATTGCCTTATACGAACCGATTTCCGGAGAGTTCAGCGATGAAGCTGCCGCAGAAATCAGAGGGATTGAGTTAGCCAACAAACTATACCCGGAAGTGCTGGGCAAAGAGGTCGAGCTGGTCTATGTCGACAATGGATCGGATTTGAACACCGCTAAGACTGCATTGGATAATTTGGTAAAAAACAAACCCGCTATTGTGCTGGGGAGTTATGGTAGCGCATTTTCCATGCTGGCTGGGCCAATCTTCCTGGATGCCAAGATTCCGGCTATGACCATTACCAACACCAACCCATTGGTAAACAAGAATAATCCCTACTTTTTCCGAGTATGTTTTGTAGAGGCGTACCAAGGCAAGGCGTTGGCTGAGTTCACAGTCCAACACCTAATGGCGACAAAAGCGGCGGTCTTGTTGCCACTGGGAGATGATTATGCCACGGCATTGAGCACCTCCTATTCCGAAAAACTAGTAGCTTTGACCGCGAATCCCAATGTAATCGTGTCGACCCAAAACTACAATTCAGGAGACCCGGACTTCAGCGAGCAATTGTCCAAAATAGTTGAAGATGGTGCGACGGTTGTATTTTTGCCAGGCGGCATCAATGATGCACAGGCTATCATTGCCCAGGCAAAAAAAATGGCGCTCCCACTCACTTTCCTTGGCACTGAATCATGGTCCACCGATGAATTCATCAAACCGGCGATAAATGCGGGATTGACCAACTTTTATTTTCCGACTGCATATGACAGTGTCAACATCGACAACGAAATATCAGATGTTTTCCTGCAGGCATACAAAAAGGAGTATGGCTCAGGAGAGCCGGAAGAAGCCACGGCTCTTGGGTTTGATGCTTACTTGCTGGCCATCGATGCCATTACACGAGCAGGCACTGCGGACGATGGGACAAAAATAATGGAAGCACTTTCCGGTGTGGTAGATTTTCAAGGCGCGTCCGGAGTCATCCGATTTGATGCCCAAGGAGATCCAGAACGATCTGTCATCATCAACAACCTACAGGGCAAAATTATCACACCGGTTTATACCGTATTCCCAACTCCCACGACCATAGCGCCACAATAACCCAATAAATCAGTAAACAAAAGTACATAAATATAAAGGAGAATCAAAATGATTGAAGAAAAAATTAAAGCAGGACTTGAACAAATCAGACCCTTCCTCCAAAGAGACGGGGGAGACATTGAATTTGTGGAATATACTGCAGACAAAGTGGTAAGAGTCAGACTGCAGGGCCATTGTGCCGGCTGCCCTGGCGCACAGATGACGCTGAGCGGAGTTGTTGAAAGACTACTCAAAGAAAGTTACCCGGATGACGTAGCTCGCGTAGAAGCCGTTAAATAATGGATTATTTAGAAGCACTGAAAAACAAGATAGAAGAAAACAAGGATGAGATGCTTGCCACCTTGCAGGAGCTGATTGCGATTCGCAGTGTTGTGGAGCCGGCAAAGGGTGATATGCCCTTTGGCGTAGGCGTACAAAAGGCTTTCGATTACATGCTGAACAAAGGTACCAAAGAGGGGTTTGATGTGGAAAACATCGATAACTACGGCGGACACATTGACTTTGGCGGATTTCTGAAGGACGAAAAAGGCAACATTACAGCCGTCAATACCGAAACCATGGGCATCGTTTGCCACCTGGACACCGTGCCGGAAGGCGACGGATGGACTCATCCTCCATTTGCCGGAGAAATTGCAGACGGAAAGATTTTCGGCCGGGGAGCGATTGACAACAAAGGACCCGCTGTCTCGGCTTTTTTTGCCATGAAAGCGCTGAATGACCTGGACCTTGTGCCCGAAAAAAGAGTCCGACTGATCCTTGGCCTGGATGAAGAAACCGGCTGGATCGGAATGACCCGCTACCTAGAAAAGGTGAAAGCGCCGGATTTTGGGTTCACCCCGGATGCCGAGTTTCCTGCGATTCACGCCGAAAAAGGCGTCTTGATTTTTGACATTGCAAAGAAATTTGCCAAGTCGGAAAATAAAGGTTTGGAACTACGAACATTCAAAGGCGGAGAAGCACCCAACATGGTTGCAGCCAACGCCAGAGTGATTCTACGTGCAGAAAAAAAAGAAACCTACGAAGAAATCAAAGCAAAAGTAGCTGAGTTTCGGGAAACAGCCAAAGTCCAGATTCACACCAAGGTCATTGGCAAAACCCTTGAAATTGTTACAACCGGTGTTTCTGCCCACGGTGCAAGACCGGAAAGCGGCAGCAATGCCATTTCGGCAATGATGGAATTTCTCGGTGGCCTTTCTTTTGGCAATGAAGACATGAACGATTTCATTCACTTCTATAACCAACATATTGGCTATGAGCTAGATGGAACTGCGCTGGGCTGTGGCCTTGTGGATGAACCTTCCGGCAAGTTGGTTCTAAACGTGGGCATGATTGAACTAGACCCCAAGGCGGGTCGACTGACCATCAACATCAGGTATCCGGTCACATATAACGAAGACATCGTGTACGACGCGGTGATGCCCATCATAAACAAGTACAACTTTGGCGTTATCAAAGGCCTCCACCACAAACCTCTGTACCGACCCATAGACGATCCTTTTATTAAGACATTGATGGATTGTTACAGGGATAATACCGGAGACATGGAAACCCAGCCATTGGTCATTGGCGGTGGCACCTATGCACGAGCCATGGATCACTGTGTGGCATTTGGCGCTTCTTTCCCCGGAGAGCATGAAGTGGCGCACCAAAAGGATGAGTACTTGGCCATTGATAGCCTAATGGCTATGACTAACATCTACGCAGATGCCATTTATCGACTGGCCGTTTCCTCTGATCGGGGAAACAACACAAAATAGTGATTGATCCGTCGGCTTGACAAAATAGTGAGCCTGGCGGTATAATATCAACGTATCATATCTGTTTCAGGGCGAGGCGCAACTCCTCACCGGCGGTAATGGATGTCAGACACAAGTCTGGTCATCACAAGTCCGCGAGCCGCAAGGCAGATCCGGTTAGATCCCGGGACCGACGGTATAGTCCGGATGAAAGAAACGTGAATACTTCGTATTTATGTGCAAGCCTTGGAAGAAATTTCAAGGCTTGATTTATTCAACCTGACAGATTCCCAACAACATATTTTGCATTGCAAAAGGAGGAATCAACAATGAAAGAATCAAAGAACATGCTGTCGAAAGACAAGAACAACAACACACTGAACCGACAAAACAACACCATCAAACTGGCGAAGATGGGAATGCTGGTGGCCATTTCGGTCATCCTGGTATACTTCATCCACTTTCCCATTTTCCCGGCCACTCCATTTTTGGAGTATGACCCGGCGGATATCCCCATCTTTATTGGGACATTTGCATTTGGCCCTCTGGCCGGATTCACACTGACCGTGGTCACATCCGTAATTCAGGGATTGACTGTCAGTGCTGCGGGCGGCTGGTTTGGCATCATCATGCACATTCTGGCCACAGGCTCGTTTGTCCTGGTAGCCGGGCTGATTTACAGGTCCAACAAAAACAGAAAAGGCGCAGTCATCGCCATGGCAGCCGGCACCTTCACCATGACTGGTATGATGGCAGTGGCAAACATTATCCTAGATCCGATTTTCTATGGCATGCCTGTGGAAGCCGTCTATGCCTTGTTACCGTTTATCATTGGATTTAACCTAATCAAAGCAGGAGCAAATTCCATTATTACCTTCCTGCTGTACAAACGAATTTCCCGCTTCTTACATAAATAGAAGCGACCGGCGGCATGACTGTCCCCGGTGGGAAGAGGAAACCATGAGAACCGTCAACATCAAAAACGAAAAAGAAACCAGGGCATTTGGTCTTGCCCTTGCCAAGGAACTGAAACCCGGCGCAATCGTTGGGTTGGTAGGAGACTTGGGTACAGGCAAGACCACGTTGACCCGGTACATCGCCGAAGGCCTGGGCATCTTGGAACCGATCCAAAGCCCTACCTTCACCATCATCAGGGAGCACCGCAGCGGTCGGCTTCCTCTTTTCCATTTTGACGTATATCGCCTGGAAGAACCGGACGACCTGTTTGAACTTGGGTATGAAGATTACTTTTTTGGAGAAGGCGTTACCATCGTGGAATGGGCCGACAAAGTGGCAGATCAGATGCCGGAAGATACACAATGGATTTATCTGGACTATGCGGAAGCGGTTAGTGAAACCGGTAGCGAAAGCGATGTTGAAGAAGGGAGGACCTATACATGTACATTCTAGCCATTGAAACCACAGGCCCTCACTGTTCTGTGGCCATCATCGACGAATCAGGCGGGGTAAAAGAAGCTTCCTCAAAAGGAACGTTGAATCACCTACAGTTTCTAATGCCTCTGACAAATCAGCTGTTAACCGATTGCGAATTGCAATTAGGCGATATAGGTGTGATTGCAGTGTCTGCCGGGCCGGGATCCTTTACAGGCATCCGAATCGGCGTTACTTCAGCCCGGGGGTTAGCCCAGGTACTGGGATGCAAAATCACCCCGGTGGAAACTTTGAAGGCTTTTGCTTATCATGTTCCTTCATATGACGGGCTCATCTGCCCCATCTTTGATGCCCGCAGAAATCAAGTATACGGTGGCGCCTATGCGTGGAGGGACGGAGAAATTGTGGAGGCGGTTCCCGGAGGCCCCTATTTGTTAGATGAATATCTGGCACTATTGGAGCAGGCCATCGTCAAAAGTGGCATAGACCAGCTACAATTTTTTGGAGACGGGTTGAAACCCTATGGACAAAAAGTGGAATCCTGGGCAGCCGGACTGCCAGTGCAACTTTCCATCGCACCGGAAGAACACCGATATCAAGAAGCAGGCTCCGTAGCGCGCCTGGGGCTTGCTGAAACGAAAAATGGAAACGCGAGGGATTATAAAACTGTATTCCCCAACTATATGCGGATTGCGGAAGCCCAAAAAAACCTGGACGACCGTCTGGCCCGCGAAGCAAAAGAAAAAGCAGCGGAGGTGCATCATGAGTGAGATTCGAATTCGCGTCGCAACAGCCGATGACATCGATGCCATAACTGAACTGGATGCCACCTGCTTTTCTGCACCCTGGAGCCGTGCTTCCTTCGAGGCAGAGCTCACCACAAACCGGCTAGCCTGGTATTTGGTTGCCGAAGAACTGTTGCCGGAGGTAGAAACCGAAGTACTGTTGACTGAAGCAGAAGCTGATTTGAATTCGGAAGCCGACGACAACCGGGTTGGCCTAATCATTGGGTATGCCGGTTTGTGGGCCATTGAGGACGAAGGGCATATCACCAATGTTGCGGTACATCCTGACTTCAGACGGATGCACCTTGGACACATCCTAGTTGAAATGCTCATTGACCAGACGCGGCAGGAAGGACTGAAGCGATTCACCCTGGAAGTCCGGGTCAGCAACGCTGCAGCCATTGCTTTGTATGAACAGTTCGGCTTTGTTTCAGCCGGACTTCGAAAAGGATATTACGAAGACAACAACGAAGACGCCATGATCATGTGGTTGGAAGCGGAAGCAGGAGACTCAGCAGCGGATGCCTGCTCATGCAAAGAGTGCGGGGGGAGACTATGATAAACAACAAGCATTGCACCCTGGCCATTGAGTCTAGCTGCGACGAAACCTCCGTAGCCATTGTATTGGAAGGCCGTGAGGTCCTTTCCAATATCATCGCATCACAGATTTCAATTCACAAAGCCTTTGGCGGCGTGGTACCTGAAATCGCCTCTAGGCATCATCTGGAAAACATCAACGACGTGGTCGATCAGGCCTTGGAAGAAGCCGGAAAAACAGCTGGTTGTCCTGTGGGGTTTTCGGATGTGGATCTAATCGGCGTAACCAAAGGACCCGGACTAGTGGGTGCCCTTTTGATTGGCATCGCCACGGCCAAAACCTATGCGCTTGCCCTTTCCAAACCCCTTGTGGGCGTCCATCATATACAAGGGCATATCGCAGCCAATTTGATTCAAACACCGGACTTGGAACCACCGTTTATGGCATTGATTGTCTCCGGTGGGCACACCTGCATTGTGAGAGTGGACGATGTTCATAAATTCCATGTACTTGGGGAAACCAGGGATGATGCCATCGGCGAAGCTTATGACAAGGTTGCCCGGGTTCTTGGCCTTGGCTATCCGGGTGGCCCCTTAATCGACGAAATCGCCAAACAAGGAAATCCGGAAGCGGTGGCCTTCAAGCGGGTATACTTAGACAGAGAATCTCTGGACTTCAGCTTCAGCGGGATCAAAACCGGCGTGCTGAATTATTTACATAATGAAAAACAAGCAGGAAGAGAAGTGGGGTCTGGGTTACCGGGCGCTGCGATAGTGGCTGATGTGGCCGCCAGCTTCCAACAAGCCGTTTTGGATGTTGTGGTAACCAAAACCATGTCCGCCATGAGCCACTCAGACCTGCGAACCTTAGTGTTGGCCGGTGGCGTTGCAGCCAACAGCAAGCTGCGGAGCATGCTTGCGTCGGCCTGCGCCGGGACCGACATCCGGCTATGCGTCCCGGCACCGGTGCTGTGCACCGACAACGCCGCTATGATCGGTTGCGCTGCGTATTACAACCAGAAGGCAGGCATAATGGATGACCTGACACTGGATGCTTACGCCAGCCTGCCCCTTGACTCCTTTGCAACAACCAGATAGGAAAAGAAACAAGCTATGATTGTATTAAGTGCAACCAATTTAACAAAAGCATACGGTACGGATGTCATCCTAAAGGACGTTTCGTTTCATGTCAATGAAGGCGATCGAGTTGGCATCATTGGCGCTAACGGTGCAGGCAAAACCACCCTTCTGAAACTCCTTTCCGGCGAACTGACCTGGGATTCGGGAGGCGTTTTTGTGTCCCAAAATACCACCATCGGCGTGCTGAAGCAGAAGGATGATTTTGATCCTAGCCGAACCATTTTGCAGGAAGCGGAAGCCATCTTTGCCCATATGGACAGGATGGATAAAGACATGTTGGAGATTTCGGCCCGGATTGCCACCATGGAACACGGAACTGCTCAGACAGCCTTGGTTCATCAATACGACGAGCTCCATCAGGCCTTTGAACGGGCAGGCGGATACTCTTACAAAAGTGAGGTCAAAGGCATGCTGGCTGGCATGGCTTTCGGCGAAACCGATTGGGGAAAATCTATTTCCGCACTCAGTGGCGGCGAAAAAACCCGGCTGGCACTAGCCTGCTTGCTGCTTAAGAAACCCGACCTGCTATTGCTTGATGAACCCACTAACCACTTGGACATCGGCACCTTAAAATGGCTGGAGCAGTACCTAAAAAGCTACAAAGGCACCATCCTATTGATTTCCCATGATCGGTATTTTCTAGATCAGACCATCAACCGAATCGCAGAGATTGAAAACCATAAACTCCATATTTACGACGGATCCTATAGCACCTTCGCAGACAAAAAACGCGTTCTGCGGGAGGACGAGCTGAAGAAATATCATATTCAACAAAAGGAAATTCAACGGCAGGAAGAAATTATCCGACGTTTTAAGGGGCACGGCACGGAGAAGTTGGTGAAACGAGCCCAATCCCGCGAAAAAAGACTGGCGCAAGTAGAACGGCTGGAAGCGCCGGAAGCCACGCGGGGTAAAATCAAAATTCGCTTCAGGGAAAACTTTAAAAGTGGCAACGATGTGCTGCAAGGCGAAGGCCTGGCCATGAGTTTTGGGGTAGGACGAACTAAAAAAGACCTGTTTCACGATGTGAACTTCGACTTTAAGCGAGGCGAACGAATCTGCATGGTCGGCCCCAACGGCATTGGTAAAACCACCTTATTTCGCATGATTCTCGGGGAAATGGAACCCCGGGAAGGCAAAATCAAAGTCGGGCACAATGTGGAATTCGGCTACTACGATCAGGAGCAAAAGCTGCTCAACGAAAGCAATACCGTGCTGGAGGAACTCAAGGATTCCTATCGGCTTTATCCGGACACGGAGATGCGCAGTATCCTGGGTCGGTTCCTTTTCCGCAACGACATGGTCTTTTTGCCCATCCGCGCGCTAAGCGGTGGGGAGCGTGCCAGACTTTCCTTACTCAAAATGCTTTTGGCCGGCAACAACGTTTTGCTGCTGGATGAACCCACCAACCATTTGGACATCGAATCCAAAGAGGTTTTTGAAGAGGCGCTTTTAGACTTTCCGGGTACCATCTTGGTCATTTCCCATGATCGATATTTCCTACGGAAAATCCCCACAAGAATTATTGAGTTGGGTCGTGATGGTCTAACTGAGTTTTTAGGAAACTACGACTATTATACCGAAAAGAAGCAGACCATCGAATCAGGCAAAAAATACATGGATGAACTCAGCCAAAACCCAAAAACAGGCCAGCCGGAACCACTTCCTGCCTTCCTTTCCCCCGCGGACGAGCGAAGGATTAAAAAAGAGGAAGAAGCATCAAGGCGCAAAGAAGCACGGGATGCGGAGAGACTGGAGCAGGAAATCGAGGAACTGGAGTTTGTCATCAGCGAAATCGAAGAGCAAATTTCCTCGGAAGAGGTGATGCGGAACCCCAAAGCCTTAGAAAAATTGGCCCAAGAACTTTCGGATGCCAGGGAAACCCTCAATGGCAAATATGAAAAATGGTTGCAATAACAAAGTAAAAACAATATAATTAGGAATACATTAGAACTATGGAGGTACAATATGGCATTTGAAATAATTAAGAAGATCATCGCTGAACAATTAAAGGTGGATGAATCAATTATCACTATGGATACACATTTGATGAAAGACCTGGAAGCGGATTCCATCGATGCCGTTGAAATTATCATTCTCATCGAAGAAAAATACGGAATTGAAATTCCTGATGAGGATGCCGAAAAATTCCAGCGTGTAGGCGACCTGGTTCGCTACGTCGAAGGAAGAGAAAAGTAATATGAAAAAGGGCGCAAAAATATCAAATGCAGTCATCAGGAGACTCCCTAGATACCGCAGGTATTTGGGCGAACTGCAGAAAAAAGGTGTCGACAAAATTTCTTCCAATGAATTCAGTAAGCTGATCGGATACACTGCTTCTCAAATCAGGCAGGATCTGAATAATTTCGGTGGCTTTGGCCAACAAGGGTATGGCTACAATGTCAAAGACCTCTATGGCGAAATCAGCGGGATTTTGGGGCTCAAAAGCAAATACCGTCTGGTACTTGTCGGGGCAGGAAATCTGGGCCATGCCATTACCAATTACATCGGGAGTTACCGCTCTGGATTTGCCGTAGAAGGAATATTTGAAATCGACCCCGAAATGATTGGTCAAAATTTGGACGGCGTGCCAATCCTGGACTATGATACCATGGTTGATTTTATCGAAACCCGCAAAACAGACATCGGCATCATTTGTACTGGCAAAGAAAGTGCGCAGGAAGTCGCAGATAAACTATGCTTTGCCGGGGTGAAAGGAATCTGGAACTTTGCGCCGGTGGATCTGGAATTACCAGGGCATGTGGCGGTTGAGAATGTTCACTTAAGCGACAGTTTATACTCTCTGGTCTACCACATCAACAAAATGGAAAGCAATAAATAACAAACAAAATAACCGTTTCGATTCGAAACGGTTATTCCTTATCGGTATTAAGCAACCGAACAGAATTTGTTATTCTGGCTTTGGAGCGTCAACAGGGCAAACTTCTTCGCAAGCGCCACAATCAATGCATTTGTCGGCATCGATTACATAAATGCTGTCGCCTTCAGTAATTGCTTCTGTTGGGCATTCGGGTGCACATACGCCACAGCTGATGCACTCTTCGTTAATTTTATAAGCCATTTTGAATCCTCCTTATTAGATTGCAGAATTGATTTCATATTCCGCGGTCATTATATCAAAGTGAAATGAATAAGTAAAGAGAGAATAGGATAAGAGAAGATGAAAGTTTATGCTCTGGTAGGCAAGAGCGGTACCGGGAAAAGCTATCAGGCAATGAATGTTTGCAGAACCAAAAACATCGTGGGAATTATCGACGATGGTTTGTTTATATACAACAATGACGTGGTGGCAGGAATTTCGGCCAAGCGGCAGCCAACGGTTGTTGGCGCCATTAAGACAGCGCTGTTCAGCCACGAAGACCACAAAACCGATGTGGCCAAAAAGCTAAAGACCATAAACCCCGAGAGTCTGCTGATTATCGGCACCTCAGACGCCATGGTGGAACGAATCCGTGTGCGGCTGGAGCTCCCGGAATTTACAGAAATCGTATATATTGAAGACATCACCACCGAAAAGGAAAGGGATTATGCCAAGAAGCAGCGCTTCGGCCAGGGAAAACACGTTGTGCCCGTGCCCTCCATGAAGCTGAAGCGGCATTTTTCCGGGTACTTTGTGGATTCTCTCAGAATTTTCCGCGGTTGGGGACCGGGCAAAGGAGGCTTTACCGAAAAATCCGTGGTGCGGCCTACGTACAGCTATCTGGGAGAATTCAAGATTACGGATAAGGTGATTTCCGACATTGTAGAGCTCACTGCTCTTGAGATGAAAGATGTGACCAGCGTTCTTCGTGTCATTACAGATAACAAAAAAAGCGGCCTTCGCATAACGGTGCTGGTGAATATGAGGATTGAGAGTCACGCTGTCCAAAGTGCCAAGCTACTGCAGCAACAGTGCGCACAAATGGTAGAAAGCATGACTGCGTTTAACATCAAGCAAATCAACGTGGAAATCCGTGGCTTGGCATGAGTGAAGTGAGAATACCTGCAAGGAACTTCCATCCGGACCATACCTTAGACTGCGGGCAGTGTTTCCGATGGAACAAAGAACCGGACGGCAGCTACACCGGCATCGTCTCTGGACGAATTGCCAACCTGACTTTCTTACCCGAAGCGTCGCCCATGGATGGCACCATTGTTTTGGATAATGCGGAGGAAGCGGATCGGGCTTTCTGGACGGACTATTTTGACCTTAACACCGACTACGGTATCATCAAAAAAAGCTTGTCGGAAGCGGACCCCATTGTGGCCCAAGCCATCGGGTTTGGGGGAGGCATGCGGATTTTACGGCAGGAGCCCTGGGAAACCTTGGTTTCTTTCATTTTATCCGCCAACAACAACATCCCCAGAATCAGAAAATGCGTAGAATCATTAGCCATGAATTTTGGCACAGAAGCCGGCGCCTACCGGGGTAAAACCTATTACAACCTGCCTACTCCCGAAAAGCTGGCATCCCTTTCTCCCGAAGAACTGGACGTCTGCAAACTGGGGTACCGTGCCAAGTATCTAACCAGCACCGCCAACGAAATCAAGTATCGGGGCATCGAAACCCTGGAGGATTGTATTCACAGCTTAAGCGGCGTGGGCCCCAAAGTGGCCAATTGCATCCTGCTGTTTTCCCTGGCCAGGCTGCATCGGTTTCCCATCGACGTGTGGGTCCGAAAAGTGATGCACGAACTGTACGGATTTGAAGAAAAAGACACCAAGGCCATGACGGAATTTGCGGACCGGGTTTTCGGCCCCTACGCCGGAATCGCCCAACAATATTTGTTTTACTATATGCGATCTCTCAAATGAGATCAAAAATCCAATAATACCAACGCGATCAATAAGGAGTTGACATGTTAGGACCCATCGTAAACGCAGTGACCATTGTAATCTGTTCCCTGTTTGGTATACTTTTATCTAAAACTTTTGGGAAAAGCATTCCGGACCGTTTCCAGGAAACCATCATGAAAGGGCTGGGATTGACCGTTATCTATATCGGTATTTCAGGCGCGCTGGAAAGCAAGGAAAGTCTCATCTTAATTCTCAGCGTGGTGCTGGGTGCGGTGGTGGGCGAAGCCCTGAACATCGACAAAGGCATGCGCTTCTTGGGAGATTGGACGGAGAAGAAACTGGGCTTTTCCGGCGGTGGATTCACCAAGGGATTCGTATCAGCAACGATTATCTTCTGCACCGGTTCCATGGCCATTGTTGGATCCATGGAAAGTGGTCTCACAGGAGACCATCAGATGCTGTTTGCCAAGTCCATTCTCGATGGAGCCATCTGTATTGTGTTTGCGTATCGACTGGGCATCGGCGTGGCTTTTTCCGCCATTCCGGTATTGCTTTATCAGGGAGCCATCGCCTTGCTTGCTATGAGTGCGGTTGGGCTGATTCCAGACCCTATCATTGTAGAGATGTCCGCAACCGGCAGCCTGATTGTGGCCGCCATCGGATTCAACTTCCTGGAAGTCAAAGAAATTCGGGTAGCCAACTTGATTCCTGCTGTATTTTTGCCTTGGCTGCTCATGAGTATACAGAACCTGTTTTAATCAAATTGGAGAAAGACCAACTAACGACACTGCATTTTGGAAGTTTTCACAAAAAAACATATACAAACATAACAGGTCGTGATACGATGAGATTGAAATACGTAACCCATTGATTCGTTGTAATCGTTTGGGTATACGACAGGAAGACCAGGACGTCAACCTTAACCAAAAGGCCGGAGAACAACCGTTGTTCTTCGGCCTTTTGGTTGTTGAAAAACATAAG
>JBHEKY010000003.1:0-16952 GCA_041859095.1 Anaerovoracaceae bacterium
ATTCCCTATTATTCATTGTCTTCTGAGATTTCATCAGACTATCAGCAGCGGGCATCCTTCAATTCATGGCGATTGGGGTTCAGCATTTTTTCATCAATTCTCTGCGTTGCTGTTCCTGGCATGATTGTCGCATCCTTTGAAGGTAACTCAGGTTACATCGTCATGGGGGCATCCTTCGGGGTCGTTTTTGCATTATGCGTTTTGGCAACCGGCCTATTTGCAAGAGAAGAAATCAAAGCACCGGCGATGAAAACCGGAGGAAGTGTCTTTGGTTTTGGTCCTTTATACCGTATGCGACCATATCGGCAACAGCTCATTATGTTTTTATCGGTATCAGGTACCATGGCGATTATGAGTGGACTGTTTTTCTTTTACATCAATTTTTATATTTGCCAGGATCTGACGGCTCAGGGAAAACCCAATATGCTAGGATTACTGTCTGCCGCCTTGATGTTCGGCATGCAAATAGTCGCACTTCCCTTCTATTTATGGCTCATAGGCAAAACCAGTAAAACCTATGCGTACCGCCTGGGCGCAGGCATCTGGATTGTTTCCGCCCTATTGCTTTATTTGGTCAAGCCCGATTCACCCCACATACTCATCTATGTTCTTGCGGCTTTGATCGGTTTTGGCATCAGCGGACCGGGATTGGTTCCCCACACAATGTTTGGTGATGTGGCTGACTTTTCACGACTTAATTTCGGTACACGGAATGACGGCCAACTAGGTGGATGCAGCAACTTCACTAACAAAGTAATATCTGCTATCGCCCTGGCTTTCGTCATGGCGGTACTAGGCGTATTTGGTTTTCAAGAGCAAGTACCCGGTGCTGCAGCCGTTGTCTCCCAGCCGGAGTCAGCACAAAACGCCATACGATTTTTCATGTGTATTGTTCCCATCTTCACATTAGGTATTGGCATTTTTACTTCTACTCGTTATAAAATCGATGCCCATAACCACAAGCGAATTCGGGATGCCATCGCAAACGATGACAAGGTTGAAACCGAAGAATTGCTGGCAACGCTTTAATTTTTTGGAAATCTATGCATAATTAGTACACAGACAAATCTGGGATATAATAACCACAACAAATACAATAAACACAATAAAAAGGCTGGCAATGAATGCCAGCCTTTGCTGTATATATCCTTAGGTAGTTGAGTTATGTGTTGGACTATCGTTGTCCTTTGTCGTATGGAATACCCTCCGCACGCGGGGCCTGAGATTTTTTGGATGTGAATGCCAGTACAATCAAGGTGGCCACATATGGAGTCATCTTAAAGAACGCACTGTCAATATTTAATTCCAGCAACCATGGGATACCGGAATAGGCTGCCGCAATGGTTTTCATGACACCGAAGAATAACGCGGCACCCAGGATGGGCAACGGTTTCCAGTTACCAAAAATCATAACCGCCAAGGCCAGGAACCCATAACCGGCAACAGTGGAATTGAACTCTGTCGAGGTAGGAACCACAAAAATCAAGCCACCCAATCCGCCAAGGAATCCGGAGATCATGACCCCGGCATAACGCATTTTGTAGACATTGATGCCGACAGAATCGGCAGCTTGGGGATGCTCACCGCAGGCACGTAGCCGCAGGCCAAAACGAGTTTTGTATAGAATAACTACCGCCGCCACTAAAATGGCGAATCCCAGGTAAGTTGTGATGTAGGCATTTTTGAATAACATGGGCCCAATGATAGGAATGTCCGATAAAATAGGTACTTCGCTGATACGGAAGGTGTTCTGAAACGATATTTGCTGCACTCCTTGAATCATTCTGGCCACATAGATGGCCACCGCCGGGGCCAGCATATTTATGGCTGTACCAGAAATAACCTGATCTGCGTTCAGATTTACCGACGCATACGCATGAAGCAGAGAAATGATCACGCCTGAAACGCCTGCCACCAAAATGGCCAGTAACAGCAGCAGCTGTCCCGACATGAAATCTTGGGTGAAGTTGATAAACAAGATGGAGCAAAATGCACCAAATATCATAATACCATCCAGTGCGATGTTGACAATGCCGGATCGTTCCGCGAACATGCCTCCCAAAGCCACAACCAGCAATGGAATAGAGAACAGCATCGTTTTTTGTACTAAGAAGAAAATCAAATCCATTATTGTTCCCCTCCTTTCTGGGATGGCTCATCAACCGGGACAGGATTTGGCGGATTTTCCTTTCGGTCGTGCAACGGTGCCTGCTCATGCAAAACATTCTTTGGCTTGCGAATCCTGTTGATTAATCCTTTGAACAGCAATGCGCAAGCAGCGGAGTAAATGATCATGGCTGTGATGATATTGATGATTTCGGGCACAAAGTCATAGAGCTGCATGTTGAAACCACCCACTGTGATGTATCCTATGAATATGGCAGCAAGGGCGACGCCGATCGGATGGGACAATCCTAGAAGGGCGACCGCAATTCCATTGAAGCCTTCGCCGGCCAGCACATCCACTACTGTGTACTGCTTGCCGGTTCCTGCCAGAAAAATCAGACCACCGCCCAAGCCGGACAAAGCACCTGCGATGACCATGGAATAGATGATGCTCTTTTTTTCATTGATGCCTGCGTATTTGGCGGCGTCTTTGTTATGGCCGACCGCTTTCAGTTCATAGCCGAAAGTGGTCTTTTGCAAAATGATGTAAATGACCGCCACCGAGGCGAGTCCCACCAAAAGACCACCGTTGACAAAGGACCCCGGAAACAGGATATTCATTCCCATGGATGGGATCTCTGCTGACGGCAGAACTGGCAAGGTCTCATTTTTAAGGGAGTTGAAACATGTTTTGACGACCAGATAGTTGACCGTATACATGCCAATATAGTTCATCATAATGGACGAAATGACTTCATGGACATTGGCATAAGCCTTCAAGACTCCTGGAATCAATCCCCAAAGCCCGCCTGCGATGGCGGCGGCGATCAAACCCACCAGCCAATGTACGCTTCCCAAGCTACCCCCATACACCCCCACCATGATGGCCGCATAGCCGCCCATGGTGAACTGCCCGGTGGCTCCGATGTTGAACAAGCCTGTTTTGAAAGCAAAGCCCACTGAAAGTCCTGTTAGGATCAGCGGTGTCGCATAATAGAGCACTTGTCCAATCACCCGGCTCCCGCCGGTCAAAGGTGAAATGATGATTGCTGCAAACCCATCCACAGCCTGTGAGGGATTAGAAACCAACATGATTATGAAACCGATGATCATGCCGAACAGAATAGCCATTAATGCAGACAACAAGTTTACATTCAGCAGCATCTGGATGACTCTTGAAATTCTGGACATTTTGCGTTCCAGGATCTCTTCTTCAGGTTTCTCGATCCTTTGCAAGAAATTTGGTTTTTTCATTTCAGCACAATCTCCTCTCTCTTGGAACCGGCCATGTACATTCCAAGCTCTTTTGCTGATGTTTTGTCGGGATCCATATCACCGACAATTTCACCTTCATAAATGACCAGAATTCGATCTGCCAGATGAAATACTTCATCCAGATCCAAGGAAATGATTAATACCGCCTTGCCTTCATCCCGTTGCGACACCAAGAATTCATAAATGGATTCAATGGCGCCCACGTCGAGTCCTCTGGTTGGCTGAACAGCTATCAGCAAATCAATGTTTCGGTCGATTTCCCGAGCAACGATTGCCTTCTGTTGATTGCCACCGCTCATGGATCTGGCAGGAGTCTTTCCTCCTTCGCCGCTTCGGATGTCGAACTTTTCGATTAGGTCTTCCGCATATTCCCTGATATCCCTTTTGCGCAGGAATCCGTGTTTTTGGAATCGAGGCGTGAAGTAGGTCTGCAACACCAGGTTTTCTTCCAATGTATAGTCCAACACCAATCCGTGTTTGTGCCGGTCTTCAGGAATGTGTCCCATACCATGCACACTTCGGTAGCGAACGGATTTTTTGCTGATATCCTCACCAAGCAGGGTGATGGTTCCGGCTTCATGTTTCATCATGCCGGTCAACGCATAGACAAGCTGGCTCTGCCCATTTCCGTCAACGCCTGCAATGCAAACAATTTCACCGCAATGCACATTGAAGGAGGCACCGTTGACCAGGTTCTTTGTATGGCCTGCCTGATTGCTCTTCACAACGAGATTCTCGACCCGAAGCACTTCGCATCCCGTTTCAATCTCTCGCTTTGATATGTTCAAGTTTACTTTTCTTCCAACCATCATTTCAGACATGGTTTCTTTGTCGGTTACATCAACGTCAATCACGCCAACCAGTTTGCCCCGCCGAAGTACGGAGCATCGGTCGGCCACTTCTTTGATTTCGTTCAATTTGTGGGTAATGAACAGGATAGACTTTCCTTCCGCTGCGAGATTTTTCATGATATCCATCAGATCACTGATTTCCTGTGGTGTCAACACTGCTGTGGGTTCGTCAAAAATAAGGATATCATTGTCCCGGTACAGCATCTTCAGGATCTCTACCCGCTGCTGCATGCCTACGGATATTTCGTCAATGATGGCGTCCGGATCGACTTTCAATCCGTACTTCTCTGATAGGGCAACGATTTTTTCTCTGGCCTGGTCCATTTGCAGAAATCCTGCTTTCACGTCTTCGACACCCAAAATGATGCTCTGTAGCACGGTGAAATTATGCACCAGTTTGAAATGTTGGTGAGTCATGCCGATGCCAAGGTCATTGGCCACTCTGGGTCCGGTAATTTTGACCTCTTCTCCACGTATGCGAATCACACCGCTGTCCGGCTGATACAAGCCGAAGAGAATGCTCATCAAAGTGGACTTGCCCGCGCCGTTTTCACCCAGCAACGCATGGATTTCTCCTTTTTTGACTTGCAGGGTGATGTCGTCATTGGCCTTGATCCCGGGGAACTCTTTTGTGATATTTAACATTTCAATAATGTATTCAGACAATCTGATTCCTCCTTTTTCCATTGCGGACGGCTGCTGGAAGGGCTTATAAAAAGCGGGGGCTGAACATGTCCAGCCCCCGACTTTTCATAAATGTGATTAAATGAGTGTTACTTTGGTAATCATGGAGTTGTAATCGGTGGCTTTTTTGGTGATGTCATCATTTACTGTGACAGACCCATCAGCCAATTTGTCGAAAATGGCGTCGTAGTCAGCCTGTTTAAATCCATCAATCTTAGTGTTTTCCATCGGTAGGCCGATGCCATCGACGTCAGCGCCCATGTAGACGATTTCGCCGCCTGGGAACTTGTCATCATAATATGCCTTCAGTCCATCGTATACAGCAACGCCCAAGCCTTTCATAGCCGAGGTCATGACTGTATCGGACTGACTGCTCTGGTCAACGTCAACGCCAATGACTTTGTCGCCGGTTTCAGCCGCTGCCGCCATGACTGAGTTTCCTGCACCGCCGGCTGCCGCGAAGATGACTTCGGTGCCGCTGTTGTACCAGGATGCCGCCAATGTTTGTGTTTCTGAAGAAGGTGCAAAGTCACCAGTGTAGTGATACTTCATTTCAATTGAAGCAACACCCATTTCCTTGGCAGCGAATTCAGCACCCTGGATAAATCCAAGACCGAATCTTTGTACTGCAGGAACTTCCATCCCGCCGACGAATCCCAATTTGGTGAATCCGCCTTTGACAGCGGCATAGCCGGCAAGGAATCCAGCCTGGTCTTCTTTGAAGAAGATAGAATAAACGTTATCTTTTACTACCGGAGTGTAGTCGCCAGAGTGCGGATATCCGTCCAAGATGATGAACTTGGTGTCGGGATACAGATCTTGTGCTTCAAATACTGCCGGTTCAAACAAGAATCCGGGGCAAACAATGACTTTTGCGCCACCTTCTACCGCCAGACCGATTGCTTCGACATAAGCTTCTGTGCTCTTTTCAGCAGGCTTGTAATATTTGTGGGTAATATTGTTTTCTTCGGCGTATTGTACAAGGCCTTCCCAAGCGCCCTGGTTGAAGGACTTGTCGTCGATTGTGCCCACGTCAGTGACAAGAGCCAGCTCATAGGTATCTGCTTCTGATCCACCACAAGCGGCAAAAGTGCCAGCCATTGTGAAGATCATGGCGAACATGAGCAAAGTAACTAATAGTTTCTTCATATTATTCCCTCCATATTCTAGAATTTCTTAGCTAAACCCTATGTTTCCTCATGGGTTTACTTAAGTTGAGTGTACCACTTTTTACTAGATTCGTCACCCTTTTTTGCGGGATGTGATATTATTTTTTTAACTGAATATATATTAATTTTTTTCTTCCTTTCAAGGTATGTGTTATAATTATTCAGGATGATATCCAGTCATTACTTTGCAACCTTTTCATGCATTAATCGGAGATATAAAGATGAGTGATATTATGATCATCGGCATTGCCGGAGGTACCGGCAGTGGCAAAACAACCCTTACGGAACAAATCAGGAAGCGATTTGGCGATGATGTCACTGTCATCTATCATGACAACTATTATCGTCTTCAGGTTGGCAAAACCTATGATCAACGCAGCAAAGTGAATTATGATCACCCGGATGCCTTCGAGACTCCGCTGATTATAAAACATTTGAAAGCTTTAAAAGCGGGCAATTCCATCGAAAGCCCGATTTATGATTATACACAGCATAACAGGTCGGAACAGAATCAAGTCATTCAGCCTTCCAAAGTCATCATCGTTGAAGGGATTCTCATTTTCGCTGAGAAAGAACTGCGAGACATGATGGACATTAAAATCTTTGTGGATACTGATGCAGATGTTCGGATTCTCCGTAGGATCCAGCGGGACGTTGAAGAGCGGGCCAGAACCCTGCAGTCGGTCATCCAACAATATTTAACCACGGTTAAGCCCATGCATGAACAATATGTTGAACCATCCAAACGGTTTGCAGATTTAATTGTCTTAGACGGCGGATTCAATCTGGTTGCCCTGGATATGATTTTCCAGAGGGTCAACCATCACATCCACGCATAAGCATCAAAAATCGGTGCGCCTACCTCTTCACTCTCCTTTTTATTAGGGGAGTTTTTTCTTTTTGTTGTTTAAGAATGCGAATCCCATGGTAAAAGTAAAAAGTAATAATTGTTACCAGTAAATTAAACGAATATCACGGAGGAATTTATTATGAAATGGACATGTTCAGTATGTGGCTATGTATTTGAAGGAGAGCACCCACCCACAAATTGCCCACAGTGCAAAGTACCTGCAGAAAAGTTTATAAAAGCAGAAGCGGGAAAAATGGAATGGGCTGACCAGCATGTGGTAGGGGTTGCCAAAGGTGTGGACTCCGAAATTTTAGAGGGTCTTCGCGCTAACTTTATGGGAGAATGCACCGAGGTTGGTATGTATCTTGCCATGTCAAGAGTGGCACATAGAGAAGGGTATCCGGAAATCGGTCTGTATTGGGAGAAGGCTGCCTGGGAAGAAGCAGAGCATGCGGCAAAGTTTGCAGAGCTGTTGGGTGAGGTAATCACAGATTCCACAGAGAAGAATCTGCAAATGCGTGTGGATGCCGAAAACGGTGCTTGCTCAGGCAAAAAAGCACTTGCTAAAATGGCAAAGGACCAGAATCTGGATGCCATACATGACACGGTACACGAGATGGCCAAAGACGAAGCCCGTCACGGTCGGGCTTTTGAAGGGTTGCTAAACAGATATTTCGGCAAATAAAAGCAGGAATAAATCCAAAATACGAATTAACCTAAAAAATAACTGCAATATCCAAAAGGCATTGCAGTTATTTTTATTTCTTAATATCTTGGTTAACGAGCCCTTTCAGTGATTTACCACTCGTTGCTCTCTTCAACCTCTTCTAACGTAAACTTATCCTTTGATACCCCACAAACCGGGCATTTAAAATCAGCCGGTTGTTCTTCAAAAGACTCTTCTCTGTCGTAAACGTAACCGCATACCGAGCAAACATATTGTTTCATAAGATCCTCCTTTTCATTGAACGTATTAATAAAATCTTTATACCACAAATTTTTGGATGAAATCAAGCTAAGCCATATTTTTCTATTCTCCCGAACTTCCTAGTGAATAAACGAAATCACAGAGATCTTCTGTTGCATTGGGTTTGGCATAGAGTTTCATGTTTTCTGTCATCAGCTCACACCTTTTATTGTTATAAAATAAAAAGTTCAAAGCTTCCGTAACAGGAAACGTTTTTGATGCATGAAGCGCCAATCCCAGATTCATTAGGAATTCTGTGTTCCGCTCTTCCTGTCCGGGAATCGGGTCAGTCAAAATCATCGGGAGACCTTTCAGCATACTTTCTGTAACTGTCAGACCGCCTGGCTTGGTGCCGATACAATCTGCTGCATCCATGAGTACTTCAATATTATCGACAAATCCAAAGACTTTCAAATTGGTACTCTTCTCCAACTTCAAAAGGTTGCGGTATTGGCGCTTATTTTTTCCTGAGACGGCTAGGATTTGCATATTGGTATCCTTTAAGGATTCAACCAACTTTACAATCCCGCCGAACCCCATGCTGCCACCCATGACAAGCGCCACCGGGCAATCCTGATGAAGATTTAATTGCTCCCGTGCAAGGGATTTTGGGATTTTATTTTTAAATTTTGGGTGGATTGGAATACCAAGCGGCAAGATTCTTTTTTCTTCAATCCCAATGGCAACTGCACGTGGAATTAATAGTTCGCTGGCAAGAATGATGTGCTCTACCCTGGTCGCATCTTCCCAAAATGGGTGCATGGTGTAGTCCGTGACAATTCCAATCGCAGGGGCTGTCTTGATATTCCTTTTGACTTCGCTGACTACATGGGCTGCGGTCACATGGGTGCAAATAATCACATCCGGATCGAAATCGTAGATGCAATCCTCAAAACGCAACGCCATCAAGGCCGGCGCCATGTTGCCAAAGTTATACTTTGATGTTTTTTGACCCTTCTGCTCCAAATAGGAATAAAGCTTTTTGTAAACCTCTTTGCCGTATTTCGTTGAAAGCAAATAACCTCTTGCAAATGCTTCCTGCAGTAACCGATTGATTTGCTCCAGCACATCGACAATCTCAACAGTGGCTCCGCGCTCCGTTAAAACCGTTTCAATCGCCTTAGCAGCTGCATGATGTCCATATCCGGCGGTGACAGTTAAAATGAGTACTTTCATCTGGTTACTCCTGTGTTACAAAATATCGAAGGACGGTTTTCAGGTCTTCCGGTTTAGTCTTCCGAAAATCCGAGATGTAAATTTCTTTGTGGACTTTGGATTTCCTCGACAGACCTTGCGAAGTCATGTACGCATCCATCCTGGCAAAGCTTACGGGTTCACTGTCATACGTACCGATGTGCATCATCTGAACGCAAAGACCGTCTTCCATTTCTTCAAATACCACCTGGTCCAGCAATGGCGTCGGATTCTTTTTTCGTACTCGGTCCAAAGCCATGTCGGCAACTTCTTTGGTCACAAAATCCGGTTGATGAATCATGATTTTGTAGACCAATTGATCCTTATCCAAGGTTTCGGCCTGGCGACCCTGTTGGGTCAGATCCCAGATCCCTTCCAATGGATATACGGTGTATTCCTGATACCCTTCCGGAGTCACTCCTGACTTTGGCATCATCCTGACGGTATATGACAGTCCGTAAAGTACCGAAATCTTTTCAGCAAACGCCTCGTGATTGGGATTCCCAACCCCAGTAATGCTGAAATATTTCATTTTTGGGATGCTGATTGTGACCGGATTGTTCCCCGGTAAATAGATTTGCTTCTCGGTTTTTTTCCATTCTATTTTCATGGCAAACCTCTTATTGTTTCTGGGTGTCCAGATAGCATATCGCTTCCTGCCCACCGGAGTCACCCACCAACATCAGCGGGGTTTCGGTGACTTGATACACTTGGACGATGTCCGAGAGTGCCTTTGGCATATCTGGAATTTCTGCAAATATTTCCTTCATCAGTCCTAATTTTTCTGGTTGATAAATACTTTTTCTTCCCTCGCTACAGTCGTTTTCGTAGATTGCTCCATAGAAAATATCTGCTTCCACCAGGTCCTGGAAAAAGTGGCTACCAAAGGATAGTTCGGGCATAAGACCACTGCTTTCAAAGGACATCTCAAAGATGGCATCCACATAGGATATCTGCGCAAAGTTCACAGGTACGCCTAGTTCCGGGGAAGAGGTCCCCCACCGTCCAGGCCCCATCAGCATGAGGGAATGATTGCCAAGCTGTACATATCGATTCACTGCGTTCACAGCCTGGGCCACCATAAATTTTTCTTTGTATGGCATTTCTGCGTAGCCTTTTGGATCAATGATGCAAAGGGTGTCAAATTTCTTTTGGATGGGGCCACCCATAATATTACCAAACAGTTTGAACAGGATTTGATCCTGTGGAACATCGGGGATTACCACCTTGACAGTGCCCTCGCCTTTGGATTGCAAAGGTCTGCACTGAACCAAGTTGATAAGGAACTGTCCATCTTCAGAAAAGTTGATGGTAAACTCAAGATCCACCGGATATTGATATTGATCATGAATGGTGCGCAAAATCTCACGCATGGTGGTCACAAGGTCCTCGTTATCCAGAATTTTTTGGCAAGAGGTTGCGACAACTTTTTCGTTCATACCCATTTCACGGAAACGTTCTTCCGCTGCATAATCGTGCTCGACGAACAAGTCCTGGAACCACTTTGGTGCCTTTTCAACGATTTCTTCAATAGGAACCGTCAGCAACACGTTATCGGAAAAGTCCAAAACATCCAGATTACGTTGAACAAATTTGAATTTGTCCGAAGGCGAAGAGGATGGTGTCAAGTGAGGTTTGTCTAAGGAGGCAATTCTCGGGTGATCAGACAGGGTTCGGTCCACCGCACGGGTCCCCAGGCCTGCTACAATTCGAACCATGCCTGCTTTGGGGTCAATGTCTTTGTTCCAGACATAGGAGTTTTCGGAATAGGCCACGCCGGCAGCGCCAGGAAGGAAAATATCCTCAAATATTGAACCCGACACCCTCTGAACCAGGATGGACATTTGCTCATCTGACTTATCCAATCCCCGTTGCTTTCGGTAAACCAACGCGGACTCATCCATGGCACTGGCATAGACTTCTTTGACTGCCTTGATGAATTGATTGTATCTTGTTTCTGGTGTGCCACCATTTACCAAAAAAACTGAGTCGTATTTGCCTGCAAAGGCATTGCCAAACCCGTCTTCCAGCAAACTGCTGGAGCGTGCAATAATTGGGTTCTGGCCATAGTAGTCCAGCATCCTTTGATATTTTTCTTTGACCAAATCCGGAAATTCCCCATAGGGAATCTGGCTTTTTAGGGCTCTTGCTGCCAAAAAGTACCCTTCATCGGTTTTGTGTTCCAACCATAGTTTCCACCAATTGTTTCGGATTAAGAAAGTGTAAAACACGTTGGAACCAATATAGAAAGAATCATGGGGCTCTAACTTCGAGTAGAGGTCAGGCCTGTTTTTTTCAAGAATTTTTCTGGCCAGCAGCATGCCTGCGGCTTTACCGCCAATGCTACCGGAACCGATAAGCCTCAGATTAATGTTGATATAATCTTGCAAATCAAAATTGGCTTTAAAAAGAGCTTCTCGTTCCGGATCTCTGCCAATCAGCATTTTGTAGGCTTTGTTTAAGAATTGTTGCTGCACTTTTGGTTCTTTGGTCTTAGCCTGTTCCGCCTCCATAAAGAAGACTTCCCAGTTGTCCACAAAACGACGACCGGTCTGAAATGTTCTTTGATTCAGCAAATCATAATATCTGCTGGTTGAAATCCCATCAACAATTGGAATCAGCTCATCGTGATTGTCATCCTGAAATAAATGCGGGAAAAACAAGGTTGGGGACTGGCGTTCTGTGGCGCGAAGGGGGTGAACATAAGTACCCTTTGGTCCAGTGAGAGCATTGACAAAGATGCTGGCGTTATCCCCAATTTGCTTCACAGAGTCATAGGAGTGAATACCGGTCCATATACTGAAATATACGATGCCTTTCATTTCCGAAATTGCGGAACAAATGGCTTTGTAGAAGTTTCGCATCATGAAGTCCGCTGCCCAAACCGTCTGAAGGTTGGAGATGCAGTCAAAAACATAATAGGTGCCTGGATTTTCCTTTTGGATTTCGTTGTAGGCTTTCACGGTAAATGCCTCAAACCCTGTGGTTACATCCATCTCGATGGTTCGTAGCCCATTCCGGGGTTCTAAGAGCTCTCTGGAATTGCCAAAGTGAAAATACAGCGCATTTTTGCCCTCGGCAATGGCTTGGTTGACAAAGCAATCTGCAAAGAACTTATAATCTTTGATATCAGTAATCTGCCAAACAATATTTTCTCCATATCGGACATTTTGGAACAGCTTATCAAGTCCCTTTAAT
Organism: Anaerovoracaceae bacterium; assembly: GCA_041859095.1. Lineage (GTDB taxonomy): Bacteria > Bacillota > Clostridia > Peptostreptococcales > Anaerovoracaceae > UBA1422. The sequence goes on from JBHEKY010000003.1 coordinate 12,295, forward strand.
CCTGTTCTCGCAATTTCTAGTCTAGACATACGTCCGCACCTCCCTTTTCCTATGATTATATCATATTCTCATGAGCGGTGCGTCGAAATTCCAAAATATGGCTGACCCTCTCAGGAGGATGATCAGTTCCTTTCCTGTTATTTTTTGTCCTGCATTTTTTGCCGAATTAATGAGGTAAGTGATATGGCAAGCGCTGCGCAGCATAGCAAGACTGCCATCGGATTCACGTAATCCAACAAATTGGCTTCCATCATCCATTCAATATCACGGTTCATGGTGTCTTCTGCCATTTGAAACGTCAATCCAATCCCCATCAGCGAGAGGACCACCAGCCCCAGTGAAATATTTTTATTCATTACACCATCCTCCCCGATACTTCGACGGTGGGGAATTCTACGGTTACCTTAAACTGATCTCCATCGATGTCCAGTTTAAACTTACCGCCACAAGATTGGGTAAAGCTTTCAGCGATGGACAATCCCAGTCCACTGCCTTCGCCGGTCCGTGATTCGTCACCACGGGTAAACCGTTGGAGGATTTCCTCTTCAGTGAAGTTCATTTCATATCCAGCGGTGTTTTTTATGATAACCGAAACCTTGTCTCCGCTTGATTTCATTTCAACGAAAATCCTAGAGCCTGCAAGAGAATATTTCAATGCGTTGTCGATAATGTTCTGAAATACCCGGTACAACTTCTTCCCATCAGAAAAGATGTTCACCGTCTCCTTCCCCAAGTTAATTTTTATCCCATGACCAGATCCTTCAATGGGTTCTTTCATGTCAGCCAAGGTTTGTTCCATCAGGGTCTTTAAATCCAAAATGTCCAGTTCCATCGGTATGTTGCCACTAACGCTTTTGGAAAGATCAAAGAGATCAGCGACAATATGCTTCAGTCTTTCAGCTTTGCCTGCGATGATGTTCACATAATCTCGAGAAGTTTCACTCAGGTCCTCTTCCTTGGCCAGCAAATCCACATATGTGATGATGGATGTCAGTGGTGTTTTTAGGTCATGGGACACATTTGTAATTAGTGCTGTTTTGGTGTTTTCAGATTTCATCTGTGAATTCAAACTCTCCACATAACCAGCATTGATATCGTTATATGCCTTCTTGTTGCCCAGCACATACCAGGTAGTAATCAGCAGTTCGAAAAATGCGAATAGAAGCATCGGGGCAAAACTTCCGGAAGTAGATGACATCAGACCAAAGAACAGCAACAGCCCTGCGCTGCCGCAGATATAGACCACCTGACTTCTGAAAAGTCGTTTTGTCATCAAGTGCTCCTTATAGGCACTACCGTCAAAAAAACCTTTGACCCCAAGTACAACACTTTTTATTATCTTCCAACACCATTTCAATGCGCGTACACAAAGACAGTCCATCAGAAGTCGCTTTGCTTTTATTTTTCGGATAAGTGGCATGGTAACCATGAGGGACAGTAGCATGATACCGCAGACCAAACCGATATACACATTCTGTGCTTCAGTGCTCATCGTGATCCAGTCGACTGAAAGAACAATCCGAAACCCCATCGCAATGACAGCCGCAAATCCCAGCCAAATCCCGACTAGAAGGAGCATAAATATTTCAGTATACCAACGGTCGAGTGAAAGCAAATGCAACTCTTCATCCTGTTGTTTCCTGCCGGCCACTACAAAGAGATATCCCACCAACACGAGGGATAGAAGAAGCCAAAATGCACCAATTTCTAGGGCTTTTATCATTACTGCTCTATCTTGCGTCCAATCAGCCTGTATTGCTGCAATGGTCTCATCTGGAATCGCAAAATATATGGTTCTACCGCGGGAGGCATGGTCGCTAAGAAAATCAAATGTGGATTTTGGTTGAAATGCCGCACCAGTTGTCTGGGCATCTGCCACAAACATAATTTTTTGCTTCTCATACTCTTCTCTCGTAGCATCAGGATCGTTGGTTATGACTTTGTCACCCTTAGCCGCATAATATTTAAAATCCTCTTCACTCAAGGGAAAATACGGGGTTGATGTTTGCTCTTCTAACCAGGCTTCCAATTGACCAATCGTTGACATGGCAATCCCTTTCAGGTAACTGCTGTCAACAAAATCTGTTACAAAAAGACATTCCGCTGTAATCTCTTCTTTGATAACAGTTTCTATGGATGATGCCAGGGTTTTGCCAGTCATAAAGATGCACACCGCCAGCAATAGCCAGGCAATCGTTTTTGTTGTTTTCCTCTTCATTTATTGTCTCTCCCTCTCCATTTTGTATCCGATGCCCCACACGACTTTCAGGTATTCCGGTTCCCTGGGATTGATTTCAATCTTCTCCCGGATCCTTCGGACATGAACCATGACAGTATTTTCAACCGCGTAAGACGTTTCATTCCAGACGATTTCGTAAATCTTCTCAGCAGAGAAAACGGTACCCGGATTTTCCATGAGCAACTCTAGGATTTTGTATTCCGTTGGTGTCAGTTTCACATCTTCTCCATCCACCAGCAAAGACTTGGCTTCTTTGTCCAGGGTTAGTCTTCCATTTACGATGCGAGACTTGTTCTTAACGGTTCCCATATCTCCCAGTTGCATGTATCTTCTGATTTGGCTCTTGACTCTGGCCACCAACTCCTGAGCGTGAAAGGGCTTGGTGATATAATCATCAGCTCCTATGGAAAGCCCCAGAACTTTGTCGGTGTCCTCCCCTTTGGCGGAAAGGATAATAATGGGAATGTTGTTCTTTTCCCGGATTTTCATGGTGGCGGATAATCCGTCCATTTTGGGCATCATCACATCCAGCAAAATCAGCCGGACAGGATGCTGCGTCAAGGCGTCCAAAGCTTCTAACCCATCGGCAGCGGTCACCACATTGTAACCTTCTTGCATCAGTAAGGTTCGGATGGCCTCTCGGATTTCCTTGTCGTCATCGACAACCAAAATGGTGATGATGTTTTCGCACATGAAGGGTTCCTCTTTTCTTTCGTCTTGCCCCATTATAGTAGGGAGTTCTTACGAACAGGGTGTCACAATTCTTAAGGGTTTCTTACGTTTTGGAAGAGACGGGCACGAACATGCCCTAGAAAATTATAACATAAAACCCCCTCACCCATGAAAACGAGTTTGGGGGTTATGCATTGCTACATCGGTTTGGTTAGCCATATTGATTACAATACTATTTTAACAATTTCGCCCTGGGCCGTTTCGATATCCACTAGGGTCAAGCTGCCATAAGTACGTTTGGCCTCCTTCAAAGCGATGACCAGTTGTTTGATCTGTTCCTTGGTCAAAGGGATATCTGCATTGTTTTTGAGGGCAATCCCCATGCCCCAAGCGCCCAGGTCGAAGAGAAAATTTGGCAATGGCAGGGTAAACCGTTTCCCCTCGGCTCTTACTTTGATATACATTCACATCACCTACTCCACCACGATTTCGACGATATCACCGTCTACTGTTTCGACTTCCACGAGTTTCCCGATGACGCCGTTTTCTACCATTTTGAGGATGGCATCAAAATCAATATCTTTTAACGCATCATAATTCCCCATGTTTTCCATGTTCATGCCAATCTGCAGCCCGGTTTTAAGTAGCGGCATAGGCAGATTGACTTTGACTTTGTCCCCCTTAGCGCTGAGCACATTGATTCGAAGCATCATTTTGTTGAAATCTTTACGTTCTTCTTCCGGGACAATCTGGACATCTTGTACCGCGGGGCCTCGCAGTAAATCATCTACGCTAATACCAAAATAATCTGCCAGTTGTGGCAATAAGGTAATGTCCGGGCAAGAGATGTCATTCTCCCACTTGCTGACCGCCTGTGGGGATACCCCCATTGCCTCCGCCAGTTGATCCTGGGTCAGCCCTTTTCTTTTTCTCGCTTCCGCGATTCGTGTTCCAATTGAATTTGCCATGTTCGTTCTCCTTTCTACACCCTTATTCTAGTGAAATGGGGCGAGAAGTACAGCAATCATCCGTTGATTTTCTCGCTTTTAAGTTGTCTTTTCCACAACCATTGGTTGAATAAGCCCTTATTTCCCGTCCAACCAGCCTTCTAGTACAGTTTGTGCTCGGCTTTCGTCGATTTTTCCAAACACGGGTCCTTGTGCGTTGAATTGATCCTTTCGGACTGCTTGACGAAAAACAGTAGGCGTTTTTTTGTACCATCTTTTAAAATTTATAGCCAGGTGCTTTCTGTTCGCAAACCCTACCTGGTTAGCAATCTCATCCACACTCTTTTGGGTGGTGAATAGAAGCCTCTCTGCTTCTTCTGACCTTGCCAGGGAAAGCAGCTCCGAGAAGGTCAAACCTACGGTGCTTTTTAGCGACCGGGAAAGGTGTGCCGGGCTGACATAGATTTCCTCAGCCAGCTCAGTTAACTTCAAATTGCTCTGGAATCTTCTATAAATTTGATCGGCAACATGGTAGTACCTTTTCAATGCGGACAGGTCCCGAGTAGAGACTGGCTGTCTGACGATTTCAAGGACTCCTGTGGGATTCTTCCGATAGGTATAAAATGTAAATTCTTCGAGCAGCATTTGTAACAGTTGCTCGGTGGTTCGGGCAATGGTCTGTTCTCCTGTCTTCGGGTTACTACATTCCTGCCAAAGCTTGGCCATGAGAAACCGAAGACCGCGAAGATCCGAATCTATAGCACCAGCCTCACCCTCATATGGCTGACAAACATAATACA
>JBHEKY010000023.1:0-13652 GCA_041859095.1 Anaerovoracaceae bacterium
TTCTTTGATAATTTTGGCAATTGACTTCAACAAATGATCGCCTTTTTCATGTCCAAATGCATCGTTTACAAGTTTCAGTCCATTCACATCCGCCATAATTAACGCAATCGGTAGATTTCTTTCGACATCCAGTCTCGCTAATTCTTCCTCATAGAACCTTCTATTGTAAAGTTTTGTAAGCGGGTCATGATAGCTGAGATATTGCATTTCTTCTTCTGACTTTTTCATTTCCGTAATATCTGTATGTGTACCGCTGGTCAAGATCGGTTTCCCGTCGGAGGTCCAAGAATTCACCTTTCCTCGTCCAAGAATCCAAACCCAGGTTCCGTTTTTGTGTTTCATTCGAAATTCGATGATATAATGTCCATACCCTTTTTCATATCCTCGTTGAATGATTGGCTGAATCCTTTTCCAATCATCTGGATGGATGTTTTCAAGCCATGTCTTTTCGCTGATTGGAATGAGTTCCTCTTTCGTATACCCTATCATTTCTGCCCAACGGTCATTAATAATTTCTTCGCCTGTTTGCACATTCAGTTCCCAAATCCCCATATTTGAGCCTGAAATCACGTTTTCATAGGTTTTTAGTAATTGCCTATGCTCCAATGCCTTGGTTATTTCTTCTGTAATCTCGGTTTCCCATGTGGCAATATAGTCTTCCTCCGGAGACGACATAAACACTTTATAATATTTGTTATCTCCAGTAGAATGTAGTACAAATTCTTGATTGGTTTTGCCGAGTGCAACCTCTTGAAAATGGAATTCCCAGTCAAAATCAATCTCTTCGACGCCAGAATGATCTTTCACTAGTTTTAAATCCAACGACCTTGCATCTGTTACACATGCTAATTTCTTAAAAACGTCGTTCATTTCGAGGCATTCGAAACGAGCGGGAGCCCCCTTCTGGTCGAATATTGCCTTATGGTATGCGAATCCATAAGGTGATTCTTTTAGCATTTTTTCGTATAATTTGTCCATTCTTTCTTCCTGTCAGTTCTGATGAATAACAAAAATACCTGAATATCTTAATTTCATTATACCTTGTTATCAGAATGTTTGCAAAACTAGTTCCTCGCCAGTTTGATCACTTCGTACGCACCATCATACACGCCTGCCTGATTGGCTTTCAAGATATGGTCATTCATAGATTCCAGGATTTCCGGCTCCTCCAGCATCAATTCTAACATTTGTAATGTTCGTTCCACGGTTTCACATTCAATGGTCCCGTCTCCCAATTCTGCCGTACGGATGGCACCCCAGGCTTCATGTCCGCCCAATCGCTTAAGCATAAGTTTTGGCACTGGATAAAATGCCAGCTCGCTGGGTTTGGTAATCATAAAATCGCAGGGTCGCATTAATAAATTGGTGGCATAGACCGCCGCAAATATGTCCTGATGATAAAAGACGTGGATGCCCTTCACTGTTCCCACCAGAGCATTGGCTGCAAACGCGCAGGTCTCCTCCCATGCTTCAAAGTAAGTGGTGGCTTCCTCTTCAATTACTGGGATTTCCCGAACTAGATTCTCCCAAACGCTTTTGTGGTCGCCTACATTGATGAATAAGGCAACTTTGTTTGCCCGAACTCTGGGAAGCAGCTGTCGTATGATTTTGGCATACATCTCACCCTGCGCGCCGGCGCCACCTACTGTGAGCAAAATCCGAAGAGACTTTTGCGAGTGAAGACGTTCCAGTCTATTGTTGCAATCTAACGTCAGATTTGCTACCAGCTCGTGATCGACATAGTGCCCTGTTTCGAAGATCTCTCCTCTGGGGATCGGCTTTAAAATCTGGTCACCGTTCATGCCTTTTAGGGTCTTGTACCCCAGGAAAGCAGATGGTGTTTGGACCGTGTGTATGGCTCCTTCTGCCAGGTGAAGTCCCATAGGCCAGTTGTCTGGAATAGCGTTGACAACCTTAGTAAATTCTGCGTGTACGGCTGCCTGGGCTGGCCAAACATGTGTGGCGACGAAGGGCATACTCTTTGGTAGATTGATGCAAGCTGGCATCATCAGTTCGGCAACTTTCTGATCCACCGCGTTATAAGAAAGTTTCTTAAAACCGTTGGCGCTGATGGGTTCCCAGAAAAGCTGATTAAATAGTGGGTATTTCTGGGACCATCTGGATCCCATGGAGTAAAGATTATTTAGGTGCGCGATGATTTTGCCACCGGTTGTCTCCTGAAACGCGTGTAAATCAAACCAGTAGGGTGTGTATCCCATTGCATGGGCGGCAGAAGCCATGGCCATGGAAATCCGGTAGTGACCGAATCCCATACGGATATTGCCGATCAGAATTCCATTTTCCTTGTCCAGAATCTCTTCACCAAACCCTCCTTTGACCACCTTGATGTTTTTTACACCAAACAAAGGACCCAGGATATCGTTGGATTCCAATTGATATCCATAACTACAATTAGCGTCATCGCCGAATTTATTAATGTACTTCTGCTTAGCCCGCTCCGCTTTGCGTATTGTTCTCGGCGAAACCGGGTTTGAGAATATCGTTTTCCAGCGTTCCATGTTGGCACCTCATTTCGTTTCCCCTGCTTTTGGCTCGCTTATCTGTTTCGCATGGGTTGGTTATTTCGACAATTCCCCCCGAAGGTTCGTTTCCATCAGTTGCTTGATTTCAAGAAAACCGCAGCCAAGACTCAATAAATAGTACAGTTTTGTGACTGCTGCTTCCACCATCATGTCATATCCGCTTACTGCTCCGGCGGTAGCAAAGCTTAAGCTTGTTTCATATTCACCAATAGACGCCGATCCTCTAAGGCACTGGGTGCATACCACAATGATGGTTCCATTTTCATTGGCGTTGTTTAAGAACGTTTGTAGCGCACCGTCAGAGTCCGGGATGTTCCCTGCGCCATAAGCCTCAAACACGATTCCCTTCAGTTTGGGCGTTAAGATGTTTTCAAACGCCTCGAATTGTATGCCCGGAAAAATTTTTAGCACCGCTATTTGATGTGCCTCAAACAAAGTAAGTTTTAACTGAGCCCCGGGTCTTCGGATCGCCATGTCATTGAGATGAATGCGCACTCCGGCATCTGCAAGGGGTGGATAGTTGGGCGAATCAAAAGCAATCAGATCGTCTGAGCTGACTTTGGTGGCACGGTTACCTCGATACAATTGATTCCCGAAAAATAGGCAGACTTCGGGCACTTGATAAAATCCCGCCAATATCAAGGAAGTAATTAGGTTATCTTTGCCATCGCTTCTGATTTCACATAGTGGAATTTGAGATCCAGTCAAGATGACCGGCTTCGCAAGTCCTTCCAACATATACGAAAGCGCAGCCGCGGTGTAAGCCATGGTGTCCGTTCCATGCAAGATAACAAATCCGTCATAGTCATTGTATTTATCCTTGATATCCCCGGCCATCTTCACCCATTGCTCTACTGCAATATTAGAAGAGTCCAAAAGTGGTTCGTACTCCACCAAATCAAAGAGAGGCAGCTCCTCTGATTCCAGTTCTTTCATCTGAGAAAGAATGGCTTTCAGATAACCTGCCTTGGGTGCATATCCATTTTGAGTCTTTGCCATACCGATGGTTCCACCAGTGTGGATTACACATACTTTTTTCATCTCGACTATCGTTTGCTTTTACCGGAGATTTCATTGATGCCAATCTTTACAATGCTGGCAAGAGGACCGGCATTTTTAATGTACTCTTCCCCTTCAACTTGGAAATCCGGACTATATTTGGGCAGAAATGCTCGAAATGCCGCAATTCGCTCAGTTTCATCTTCCACCATCGTAGCGTCGCCAAAGACGATTGCACTTTCGTAGAGAGTCCCAAATTGGTCAGGCTGAACCTGAGTGTCGCCGACGACTGTAAAACTGACTTTCTTGTTCTTTGTGAAGTTATCAACCTTATACCCGCCGGCATTGGTTGCATGGAAATATACAGAACCATCCAATACCACATAACTGACGGGAACTCCGTAAGGTTGTCCACTTCCATCAACGGTTGCAAGGATTCCATACTCTCCCTTTTTTAACACTTCCATAGCTTCTTCCTGGGATAGCAATCTGTCTTTTCTTCTCATCTCTCTCATGGTGATTCCTTTCTTCAATAAACACAATTTTTACAGGGTTATAATTCGCTGATCCAAATGGCAGCTAGCATTGCTGCCGCTCCAATGGCCATCTTTATGGTAAAGACATCTCCCAGCAAAGCCAAAGACAAGAGACATCCGAAGACAGCCTCCATGCTAAGGATTAGAGATGTTACGGATGTCTTGACGTATTTTTGACATACCGTTTGAAGATAATAAGCAATGAACGAACCAAACACGGCCAGATAAACGATGGCCAGTATCCCCATGTTCCATTCCAGGGTTGGGGGCGGGCTAAACAACATTCCCAAAATTAAGGCCAATACGCCTCCCACTGCAAATTGAGTTGCGGTAAAAACAGCAGCGTTTTGCTTTTGTGCATAATATCCGGTGACAACGATATGGCCTCCGTAAAGCGCTGAGCTAATGAGCGTAATGCTGTCACCGATTCCGATGGTCAGCGATTCGGTCAATGTAATCATTCCGATGCCCCAAAAACATATGACAGCTCCGATGTATGCCTTAATAGTTGGACTTTTTTTGAACACAATCCAAGTTAAAAACGGTACCACGATGACGTAGGCTCCGGCCAAAAACGACTGCTTCCCTGCTGAGGTGAATTGAAGACCATAAATTTGGCTGGCATAACCTACGCCAAGAAATAAACCCGCAATGATGCCACCTTTCAAGTCTTTGAAACGAATCGCAATCAGGTCTTTGCGAAAGATTACCGCCATCACAACAAATGCGATGAGGAATCGGAAAGCCATAAGGTAAAAAGGGCTCATGTACTGCAAGGCATATTTCCCTGCAGGAAATGTGGAACCCCATATTAGTGCGGTGGTCATTAGCCCCAACATTGCCAAACGTTTTGATTTTTTGCTAATTTTTGAAACCGTTTCCAGTTGGCCGTTTTCCATTATGGGAACTCCTTTTCAACCCCTGTCGCACGCTGACCCCCTATCCATCGGGTCGCAATACCTAACGCTCACTTGATTTTAATTGTACCATAATATACCAGAGTGTGAACAAAAATAACACCGAACCAAACTAGTTTACAAAAAAGAGCCCGGAGGCTCTTTTTTTTGTTCCTTGTTGTTATGTTTATGCGTTTGTACGACGACGTACCAGGAAAGTCATGCCCATAAGTGATATGAAAGCAATCAGCGCCATAATCCCATACATCCCTTCGTCTCCTGTATCAGGTAGCGCGAATTCTTCCGCAACATTGTAATAGAAAACAGCCTGATATGTTGCCCGCTCTACTGTATATGTTATCTGGACCGGGAATCTCCCCCCTTGCATAACTGCAGTTCCATCGGGAACGCTTAACGCATAGTTCTCCAGAGGCATGGTCATCCCGTTTTCATAAACCAAATTGATTGTCAGGCCGGCGAAGTTCAATGCTTCTCCGACATTGTAATTCAATTTGGTCGGTGGGGTTACCAATGCTATGCCCGTCAGTTGTGGCATAACAACACTAAAGTCCTTCACAACAGACTGAGAAATGGCTCCATCGCTGTCTTCAGCGAATACGGTTATTTTATGTGCACCAAGAAAACTTTGTGCCGAAGGCAGATCCAGCGTATAGTTGAATGCACCGGGGGCATCCGCAAAGGTGTGGAATAATACCGGTTCTCCTGCATCGAGTACATAATATAGTTTTGTGCCAGTGGAGTTTTCAGTGTCAGTTACGGTTCCACTTAACGTGAGATCGTCAGATAGTTTGATTTCAGCGGGAACAGTCCCCAAGTCTACAGCAGGCGCATAGTTCACCGGTCCGACACCGAATAGTACCGCCATGGTTTTTGTTTCCCCAGGCGCAAGCACTACGTCTTTCCATGAGTATGCCAATCCAGAATCCGTGCCACTTAATGAGGTAGGTCCCACATTAAAGAGATTGGTAATTCTTGAAGACCAGTAACCGATCCAAAATGTCGATACATCTGTTACTCCATAGGCATTTCGACCTACGATATTAAATTGAGCGGTGCCCCCATCTCTCATAACCAACGTTGAGTTGTCAATTATTTCAAGGGGTGCATAATCATTGCCGCCAATTTGGGTGTCAGAACAAGTTCCCAACGAAAAAGTTTGTTGCTGGTCAGTGAGATTTCGAATTAAGTATTGCACTTTGACATAGTACCCGCTGGAGACGAACCCCAACTTCATGGTTACCCCATAATTTCCATACACAGCTTCTACGCCATTCTGGATCGAAGAGATATAATGATACGTTCCTGCGTCATTTAGCACTACCGTATACCCACTATCTGCATAGGTGGTTTGATAAAGCGAGGGTCCCACATACCCTTTGATGTTAAAGGCATTCCCGATGCCCATTTGATACCACATTTTGCCATTGTCTTCCAGGTTTGGAAGAGGTTCAGTATCAGCGCTTGCGGCAAATGGGAAGCACCCCCAGGTGATGAGTAAAGCTGCTACAATGGGAAGCCAACGATGTTTTGACTTTTTCACTTGATTCACTCCTTTCATTATGGTGGCGATTGTACTATCGTCCCCTTTCCAACCCAAAGCATAAAAAAACTGCCAATTATTACTTCCATGGCAGCTGGCTATCTTGCGTTATGCTTATACACGTTTCAAGACCCTATAGTTTTGCGACACATTCTCACGAATGCTATGCCCTATTCACTTCTGTACTTTAAAACAATATACACCTTTTAGACTTATTATGTCAATATTAATCCTATACGCACTTTCTCGAAACTATTTCCCCTGTTTTCACATAAGAAAAGACGGTGGTATTTATATCAAAAATAATTTCAATAAAAAAGCGCCTGCTTAGGTGAATGATGATTTCATCTTGCAGACGCTTTATAGTTCTCGCTACTTTTTCATGGTTGCTGTTGATTTATACTTCATAAGGCCTAATCCCAATAGCAAAGATAGTAACAAGGTATACATATACCAGTCGGTATCGCGATCTCCAGTATCAGGGTTTCCCTCAGCTGCCGCCCAAAGAGCCGAAGCTTCTTCCGATAAATCCACTAAAGGTGCTTCAAAGAAGGCTACACCTGCATTAACCGCATCGGTTCCCTTGTTGCTGCCAGTGTACATGAATGTTGCAACACCCTTGACTAAGTCCACGGTTCCGCTGGCGTTGTTCGCGCCGGTTACTACAAAGCGAACGGCAAGGGGCACATCGGCAAGATTTCCATTGCTATCATAAAGTGACGCCATGAAGCTTCTAGAACCTCCCGCAAAACCTGTGAATGTTTTTGGTGTAATCACTAACTTTTGTATCCATGGGTTAAAATTCACCAATCCGTCTATTTCGTCACCCTTAGCTCCGTTGTCATTATATTCCGGTCCGGTGGCATCTCCCCACCAATTTAGCAATGCTTGCAATGTGAATGCCTCTGATTCAAGGCCTCTAAATGCGAATCTAGCTTGCTCAGTAAAACGTATATCAATTGCGTATGAGGTATTCCCCGAAAAATTATTATAGCTTACAACAATCAAATCCTCATCTGCGCTTGGGGTATGATTAAACAATAATCCGGTACCGTTATTTGTGATGTCATTGGACACAATTACAACGCCAGGATCAACTTGGTCCAAGGTAACATAATCTATATAAATCCCGACTTCATTATCGTCTATTACATTTTTGCTAATCATCAGATATACTTCATCATCTGTTTGTCCATATATGTAATAAACGTAAATGCCCATGTCATTATGTTTTAATGTATTGCCAATGACATCAATTTTTGCAGCATAGCTGTTTATGTCTTCGAGATATATCCCCACGAGGGATTCCGAAATGTCATTTCCCGAAACAAGGACTTCTGCATCCAAATCATAGGCTATATCATCAAAATATATTCCATCCTCAACGAACTTTATTGTGTTATCACAAACATCTACCTGGGCAGGGTCGAAACCATAATAGCCAGTGTATCCAATGTATACACCATATTCATATCGGTCTGTGACGCTCACTCCGCTAATCTTATTTCCAGATATTTTGGCTACTGCATCTGCATAATAAACATAAACTCCATATTCCAGGCCATCATTGCTTGAATCGGCTGTGATGTTGTTGTCGATGATTTGTACATCCGTCTTTGCAGGGTCATCATTATATGCGGTGTAATAAATATAAACGCCAAATCGGGCATTATGGATATTATTCGCTTTAATGACAGCGCTTCCATAAACAACTTCCTCCACATATACGCCATAATAGCAATCTGAGATGTTATTCCCTTCAACTAGTAGACTGCCAGGCTTATTGGGGAAATAGTAAGAGACGTAGTCCACAGATACCCCCGAAGCACAGTCGGACATGGTATTATTCTTGACGATTGCTTCTCCACCTTCTTCTAGATAATAAATATAGACACCGTCGTTGTTCAGATTGGCAAAGGTATTGTCTTCAACTGTAAGAACCGATGACCCTGAGATGCCATGACCTGTCAGGTTAGTGTAACCTGCGTATACGCCATAACGGCCACCGTCCATGTCATTGCCAAGGATATTCATTTCGGTATCAACGATATCTTCATTGAGATAAATGCCATTATAGCAATTGGTAAAGTTATTGTCTTCTACATTGACTTTACTGTCTGTGATTGCTTTATTAAAATACAAAGCTGCTTCTGACTCGACATTGGAGATTGTGTTATCCTCTACCGTAATCATGGCGTTGGAAACCGAGTCTTGAAAATAAAATCCTCTCCATGTTGTGGACATAACATTTCCAGTAAGGTTGACATTGGAATCTTCAACCGTGTCCATTACGACTGCATACATGGCACTTACGAAGACACAATCCTTGATAGTTATGTCACCTTCTTCAATCGGCAGAACATAAATAGCAATATCACTTGCGGAAACAGTAAACCCTTCCAAGGTAAACTTATCCACCGCGACTTGTATCGTAGGGGAACTGCCTGCAATCGTTGTTGTTGCTGCCCCAACATTTGATTTAATTGTTAGGTTTTCAACATCCACAACGACGTCTTCATTGTAGCTGCCTGGCCCGGCAACTAATGTGTCACCTGGTTCTGCAGCATCAATGGCATCTTGAATGCTCGAATATTCCGTCGATAAATCTGAAGTGTTATAAACCTTGTTGTCCTCAATGCCTGTTAAGGCGTATACGTTGGTAAACCCAAACCCTAGCATAATCAATGACAGTGATAATGCCAGAACAACTAGCCACACCTTCTGGTTCTTATGAACTTTAATAAGATTCATCAATTCAGTCCTCCTACTTCTTATTACTCCTCTACCCCTTAATGATTGCGTAACGTCATTTCCAAATTCTTCCATCCCTAATGAATTGTAAATGAAATTATCAAAATTATACCATACAACGAGGTGTAGAAAAACTTTTTTTACATTTAAGCTCGTATTCTGTCACGACATTTTCGATAATTTGTCTACTGATTCGACCGTTTGCTAGCGCTATTAATGCACCGATGCTGAGATGGGACAAATCGGGAAATCAGCTATGATTATGAAAAAAGGAAGCTGACTTTCGTTCGGCTTCCTCTTATTTTACTTTTATCACTATTATACTACTACCAATTTGGCTTTGATGCCATCCAATTTGTTCAACTCGTCAACGAGAGAATCCGCTTTGGGTTCATCCGGAACCAGCTGAAGAATAATCAATCCTTCATCTGAGCACACAGATCCAGCCTCATGCAGTCCAAGACGAGCTTTTACTTCACATCCGTGCTCAGTTAGCAGGTGTTGAAGTTTTTCAGCCTCTTCTCTTCTGTGTTGAACACCGATTACGATTACTTTTTGAGCCATTTTGTACCTCCATTCACGATATGCGATTTTTCATAACAGCTGGTGCAATATAGCTATCCAACCTGACAACGTTCCAATCTGCCATAATTGTAACATGATTCAGTTCGGGAGGAAATAAAAAAATGGCAAAACTCTCTAACAAGACCTCCTATTTGGGATGCTTAAAAAAAGTTAACATCATTATATTATGTCATTTGAAAGTCTTTCTATTTAAGCTGTTTGTCTTTGTGTTCGGAACTTCACATAATTTACGGATTATTATGATATAATTTCAACACGGAGGATTTGTAATGCAAGTAAGAAACAAAAAAAAGCGAAATATAATGATCATGGTTCTAGTTGTTTTGGCTGTACTATTTTCGGCCGGTATGTTGGCATACAATAAGGTAAACGACGTTGTGGCAGAAACCCTGATTACCAAGGTTGCTGCAAGCAGTGTTGGTGATTCCGCAAGCGGTGCAGCAGCAGAGAATGTCTACAAATCAATGAGTGATACCGATCAAGACAAAGTAAAAGAGATTGTTGAGAATCATGTGTCCGTCACTACTGTGCAGGCTGTCACCGAGTATCTCGGAAACAACGATACAGAAGGTTTGAAAGAATATGCCTATGAGAATCTAAGCGACAGTGAAATTACTGAACTGAAAGAGTTATACGAAAAGTACAATTAAAGAGGCGTTTCGCCTCTTTTTTCGATGGTGCCAATCGTTAATTCCATCGCATTATTAAGTTGACTATTTGTATACAGGCTCATCTAGATGAATGATGCTCATTTGAGTGCCCCCTTCAATTGCCCCTTGATTTATTATGCTTGAACCACAAATATAGATCCCTCTCTGCAGTATCCGAGCTTTTCGTAATATCCGGTTTACATCACTCACAACATAGACGGGTTACTCTGGAAAGTCTTGATACACTCTTTCACCAGGTATCTAGATGGTCACCTAAAAAACAGTCCCAAATCGAGAGCCAAAAGATGGTTGTTTCTTTTGAACCTCTTCGAATGTTATAATTGTAACATTATTGCTCAAGAGAGGAAATAAAAATTGCTGAAAGCTTATTTAGCAGAAATCTCTCTATCTTCAAAGGGAGGAAAAACACATGTTCAAAGAGAAATTGCTCGGCACCTGGAAGCTACAATCGTTCACAGGCACTGACGAAAACGGTGCGACCATTCAAATCATGGGGGAAGGTGCGACGGGATTTATCTGTTACTCACACGATGGGTGGATGTCGGTCGAGATTTTGCGTGCCGGGAGGCCGCGATATGATATTCCAGATACAGAGCTCGGATCAGATGAACAAACTCTCGCCGCTGCTCGTGGTATGTTCGCCTACGCCGGACGCTTTACCGTTGACGAAGAAAATCAGATTGTTTACCACAATCTGGAATTCTGCCTCATCCCTAACTGGATTGGTAGCAGGCAAAAACGCTATTTCAATTTCAAAAACGATGGCAATACGCTAATCCTGACAGCAGACCCTGTCCGCATCGGAAGAGACGGCAAACTTCGAAACACCACGCTCGTTTGGGTACATGAATAACAAAAGCCGGCCAATTTGTTAAATTTGCCGGCTTGATTCTATGCATATAATCCCAGATTACCTTGTGTTGTTTTATCGACGCTTAAGATTACTCTATTTTCGAATGAAAGCACTTCTCAATATGTTGGGCATCGAATTTCTTGGTAACTAGGCTGACAAGGGGCACCGCAATTACCGAAGCAATCATAGCCGATACGCCAAACTGGGGTGCCATGGTTTTTGCTACCGCAAATCCAACTTCCATGGAGTTATAGAGAATGAGACTTGAAACCACAACGACACCACAAAGCGCGCCAGCCCAGGCACCTGCTCGGGTTACACCTTTCCAATACAGCCCCCACAGGAATGGCCCGATGAAGCAGCCTGCAACAACGCCCCAGGAAAAGGACATCAAGTTGACAATGAAAGTGATGTTCATGGTTGCGAACAGGTAAGATAAAGCAACAAAGAGAACGCAAAAGCTTCTCATAATCAACATTCTCTTCTTTTCTTCAAGGTTGGGCCGAACTTCACCTAACAAATCAACGGCTACAGCAGAACTGGAAGACAAGACTAAAGCTTCCAGGGTAGACATGGATGCCGATAGCAATAGCAACATGATGATGCTAAGAAGAATGGTCAAAAAGATATTATCCGTGAATACCTCCATAAGAATATAGGGCATGATTCCATCAAACGCACCTGGTGTGCTTGGTAGTCCATCCGGTAGTGCGTCCACAAAAAGTGGCCCAGTCACGCCAACCAAGTAGGCGCCACCGCCTATGATAAACGCAAACAAGGTTGCAATGACCGTCCCTTGTTTAATGCTATTCTCATCCTTGATGGCATAGTATTTGTGAACCATTTGAGGTAGACCCCATACACCAAAGCTGGTGAGAATGATATTCATGGAAAGGAAAAAGCCGTTTTCGCCTCCAAATATCTGTGTTAAATTAGGGTCAATTTCATTGAGCTTACGAAATCCTTCCGTAAGTCCACCAACTTCAGGTTGGGCATAGACTACCGTCACCATGGCTACCACACCAACCAGCATGATGATACCCTGGAAGAAGTCAATCATGGATGTGGCTTTATATCCACCTAGAAATAGTCCAACCGCTGTCAGCACAGCCATGAGCAACATAATGATTTCCGGCGGCACGCCAACAAAAATTGCTGAAAACAGGGAACCCAAGCCCCGATAAACCCCCGCAGCGTACGGCAAGAGGAATAGAAAAATGACAACGGCCGCATAAATCTTCAGCTTCTTGCTTTGATATCTGGCAGCAAAGAATTCCGGCATGGTTGCCGCATGTAAACGGTGTGTCATGCGGCGAGTAGGCTTGGCAAGGAGTAACCACGCCAACATGCTACCGATGATGGCATTTCCAATGCCGATCCAAATACTACCAACACCAATTCGCCAACCCATCATTCCGGCAAAACCGATAAAAATAACTGCGGAAAAATAAGCAGTCCCGTAAGAAAATGCGGAAATCCAAGGTCCTACATTACGGCTACCAAGTAGAAATGAGTCCATTGTTTTGGTGGTACGGAAACTGAAAATCGAAATTCCCAATACCACAGCAACATATAATAAAATAGTGATCAGCGTGATAATCTGTGCCATAAGCCACTTCCTCTCTGTCGCTTTTGTGCGTTATAACTATACATTGTAAAAATCATTGTTTGAATTGTATAGTTTTTGTGTGGGAAAGTCAATCAATACGTTATAAATGTAGGTCTGGTAGGCGAAACACTTTGGTTTTTCATCCAAAACACCTCAGATACCAGATTATGATTTTGTAGTCTGTGGTAAAATGATACTATGATTGAAGAATGATATCTCGCCAGAGCATTCCACCATGGAACAGAATGAAGGTATAAAATGAGCATTCAAATTGACAATCTCTACGAATTGAAGTGCGTTAATCAACTGACTAGTTTATTTCTTGACGCGTTTCAAGAATACCCCAAGATGCGATTTGCATTTCAAGATAGAGAAACCAGAAAAACAGCAATGGAAGCCACCTTTCGTTTTTATGGTGCTTACGATTTAAAGTATGGGAAAGCGTATTCTTTAGATTCAAAAGTAAATGAAGCCGCAGTACTCATTGAATCAAGTCAGGTTAAATACACCTTCTTACGGCATCTGCTGGCTGGCAGCTATTCGAAAGCATATCGAAATACCATGAAAAAATTGGTTCTGTTGCAAAAAATCTTTTCTGTTTCTCGCAACCGCCACGACTGTTATAATTGTACCATTATTGCCCCAGTG
>JBHEKY010000006.1:0-73143 GCA_041859095.1 Anaerovoracaceae bacterium
ATGCACACCCCCAGAGGTCTAATCGTTAAAAATAAGCACTTGGCAGCCACAAGTTCGTGTCAAGTATCCTCCGAAAACGGCAACTCTAATACACCAACTATTGCTACAAGGCGAAAAGCACAAAGCCCGAAAGCGGCTTAAATCAAGCACTTTTTGACAAACAAAAAACCACCTGCTGACAAAATTCCTTTTATCAATAGATGGTATTTGATTTGGCGGAGAATAGGGGGATCGAACCCCTGACCTCTTGACTGCCAGTCAAGCGCGCTCCCATCTGCGCTAATTCCCCGAATCTAAATTATGGTTTGGGTTATGGAGCTACTGGTCGGAATCGAACCGACGACCTGCACGTTACGAATGTGCTGCTCTGCCGACTGAGCTACAGTAGCATCACGCTAGAATATAATAACATCCTTCCATACGATTGTCAAACATACAAATGCCTTTATAATCACAATACTTGCAGGCAGTATTCTCTTTGATTTTGAGCGGTGATATGCTGATATTGCCCCCTATCAGTTCCTGGCACATTTTGTCGATTTTAAGGTTGACCTGGTTTTGGAAATCAGCAAATTCTGTTGGTGTGTAAAGGTTCTTACCACTTCGTAGAGGTACGATGCGGAGATCATCTCCTGCGATTGCATCCACCACATCCGGATCACTAACCATAGCGCCATCCATCATGAAACTCTTCCGAATTTCATCTTCCAGTTTGTCTTTGAAGGCTTGGCTGTCCCGGTTTTCTGAAAGGGTTCCCGCATCCACAGACGGCTCCGAAATATGAAAATAAAAGGCTCCTGCAGGTTCCCGCTTGCCTTCCATGGCAGCGCGCAAATAAACCATCAATTGGAGTTTCCAGCCGGAGGTGGCTTCCGCTTCACTGAAAGTATCAGATCCGGATTTGTAGTCAATGATCTTGACTTTTTCGCCTGGCAGCAGGTCTAACCTGTCAATTTTACCTTCAATGAAGACTGTCTCTCCACCCACATGAATTTCAATGGGGGAGATGGTCTGCCCCCTCCCAAATGCTTCCTCAAATTTCATGGAAACGATGTTGCCTTTTCGCACGTGGGTAATCATCATCCAGGCTGCCTCTTTACAAATCCCGGAAATACGTTTACTCCGATACTCCTGTTCCTTGCTGCTTTCTAGGATTCCTTCACCAAATACTGCTGTTTCCTGATCCATGAATTCGCTAACCATTCTGTCAGTTTCCTCTTTGGTGACAGTCATCCACAAAGAATCCGGGTCGGTAATAGAACCATCGCCAGTTAATGCTGTAGAGATTATCATCAGGCAGCGGTGGTAAAGGTCTCCCATTTCCATGGGGCCCACTTCGTAAAACGTTTCTTCTGCAGGTCGTAGCCCATGGCGGACAAAGTATGCAAAGGGGCAACGGGCATACTTTTCCAGCCGAGAAGGACTTAGTGAGAAACTGGCATCGACGTCTTTTTTATAAAGAGCATCGACTTGCTGCTTGTTGATTTTGCTTAACTTTGTATTGGCAGATAGTCCCTTATGAATCAAGGTCAACTGTTCTTTGCTATTTTCAGCATACCAATCAAGCACCTGTTTCCAGATTTCCGGAAACTCAGCACCTCCTTTGGCTTCGCGCAGAGCTGCGGTCAGGTGTCGTAGGGTGGCATCTTTGGACTGTATTAAATCCAAGGGTTCTCCTCGGTTAAGCACATCCTTTTGGACCGGAACGTTAGGGAGAATCTCTCTGATTTTTTCAAATATCGAGGAGGGTCGGGTGGAAGCTCCTTTGTCATCAGAGGCTGCATATCCAACCCACAAATATTCTGTGGCCTTGGATAGGTTCCGATAAATTGCGATTTTTTCTTCCATACCGCGGATTTGGTCCACCTTACATAGCTCAATGCCTTGCTCCAGAAGCAACGTTTTTTCATCTTCATTAAGGATGCTATCGGTGCTAACCTCTGCTGGCAAAACACCCTCGTTAGCGCCCATGACCACCATGGCTTTCACCCGTCCGCTTCGGGTCCGTTGCATGGTGCCCATCATCAACCCGTCCTGAGTGGGGGGTAAAATCCCCACTTCCACAGCTTCAAAACCTGCCGTCAATAATTTGCCGAAAGTTTCCATGGACAACTTTTCTTCTCCTAGAATTTCTACCAATTGATCCAGGTTTTCCATGGCCACGCTCCAAATCTGAGCAGTTTCTTGGGCAAGCTCTAGTTGGAGATCCTGTATCTGTTCTGCCATTAAGGTTTCTATTTTTGCAGGTAAACCGCAAGTATCTGACAAGTAGTCGTACAAAACCCGGACTCGATCCGTAACATAAGCCGCATTTTTGAACAAATCGCCGAAGTTAAGAATAGGCCCTATCACGGTCTTTCGTATTGTGTTAAGGCGTTTGACTTCAGCAATGCGAGCTTCCTCCGTCGGCCCCAGGTTTCGATCAGTGATGCCTTTGGTGAAGTCCTTCTTCCATCCGCTGCCGCGAACCTTATATTTTAGTGCATAGTTTTGAAGGTCCAGGATTTCGTCCTCTTTCAGGGGACCCAAACCGGTCTTGAGTAGTCGGAATACGTCTTCGGTCCGGTAACCTTTCCCCAGGATATCCAATAGGGCGAGGATATAATTTACGGCGGGGCTGTGCATGATATCCCTTTTATTGTCCATAAATAAATCCAATCCATACTCTGCAAACACCCTTTTATAAATGCTGCCTCGGGTTTCCAAGTCATTGCATATTAATAAAATGTCCCGAAGTAGCAGACCCTTGTCTCGAACCAGATGCAAAATATAACCTGCCGCGGTTTCAGCTTCCCCATACATGTTGGCAGAAGACACTAATGTGATTCCTTCAGACAATCCGGAGGGTTCCGCAGGCATGGCAAACAACTGGTTTTCAAGGCATGCAATGGCTGGGTTTCTGGGTTCAGTATATTCATCGCCAATCTGCGATACGGTATCAGGTGACAGTTTCTCTTTCATGGTAGATGCGATTCGAAACAGGCTCTCATCTGTTTTTCCCCGATCCCATGTAAACAGCACATGAACGTCTTTTGCTGTTTTCCGAAGCTGTTCTATGACTTCTAAATTCTTTGGTGTGAAATAGTCAAAACCATACAGCCAGATGGTGCTGTCGGCAATGGTTTTCGAAAGACATATTTTCTCTATAAAAAGACTGATATAGTCTTCTGTATCTGTAAATTTGCCTTCAATCAAGGATTCATAGCGGGTATAAAGTCGTAGGATGTCGGTCAGTTTTCGGTACATAAATCCGGTGTCCGGTACAGTGCTGATAATTTCACCAAGCGCGGTTGGATCTACATTGAATTGCTTCATTTCGGATATAAAGTTGTTGGTCATTTCGATAAAAGCGTTGTTGTCTCTGTAGTTTCTATACACCTGTAGGGATTGGTTTTCTTCAGCCAAGATTTTGGTCAAAAGCATGTGCCGTCCCTGTTTGTTAATTAGGGTACGTTTGCCACCTCCCACTTCCGCCAGCACAATAGAGCCCAGTCGTGAAATTCCCACTACTTCAAGATCCATGAAGCCTTTTTTCCCAAGATAAAAAAAGGCGTCCCGTTCCGCCTGCAAAGTGTATTGGTCAGGCACAAGAAGCAGGGTTTCGCCTTGAATTCTTTCAAATAAATATTTATCTTTGTTCAGCCGTTCGCGGCCATAATGAATGTGCAGCATGGATGGGTTTGCTCCGTTTCAGCTATCCAATCAAAGACAGCAAGTCTTCTGCTTTTTCGATGATAAAATCCGGACCATCAGCGCCGCTAATGTCTTGGGGACTCATGGCCACGTGCCATCCCACCAGAACCGACTTCACGCCTGCGTTTCTGGCACATAGGATGTCAAACATGGTATCCCCCAGCATCATGGTGTTTTCTGGTTTGGACTTCAAACGTTCCAGTGCGATATACACCGGTGCAGGGTCCGGTTTGTGTTTATCTGTATCATCACAGCTAACTACCACATCAAAGTAATCTGCCAGGTTGTATTGGCGTAGTCCTTCCCAAGTTGTCCCAGATAGCCGGGATGTCACCAGCCCTATCTTGATATTCCGTTTCTTCAATTCAGCCAATAACTCAGGAACACCTTCGAAAACCGAAATTCGTTCACCAAAATTGTCCCTGTGATAGCTTCTGTAAGTCTCAATTGCTTCCTTTGTGTCAACATGTGGCAGCACTTTTGTCATCGTATGGGATAGGATTTCGCCAAAGGTTTTTACAATTTCCTCCACTGGTCGTTCTTTGCCCTCAAATGTCATAAAAGTATGTTGCCAGGATCCGATAATCACATCGGCCGTATCCATAATAGTTCCATCAAAATCGAAGAGAATGGTGTCTATGGATGCCTTTATCTTTGCATTGTCACTCGTTTCAAGTGTCATTAGGATTCCTTTCTTATGGCGTCTCAATGAAGGTTCTATCAAAGAGCCTAAATAGCTCTATCGAAATCTTCTGTATGGAATATAGCAATCCGGACAAATCTTTTGATCCCCCGATAATCGTAGCATATGCTCAGCCGTCATTTCTCCACAAATGTTACAAGGGTGTGATGCAAAGATTCTGGCTATCTCCGGGACTGTTTCTTTGACTTCTTTCACTTCAAATAACTCACTAGGGTGTATGTTTTTCATGTAATCCAGCTTACTTGCGCCATCCTTGCGGGTGGTATCACGAAGCACCAGTCGAGCTGATTTGCCTGTGGATCGGTTATAAAAAGAATAGGCCTGTTTCCCCTTTAAGTGAATCAGCAGGTTCCCTTTCCCAATGCTGCAACCCAAGATAACCTGAATGGCATCCACACCACAAGCATCATTTTCTGAAATGCAAACCAGTTGCTCATCGGGGGAAAACTCTATCCCCAGTAATTCAATGGCATACAACGATGCTTTGAAACCAATCAGTAGGCCGCCACACTCATGTCCATGAAAAGCAATGGATTTTTCCCATAAAAGAGCCTCATCAATTTTTGTATCTTCTTTATTCATCATGAAAGAATTGTACCACATGGTCAGGGTCTCCCACAACCTTTGCCTGGGAATCTGTTTGGGCAAAAAAACAAACAGGCGGGAAATCCCGCCTGTATCATGGTTCATGCTGCTACTCTTTATCCAGGTTCCAGGGCTTGTTAATAGCCGCTGAACATACTGAGCATAACACCAGCCGCAACCGCTGAACCGATAACACCGGCCACATTGGGGCCCATGGCATGCATCAGTAGGAAATTGCTGGGGTTGTATGATTGTCCAACCTTTTGAGACACCCGGGCTGCCATGGGTACGGCAGAAACACCGGCGGATCCAATCAGTGGATTGATTTTCTTCTTGACGAACAGGTTAAGGAACTTGGCAATTACCAGGCCACCAAAGGTACCAAATCCGAATGCAATGACGCCAAGGATAACAATCTTGATGGTTTCAGGAACCAAGAAGGTGGGGCCTTGGGCTGATGCGCCGACTGCCAATCCCAGCATAATGGTGACTGTATTAATCAGACCATTGGCTGCAGTATCGGAAAGCCGAAGGGTTTTGCCGCTTTCACGGAACAAGTTGCCCAACATCAGAAGTCCGATTAGCGGCGCTGCCGGAGGTAGCAATAAGGTTACAACGATGGTAACCATGATGGGGAATAATATCTTTTCCCGCTGGCTAACCGGTCGAAGTTGTTCCATGACTATCATCCGTTCATGTTTCGTCGTCATCAGTTTCATGATGGGCGGCTGGATAACTGGCACCAATGCCATGTAGGAGTAGGCGGCAACTGCAACAGCGCCAAGTATCTGTGGTGCCAACTTTTGAGTCAGATAGATTGCCGTCGGTCCATCCGCACCACCGATAATTCCGATGGAGGCAGCTTCCTGTGCATCGAAACCCAGCAAAATGGCCAGGAGGAATGCGCAGAAAATACCAAACTGTGCGCCGGCACCCATCAATAACGAAATGGGGTTAGCAATCAGTGGTCCGAAGTCTGTCATCGCTCCAACACCCAAGAAAATCAAGGACGGGAGAATCGGCTTCAGCATATAGAATACCGTTAACAGGCCATAATCTCCGAAAGCGACTGATGCATCCGGATGTGCTTCAAAAATCCCAGTCACCGGTAGGTTGGAAAGCAACATACCGAAAGCAATAGGAATTAGTAGCAAGGGTTCAAACCCTTTGTTGATGGCTAAAAACAGGAAAAGCAGCGAAACACCGATCATAATGGCTGATCTGGTGTCCATGTTCAGTAGTCCTGTATCATTGGAGAATTTGATTAGGGTATCGAAGATCATCGTTTCTCTCCTTTTCAAAATGGCATAATAAAGCGGCGTGAAACTCACACCGCTAAAATACTAACATACCCCTATGGTTTTTACAATGGTTTATTGCCCTTGCCGACAATAAATACTGTATACATTTTGAGCCGTTTTTACAGCGTTTTCTGGTTGTCTTCTGTCCATTCCTGTGGTCATCCGCCGTTAGGTTTGTTTCAGTTTCTCGTTGATGAAATAATCCAAATCTCCGTCCATGACCCGCTCCACGTTGCCGACTTCTGCGCCTGTTCGATGGTCTTTGACCATGGTATAGGGGTGGAAAACATACGATCGAATCTGACTGCCCCAGGTAATCTGACTGAAGTCTCCCTTTAGTTCCTGTAAATTATCCTTGTGCTCCTGAAGTCTCAGCTCTGTTAACCGGGACAACAAAATTTTCATGGCAACTTCTTTGTTTTGATGTTGGGATCTTTCATTCTGCACGGAAACCACTACATTGGTTGGAATATGGGTAATTCGGATGGCAGAATCGGTCTTGTTGACGTGCTGCCCCCCGGCTCCGCTGCTTCGGAACGTGTCGATACGCAAGTCATCCTCATCGATTTCCACTGTCAGGTCTGCGTCAATTTCAGGCATCACATCTACCGATGAAAATGAGGTGTGTCTTCTCCCACCGGCATCAAAGGGAGATATGCGCACCAGCCGGTGCACACCTTTTTCGTTTTTTAGGTAACCGTATACATTTTCGCCTTCGATAAGCATGGTAGCACTTTTGACGCCGCCTTCGGTGTCTTCCTGCAAGTCCAGAACTTTGATTTTATAGCCCTTCCGTTCCGCCCAACGGGTGTACATCCTAAGCAAAATCTCTGCCCAATCTTGGGCATCGGTTCCGCCGGAGCCGGCATGGATATGCATAATGGCATTGTTCTGGTCGTATTCTCCTTTGAGCAGAGTTTTAATTCGAAGGGTTTCGGCGTCGTTAACTACCCGCTGATACATGTCCTCAATTTCGGGTACAACGCTTTCATCCTGAGTTTCTTCCGCCAGAGATATCAATGTATCGATGTCCTCCAGTTCCTGTTCCAGGTCCCGGTACTCTTTCAATCTATTCTCGATGGCTTTCTTTTCTTTTAATAGTTTCTGAGCACTTTCGTGATCATCCCAAAACTCCTT
The DNA here is from genome assembly GCA_041859095.1 of Anaerovoracaceae bacterium. Taxonomy (GTDB): domain Bacteria; phylum Bacillota; class Clostridia; order Peptostreptococcales; family Anaerovoracaceae; genus UBA1422. Next base: position 7,420 of record JBHEKY010000006.1, read on the forward strand.
GGCCTCGGTTTGTCCGTTAAGCTTTGACAACTCTTTCTCCAGGGTAGCCGGGTCAAAGAGAGTCACCTGCCTCCTGAAGGTTTTGTCTTAACGCGGGCAATGCGTTCTTTATGGCATCTAGTTGTAACATAACAATCTCCTTTTACACGCCGGAATTACTCTTCCCGACCATGGCAATGTTTGTATTTCTTTCCGCTGCCACAGGGGCACGGGTCATTTCTTCCAACTTTCGGCAACTCGCGGCGGATGGTTTCCTGTTTGCTCTTTCCTCTGTCTGGAATGTGCTGCCGCTGTGGAACGCCTTGTTCACCGCCTTCTCCGACCATGGCAACTTCTGCCTGACCTGCCAAGCTTTTGGCACTATCGTCAAAGGACTCTTTCAGTCCCTGGCCGGCACCTAGAATTTGTTTTCGTTCTGTATTGGTTTGAATTGTAACGTTGTAGCAGAATTTGACGGTTTCTTCTTTGATGTTTTGAATCATCTCCTCAAACATATCAAACCCTTCCTGGGCGTATGCGGCGGCAGGATCTTGCTGTCCCAGTGCCCGAAGACCAATGCCGTGTTTCAACTGATCCATGGCATCAATATGATCCATCCACTTATTATCTACTACGCGGATTAAAATCATTCGTTCCAGTTCTCTCATCCGTTCAGCGCCCAGCTCTTGTTCTTTTTCTTGGTACAAAGCCTCAAAGGCCGATAATACCATTTCTTTCAGGCTTTCGTCTGTTAGGCTATGAATTTCGTTTTCATTGAATTGTAGTGGTATGAACCGCTCGCAAATCCGCTTCAAATGGCCGTTCATGACTTCAAAATCCCACTCTTCTGGGTATTTGGAAGCCACAGTAACCGGTTCCACGCATCCAATGACCAACTCATTGGTCATGTTCATAATGTAGTCCCGCAGGTCTTCTCCGAACAAGACTTTTCGTCGTTCATCGTATACGATTTCCCGCTGCTTATTCATGACATTGTCATACTGCAACACATATTTTCGGATGGAGAAGTTCCGTGCTTCTACCTTCTTTTGAGCACCTTCAATAGATCTGCTCACCATGCCGGATTCAATCGCTTCGTCTTCTGCAACACCCAGCCGGGTGACAACGCTTTGCATCTTATCCCCGCCAAACAGACGCATCAGTTCGTCTTCCATGGAAATGCAGAATTGGGTGACGCCCGGGTCGCCTTGTCTGCCGGCACGACCTCTTAGCTGGTTATCTATACGTCTGGATTCATGCCGCTCGGTACCGATGATGCACAGTCCGCCCAAAGAGATAACCCGCTGTTGTTCGTCATGCCGTTCTTCCTTATACTTATTATATAGCTCCCTAAATTTGCTGCGAGCTTCCAGAATGGCTGGATCCTCAGTAGGGATGTTGGTGGCAGCATAAGCAATGACTTCATCTGAAAACTCCAGTTTGACCATATCTGCTTTGGCTTCGAATTCAGGGTTGCCACCAAGGATGATGTCCGTACCACGGCCGGCCATGTTGGTGGCGATGGTAATCGCGCCTTCCCGACCAGCTTCCGCAATGATGGCGGCTTCTTTGTCATGCTGTTTGGCATTCAGCACTTTGTATTCCTTCACGCCACGCTTGCTTAGCAGGTTGGCGATTAGTTCCGAATTTTCGATGGAGATGGTGCCAACAAGTACCGGCTGTCCCGTGTTGTGTACTTCCACAATTTTGTCCACAATAGCCTTGTACTTTCCCTTTTCTGAGGCGAAGATTGCATCAGCCCGGTCGTCACGAACAATAACGCGATTGGTGGGAATCTCCAAAACATCCATATTGTAGATATCAATAAATTCGTCTTCTTCGGTTTTGGCGGTACCTGTCATGCCTGCCAGCTTTTGATACATTCTAAAGTAGTTCTGCAGGGTGACGGTGGCCAGCGTCTTGGATTCGGACCGAACGAAAACGCCTTCCTTGGCTTCGATGGCCTGATGGAGACCTTCTCCATAACGTCGGCCAAACATCAGGCGACCAGTAAATTCATCAACAATAATGATTTCACCATCTTTGACAATATAGTCCACATCCCGCTTCATAATGTTTCTGGCCTTCAAGGCTTGAAGCACGTGATGATTGATTTCCATGTTTTCGGGATCAGAAAAGTTATCTACTTTAAAGAAAGTTTCGCATTTGCCGACACCCTGTTCCGTCAAGGCGACCTGCTTGTCTTTTTCTTCTACTTCATAGTCGGTTCCCGGCTGAAGACTCTTGACGAACCGGTCTGCCGTTCCGTACAAATCCGTGGATTTGGCACCCTGTCCTGAAATAATCAGTGGCGTTCTGGCTTCGTCAATCAGGATGGAGTCCACCTCATCGACGATAGCGTAATTCAAATCACGCTGCATCATATCTTCCCGATAAATGACCATATTGTCTCGAAGATAATCAAAACCGTATTCGTTGTTGGTGCCGTATGTGATATCCGCCTGATAGGCGGCTCGCCTTGCTTGTTCTGGAATGCCGTGTATGACACATCCCACCGTCAACCCCAGGAAAGTATAAATCTTGCCCATCCACTCCATGTCACGCTTGGCCAGATAGTCATTGACCGTGACAATATGGACGCCTTTGCCTTCCAACGCATTGAGATACGCCGGCAAGGTAGCAACCAGGGTCTTTCCTTCTCCGGTTTTCATTTCGGAAATTCTGCCTTGATGAAGGGTGATTCCGCCAATTATCTGTACATAAAAATGCTTCATTCCCAGGGTGCGCCAGGCTGCTTCCCGACAGACCGCGAAGGCCTCCGGCAAGATGTCGTCCAGGGTTTCTCCATCCGTTAGCCGCTGTTTGAGCGCCGGGGTCATTGCCTTGAGTTGCTCATCCGAATACCCTTGCATCTGCAGGTCCAATGCATCCACTGTTTGTGCGATTTTGTCTATTTTTTTAATCTCTTTGGCATTGATATCTCCAAAGATTTTTTCCATAAAGCCCATTCGGTCTTCTCCCTTCATGCTTCCCCGGGGGCATCTGATTGCCGCCCAGGCATTCTCGTGTTGCCTCTATTCTTCCGGCAGTTCTTCCACCGTCAAGTTGATTTCAATTGCTTTTTTGCCGTTGGCTTTGGTTACACGACCCTTGAGTCGTTTGAAGTCAGCTGTGTATTCAAAGGTATCGCCCTTTTCAGGCAGTTTGTCCAGGCAAAGAACCACCCATCCATTAACCGTGTTGGCATCCACCTCTTCCTCGATGCCGAAATAGTCGAAGACATTGGCCAAATTGGCATTGCACATAACCCGGTACGTGCCATTCTGAAGCTCCGTCACCTGCTGAGACATGACGACATCATGCTCATCATAAATTTCCCCAACAAGTTCCTCGATAATATCTTCCATGGTGACAAGTCCTTCTGTGCCGCCATATTCATCCACAATAATTGCCATATGGCTTTTCATCTGCTGCAGTTTTCGGAGCAAGGTTGCCAGCCGCATGCTTCCAGCCACAAAGGCCACCGGCTTGACAAAGTCCGATATGGAATTTTCTTTGCCATAGATATAGTTATGGAAGTCCTTTTGATTGAGAACTCCTAAAATTTCATCCAAATCATCGTCGTATACCGGCAATCTGGAAAAGCCTGTATTGCGGAATATTTCGTCCACCTCTTCATTGGTCATAACAATGTCGATGGCTTCCATGTCGACTCTCGGAGTCAGCACATCAATGGCCACCAAATCGTTGAATTCGATTGCATTTTGAATTAGTTCGCTTTGTCCTTCGTCGATGCCACCATCGGTCTCCGCTTCTTCTACCATGGTCATCAGCTCATCTTCTGTAATTTTGTGATGACCCGAAACTTTGAGAATCCTGAAAGAAGCTTTCTTTAATGCTGCGAAAAAGAAGGTGATTGGTGTCATAATCACCATGATCGCTTGAATGATTGGCGCCACGAACATGCTGTACTTCTCGGGAATCTCTTTCGCTACTGTTTTGGGGGTGATTTCTCCAAAAATTAGAATGATTACGGTACTGAAAATCGTTGCAATCGTAGGGCCATAATCTCCATATAAGTCAATGAACAGGACCGTCGCAATGGAAGTTGCCGCGATGTTCACCACGTTGTTGGCAATCAGGATAGTAGACAGCAAATTGTCATATTGCTCTGATAGCTTGACCACCCGTCTGGCCTTATGGTTGCCATCATTGGCTAGGTTCTTAATTTTGATTCGATTAATTGAAGTAAATGCAGTTTCTGTGGCTGAAAAAAAGGCTGACAGTACCATCAGAAATAATATGGCTATGGCCGCAGTTGTACTGTGACTTTCCATGAATAGATTCCTCCTATTGGTTTCTGCCTTCCGGAAAACCCGGTAACAAAGACAGATTCGTAGAAATAATTATACCTTATTTCAAGCAAGATGTAAAACAGAAGTAGACTGCCAAGCCTTGCCGGCCCGACAGTCTACCTCAGATATAAATGGAAAGGGTTTTGGGTTTAATTAAGTGTTATACTCCCCCCAGAGCAAAACAAACTGATTGATTGTTCATGCGGTTATCTGTGCATATTGCACTCTTGATTCATGTTTGTATTATATGCTTCGTTTTCGCTTTTGTCAATACTCAATATGAAAAGATTACGGATTCTACATCAGCACATCTTTGCATCTTTTAATTGGCAGTCTTTGCTGCTATTTTAGCCAGTTCCTGGGCTTCCAGCACGGTGTAAGCCACCTTTCCTACAAGGGTCTGTGGCAGCCGTTCCATGTACTCAAACTCATAGGGCATTGCGTAGTGTGCGATGTTTCGGTTGCAGTGCTCATAAATGGAATCCCGCAACTCATCGGTCAGTGCCACATCAGGCTTCAATACAACAAAGGCCTTCACCTTCTGCATCTTATAGGGGTCCGGCACCCCAATCACCGAGCTCATCAGCACCGCTTCATGGCCGTCGATGATATTTTCAAGTTGAGCTGGATAAATGGAATATCCAGAGGAAATAATCATCCTCTTCAGACGTTGCTTAAAGTAGATAAACCCTTCATCATCCATCACCCCCAAATCTCCAGTATGCAGCCAAAGTCTTCCATCTTCATGCATTTGAAGCGTAGATTCGGTTTCAGAAGGGCTATTTAAGTACCCAATCATAACCGTAGGGCCGCTGATGCAAATTTCGCCTTCGTCACCATATGGCACTTCGACCTTCGTACTTGCTTTGACGATTTTGTAATAGGTGTCTGGGAAAGGGATTCCGATGGTTCCTTCTTTATAAAAATCCTTGGGGGTCAGGCAGCTGGCGGTCACACACTCTGTCAGGCCATAACCCTCCCGAAGCTGGATCTTGGCATTGTGATCTCGTAAAAAGGCATCAACTTTTTTCTTTAGTTCCACCGATAGCGTGTCCCCTCCTGAGAAAACGCCAATGAGGCAAGAAAGATCCACGCCTTCCATCTTCTTGTTCCGTAGCAGCGCTTCAAACAAAGTGGGCACGCCTGCGATATAATTGGGTTGTACCTTCTTCAGCAAATCAGCATAGATATCAACGCTAAACTGAGGCACCAGTTGGCAACAACCTCCAATAATCAGGAACGTATGGATCCCGATACCAAAACCAAAGCCATGAAAAATCGGCATAATGGAAAGCATCTTCTGTCCGGGCCGTAAGGTTTCTCCCGCCGCTTCCGTTTGCATGGCCAATGCATTAAAATTCAGATTAGAAAGCAGAATTCCTTTGGTGATGCCAGAGGTTCCGCCGCTGTACAAAATGGCAGCCGGATCTTTGCCTTTATTGTGGATTGCATAATCCTTCTTCCAGTTTGAAGCCAGGTTCATGAAATCAACCCATTTGACCACAGGCTCGCCCTTTTTAATTTTGGCAATCTTCCTGCCTTTCGTGGCTTTAAAACCCAGGCTTTTTACAAAGGAAAGCTCCGTTGCGATGGAAGCCACGATAACGTGTTTCAGGTTCGGTGTGTTATCACGGATTGCGGCCACTTTTGGATAGAACGCATCCAGAACCAACATGCCCTTGCTTTCAGAAAGATTCAGATAAAACTCGATCTCTCCCTCCGAAGACAGTGGATGAACCATATTCGGGATGCCGCCCATCATATTCAGTGCGTAAAACATAATAATACCCTGCGGGGTATTGGGCATACAAATCGTCACCTTATCCCCAGGCTCAATCCCCAAGGTACGTAACGCTTTGGCGCATTGGTGAACTTTTTCGAGAAATCCACGGTAGGTGACTTCTTTTCCGAGAAAATGATAGGCAATCAGCTCAGGATAAGCCGAGGCATTCTTCTCGATCAGGTCTACCATGGAAAGATCGGGGTAGTCAAGGTGTTCCGGCACCTTTCCGTAGGATGAAATCCAAGGCGTTTTGATGGTCATGTTTGTACTCCCCGGCTTATTCGCCGTCATATCCGATGGATTCTTTGAGAGGTCCTTCCAGCATCTTGGGATGCTCTATGATATGCCTCATTATTTTCATAGATTTAGCAAAGTAAAATCCGTCTGCAATCCGTTCATCCACGTTAATGCCAAAGTTCACCACATCCCGGATTACTGTTATGCCATCCTGCCCTAACACTTGTTCTTTATGGATTTCTCCAATGGTCATCATGATAGAATTGGTGCCATAATTGTTCAGATGGTGATAAGTGGCATCTGCCTGAATGCTTCCCAAATTGGAAAGCAACACTGATACAAAATTCGTGTCACCGTCGGTCATAAATTGAGGCATCAGCCCGTAAAAATCCAGCATCCGGAAACACCGCATGGAGAACCGCTGAACAAAACGAGGGAGCCTGGCGAAAAAATTGATGGTGGCATCCAGCTCGCTTTTTCCGCTTTCCCGCAGCTCTTTGGTTTCCCCCAAAATCTTGCGGCTAATGTCTTCCAAGGTTGTTTCACCGTTCACTTTCATCGTCAAGAGCAACTCTTCCGCATGGTCGCTAAACTGTCGCTTAACCACAAATGCGAAGGTTAACTCATTTCGTTGGTACATTCTGCGACCTGCCACAAAACGGTTCAGCATCTCTCGGTGATAGAGGGTTTTGGCGATGGCGGCTACAAAAACGTGAAACGCTTTGGTTTGAATTGCTGGGTTTGCGCTGTTTCTTGTGTCCACCAGTTTTAATAATTCAGTGACATCAAACTGCTCTTTGCTGTAAACTTCTGCTTCAGTTCGGTTCGGAATCAGGTGCATCATCACCGCATGAAATCCATCAATGTCACGAATCCATCGTCCATCCCGGCGGTCGCCCCTTCTTTTTTTGTCTGCCATTCGCACCCTCCTGCCAATCAACATGTTTTTCCATAAACAATGTATTAATTATATGTATTTTGCAAGCTGTTTTCAATAAATACTTTGCTTGTGATATAATATGCCCGTTGGAGGTTTGAACCATGGGACTTATTGAAACTATCAATGAAGCAGGAATCCCTTTGATGATACGACTTTCCGGGATTTTCCATGAAAGTGCGGCTTTTTCGGATGCATACACCACCGTTGCGCGGTGGATTTTCGTCATGCTGGCACTTTTTATTATTATCAAATCCATTCGTTCGTTATGGACTGCCAGGGGCACTTCAGAAATATGGGCTTACCTTATTTTACCCGACGGAACCCATACCCCGTTAACCCACTGGGAAAGTGTAATCGGTCGGTCCAAAAGTGCAGATGTTGTGGTGGATCTGATGACCGTTTCACGCAACCACGGCTTATTGATTCGTGATGAGCAAGGTACCTGGCGTTATAACGACTTGGGCTCCAGTGGAGGGTCTGAAATCAACGGCAATAATGTGAGCAAGTCAACACCTGTAGAAGCCGGGGATACCATTTCTCTGGCAGGTGCAGACTGTTTGTTTATTCCTGCTAGTCTGGAAGAACGGCTGGATAACTTGGACGAACGTCGCAAATCGTCTTTCGTTTCATCTCCGTTGTCCTCCCTCATGGCTTTGACCGTATTCCAGATCATGCTTTGTGTGCAATTGATTGCGGCCGAGGGTGAGACCTTGCCGATTTCTGTCATCGTGGGCGTCCTTGGGTTAACCGTGATCATGTGGTGTTTCTGGGCTATCTTGCGCTTGATGCAGCTTCGACATTTTGAAATTGAAACCATTGCATTTTTTCTATGCACGCTGAACCTCGCCGTCACGGCTTCTTCTTCACCGGATGAGGTGATCAAGCAACTGATTTCTATTCTTCTGGGGGTTTGCCTCTTCTTCGGAATGTGCTTATATCTTCGGGATTTGAATCGCACGCTTTGGGTACGTCGCATTTTGGTCATGGGTAGCGTCCTTTTGTTGTTGGTCAATTTGGTATTTGGAACCCTGACCTACGGCTCCACCAATTGGGTGAATCTGGGTGGCTTTTCGTTCCAGCCTTCTGAATTTGTTAAGATTGCATTTATCTTCATCGGTTCTGCCACGCTGGAAGAACTGTACCAAAAGAAGAACCTGGGCTTGTTCATGGTTTTTTCACTGTTTTGCCTAGGTTGTCTGGCGGTGATGGGAGACTTTGGCACAGCTGCCATTTTCTTTGTTACCTATTTGGTTATTTCATTCCTGCGAAGCGGCGAGTTCTCCAAGTTGTTCCTGACCGTGGGAGGAGCGCTGGGCGCAGGTCTGATGATCTTGCGATTCAAGCCTTACATCGCGACTCGCTTCGAAACCTGGGGGCATGCATGGGAATATGCGGATGCAGGTGGCTTTCAGCAAACCCGCACCATGACAGCAGGGGCAAGCGGAGGCCTATTAGGTGTTGGCAGCGGTGAAGGTTGGCTGCATAACGTTTTTGCGGCGGACACGGATTTGGTTTTTGGGATGCTCAGCGAAGAATGGGGCTTAATCATTGCGGTCCTGTCAGTGCTCTCTATCTTTGCATTGGGTGTTTTTGCGTATCGAACCATCCTTTCCGGCCGTTCCTCTTTTTATACCATCGCAGCATGTTCTGCAACATCCCTTTTTGCTTTTCAGACCATGCTCAATGTATTCGGCTCGGTGGATTTGTTTCCACTAACCGGCGTAACTTTCCCATTCGTTTCCAACGGCGGCAGCAGTATGGTGGCTTCCTGGGGGTTGTTAGCCTTCCTCAAAGCGGCAGACACCAGACAAGATGCAAGCCTGGCAGTGAAAGGTGTGGATGAGGACGACTTAGAAGGAGGCACCCTATGAAAAAATTAGACAAACGAGCATACATGTGCCTGGCACTTTCGGCATGCCTCTTCCTGGGGGTCTGCTTCTATATCGGAAAAGTTCTGGTTTTTGGCAGCACCTGGGTCAGTTATCCTGCCAACCAGCACATTTACACCGACGGTAAAATCAGCACTGGCAGCGTTTATGATGTCAATGGCCAACTCTTAATGAAAAATACCGAAAGCGGTACGCCGGATTACAATGACGATGTCACCATCCGAAAAGCCATGCTACACGCCACTGGCGACAAGGCCGGAAATATTATCACCGGTGCCAACAAAGCCTTTGCCGGTCGTCTGGTGGGTTACAATATTCTTACGGGAACTTATTCCGCAAAGAAGGCTGGACGTCAGCTTTACCTAACTTTGGATGCCAAGGTATGCGCTGCGGCATACACCGCACTAAACGGGCGAAGTGGTACCGTTGGGGTATACAACTATGAAACCGGTGAAATCATCTGTATGGTTAGTTCCCCGACGTATGATCCGGCCAACCCTCCCACTCTGGCGGCGGATGACACCTCTGGGGTATATCTCAATCGATTCACCTCAGTGTCCGTTGTCCCCGGCTCCATCTTCAAATTAATCACCGCTGCGGCAGCCATCGAAGAAATCCCCGTACTTTCATCCTGGACTTATAACTGTACCGGTGAGTTGCCTTTGGGCACCGCCGAAACCGATCGGGTAACCTGTCCCAGCGCCCATGGAGAAGTCAACTTTGAGGAAGCCCTAGCTGTTTCATGCAACTGTGGATTTGCAAATTTGTCTCTGATTCTTGGCAGCGAGTCGATACAGAAATATACCGAAAAAGCCGGTTTGACTCAGTCCTACTCCATCAATGGAATCCAAACCACCAAAGGATCCTTCGAATATCCCGATAACGAGGTTGGGCTAGCCTGGACTGGTATCGGTCAGAATAAGGATTTGGTCAATCCCTGCTCCATGATGGTCTATATGGGTGCCATTGCAAATGGTGGAAAAGCCGCTGTACCACGGCTCATCGATACGGTAAAATTTAGCAACGGCCTTCCTGCCGGATGGTTTTTCTCCCGTAAGACCAATGTACTGATTGAGTCCGAAACCGCTGCCAAGCTGGAAAGTATGATGCACAACAATGTGGTCGAGACCTATGGGGAAGATAACTTTCCGGGATTAGACCTTTGCGCCAAATCAGGCACCGCCGAAGTTGGAGGCAACAAAGCGCCTAACGCCTGGTTCACAGGATTTATCCGCAACGATGGCGCACCTTACGCATTTATCGTCTTAGTTGAAAACGGAGGCTCCGGTAGCGACGTCGCAGGCAAAATCGCAAATACTGTCTTACAGGAAATTGTAAAGAACAAGTAATGCTCATTGTAAAGAACAAGTGATATCTCTTCTTCAAAAACTCAAAGAACCCGACAATGTTCCGCATTGCCGGGTTCTTTTGCTGTTGGTATTCTTATTTTGACTCAAGACTTTTCAGGACGGCTTCAATCAACTGATTGGCAGGACCTGCCTTCAACCCGCCGTCAATGTAGATATCTTCGCCTGTAATATATTTGCAGTCGTCCGCCGCCAGGAAATGGAATAGAGCCGCGGCTTCTTCCGCTTTGCACATTCTGGCTAATGGTGTCTGGATCTTCATGACCATCAGCTCCGTTTCGCACCCTTCCGCATATGCCATGGGTGTGTCAATGGTGTTAGGGCAGATGCAGTTGACTCGGATGCCTCTTGGTGCCAACTCAATGGCAGCCGCCTTGGTCACCCCTACCACGGCTGATTTGCTGGCGATGTAGGCCCCATATCCTGCGTAATCCCCGTTGGCAGAATTGGAAGCGGTGCTCAGGATTGCACCGCCGTCCTTCATATACTTCTGTCCGTATTTGATCCCGTATACAACACTCATGAGATTCACATCCATAAGGCGCTGGAAATTAGCGAGGTTAGCGTCTTCCAGAAGCTCCTCCGGGCTGATGATTCCGGCGTTATTCACCACGACATCCAAAGGTCCTAGGGCTTCGGCGGCCCCTTTCATCAGGGCTTCCACCTGCTCCTCTTTGCTGACGTCCGTACGGATAAACAAAGCTCCCAATTCGTTGGCCAACTCCCTTGTCTTCTCGTTGATATCCCCCATGACCACTTTAGCGCCTGCTTCAGCGAATCGTTTGGCGGTGGCATATCCCAATCCGGATCCTGCACCGGTGATCACGGCTACTTTGTCTTTCAGTGAAAAAAATTCCATATTCTGTCCCTCGCATAAGTATTCACGAATAAACTATCAGCATGCTCCCGGGACAGCTGCCCCGGGAATCTATGCTGATAGTTTACCACTTATTATAGACCAGCGGTACAAATTTCTTAGTGGTTTTCCTTAGAATTCTAGCCTCTTCCTCAGCTTTCAGTTTCATGTAACTGTTGAATCGCTTCGGGTCCAATCTGCCATCTCGAATTGCCTGTTTCAGGGCACATCCCGGCTCGTTGCCATGGGTGCAATCATTGAATCGGCACTCCAATTCCAGATCTGTGATGTCCTCAAAGACTTCATCCACATCGCTGTCATCAAGGGCCAATTCCCGGATACCCGGGGAATCAATGACGGCACCGCCCCCTTCCAAAGGAAACAGCTCACGGTGTGTGGTGGTATGTCTTCCTCTGCCATCGCTTTCACGGATACCGGCAGTTTTTAAGATGTCTTTTCCCAAGAGGCCATTGATGATGGTGGACTTTCCGACTCCTGAGGACCCGACGAATGCCACGGTTCGTTTCCCACCAATGTACTCTCTGATCTGTTCGAGACCTTCCCCGGTCAGGTTGGAGCAAAGCAGAATTTCAAGTCCCAGTTGCGCGCTCATGATTTCCAGCATAGCTGCCTCTTTTTCCGTGGATAAATCTGACTTGGTCAAAACCACCACAGGACGGATGCCACAGCCGTACGCCACCGCAAGGTATCGTTCCAATCTTCTTCTGTTATAATCATGGTTCAGTGACATGCAAATAAACAGGATGTCTACATTCGCCGCAATGGATTGACTGTTTCCGCCAGTACCCGCTTCTGTCCTTCGCAATAAACTGGTTCGAGGTTCCTGGTCAAAGATAACAGCGTCTCCAGTTTCATCGGTGTCTCGGTCCAACTGAACCCAGTCGCCTACGGCGGGATAATCTAAAGTCTTTTTGGCTGCAAACGCCATTTTTCCGGATAGCATTGCCAGCAGCGGTTCTTCCCGTTTTTCAGGAAGAACCAGATACTGCTGATGGTGTTGAGAAATGATTCTGCCTCGAAACATTTTGTTCTCCAACGGATTCATTTGGTTTGATTTCATTAGTACCTCCCTCGTTGTTTCTGACCATCGAAGCAAGCTTGCCGTAATTCGGCGCTCATCTCAAGTGTCTTGATACTCGTGATTGGTTTCTTGTTCTGTTTTTTTGTGTGTCCCCAGATCCACTCTACGCAGTCGATGCAAAGTCTTACAGTTTTTAATGGCAGCTTGATCACTGTCTCGGTAAGTTTCATAGGCCGGTTTGAATGCATGGGGATGCCGGTCGCAGTATGTTGCGCTCTTTGGGTATGCATTCTTTTTTTCTCCTTGTTCCGGACATAAAAAGGCCCGGTATAATACAGATTCTCCGGGCATTAAAAAACCCGGTGTTACTCATCCGGGCATAAAAATACCCGGGTTGCTGTCTTCCGGGCATAAAAATACCCGGGAGAAATCTCTCCCGGGTCCGATTCAATTGAATAAGGAATCATCGCAAAAGTTATCTTTTGCACCCGGGAGGTAAACTGTTCAATTGTTGTGCGTTTGTGCTACGAACCATGTTCGTACCTCCTTTCGTTTTTTTAACATTATTAGTTTATCACAACAAACTATATTCTGTAAAGTGTTTTTGCTTGTCATACCAAAATATATTTTGCAACCAAAAATGCCAACTGCCGGTCACGAGTTTCGTGACCGGCAGTTTGTAATCCGTTTTCACAAGATTATGGCCGTCTTCCCACTATTTTATTAAATTGTTAATAATATAAATCTGAAGGACCTTTGTATTCCTGAATGGTATTTCCTCCATCCACCACAAAGTTTTGTCCTGTGATATAAGAGGCTTTTTCCGATGCAAGGAACACATTCATGTTGGCCACTTCTTCTGCCGACCCACCACGGCCGGCCGGCGTGTTTAGTCCGCCTACGGCTTCTTCTTCCGTTTGGGACGCCGTTGCAATCCAGCCTGGCAACACATTATTAATCGTAATGTTATACTTGGCCGTTTCGATGGCGATGGACATGCTCATGCCATTGATGGCTGCTTTTGCGGCACCATATCCGGCTGACCCGGGATTACTTGCAATGGGTCCTGTCACCGATGAGGTATTAACGATGCGCCCATACTGATTCTGAATCATATGGGGCAGTACCGCTCGGGTCACATTGAAACAAGTATTCAAGTTCCGATCAATGGCGTCATCCCAGCTTGCGTAACTGACCTTGTCAAAGGTCGCAAAGTCTTCTTCCATGCCAACCTGAACCATCCCGGCATTGTTCACCAAGACGTCAATGACGCCATACTTTTGAATGATGCCCGCCACCAGGTTTTCCACCTGCGTCCGGTCCATGAGATTGGCGATGAATGCTTCTGCTTCAACCCCAACGCCACGGAGCTCTTCAGCTCGCTGATAGACTCGTTCCGTCGTCGCGACCAGGAGGATTTTACCTCCTAGATCGCCAAGAATTTTTGCGGTTTCAAAACCGATGCCATTGGGACTGCCAGCGCCTGTAATCAAACAGACCTGACCTGTAAAGTCAATAAACTTATTCATGGCTATAGGATGTTGCTGACGATTTCGTCAAACACACTGGTATGATGGTCGATATCTTTTTCTGAAGTCTCGGCAGAAATCAGCGCCATGTTGTGGAAAGGAGTCATCAGTATGCCTCTGTTTAAGGATGCCAGATGCATGTATTGATCCAACTCGAAGTCTACGGCTGCTTCCGCTTCCCCACCGTTCATAGCCGGCTCTTTACGGAACCAATATTCGGTTCGGCAACCTAGCTGGGTGGTGTTCCACGGTAGGTTGTGCTTGTCGATGACCGACTGGATGCCTTCATTGAACTTGACAGCTAATGGGATGTTCTTGTTGTAGTAATCCTGTGTCAGGACTTCACCAAGAACCGCCTTCATGGCATGCATACTTAGTGCGTTAGCAGCCAGCGTGCCACCAATGCCACCGATGTCACAAAGTTCGGGAGGAATGGCTGCGGCAACTTTCTTGCCCAATTCTTCAGTGAAGCCATAAGCACCTGCAGGGATTCCGGCAGCGATGGTTTTGCCCACAACGACCATATCCGGCTTTAGGTTATATTCTTTGGTATATCCACCAACACCGGTACAAATGGTGTGGGTTTCATCGATGATTAACAGTGTGCCGTACTTGGTGCATAGTTCTCGTAGTTTGTCATGGTAACCGGGGATCGGATGAACGATACCGCAGTTGGTCATAACCGGCTCTGCCAAAACAGCTGCAACGTCCTGATCTTTCAGCGCGTTTTCAAGAGCCTCCACATCGTTCCATTCAATGACCTTGGTGGTCAGAGCAGGATCGCACTGGGGACCTAAGCTCCCGGATTTGGCAACGGTCTTGCCGGTTTTTTCGTCGATGATGGCAACAGTTTCGTCAACGGAACCATGGTAGCACCAATTGTAAACCAATACTTTAGGTCGCTGAGTAACTTCTCTACAAAGTCTTAGGGCAAAGCGGTTGGCATCGGTTGCGCTTGTGGAAAACTGCCAGTATTTCATGCCAAATCTTCTGTTCAGCTCTTCGCCGACCCATACGGCATCCTCGGTAGGAAGCATGAGTGTGGTTCCTTTTTGAACGTATTCAGTAATGGCTCGCACTGCCGGTTCAACGGCATGGCCAATCATGGAACCGGTATCGCCAAGACAAAGATCCAGGTACTCGTTACCGTCAACGTCCCAGAAATGAGCGCCTTTTGCGGTCTCTACGAAAACAGGATAGCTACCTGCCCACTTTGTCATCCAGTTCATAGGTACGCCCTGAAGCAGGCTACCCTGTGCTCTTTTATAGAGTTCTCCGGATTTTGGATGGTTCTTTTCGAACATCTCAATTTCTTTGGCCATCTGGGCCTTTAGTTTGTCTCTGTTGATCATGATAAATTTCCTTTCCTTTACGGCTTCTTCTAATTCGTTATTTGACTAAGTTAATTATACAACTTGATTATACTTTATATAATTGCAAGTCCCGTGCCAAGGCATCATTTGACGCATTATCCGCGATGTGATATCTGAAAGCCTTTGGAAACTGTGGGTACCGGTATGAACGGCCAGTTTGATCGTCTTTGGGGTGATAAGCGTTTGGTGTCAAAATTGTCATAATTAACAACTATTATTGTCATAATTGACAATAATGCCTGGCAGGTGATAAGATTAGGCAAACAAATATCGAACGGAGGAATCCTTATGCTTAGTTTGTCATCCATTCAAAATACGGTTATGCAAGTTGCCGAAGCTATTACCGCAGCGTTGGACATCGAAACTGAAATCGTGGACAGTCATCTTCGGATTATCGGGGGCACCGGGCGATATGTAAAAAAAATCGGATCCCTGGAGGAAGAAGGTCAGCTGGATTCCGGATTCATTTATGCCACAATTTTAAAGACCGGTCGGGAATATGTATGCATGGATGTGCGGCAAGATTCCAATTACAACCAGAAGGAAGGCGAGTTCGCTGAAATCAGTTGCCCTATCCAGGTTGAAAATCAGATTATCGGTATTATCGGTCTGGTTGCCTTTACCCTTGAGCAACAAGAGAAAATGTCGGCAAGAAGTGACACCTACCTGAATTTTCTCCGCCGCATGTCAGAACTAATCGCCAGCAAACTCATCGAATCCCAAAGCAACTCCAAGCTAGCCTCCATGCTGGAGTCCATGCCGGAAGGTCTGTTGGCGACCGATGGGGACGGGAAAATATTTTCCTGTAATTTTACATGTGAAGTGCTGTTGAACCGCAAACGGGAAGAAATGGTGGGGATGAAAATTGATCGGTTGTTTCCTCAAGACGAGTTTTTTGCTCAGGGCGGCGCGGTTGGCAATCAGGCTCGTACCAAAGAAATCGTGTCAAAAGAAGGCCGATACTTCTTTACCGCTGTACCCATTCCAGGCATCGGGATCATGTACTTGTTTCAAGATATGGAGGAGGTGGCGGCCAAAGCTAGTCAACTTGCTCATACCGACAGCGGAACCACGTTCGAAAACATTTTGGGTCAAAGCCAAGCCATCATCGAAACGAAACGGAGAGCGCTACAGGTTTCCGGTTCTGATTCAACAGTGTTGATTACCGGAGAAAGCGGGACAGGCAAAGAACTTTTTGCCCGGGCCATACACAGCGCAAGTCCCCGTTCTGTTGGACCCTTTATCTCCATCAACTGCGGCGCTATTCCTGACACCTTATTGGAAAGTGAGTTGTTCGGTTATGAAAAAGGTGCTTTCACCGGCGCGTCTACCATGGGCAAGCCAGGCAAGTTCGAAATCGCCAACAAAGGCACCATTTTCTTGGATGAAATCGGAGACATGCCCATCCATCTGCAGGTGAAGCTGCTCCATGTCCTTCAAAACAAAACCATCGAGCGTGTGGGAGGCGTGGTCCCTATTAAAATTGATGTGCGCATCATTGCAGCCACCAACAAACACCTGGAGGAGCAAATCGAAAAGGGTGAGTTTCGGGAAGATTTGTATTTCCGGCTTAATGTCATCCCTCTGCTCATCCCACCGCTTCGTGAACGGGGTGGCGACATTGACCTTTTGTTATTATCTACGCTGACCCGCTTCAACCAGCTCCTTGGGAAACGGGTGGCGGGGTTTCATCCGCTAGCCATGAAATTGTTATCCGGTTATGCCTGGCCCGGCAATGTCCGGGAATTGGAAAACACCGTGGAGTATGCTGTCAACATGGCTCCCGGGGAGGAAATCCTAGTGACCAACTTACCTCCGCGAATTCAGAATGCGCTTGCGACTCAGCACGACGGAACAAGTCTAACTAGTACGGAGGGTGCCCAAGTTTTGGGTGTCTCCGGCCTGTCGAACTTTGCTGCGGAGGGGAGAACCCTAAAAGACCAGACGGATGCCATCCACCGAGAAATCATCGCCTCCTGCCTGGCCAAGACAGGTGAAACGCTGGAAGGGAAAAGAAAAGCCGCCGACCAGCTAGGGATTAGCGAATCCACACTGTATCGACGGCTACGGGAGTTGGGGATGTAGGCCCAATAATTGTATGCGCTATTTGAAGATCTTGCCTTTTGCTTCTTCTATTCGCCCAGCCGCTTCTATTTCCGATGAAATATACCGGCTGATATATTGCTGGACTTCTTTTCTGTCACATTTTGATAATGTTTCCATTAGCCTTAAGAATTTGCTTTTGTCAAGATGATGGAACATCTCATTGATTGACACCCGATCCTTTTCTGTCTTCTTCTTACGTTCTTTATTGATTATCATTTTATGCAGTACATACGCCTCTGGGCAAGGTATTTCGATTGGTAGTCCATAGTGCTTGACTACTATTGTATTTGCAAGCAGCATTTCCATATGGCGCAAGGTCTGTGCCGTAACCCCAAGGTTTGTCTTAAGAGCTTTCTCGTTGCCAGCACCCCGCTTCGACAACAGAAACTCCACCTCAAGGCTACCTGGGAGAAGTAATTTAGTGATTCCTGTCAAACGCTCTCTTTCAATTAGATACCCTTCTGCTTTTGCAATTTGAGGCAAATTGACTTCTTGCCTTGGATGTTTTAGATTCTTTACGAGCACATCCAAATCCAGTGTGATAACGCTGGCTGCGTAGGAAGGCAGTACCCCCGTTTCAATATATAAGTATTCAGCCCACGAACCAACAATAATAATGTTCGAAATGCAATTATTATCATGCAGCAGTTTGATGGTTTTTAAAAAATCGCGCGTTTGTAGATTACTCATCTGTCTTTGCCTTTTTTAGTGCAGCAGTTAACTTTTTTTGCTCAACTCTCATTTCTTTAGTCTTTTGTTCAAGGGTTTTCCTATGTTTTATTAAAGTTGCATACGGTTCAAGCTCATCTTTTTTGAGGTGCTTTGATACAATCTTATCTCCTTCTCTTTTTTGCAAGTAATAGTAAGTGCCATTCCCAATTTTCTTTTCGGAAATATATCCTTTTGGCAAACTTGCAAGTTCTTCATGGATCAGATTAATCCCTCTCTCCAACCGATTATATTCTTCAAGTAAAATTTCATCTAATATAGTCATCTGAATCGCTCCTTAACCTACATCTTATATTAATTATGGCTTTGTAGGGTAATTGTATTATAAACAAAATAACCTACTTTGTCAATATATTACTCCATTGTAGGTTATTTTGAGCCCATTTTTATCTGAATAGTCTTTTAGTAAAGAAATCTATTCCGCAATTATAATTGCGGATTGTGACAGGCCATTAGAAAAAAATTATATACAATGATATTAATAGACATATAACAACTACAGCAATACATACTATTCTCAAGGCTTTTTTTACTTCCGGGTTAAGTTTTGGAAGCAACAATTTATTTGCAGCTATTGCGATACAAATAACTGTTAACACGCAAATCAAAATTAAAATCTTACTATCCAATTATAAATCCCTCCTTCTATTCATTCCTCAATTATTGAGTCCTCTTTTTATAAGCATAGACCCAGGTAATGTCCGCAACAATTCCTCCCATGAACAGGCAAACAACTAATATGATTGATGCTGCGGTTCTTATTATTGTATTTTTTTCATAAGTCTCTCCCTTTCAATGTGTTTATGTATACATAGTGGTATTAATGTGCATTTTGCTTTTTTGGTTCATTTCGCCAATTTATCATTTTAGTTCATTCATGTCAAGGCTTCCTCTTTTTTTAAACAACAAAAATGCCCCTGCATTGGCAGGAGCTTTGTATGGCACATTGTGTATTTAGTTATCAGCCTAGTTTGTCGCCTTTCTTCACCGGTTGCTGGGGCTGGATCAAGACGACCCCTTGTGATGCATAGACGCCAAGGATTAAAACCTCCGACATGAAGTCTTTAATTTGCTTTGGCGGGAAATTAACCACACAAAGCACTTGCTTGCCTACCAAGTCACCTGCTTCATAGCATTGGGTGATTTGCGCGCTGGATTTTTTGACACCGATTTCGTCGCCGAAATCAACCCACACTTTGTACGCCGGCATTCTTACCTTATCAAAAGATTCTGCCGCCACGATTTCTCCAACCCGTATATCTAGCTTAGCAAAATCTTCAAATGTAATCGTATTTTTTGTTTCCACTTTGCGATACTCCTATTCGTCTTTTTTTCTTTTTTGCAAATCACTGCCGTAGTGTTCCGAGAAGAAAGTAGCCGAGTATTTTTCCATCTTCCACTCAGGCACTTTGCAGTCGGGACAAGGGGTGAAAACCCACTTGTTCCGAAGCCACCGTGCGGCTCTGGATTTTCTGGAATTATAGATACGAAAAGACTTGCCGCAATGGGTGGTGACGATGGCAACATTGCCCCGCACATCCATGTCGCGAATGCCGTGGAGCATGCCGCTTTTGGAGGGCCATAGCTTCATTTTATCCAGGAGCAGGAATAGCTCCGTTCTTTTTCGGTAATACCTTTTTTTGTCGTCACTCATTTTATTTCGCTTTCCAAGGTGGGATTTTTCGGACCTATAAAATCACCATGTTTCTTTACAGTGCCATGGCCAGCATGGTTGCGGTGCCGATGTCCAGCATGTCGTGCACCAATTGGTTTTTGAACTGTTCGGCTGCCTCTGCATCAAGCCCCAAAGGGATGCCGGGAGCTGCAATCAGTGCATCGGGTGCAAGCATTTCCTTGTGAATCCACGCTGACTCAGGGGTGGCTTCAATAATGTATGGAAAATGGATGATGTCCTGGGGGCGGTTGGGTTTTCCTTGGAATGGATCTTTGTCAAAGACCGTCACCCGGGCACCCTTTGCCAGCAGAATCTCTTCTGCATGCCTGCCCACCGGTCCATAGCCTAAAACCAACACAGGTGCGTCTTTTATATCGGCGTTTTTTTTGTTGATCATGGCTTCCAATGCGGCAACATAGCCAGCGGCGGTGGCCAGATTGTTCTCCCCGATTTTTGGCGCTTTGGTATTCATCGCAAGGAAGCGGTCATCATCAGCAATGAAAATCAAATCAGCACCGGTGGTATAGGCTTCATAAATGCCATTGACGTCGGATTTTTCCATAACAATGCAGTTGAATCCGGTACTCCGCACAATTGCTGCCACGGACTGTGCAAACTGCCCAATCACGCCCAGTCCGGCGGTGACAGGCACTGCCGCCACCAAAGCATCCCCGCTAAGCCGCCGCAACTCCAAAGGCGACCGGCCGGCGGCTTTGGCAGCCAGCTCCAGCAAGGACAGTCCTGTTTTTTCCTTGAGTTCCAGGTCCCGTCTTTTGCAACCTTCTTCCATATCCAAAATCCATTCAGTAATTAATCTTGTCAAGGCGATTCCTTCCGTTGGCTTAGTTTTTACCTTCACATACGCGAGGCTGTTAACATAGGTTTTGTCTTTGCATTCGCAAGGCAATCCAATTCTTATAGTTTTAGCGGGACGCCATCCAAGTAAGCAATACTTTTGCCGGCACGCTTGATGGTCTGGTATTCTCCTTTGAGCATGGCAATTCGTTCCAGCCCCAAGCCGATGCCCACCCAAGGATCAAAGATGCCCCACGCAGGGTCTAAGAGGTGGGGTCCATAAGCGCCGGATGCCAGCTCCATACCGTCTACCACAATGTCCAGGGTTTCCCCATAGACTTCGGATTTTTCTACTTCAATTTCGTAATGATTAATGCCCACTGCTTCCATGGCTCCATGAGCCAAGACTTCCAGACGAGACATCTGCTCCCCCTCTTTGACGCCTGCCAGTTCCACCAGATTCAGCATGGTGAATTCATTCATGTGTTTGGCCCCCTGGGATTCTTTGCGGAAGCAAGATCCGATTTCAAAAATACGAACCGGTTGATTGGTAATGGCGTACAAATTACGCATCACTTCATATAGATTTGGTGCAAGCATAGGACGCATACAGTGCTTTGAATCGACCCAAAAAACCTGGTCAGTCAGGGGATGGCCCGCTGTAATGGTCATCTTGGCCAACATCTCAGCTGTAATCAGAACAGGGGTAGAAACCCGGGTAAAGTCGATTCCGATAAGCCATGCGGTCATAGCTTCTTCAATTTGGATAGTCAGTGGCTTATGGGTTTCATGAAGAAGCTTGGCAAGCTTTGCTTTATTTTCTTTGACCAATACCAATTCCAAGCTTTTGAATACCCGATTTCGCTCTTCCGCGGAATCAAATGTTCGGGATGTATCTTTGGGATTCCCGTTGAGTTCGGTCAACCGTTGACTTTGAGTCACGGTAAATTTCTCTTCCATATGATTCTCCTTTGACTACTAGGCTCTTGGGTCTAGCGCTTCGCGAAATTCCCTAGCATTTTCACTCGCTTGCTCTTCAATTCCAATTTCGTCGAGGCCGCATTGATGAACGTGCCTCGCCATGGATCTTGCCCCGGTTGGTAATCCGTGATTACCTCATCCGCACCGCAGAATCCAGGCTTATGGGTAAGAGGGTTTCCCATGGTCATAATCCGCTCGCCCAAATGATGGGGAATGTTACGGTTAAACAGGTAATGCTCGTAGGCAACGTATTTGCCCTGCCGCTCCTGATTCTTCAAAAAATAGCCGGTGGAGAACAAGTCCCGAAGCTCCTCCAGCAGATTCATCCCCGAGCTATGAAGTACAGCAGTCGGGGTTTGGCTGGGAATTCTCGCGTCAATTTCAAGCATTTTAAAGACACCGTTATGTTCGATCACCTCCAAATCCATAATCCCATGCAGATTGATTTCTTCGGCTATGCAAAATGCCATTTTGCGCAAAGTCTCTTCCTGGATGGACGTCAGGCCACAAGGGGCTGTCACCATTTTACAGTCATAACGCTGATCCATGTGGATTTGGGTCACCAGATAGGTTCGGTACATCCCTGGCTTTCCAATGATTTCAATCGAGTAAGAAGGTCCTTCCATGAATTCTTGGATAACCAGATCGCATTCTTTTTCTAGGGCTATATGAAGTTCGTCAGGTGTATCCAGACGTTGTACACCATGACTTCCACTGTCGCAATCCGGCTTACAGATATATGGGTACGTCCCTCCAGGGAAGTATTCGGGCACGGGGATTCCGCATTTTCGAAAAAGCAAATCCGATTTTTTCTTCGAGGATGACAGTTGGTATGCCTGCCAGTCGAAAGCCAGGGTATATCCCTTTTCCTTGGCATCCTTGTCCAACCATCTCAATACTGCATCATTTTCTAAGGCCGGCAAAACGATGTCCGCCTCTTTCATGTCCACCATAAGTTGACTACTCCGCTGGAACAGGTCCTCGCATACAAACCTGCTGCAAAGATGTCGCGCCGGGGCATCCGGATTTTTGTCCACCAGAATGGTTTCAATGCCTGCTTTCATCCCAAGATAACAGGCTTCAATTCCCTGAAGCTTCCCTCCGATGATGACAATCTTGTTATTCAACGCACTCATGAACGTTTGTATCCCCCTATTCATTATTTTAAGACGACGATTTTTTATTTCATACCCTTCAAAAGGGATAGATATGCTTTGTATGATTCCGGTGATCCGACGTTCATGCCTAAGTCTGAAATAATTCGGCTGGCTTCCAATACAGTTCTCCCGCCTTCCTCCACATCCATGGAAGACTGGGCCACACCCATGAGCCCTGAGGCTGGAGGAATGATTGATGTCACCACATTTGCGCCTGCGTTAAGCCTGTCCCGGAGCCCAGCGATGCCATCCACATCCAGAGAGGCGGGGATCAGCGCGTAGGGATACAGAATCCGAAGCAAGGCAATGACTTTCAATTCTAACAATCTATCCGTGGCAAAAGATTCCTGCATTGGGATTCCTTCCTGGGGAACGAAACTCATGATTCGCATCTGCATTGCTCCGATTTCGCCCATTGCAAAAAGTGAATCGGCGATGTCGGCAGCGGTTTCTCCTACGCCCGCCAGCAGACCCTCTTCAACCAACATACCCTTGCTTTTGGCATATCGTTTGGCATGTATCCGCTCATCATAGCTTTGATCCAAGCGCAAACGGCCGAACAAAGCACGGTTATGGGTTTCCTGATATAGCGCATACCAATCGGCACCCGCCTCTGCAAATCCATCAATCCATTCATCCGGAATGTACCCTGGTGATATCATCACTGGCAAACCAGTTTCCGATTTGATGACTTTGGTCAGCTCCATGACGCTTTGGAATCCTTCTTTATGAAATTCCGGGTCTTCTCCCATGGTAAGATCTATGAGGTGCACGCCGGATTTGGCCAGGTCCATGGCCAGGGTTTTCGTCTCCTCAAACGTCTTGCGGTATCGGTCTATGGGATTGGATCGCCGGTAGTAACAAAAGGCGCAATTGTTTCTGCACCAGGTTGTAAAATATACAAAACCGTATAGAAAGACCTGGTCCCCTGTTGTGGTTTTTCTTGCTTCCCTGGCACGGGAAAAAAGATCCGCCAGTTCCTTGGGGTCATCCGAGTTTAAGATTTTGATGATTTGGTCTTTGTCCATGATGGGTCCCTTCAATCGTTGGCATAAATGCCTCTATTTTCGATAAAAATTGGCGAGGAGCCCGAGAGTTTCACTCGGCTGCATAGATTTAGAGTCTATGTGATCCATCCGATCCGCTCCCCACAGTTAAAAGGCCAGCGCTTTCATGTATTCATCCTGGAAGTCGCTGCAGGATGCCAGTTCAATGTGCTCCACCCTGGTTGGCACCGATTTCGCCAGCTCCATTTCAGCCTCGTTCATCAATGCCATGGAAACCCCAGCTCCCGCGGTGTTCCCTGCGGAAATGATTTTATCCAAGGGCAAAGAAGGAATCAGTCCAATGGCCACTGCGCTTTCTTTATGGATAAAGTTGCCAAATGCCCCGGCGATGATGATTTTATGGATGTCTTCCGGTTTTTTGTCCATCCGTTTCAGCATAATGGAAATACCGGCAGCCACTGCACCTTTTGCTAGCTGGACCTCCCGGATATCTTTTTGAGTGACGACGATGTCTTCACCGTCTTCTTTGTAGACCAAAACAAATTCCCGTCCCTCTTCGCTGTTGATGAGCCGGTCCGCAAGGGGGCTGCCCGGGTGCGTTTTCTCTAAGTCTTCTTTTGACGCCAGCCGTCCTTTGATGTTAATTAAGCCAGCGCCAATCATCTCCGCCATGACGTCAATAATTCCGGAGCCACAAATGCCAACCGGTTCAGCGTCATCAACGGTTTTGATAAACACTTCATCGTCTTTGATCTGAATCTTTTCGATGGCTCCCGGTGCGGCACGCATGCCGTTTCGGATGGTGGCACCTTCAAAAGCAGGGCCTGCTGCGGTGGAGCATGTCAAGGCAACGCCGCCACCAGACAACACGATTTCACCATTTGTACCGATGTCCAAAAACAAAGTTAATTTCTCTTCATCAAGAATTCTGGTTGCCACAATGCCGGCAACAATATCGCCTCCTACATGACCTGCAATATTAGGCAGTAGCGTGATTTGTGCATCTTTGGAAACCAAAAGACCTAATTCGGTTTGGCTTAACTGCAGGGTGCCGGTATACATGGGGGAAAAGGGCGCTCTGGCCAGGCTAGCCGGTGGATATCCCGCAAAAATATGGGACATGGTGGTGTTTCCACCGACAGTCACTTGTAGAATTTCGTCTTTGTCTACGTTATGTTTCGTAATCAGTTCCAAGGTCAGGCCGTTTAGTCCTTCTAAAATTTTTGCTCTGACGTTTGCCAACCGCTGAGGGTCGTCGTCACAGTAGGTGATTCTGGAAATCACGTCAGCACCAAATTCATTTTGAGGATTGGTGCATGCGGCGGGACCCAATTCCTTTCCTGTTGATAAATCCCAAAGCATAGCGACCACGGTGGTGGTCCCAATATCAAAAGCTACCCCATATCCGAGTCTGTCGGTTTGGGCCGCGAAGTCGGCTGGGAAAGTGACTAGTTTTGTTTTGCGTCCGTGGGCGTCCTTCAGAAGATTTGCGCCTTTGCACTTTCCGCACTCGCTGCAAATTCCGGAACACTTTACTGTAGATTTCAAGCTCATTTTTCTCTCTTTTCGTGTTTATATCAGTTTCGTCTTCTATTTTTTGTCAGTGTTTTGTTTATTTTTGATGTTGCAAAATGCACAACCGGATTTGTTTCCCCGGCAATCGGCGCATTCGGCGTTAAGGCGGACATATGAATCATTCACCCGAAATGTCATCCCCCCACAGGATTTCAGTGGCAGCAAAATTCCGGTGGGTCTGGTTTCTACGCCAATGGCGGCGCCGTCCAAGAGGGTCGACAACTCTTTCATCTGAAGGGATTCCATCCCATAGAATCCAGGGCCAAATCCATCGCTTAGCGCGCCCTCTCCTTCAATCATTTCTTCCAGACGCATCCTACCGGCCTCGGTAAAGGCCGTGCCCCAAATGTCCGCAAATAATTGATTCATAATTGGTTCTCCATCCAAATGGTACTCGCCCGCAGTAAGCAAATGCACGTACACGCCTTGAATGGCATCCGGATCTAATTGCTCAAAGGCATTGCAATGAAAGACCACCCCATCGATGGTGGCAGTAGATCCTGACAAAGTAGGCATATCATAATAGGAGTAGATTGCTTTGATATTGACTCGGCTCCGTATTCTCTCCCTGATTTCAAAGGCTTCTTTTCGCATTCTCTCATATTTCGGTCCCGGTCGGTCAATTCCGCTGGTCTCCATGAAGTATGCATCAGCCAGTGCGTCACAGTCTTCTGTTGGGATTGCGATGATTTGGTTTTTTATATCCATAAGTACCCTTTCAGGCGATTACCAATTGCCGTGATTATCAGGCTCATCATTTTGAAGCCCACAGCAGAAATCACCACGATGTCGGTTTTGCTGATGGGCTGTTCCCAGGAGAGTAGTTCCACCTGGGTTCCGACGCAGCTAATTTCTATATTTCCTCGATCTGTCATAGCAAAACCTTTGATCCGATATGCCTGCGGGGATATCTCCCGGACAAACCTCTCCAGCTCATCATGTGGGATGATTTGATCTCCCTTGACGATAAAGGTGGCAGGCCTTGAGACCACCGTATTGGTGGAATCCCTTGAATCTGATAGCTTCGCCAGGGCAGGATCCAGATTCTTCATTAATTCAGTGATGTCAATCCTGCAATAAGATGTAACATATGGGGTAATTTTCGAATTGACTTCTTCTAGTTTTTCGATAATCTCTTTTAACTGGGTTTCGTCTATCAAGTCTGCCTTGTTGATGATCACCGCGCCACAGAACTCAAGCTGGGCTCGGATGGCAGGTAGTAAGTCGTACAATCCCATGAAGTTTTCAGCGTCCACCACACAGACAGAGCCTCTATAGTCGTAAGGCTGTTTCACCTTGTGGGCAATTCCGTCCAGAATGCTGTTCATGTTGGCGGGATCAGCCAGACCTGTAGCCTCAATGATGACAAATTCTAGTTCACGATGAGACATGTCTATAAGGCTATCCACAAATTTGTCTTTGATGCAGGCACAAAAGATGGAACCGTTGGTCAGCTCCGCTATTTGGATTCCATCCCGTGCGACCAACAGTCCATCCACATTCACGTCTCCAAATTCATTGATGATTACACCAATTTTATGAGCCTTCAGGGATTCCATGACCAGTTGCAGCAACGTGGTCTTGCCTGCGCCGAGAAAACCTGTCAATAAAATCAGTTGCATAAGGCACCTCTCTTCTTCCATCCATTATATATGATTCCGTGAAAAATTACATCCGGAATCTCCGCTGTCTTTAAACAGGGAAATCCCGGATATTAAATGCTATTCATCCGGACGTCAACCGGTGTAAACCAACTTGATTCTTAGGTTTGCCCTGTTATTTTTTGGCGTTGGCGTACTCTTTCACAGTATTGACAAATTCTTCTCTGTCGGGGATGATGGAAACCCATTTGATGTCACCGTCCACACACATGGTGGGCAGATTGGTCAGGCCCATCTTGGCGGTTCTTGCAATGTCTTCTTTGATGAAGTATTTATACACTCTGTACTCTGCAATGTCTTTGATTTGGTCAAAGGCATCCACCACACTGTTCAACATGTAAGTACACGCCGCACACTGATCGGGATCCAGCAAGAATAATTCAATGATTACTTTTTCTTCGTTGGCATAGTCCGGAATTTCCACTTCGATGTCGAAGCTAGTTGCGGTTTGGTAATTCTTGATCATTTCTCTGGTGCGATCAGGGTTCTTTGTGGCTTGGGCACAGGCAATGGTGTTTTCAATGGGAGTGGCATAAGGCATATCACAGCCCGGGCTGACGATAAAATTCTTCATGCTTCCCACGCTGTCAATTAGGTCAATGACACCCTTCATGTTGTCTTCCTGGGTTCCATGAAGCATGGTAGTGGTTAGGGGAATGTTTCCGCCAATGCAGATGTTGTAACGGTCGGTTACTTCCTTCGCAAGAGGAAGGTTCACGTTTTCATCCACAGAGATGCCATCCGGATTCATTTTGCACATGACTTCGATTTGTTGAGTCGCATTACCACAGACAAAGAAGCTGGAGTAAGCGCCCTTCATGCGGATGAAGTCAAACACTGCGGTGAAGCTTTCTGACATCATCTTTTCAATATGCTTTGGCGAAACCTGGCTAATCAACGGGTCTACCACCGCGATGACATCCATACCGGCTTCTATGTACATCTCTGACATTTTGCAGGCAATCTGAGAACAGTAACCAATCAAATCCTTTACATACTCGGGATCTTTCATCATATCCATGAAGATATTGCTGCCACGCAGATGGGAAGCCAGAGTGAACGGTCCGCAGATTAGTCCGTAAAGAGCAATGTCTTCGCCAACGGCTTCTTTCGTCTTTCTCATGGCATCCAAAATAGCCGGAATTCTACCGGAAGTTTCATCTGGAATCATACATTCGCATGGAATGGTTTTATCAGAAGCCAGGGGATGGCTTTTTACTGAAGGAGGATTTTCTTTGGCCCACATCAAGTCACACCCAAGAATTTCCGCTTCAACCTGTAAGTCGAAAATAACGGGCATCCCATCAGGCATGTAAAGTTTGGCGACTTCTTTGAGAGAGGCTACAATTTTGTCGGCATCTTGTAACATTTCCTCCGCATTGTATCCTTTTAGTTTGCCTGCATGGACGCCGGCAAAGGGAACCCACGGGTACTCGGTTAATTCCTCATGTCGTAGCGCTTTAAATATCAGTTCCTTACTCATCTGTTTCCTCCATTTGTTATTTTTATTTTGATTGCTCTGCTCTTGTCCTTTGATATTCCCATTATATCTCGGTCCGTGTTCTTCTGTATTTTAGTTTTTTTGGTACATTTGGTATTATTATTCGCCATATGGGGGTTATGTTTGCACATTAAGAAAATATATACTATAATCATATAAATTATGTTTTACTTTATAGTATTTTTTTGAGGTATTTTATGAATAAGAAACCCTTGTCCGCTTCCTATCCCATTGGGATGTCCCGGGAAATAGAAAGTTCCATGCTATCCTTTTGCAGCATCACCGGTCTGCCGGTGACCTACTATGACGCTCAGGGACAAGTCCGGATGGAATACGGTTCTCAGTATAAAATATGCAAATTTCTCAGAGTGTATAACAAGGAAGGCACAACCTGCCGACAGCACTTGATGTCAGCCATCCGAACCGCCGCCAGTTTAGGGGAGCCCTATTTTTTTGTATGCGCCTCAGGTTTCGTAAACATCGCGATTCCCTTGATTCAAGATGGCAAAAACTACGGTTGCTTCATCGCGGGTCCAATCATCATGGAAAAATTCAGCCATCGCACCATTGCGAAGCTATTGTCCATGAACATGACTCCCGAGAATACCTCTCAGGAGACTGACCACAATGCAGATTTCCTGTCTCGGGTTATTTCCATACTCCGAGAAATGTATATTTACACTTCCAAACAGGTGGCGCATCTGGCAACCTTGCTGAATAATTCTGTTGTCGCCAATTTGGTGGACAAAACCGATTATGACAAAGTTAATGCAAAATATCTGGAGCAGGTTCAAATTGGAGATGATATTCGGGGGTTGAAGCGAAGTGGGAAAGAAACCGGCTATCCGGTCAGCCAGGAGCACAACCTGATTGCGCAGGTTCGTGGTGGAAAGACGGCAGAAGCCAAAGAGGCGATGACTGCATACCTGAATGGCATCCTACTCTACGAGGCCGGGAACCTGGATTTCGTCAAGGTCCATCTCATTGAGCTGTGTGCCTTAATATCCCGGGAAGGTCCGGACAGGCATATGGAAAACGAGGAATCCATTCGGGATAGCTTTGCCTACATCGAATCTCTGAACAAAATTGATAACATTCAAGATTTAAAGGAATGGTCCGAGGGGCTAGTAACTCATTTCACCACAAGGACCGGTCTATTAAGTTATCGCGGAAATTCCCAGTTAGTGCTTCAAGTACTGCGTCTCATCGCAAAGGACGACAAGTATCAATTAACCCTTGCCGCCACCGCCACTGAACTACATGTCAATCCCTCTTATCTATCAGGTCATTTCAAGCGGGAAACTGGCATGGGGTTTTCAGAGTTTGTGAACGAACAAAAGATTAGCAAAAGCAAAGAACTGCTCGAAAAAACAAATCTGCGACTTTTGGAAATCGCAGATTTGTGTGGTTTTGAAGATCAAAGTTATTATACAAAGGTTTTCAGTAAACGGGTGGGCATGTCGCCCAGAGAATACCGAAATACTATTTGTAGGTCACTTTCGAATTCTGATCAATAACATGTACCCAAGTTTTTCCGCGGGTTAAGACGAATTCATTGCCTTCAGTGTCGGTGAAAATAGTTGGTGAATCAAGGTCCGCCCTGTCCCAAGTTCCTTCCACGATATTACCCCCGGTGAACAGCAAAGCCTTGCCACCTGCAGTCATATTGATGCCCAGTGTTTTGCCACCGGCATATAATATACTACTTTTGACATATTGAATCAAAATGTTTGATTGGGTGATGGGCAAATCGTTTTCGGCATCGATATATAACTCTCCATCAACATAACGTTCATATAAGTTTTTTTCTTGGATGTATTTATATTCCACCAGTGTATAGGGATTATTCACGGTGATGGAGGCTACAGCGGGCACAATCGGATCTTCCCCATCCTCTTTATCTTTATCTGTATCTGCTTTCTCTTCAGGAGCAAACGTAAAGGTACGAAGCTCTTGCACCTCATCCAACGAACGCTTCTTTATTACTTCCCATAGGTCAGCATAATTCAGCATTGAATTATGGGGTGCGTTACGGGTCTTGGAGCGCCAGAAGAGGCTGTCATTCGTGCTGGTGGATACGTTGTCCACCACACCGGTTTTCAGATAAGCAACACCCTCGACACTGCCTCCATGATTAACAAATATTGCGTTGTATTCTCTGGCGACATCAATAAAATATGGCCTTGCACTTCGGATAGGTCCCACCACATCAGGCGTCTCTCCGTAGAAGAGTACCTGTAGACGTGTCAAACCACCTTCCGCAGGCATCTCATAAATAATATCCGCTTTTGACAGACCGGATTGTGGAATACAATCCACGTTGTCAATGGAAAACTGAACCACCCTGTTTGGCAAAGTCTCAGCACGAAGTCCGGTTAGTGGATTAATCGGTCGATTATCTACCGGTTCGGGCTTCAAAGGATTTGGCAAATCTTCTGCAATGCCAGATGCATATATCCCAACTGCAGTGGCCACCAATAACAGAAGGATAATCCCGATTGCTATCGGGGTTTTACTCTTTTTTTTGCTTTTTTTCCTGTTTTGTCTCATGCTATCTTGTTGCATCGTTTCTCTCCCCTTACAGTACTTCATTTATACATTTGGCAATCCACGCCTGACCCTCAACCGTAGGGTGAAGTCCATCGTGGTATTTTTCAAATCCCTTGTATTTTAACTCCAAATCCACCAAGGCGCAACCCTTTCCCTCGCAGAGGTTTCGAATTAGGTTGGAAAGCTCGGATAATTTTTTGTTTACGCTCTGGTAGTCAACCGCCTTGCCTGCCATCCATTCCTGGGCAGTTTGGCCTGGATTGCACTGCAACGGAGTCAGAAGAACCACTTCGACGCCGTTCTCCTGTGACAAATCGACCATTTTCTCAATGTTTTCTATGGCTTCCTGCGGGCTTGCGGTTTTATAGATAAAATCGTTAGCACCGGTGAGAATCAGGACTTTGTCGGGTCGATGCGCTAATACATCCTTTGGGAAGCGTTGGAGGACCATGGCTGTCGTATCCCCGTTCACACCTTTATTAATGATTTGCCACCCGGTTTTCTCCCGAAGTATGGAAGGGAAGCTTTGTCCCTGCCTATGGGGGAATCCTTTGACAATGCTGTTGCCGATACAAACAACTTTCATGGCTGTTTCTCCTCTGTCTGTGATATAATAACTCCTATCATTATACCCTCTTTTTTTTAGAATGGAAGGATAACAAATGCGTCACACCATGGTCCCCCGCGGCGTTTGTCCCATGAAGGTTGAATTCGATCTGGATGGACAAATTGTAACAAATGTAAAATTCATTGGAGGCTGCAACGGCAACCTGAAAGCGATTGCGATTTTAGTCGATGGTATGACCGTTGATCAGATTAATCAAAAACTCGGTGGAAATACGTGTGGCCGCAAGTCCACTTCTTGTACCGACCAATTAGCAATTGCAGTCAATAAAGCCATGGCAGATGAGAAGGAATAGGCTGGGAGAAAAATGAATCACTTGCTGATTAAGCTTTTTATCAAAAATCATGAAGATATCGAAAACCCTGATGTCCGTTTGCGTTATGGCAAATTGGCAGGTGCTGTAGGCATCGCCACCAATCTAGTTCTTTGCGTGGTAAAGGTCATCATCGGCCTAATTTCCGGAAGCATCGCCATCATCGCAGACGGTGTCAATAATTTGTCCGACACCTCCTCCTCGTTAATTACGCTAATCGGATTTCGCTTATCGTCCCAACCGGAAGATGAAGCCCATCCGTATGGCCACGCACGAATGGAATATCTGGCTGGCCTGATCGTCTCCGTATTGATTATCGTTGTCGGTGTTTTTCTCATGCAGTCCTCCATCGATAAAATTTTACATCCCGTAGACATCGTTGTGGATGTCGTAACCTTGACTGTCCTTGCACTTTCAATGGTGATTAAGTTATGGCAGACTTTTTTCAATAAGAAAATAGGCAAAATTATCAATTCTGTCACATTGATGGCCACAGCTACAGATAGTCGTAATGATGTAATCACCACCGGCGTGATCCTGATCGGTGTCGCCATCGTAAGATTTTCCGGCATCCAGTTGGATGGTTGGTTGGGTTGCTTCGTTGCCTTATTTATTATTTGGTCCGGCATCCAATTGATTCGCCAAACGTCAAGCCCCCTGTTGGGCGAGGCACCGGATCAGCATCTCATTGACGAAATCGTTCGAATTACTCATTCCAACCCCAACGTTTTAGGCATTCATGATTTGGCTGTCCATAATTATGGCCCCGGTAAAATCTTCGCTTCCATTCATATCGAGGTGGATGCGGATGGCGATTTGATGCAAAGCCATGACATGGTGGATAATATCGAATTTGAAATACGTAGAGTCCTGAACATTCACTGCGTTGCACATATGGATCCGGTTCGGCTCAATGATCCAATTGTATGTCAGGTCAAGGAGCCGATTCAACGGGTGATTGAAGCGCTAGATGACGTGACGGAAGTCCACGATCTTCGGGTGGTTCCCGGGCATACTCATACCAATATCATCTTTGATGCGGTACTTGCTCCAAAATGTAAATTTTCAGAACCGGAACTGCAACAGATTTTTGAAGATGCCATCCACCTTGTTAATCCAACGTATCATGTCTCCGTTGTATTTGACCGTGCGTACACACACCTATAAAAATATCCATGGCTACGATGCGCTTCCCCTGCATAACTGTCAATAAAAACCCCCGCAAATTTTGCGGGGGTTTCGTTTACCGTTCATGACAAATTTCATTTACATGTTGAGGAAAAATTCGGTTTCGTCCACCAATTCATAGCCGGAAGGCATTTCCATCAATCCGTCGGGAATATCCTTGGTTAGTTCATTAATAACCATGGTGGATCCAACTCCGCCAGCTTTCACTTCGATGGCGTAAAGGTTGTCACCCTTAAAGTAGTAGCGCACTACCGCATCTTCTGAACCAGTACCTATCTTGAACTCCTCATAGTCGTACGATTTGTCGTCAATACCTGCCAAGTCGCTGATTACGCCATTGCCGTCGTCGCCGAATTCAATACCGCTATAATCGAAAATGCCGTTATCCACCGGATCTGTGGTACCCTCGCCTTCAATCATCATATAAACCTTACTCTCGTCATTCATATAGTACATTTTGCCATCTAATGTCAGCATTCGGACTGGGAATCCGATTCCAGATACTTCGACACTACTGTCAGCCCCATCCACCGCCATTTTCATTGATGTTTCAATGCCGGCAACAAAGGCGGAACAATCCAGGTAGTAGGTGCCGGACTCCATGATTTCTACAAATTCTCCGGATTTATAATTATCAAATTTTCCACCTTCATCGGTTCCCGGTGTGTTGTCTTCGTCCTCGGCGCCCCCACCGCACGCTGTCAGGGTTGCCAGAAGCAATACCACCAACAGTATCCATAGTTTTTTCTTCATCTTCTCATCCTCCTCTTGGACATATGGGTTAACATGCTAAAATTATACCACATTTTCTGCCTGTTTGTGCTATGCTATATTTAGAAAAACAGACCAACTCCTATGTATGCGAAAGGAACGGACTGATGGAAAATTATATCAGTATACGGAACATCAACAAGAGCTTTGGGAAAAAGCAGGTGCTTTTCAATGTTTCTTTGGATGTCCCAAAAGGCTGCATTTTTGGGTTACTCGGCCCTTCTGGTTGTGGAAAAACTACCACTGTGCGGATTATGGCTGGCATTTTGGGGGCAGATTCGGGTGAAACATATATTTTAGACGAAAAAATGCCCAATCTAAAGCTTATGAGCAAAATCGGTTACATGGCTCAGGCGGATGCCTTATATGGCATGCTCTCAGGCTATGAAAATCTTCAGTTTTTTGGAGAGGTCTATGGCATGAAGCGCAAAGAGTTGAAAGCCCGAATTGACTATGTCATGGGTCTGGTCAACCTGACTGACGACCTTCATAAGCCTGTCAACGCGTACTCAGGGGGTATGAAACGTCGCCTCTCCCTGGCCATTGCCCTGTTACCAAATCCGAAAGTCTTGATTCTGGATGAACCCACTGTCGGAATCGATCCCCTGCTTCGTCAAGATGTATGGGATGAATTGTATGGTCTGGCTAGCAAAGGCGTCAGCCTGATTGTAACCACCCACGTCATGGACGAAGCCATCAAATGCCAACGGATTTCGATGATGCGGGATGGCAGACTCCTTGCTACCGGTACTCCGAAGGAAATTATGGCAAAAACCCATACCGCCGACCTCGAAGAGGCTTTTATCAAAATGGGACGGGAGGGAATCACATATGAGAATTAAAGCACTGGCCTTTCGGATTTTGAATCAAATCCGCCACGACAAACGAACGCTAGGGTTAATCTTGATTGCGCCACTTCTGATTTTGACCGTCATCTATTTTATATTTAACACTTCCGGCAGTACTTTTACGATTGGTGTCGTGGACGTTCCACAAACGGTTGTAGAACGTATTACCGACAACGAAGATCTAACCATTACTGTCAATGAATATACCGCCGCGAAGGCAAGAGATGCAGTCAATGACGAAGACGCCATTGCAGTGTTGGACATGAGCGGAAAGACCCCGATAATCTATCTGGATGCCAGCGATGCGGCAAGTGCCACTAAAATCACCGGTCTTTTGAAGAGCGTGGTCATGCTGGATAGCATCAGCACAATCCGAGATGCCTTGAATAATTTGAAAGACATACTCCCTCCTGCACTGTTGGGCTCTGTCACATTACCGGAACTGCCGGATATTGAATCCGCCACCGATAGCTGGGAAGTGGATTATGTTTATGGAAGTGCCGACAGTACTTTTTTTGACAATTTCGGTGCGCCTATGGTTGGAATCATTGTGTTTTTTCTGACCTTCCTCATCGCTGGAATTAACTTTCTATCGGAGCGAACATCCGGAACCCTTGAGAAGCTGCTTTCCACGCCTATCAAGCGGGGAGAAATCATCGCCGGATACACCCTGGGATTTGGTCTCTTGGCTGTGGTCCAATCCTTGCTTGTCACCCTTTTTGTTGTCTATGTCCTGGGGATGCAAGTGGTGGGCAGCATCTGGCTTGTCATCTTAATTAATTTACTGACAGCTGTCACGGCTCTAACTCTTGGCATCTTGCTTTCTACCCTGGCCAACAGTGAATTTCAGATGATCCAGTTTATTCCCATTGTCATACTTCCTCAGATTTTCCTCTGCGGCTTGTTTGACCTTTCCGGCGGTTGGGTCATTGTTAGCTACTTTATGCCGCTGTACTATACAACCGATGCCCTGGCAGAAGTCATTCTAAGAGGACACGGCTTGGGATTTATTTATCTGGATCTGCTTGTTCTGTCTGGCCTTTCATTTATCTTTGTGATGGTGAACACTTTGATGCTCAAGCGGCATCGGGGGGTCTAAATGCATTTTGTTTATATCATCAAGTGCAAAGACGGAACCCTATATACAGGGTGGACCACAGATGTGGATGCTAGACTCTATGCCCACAACCAAGGTCTTGGCGCCAAATACACCAAAGGCCGTGGACCGGTTTCTCTCCTCTATACGGAGTCCTTCGAAACCAAACCCGACGCGCTCCGCCGGGAGATGGCCATCAAAAAACTTTCCCGAGCCGGGAAATTGAGCTTAATCCGCTAAAATCAAAAGCATCGTTTCCTATGAAACGATGCTTTTTTTATGGATATGGCAAAATGGAAATGCTTACTTGTAGACCTTCTCCACATAGGAGCTGGTCATGGACTTCAGCATGGAACCGTATCCAACTTTAAAAGTCAGTACGTCTCCAACCTTGTATTTATGAGTAGCATCGGTCAAGTCCAACAGCAAATGGTCAGAGCTTCCTCCAAGCACTCGAATTTGTAAATCCAGTGGCATCAAGCTATCCACATCGATATCTTGCTTTCCAATGGCCAGAATAGCTCGTTTCATTATCCCACGGTCCTCATAAGTTGGCCGATGACCAAATGCATCCAAGCCGACTTCCCCAATGGGAAGAGATGGTTTTTGCTTCAATTCGATGATCTGCGCTTCCAGCAATAAAGCATCATCCGTTGTGCCGGGCAGTTTGGTGCCATATGCTGTGTCATTGCCCAGCAGAAAGGATTCGCCAAGCCGAAGGTTATTGATTCGCTTCGGTAGTTCGCACTTGTCTATCAAGTAGATTGAGCTGGAATTGCCGCCGGAAATCATGTCCAGTTTGATACCCAGTTTTCCTTCAATCCGATCCGCCCAGTTGCACAGTTGGGAAAGGTTGTCTTCCTTGGGGATAATCGCGCCATAGCAAGTCAGGTTTACAGCCAATCCGTGGAGGGTGATGTTTTTCATGGCCAGGGTTTTTCGCACCGTAGAAAATATCTCGTCGGAGTTCTCGGTGAAGATGCCCTCTCTCAAATCGCCCAGGTCAATCATTAGAACCACCTTGTGGTTGATT
Source organism: Anaerovoracaceae bacterium (assembly GCA_041859095.1). GTDB lineage: Bacteria > Bacillota > Clostridia > Peptostreptococcales > Anaerovoracaceae > UBA1422. The sequence goes on from JBHEKY010000006.1 coordinate 44,342, forward strand.
CCCTGCTTACCGGCCTCTTCATCGAGTAGCTGTATCGTGGAAAGTTCAGAGTTGAAACTAATATCCACATATCGGATGATCTCTTTGATTTCGCAAGCCTGTGGCAGGCGAATTAACACGGTTTTCTTGCCGTTGGCCCTGGCATACTCAGCATAGGTCATGATGTTTTTCATCCTGGAATCGGCCAGGTAATCCACTTTTGGGTGTTTTGCAACCATCTCGATAACGTTACGATCTGCGCAGACTCCTTTTGTGACAATCATCAGGGAACAGTTGCCTCGGTCTTTGGTGATGGCTGCAACGCCGTCCAGATTGTGCTTCAGTTTTTTGATGTCTATGGTCAATTTTGGATACATGGGTCTCTCCTTAGTCTTCTTCTTTTTTAGGTGGAAACGGGTGTTTTAGGCTTTGAGCCAGCAATTCGGCCGCGGCTTCCGGATATTTCCTGGAAAGGACTCCCAGGGAGGCCATGATGTAGTCGTTGTCCACAAGGATTTCTGCTGCCTGGCTGGGAAATAAAAGCATACCGGTATCGTTGTGCTTTGCAATCCGCTTGATGATTTCCACTCGATGGGGCAACCGAGTCAACGCACCACCGGTTCCTACAATGAAGTTCACCTGGGTCAGGTCTTTGCCTTCAGCAAGAGTTTGCCTTCCGGAAGGGCCATAGATGTATCTGATGGTGCCCGCGTGCCGCTCTACGGCCTTTAAGGTCGCTTCTTTGGCTAATCGTTCTACCAATTTGATTTCGTCAGCATTCTTGGGAATCGCAGTATAACTCTCCAGGGTTTTATCTACATCAATGTCGGCAAGGTCTTTTCGGAATTTCTCTTCGCCGATGGATTCGATGACTTTCATTCGGTTGACAAAAAGACCCAAGTCTCCTTCCACTGTCCGTTTGGCTTTAGGTTCGGGACTGATGAGAAGTTTGGCGATGGTTTCCGAATCGTCGGTCACAGAGTGGACATCCGTGGTAGCCCCTCCCACATCTAAAACCATCAGATTTCCCAAATACTGATACATCAGCTTGGTGCATTCCATCACAGCACCGGGAGTAGGAATAATCGGCCCATTGACCATATCCCGCACATGCTCCATGCCGGGAGCATGGATAATATGTTCTTCAAACGCTTCCTGAATCACCTTGCGGCAAGGCTCCACGTTAAGCTGATCGATCTTGGGATAGACGTTTTCTACCACATAGAGTTTCGTGCCGGTATTTTCAAAAATTAGCCTGATTTCCTCTTGGTTTTCAATGTTACCGGCGTAGATCACCGGAATGTTCAGGTTCATGCTACGGATCATCTCCGCATTGTCAAGGGCAGTGTCCCGCTCGCCGAAGTCAACCCCGCCTGCAATTAAAATCAGATTTGGCTTTACCTCTTCTATTTTTTTTAGGTCGGTCCGTCGTAATTTTCCTGCGGTGATGTAGTGGATGATTCCCCCGGCACCTAGCGCTGCTTCTTTGGCGGCACGGGCAGTCATGTCATAAACCAATCCATGGACGGTCATCTTTAGGCCGCCTGCAGCCGAGGAGGTTGCCAGCATTTCATCATAGGTCAACTCCGAAATGCCCTTGTTTTTACATAAATCATCGATGGCTCCTTGCAGTCCCACGCGGACGTCTCCCTCCAAAACGGAAGTTGGCGCTTGGCCCTGACCCCAAAAGATAGGCTGGCCGGATGCAAGATTATGAAAGCCATTGACCACAGTGGTGGTGGATCCGATTTCGGCCACCAGAACATCAATATTCATCGTTTTCTCCAAACGGTTTTGTGAAAAGCAGGACGGGCTACGCCCGCCCTGCTGCTCAAAGTTTCAAGTAGTACTTATTTCGTGTCGCGCTACAAGCTTATTTTTTATCTGCGACTCTTCGTCGACGACGTTCCTCAACAAGGAAGGATGCCACGTCAATGCCGTGGGAGTTTCGGCCAAAGGCGGCGTCGATGCCGGTCTTCATGCCTTCTTCCGGTATGACCTGGGTCCCGCCTGCAGCGATGATAACGCTGTCACGGATGCCCTTTTCCACAGCCAATTCATGAATTCGTTTCATGTTCTTGTAGTGGATGTTGTCATGGGAAATAATGGTGGAAGCCAAGATAACTTCAGCCTTCAGTTCCACTGCAGCATCAACCAGTTTTTCAACCGGAACGGAAGTGCCTAGATAATGAACTTCAATGCCGAACTTCTCAATGCCACCATGCTTGATGTCGATGATTTCCCGCAAACCTACAGAATGCTCATCCATTCCAACGGTTCCACAAACCAGACGTAGTGGATGTTCTTCAATGTCGGCTCTGATTTCGGCTTCCGTCAGATACGTGGGTTCCGGTGGAATCACCAGGCTGGCCACGTCGATGTCAAAGGTGACTTTACCCTTTAACTCGATTCGGGTGCCTTCGGCTTCCTGAAGGACTTCTCTGGAAATGACAGAGGGCTCTGCCAAGCCCATTTTTTTGGCTACTTCAACGGCAACCGCTTCCGCCGTCCGTTTGTTGGTGGGAATCATCATGGTCATCATAACGATGCCGTCGCCCTGCCATTCCATCTCTGGAATCATCATGTCGGTATGTCGATAACGCTCGGTTTCGGCCATTCTGATGTTCACGTTGTCGGTATCATCCAACTCGTCGATGTAGACAATCTTGCTTCTGTCTTCGAAGGTACATCCTCCGATCAGCGCGGAAGGGTCTTCCGGGTTGCCGCCGTACTGGGCAACATTGTTGTATCCAAAGTGAGCCGTGACCGGTGCCATATAATCTTCGTCCCGTTCAAAGACAAATCCGTAACCGATTCCGCCGTCGATTTTACGGGCGATACCATCTCCGTGACGTTCAGGATATTCTGCGGAATCCACAAAGAATCCTTCTTCTACGGCTTTGAAATAACCGCCGACTTCCAGAACTTCTTCCATGAACAGGCAAGCCTTTTCTTTAATCTCACGGGCTTTCTCGCGAAGGGGTCCATCTTTTTTCAACTCGACCATATCCATCAAGCCATCTAAACCAATTAAGGTCTGTTTTGCAGTATCGCAAGCTTCTACATTATAGATGTGCCAGGGCACATTACGACCTTCGTCAGGGGTGATGGTGGATTGAATGTCAGCGCTAGTCAGCTTAGAAACCAACATATTCAGTACGTGCGTTACCGTGGCTTCCCGGGCTGATGAATCGATATATTTGGTGTTCATCTGGGCTCTCATCCGATACTTGTCACAGAATTCCCGGAGGGCCACCGCATAAGGCAGATCCATAAACACGCAAGGTGCCGGAGTGGCTGTGGGTGGAACAGTAGAAAGACAGATGTTCTTGGGGTCAATGCCGGCCATCTCGGAAAATTTGGAGTTGATGGCATGCTGAACAATCAGTTCGGGCATGACTTTCCAGGCTTCCCGTGCGGTAGCATTGGCGTTATGAGCGCCATCAATCTGGGCAATGTCGGCCCACGCCAGTATTTTTTTGGATTCGCAAGCATCGACAAAAGATCGGACACAGTTGATGTTTCTGTAAAGAACATTGTACTGTGGATCCTGATGAGCGCCATTGACGCCTTCCTCTGCAAACATCACTGCGATATCCGGTCCGGCTACACCCGAGACATAGGAATGGTAGTTGATAGGGCGGCCCACTTCATCTTCAATGGCGTCCAGGGCTTTTCTTTGTGCCCGGACTTGCTTTCTGGAAATGGGTACACCGCCAATACCTTGAGGTGTTCCTTCCACCAGGCTGTCCATGTGGGACTGACCGGCGGTCCGAATAACCATGATATGGTCTGCGCCGTGCCATGCGGCCATTCTCATACGACGGATATCATCCTCAAAACGTCCCGAAGCGATTTCGGTTGTAATTACTGGGGCGGGCTGAGGATCGATGTTGTCAAAATACTTCGCCGGCGGCAGAGGCACGCCGTTGGTCAAAGGTTCTGTGGCATCCCTGTATTCAAAGGGACCCATTTTAAGACCCGGAGCCGGCTTACGCCAGGTCCAGCCTGTTCTTCTGGGCTTATATTTGTCCAGGTCCTGGAGGATTTGTTCGATATCCAGTTTCTCGTTATGGTCTAACTTCATGCTGTCCTCCTTCTACCGAAACTGGGCGACAGCTTCATCCCAAGCGTCTCCCTTTGCGAGCATCTCACCGGCTTCTTTGATGGAAATGCTTTTGGCCTTGGCCAGTTTGTAAACCACGTTGCCTGCACCTTTGCCCATCAGACCGCGGTCCATACAACCTTCTACGATGGGTTTGGTATCCAGAGAGGATATGCCCATGCGCAGCAATACCGAACGCTCTACCGATGGGGTGGTGTTTTTTCTCCCCAGTTCCAGCATGGGAGAAACCACTTGAGTGGTCAATTCCCAGAACCGGTCATACAGCTCTTTATCGGAGAGTCCTGCAATATGTTTTCTGCGTTCTGCAAAATCGTCTTGTCTTTTCATTTGCTACCTCCTTCATTTTGAATGATTCCAATGATTTCTCTGACCCAAGTCGTGTCCTTCATGGTCTCGTCGGCCAGGAAACGGATATCCTCTTCCGTAGGGTCATCCACGTTGTAGGTTTTAAGCGCTGTCCTAACTAAAGATTTTCTCATGTTATCCAGGTCGATATCCGTTGCCTTGAGCAGGCTGGGGTGACTTGGGAAAATAATATTTTTGCCTGGCACTTCGTCCTTTGGGTCTCCAAAATGGATGTCAATGCCGTTGCTTCTTGCAAAAGATAGTTGTGGTTGGATGTGTTTGCCCGCTCCGGTATATTCGGTTTCCTGAACGACAATCAATTGATCCTGATTCATTTCCTGAGACAACGCAAATGCTGCTGCCAGGGAAGTGTTGCCAGCGGGACCCTTTTCAAGGCCCTCCAGGGTGGCTAGGCATTCCGTCATGTAAAACACATCTCCTTGGGTAACCGTCACATAACGTTGCATGTAGCGGAGAGGTCTTGCTGCCGACCTTGGTACATCGGAACGGTCCGGCCAGTTGGAAAACGGCACACCGAATCCGGTATGGCCTGTGGTAAAGGACTTCTTGTTGAAATCGCCGTCTGATGCCATATGGAGTCCCGAAAGATCCACAGAAGCACCCACCACCAGAGATGTCGCACCGGCTTTTCGAAGACCCCGGGCTGTTCCTGTGATATTCCCTCCACCCGCTTGGGTGCAAACCACCACGTCCGGATCTTTGCCAAACCTTTCCCGGAACTGCATGGAGATTTCATATCCCAACGTTTCCACACCGGCAATTCCAAATGGAGTGTATAGCGAGGCATTGAAGTAGCCGGTTTCTTCCAGCAGCAGGAGGAACTTGAAAAACAGCTCCGGTCCGACAGAAAGTTGTACCACTTCTGCTCCAAGGGCTTCACATTTTCGTGCTTTCTCGACGATTTCGGGCTGACCGATGCCTTTGGAGTCATAGCATTCCTGAACAATGATACATTTCAGCCCTGCCATGGCTGCCTGAGATGCCACGGCTGCGCCGTAGTTCCCGCTTGTGGCTGAGATTACACCTTTGTATCCCAATCTCTTGGCATGATATACCGCATTGGCGGCTCGTCTTGCTTTAAAGCTTCCCGATGGGTTTGATGCCTCGTCCTTGATGAAAATTCTGGCACCTTTGCCTTGCGGGGCACACGCTCTGGCCAAAGCGGTCAGGTTATGCAGCTCCATAATTGGGGTATTGCCCACATTGACGCCATATTGGATGTTTTGCATTTCTTCCAAAGTGTAACCTGTTTCCCGCATCATCTTTTCATAATCGAATGCGATGGAGCCGGATTCGAATTTGGAGTAGTCGATGCCCACGGACTTCAGCATGATTTCCGGTTTCCGTGCCATGACGGATGCATAATCGTTGGCTTTAGTCATTATTTTTCACCTCCGAATACGATTCCGCGGACCTGCTTATCAATGGCCAACAATTCCGGAATAAATTTCCCGTAGTCATGGTCGTAATAAGGATTTACTTCAATCAGCGTGCCGGCTTCCCGGCGTCCTGTGACGGTTTCAACTTCAACTTCATCACCGAATTCTGCATCGGCTTGAAGGAATCCTTTGTCCCACATCTCAAGAGCCACAGCCTTGGTGTCATCCGGAACCTGAGGGGCCCGTTCAGACGGCTGCAGGATGATCTTGTGGATCCGGACCCATTCGCCTTTCTTAATCATTTTGTATCTCCTTGGTTTTCGGGAAGTTATTTTACGATCTTTGCTTCAGGGCTGATCTGGTCACGCATGTCGCCCATGATAGCACGGGGAACCGGTAGGTCCAGCATGGTGTGGAGACCTGGTCTTGCATTGATGACGTGAGGAATCATATTGACGCACATTGCGATGGTGCCAATTCCGCCTGGGATTTCCGGTGTGTTCAGCATGTTCACGTTTGGGGTTCCCTTGATGATGACATAGTCACCGGTTACCACGCCAACCTGCTCCGGTTCAATCTGCTGGGGATGCTCCATCTTGATTTTGACTTCTCCATCCACGTAGCATTCCGCTTCCATGGCGCAACCTGCAACATTGCCTGCTTTTGCAAAACCATACGGAGATTTACGGTCCACATCCGTCATGATGGGATTCATGCTTTGAACGACTTTTTCGACCTTCCAACCGATGGCGTCTGCAATCATGTTGGAGGATTCGTGGAATCCAACGTGTCCAGACAATTTGCCTGTCTTCACGCCGTCAATAAATTCTTCTTTTGTGATGCCAATGCCCTGTTCTTCCATAACGGCGGGGCCAAACGGAGACAGGCTGTTGACTCTTCTTGAAGTGATATGCTCAACTTCTTCGCAGCAACCGGTCCAAAGAACAACCAAAAGGTCCATAATCAGACCCGGGTTGATGCCAGTTCCCAAAATAGAAACGCCGTTGGCTTTTGCGATTTCATCCAATTGCTTGGCTAATTCTGGCTCTTGAGCCATGGGATATGCCATTTCTTCTGCGGAAGAAACAACGTTGATTTTTTGATCCAAGACAAACTTCAGACGGTCAAATGCTTTTTTGGTAAAAGAATCGGTGCAGCACAAAACTACATCAGCTGCGCCGGGTTTGATTACATCTTCGGGGGTGCCGACAATCACATCTTTGCGATCGCCACGGTCGGTATCAATAAAGTCAAACATGGATTTGCCTACTTTGCTGCCTCTGCCAACAGCTCCAACGATGTCAACGCCTTTTTTCTTTAACAGCATGTCCGCCATGCCGCCGCCCATTGCGCCTAAACCCCAGATAATAACTTTTACATTTTCCATTTTTTATTTCTCCTTTTCGTGGTTCCTTCGCGGTTGCGATAGTTATACTATTAGTACTTTTATATAGAGCAAGAGTTGTGCCAATCCCGTGTTCCCTTTTTGAATATCTCTTTCATTCCTAGAAAGAAATCAAAAAAGCCCCGTTTTTAGGGCTTTCGCAATGTTGTTTTTACTTGTGCCTATCTAGTTGTTCAATCGTGAAATCATCCTTTTTCTGATTCCAAAAGATTACATGCAAATTTATTTGCTATTTATGCAAAATTATTTGCACTTGAATCGTTTGAGCTTGTGTTGCAAGGTCTGACGCTTGAGTCCCAGACTGGCTGCCGCCTTTGAAATGTTTCCGTTATGCTGCTCCATAGCCCGTTCAACCGCGTCTTTTTCTATTCTAGCCAAAAATATGTCGATGGTTTGCCCCGAAGCGTCCTCGAAGTCATTTTCATTTCTGGTAATGGTTCGTTGATTCAGATGAATGTGGTCCGCATTAAGCACGTCGTTCTCGTCTGCAAGAGAGACTGCAGACATGATAACATTTTCCAGCTCCCGGACATTGCCCGGATAGTCGTAAGCCATTAGCTTTTCGAGTGCGACCGTTGAAATTCCGGCGATGCGCCGGTCAAAACGACGACATTGTTTTTCTAGAAGTCGCTCCGTTAACAAGGGGATATCATCTTTTCGCTTGCGTAATGGAATCAGGTTCAGGTTGACAATGCTCAGCCTGTAATACAAGTCTTTTCGCAACGCGCCTCTGGCAATGAGTTGTTCTGGCGCTTCGTTAACTGTGGCAATAATTCGGACATCCACCGGTACATCTTTTGTGCCACCAATCCGCCTGATGTAATCTTCCTGCAAAACCCGCAAAAGTTTGCTCTGGAGTTCATAAGGCATGGCGCTGATTTCATCTAATAGTAGCGTTCCTCCGTTGGCTTGTTCAAACAGACCCGCACGGTCTACCGCGCCGGTGAAACCGCCTTTGGCCGTACCGAACAAAATGCTTTCCAGTAAGCTTTCTGGAAGTGCGGCACAGTTTTGGGCAAGGAAGGGGCCGTTTTTTCGATTTCCATCATAATGGATACTTTGTGCAATCAGCTCTTTTCCTGTTCCTGTTTCACCATAAATAAATACCGAGGCTTTCGTTTTGGCCGCTTTCTTGGCTACATGTATGAGATCCCGAAACTCTTTGTTTTCGCCTATGATATCGGCGAAATTATAGTGTCGGATTCGGGGATGCTCTAGTTTTGAGGGTTTGATGGACTCTTCCTGGAGTTCTAGTAACGTATCTGACATGTTCTTAAAATGGGTGATGTCCTTGGCAATTTCTACCGCCGCAATGACCCTGCCATCTACTTCAATGGGTAAGGTAGTATTGACTGTGGTTATTTCTTTGCCGTATTTGTTCAGATACGTCTGCTGGCTATTGTGGGTGGATTTGTTTTCCATCAATGCCCGATGCAAAGTGCTTTCCGTTTCGGGAATCTGAGAGAAGGCTTCACTGAATTTTTTGCCTAGCACTTCATCCCGTGCCGTATCTTCCATTTTAGCCATCGCGCTGTTATAAAACAGAGTTCGTCCGTCCCGTCCCACGACTTGTACCCCTTCATCGATCACTTCGATGATGGATGTAAGCATTGATTTATAATCTTGTTGGTTCATGGCGGTTCTCCTTCAGCTTTGTGCTTTCTTGTTCTATCTTAACACATAAAAAAAACAGGTGCAAATTAATTTGCACCTGGATCGCGTCCTTATTCCTATTGAACCTCTTGCTCACCTTTGGCGTGAATCCGGTAAACCTGCACAACCAGCACAGCGCCGACAATCAATAGGGGCATTCCTGCGGCTGGTACGACGTACGTCAGTGCCGATAACCCCTCGTTAACCAGCAATACCGCTACCATTTGCATCATCAGATATAGTATGGCAAAGGTCAGGAAAATGGCCCAAAGATATGCCAATCGGTTTGCCTCACCCTCTTTGCCGTCGAGCCGAATTCTGTCGCTTAACCCCAAAAGAACCAGTCCGGTCAGAAACAGAAACAGGACATCTCCTGTCACAACCAGGCAAATCGCTAAAATGGCCATCCATTCCGTGATTCCCGACAACGAGAGTGCTTGGATTGCGCCCATGCCTACGCTTGCGAATAATGCAAGCCCGGCAACGGCTGCCGCTTTTTTGAAGTATCGATGTTGATCTGAGATTTGCCGAATCCAGAATAGCATCAGACTAAAACCCAATATTTCCGCGCCAATCACGGCAAATGGCACCCACAAACCTGTGTCAAGGGGGCTTAAAAAATATGTGGTTAATGCCAAAATCCATCCAGCAAAAAAAAGTCCAATCTCTCTTATCCCTTGCTTCATTTGCCCCTTACCTCTTTTTTTGGAGTGCAAGAGCGCTCTTGTTGATGTACCTGCACCAGTATAGCTCGGTTCCTATTACGATAAGAATCACCAAGCCGGCCAAAACCTTTTCGATAATGCTCGGAAACAAAGTTGCGAGTGGAATAAAAAGTGTTCCCGCAAAGATGATAATCAAGCCTACCAACCATACGGTTTTCCATTCCATAGGTGCACTTTTGTCAGACTTGTCGGCGACAAGTCCGTCGATTCCCTTCATCATCATTCTGTAAAGAGCTACCATGCCCAACAGTGCAATATATCCAAAGAACATCACATCAAACTGAATAAACGTTTGTTCCTCCATGTTATTCAAGAAGTTTTTTATTCCCAAGCCAGTCTGTGCAAAAAGCGCTACAATGCTGATGATGGATACAATAAATGCATATTCGAACTCGGGTCTTTCTTTTCTCAACATTAACGTGCCCCATAGAATCGACAGCCAGGATACTATCAATCCTGCCAACGCCACAAATTCCAATTTGTTGTCAGCGCCAAACGTACGTGAAGCTGCAATTGCGGCATAAACAAGTGCCATCAGGACAAGTCCCAGTAGGATTGGCTTTCGTTCATGCAATATTTCTCGTTTTTTACTCACGTTTTTTCCTCCGTATAAAACAATTTCCCAATGTTGAATTATCTCATATGTCGTCCGGTTTTTCAAGTAGTTCCATGTCGAACGCCATATATCAATGAATTCGAAGGTAAAATTCGTTGACAAAACAATATATTTCTTGTATCGTTAATTAACGATACAAATATGCAGTCATGACATGAAGGAGACTAATATGCGACTACGAAAGCAAACCGATACCCTGGCAGAAACCGATATAGAATTGATGGCTAAGGTCTCTGACGCCCTTGCACATCCGGCACGAATTAGAATATTCCGCTTCATTATGAAGTGTAACAAGGATAGGATTTTGGTCTGTAACAAAGATGTGGTCCAAGAATTCGACTACGCTCAAGCCACCATTTCCCAGCATTTGAAAACACTGGTCAGCTCTGGACTGGTGGAAGCCCAAAAAAAAGAGAAGTACACCTATTATTTTGTCAACATTGGTGTACTGATGAACTATCTGGACATCACAAGAAAACTATAGCTATTTATGGTATCTCTCGTTGCGGCTGATTTTGAAGCTACGATAGATTTGTTCCAGCAGGATGACCCGCATCATTTGATGTGGAAATGTCATCTTTGAAAACGAAAGACTACGGTCTGCACGGTTCAATACGGCGGGTGACAATCCCATGGAACCCCCGATTATAAATAAAATATTGCTTTTGCCCGAAAGGGCAAGGGCATCCAGATCCGATGACAGCTCCTGCGAGCTTTTGGCAGCACCCTGTATTTCCAAGGTAATCACCACCTCATCGGGTTTTATTTTTTTGCAGATTCTCTCTCCCTCTTCCATTACATCTTCAGCCGGACTTTCCCGAACCTCTTCAATCGAAAGCGTGCAGTATGCGCTTAGGCGTTTACTGTATTCTGCGACTGCGTCTTTCCAATATTTTTCTTTGAGTGTGCCAACGCACAAAATCCGAATATTCACGGGGCTCCAATCAATACAAACCACAAGGGTTTGCTAGTGTTTTACTACAAAATATAGATATCGCTTATTTTTTCTCGCGTTATGACATCAATGCAGAAATCTCCACCGGCATAAATCCCAGCGGTTTCCAGGATGTTTGTAATGGTAATCCTTGCAATTTCAGGGGTATTGTTCTCATGACTCAGGTGCGACAGAAGAATCTGTCTTTTTTTGGAGTTTTCTCTTGCCAACCTGCAAATACAATCACCTGCAGCCTCGTTTGACAAGTGACCGATATCGCTTAAAATCCGTCGCTTGATATGGTAGGGATAGCGGCAGAATTGTAGCACATCCTTATCATGGTTCGCTTCTAGGGCAACCAGATCGGCATTTTTGATTTCCTCAAAGATATCTTCTGTCACACAGCCGGTATCCGTCAGGACGCTGATTTGTTTGCCTTCGGCAAAGAAAGAATAGCCTACAGGTTCAGAAGCGTCATGAGAAATCCGAAAAGGTTTTACAGTAATTTCGCCGATATCAAAGGGCTTGCCGCTTTCGAATGTGACCTGCCGGTCTTCCGGCATTAATTCCGAAATATGGGGCCAGGTACCGATGTTGCAGTAGGTGGTTGCATTCATCAACTTTTTTGATGATACTTTGAGACTTTTGATGTGGTCGCTGTGCTCGTGGGTAATTAGAATGCCTCGAACCTGTTCTGGCGCAACGCCAGAGGCTTCAAGCCCCAGCATGATCTTTTTGCCACTGATGCCAACATCTACCAGCAGTACCGTTTCTTCGCATTGTATCATGTAACAGTTCCCGCTGCTTCCGCTGGCAAAGGAACAAAATTTCAAACTCATTAATTCACTCCGTTCTGTACTCGTTTATTATAAACCATCTACCTCCGTGTTGGTACAAATTATTGGTTTCATGTTATAATAATTGGCATAGCAACCACAATCGACACGGAGGATTGATTCATGACCATTCTAAAGATTTATACTGACGGTGCTTGTTCAGGCAACCAGCACGACGAGAACATCGGAGGCTGGGGTGCTGTTTTGACTTTTGGCAGTCACGAAAAAGAACTGTGGGGCGGGCAGCAGAATACCACCAATAACCGAATGGAAATGACTGCATTGCTGGAAGCATTCAAAGCGCTGAATCGGGACAACCAATGTATCGAAATCTACTCGGACAGCGCCTATTTAATGGATTGCTTCCGAAAGAAATGGTATGTAAAATGGCTGGCCAATGGATGGATTAACGCAAAAAAAGAACCGGTTGAAAACCGAGATCTGTGGGAAAGGCTTCTGCCTTTTTTGCAAACCCATGATATCCGATTTTTTCGGGTCAAAGGCCATGTGAACCTGGCCTCCAAAATCACCAACAAAGAAAAACTATTTGAGCAGTTTATCGCTTGGAATGGAAATGACTTCCGATTTGAAGATTTTCTTTTGGTCACTGCTATGAATCATCGTGCAGACGCCTTGGCCAATCGAGGCATCGATGAGATTCGCGGCAACCCTTCAAAAAATAGATAGTGCCAATGGTGGAGTACTGTCACACACTTTTTCCCACCACTGGCACTTGTTCTGAATCACCAAAACATTTTACTTAATATATTTCATCCCCTATTTAGCTTCCATAATTGCGTAAATTTCTACAGTGATCCAGAGAATTCTGAGTTGCGAAATGAGAAAATCAACGTCGATTTTCTAACAAGAAATTGTTATCACATCTCAGTCCGTATTGTATCAAAAAAAAACGAGTTCCGACGCTAGATGGCGAAACTCGTATGTCTAGATGGTGAAACTCGTAGTTTTTTGTTTTTTTAGAGGTTCGAATGCACATTACTGTTCGCTTGATTGTATAGTAATATGGTGACATCAAAGACGCCGTTCTTGGTCTCAACATCCATTGTACCGTCATAAATCGATACGGCAGACTGGACACTTCTCAGCCCAATTCCCCGGAGTTTTTCGTTTCCTTTTGTGGAAAGGAATTCTCCCTTCTGACGATTCAGAGGTCCGTCGTAATGATTCTGCACCTTGATGAACAGCATGGATCGGTCCAACACCATGTCAAACCTGATTCTTTTGTCCTCTACTTCTTTGCACCCTTCAATGGCATTATCAAACAAATTCCCAATAATCACATTCAGGTCAAAAGCCTGAATATTTAATTTGTCTGGGATATGTATTTCCACCTTGACCTGCGCACCCGACCGGATGGCTTCTTCTATCTTATAATTGAGGATACTGTCCACATAATGGTTTCCCGTATCCACATGGACGGTTTCTGTCTCGATATTCGCGTTGATTTTTTTCATATATTCAAACAGCTCCTGGCGATCACCGATGGCAACCAGGCTATTCATTGTCATCATGTGGTTTTTCATATCGTGCCGGATCATTCGAATGCTTTGCTGACTTTGTTGAATCAGCTCAAATTGTCTGGAATATGCTTCGTTTTGCTGGATCAAGAGTTGCTTCTCGTTTTCCTCAACATAGTATCTGCCCAATGCATCATATAAATAGAACGCGATGAAGTTTATGGAAAGCAGGAAAAGCAATGCTACCACAACCCAGTTAAAACTGGTCAGCGGCATTCCAAGCACCAGACTGATGAATACGCTGGCAACGGGAATAAACATCAAGGGCAGCCAACTTTTTGATTTAATCTCCCGATCAAGACTGGTGGCTTTGGCGCGCTCAAGAAGCATAACAACTAAGAGAAGAATCAGGGATCCGATAATCAACACCAGATTCGCCATGTCACCATCAAAATCAAGCGACAACAGGAATATATATACTAAGATTTCAACACAAAGCGCCGGTGCATAAATCAGTAGTGTCGCCAGTACTTTTGTGGAGAGTCTGCTTTTGTATAAAAAGGTAATGACAAATATGGAAAAGATGTTTGTAAGCATTGTTACAATTAGAATATTGAATGCCAAATAGGTCGTCGAATTGATTAGAAAATACAAAAAAAATGCTACCATCTCACGAGTCTTGCTAACTCCTGAACGATCGAAAAAAATCCCCACAAACCGGTAGGCGACATAAATTCGAAACAGGTTGTTCAAAATAAACAACGTTCCGGCAGGGCTAAGCAGTTCTGTTGAGAATGGTCCATGAAGGGTGAATAGGTCAAACATGAAGATCCCCCTTTCTCCGTTGTACCATAAAATCCCGAACGCCTTTTCGGAACGTTTGAGTAATAGGCAAGCGCAACCCCGTAGATAAGATAATCTCATCGTACATTGCTTCGCGAATATACATATAATTCACTAAGAAGGATTTGTGAATCCACACAAAGTGGTTTCCTCCCAATTGTTTTTCTACCAGAGACAATTTTCCGTAGAATTCTAGCGTATTGACAATGGTATGAATCAGAATTTTTTTGTTGTCGCTTTCGAAATACATGATTTCATTGATCTTAACCCGGTATTGTCTTTTTCCGATTTGAAATTCGAAGTCTGATTGATTTCGTTCCCAAAGAGAAAGGGCCTTGAGGAGCGTCCGCTCCAGTGCCTCCTCCGCAACAGGCTTTGGTAGGAAATTCATCGGTCGGTTCTCAAACATTTGCATGGTGTGAGATTTACTGGAGGAAACATAAACAATCTGAAGGGATTCATCCATATATTCTTCTCGAATTTTTCGGCTTGCCTCTATCCCATCCATTAATTTCATGCACACGTCAAGATAAAGCAAGTGAAAAGCCTCACCGGATTCTAAGGTTTTGCACAGTTCCTCTCCTGAGAGAAACGCAACAATCTCTAAATCCAGCTTGTGTTTTTCCTTGAAACGGGTAAGCATCCGCTCCATATCAGCAACAATGGTGGGCTCATCGTCGCAAACTGCAATTCGAAACATCCCTCTCCTCCAATTTATAGGTACTTGGCCGCATCCCGTTCAAAGGTATACCGACCGTTCTCTCTTGATTTTTTGCCATCCTGAATGGCTTCTACGGGGCAAGTGTGAATGCAGGCCGTACACTGGGTGCAAGATTTACCCCAGACCGGCTTACCGTTTTTCATAGAAATTGTCTCAACCGGGCAAACC
This sequence comes from Anaerovoracaceae bacterium, assembly GCA_041859095.1. Lineage (GTDB taxonomy): Bacteria > Bacillota > Clostridia > Peptostreptococcales > Anaerovoracaceae > UBA1422. Next base: position 59,571 of record JBHEKY010000006.1, read on the forward strand.
GCAACACATTTTCCACAGGAATTACAGGTGTCATCGACGGAGAACCCATCTGTCTTTAAGGCGAAGTGTACAAACGCGGTGCCAATAAGTCCTGTCTTAAACCCAGCAAGTTTTCCCTTATGGATGTCTTTGACTGATTTTTTTGCTAAAATTGCAGTACAGATATCTGGCAATTTGGCCTGTGCATTTCGCACACAACTCTCGATTCGCTGGGGGCTGTCCACCGGGTACCCTTTGATATAGTTGTTAGGCATTGCGACGGTGTAGCTGCTGTTTACCGGCACCTTTTCAGCGAAATGCGCCAACCCATTGCCCACGTCGGAACCACAGGTAGCCACTGCAAACACAAAGTTGCTTTCATCATACTTCATACCACAGGCGAAGTCATACATAATCTCGGGCACACGCCAGGCATGAATAGGAAAAACAAACCCGATGGTTTCCTCTTCAACCGGCTCATAATGGGGTGCGCCAATTTTTCGCAACACTGCGATATCCACCGCTTCGTCATTTGTTTGTCTGGCAATCTCTTGGGCTACCCATTTGGAGTTGCCTGTGCCGGAAAAGTAAAATATCATATCTTATATCCTTTCATGTGTTCCTTGCTTACTTTGGAGACCCGATTGGACTCCCTTATTTTTTGTATTGTTTTGTTCTGGATTTCTTTTGTAAGGTCGCCTTTTGCTATTAAGGCTTCGGTTTTTTCGGGGAAACGGACATAGCAGGCTGACAGGGTCCAGCCTACAGCCATGGTCACATAATAGGCCGGGTGTTTTACCTTGGAGAGCTCAAAAAGCACTTCGTCAATGTGTTCTTCATCAATGAAATTTACCAACAGCATCACCACGCCAAATCGGATTTCAAATTCGGTGTCCCGCCTCACATATTGGAGAAAGAAATTCATCCAAGGAGTCGGATTTTTTTTGATGACAGATAGGGTTCCACAAGCGATATCGCAGACAGCCCAATTATCGATTACCGGCACAAAGGCACGATACTCTTCCATCCTTTGTTCGTCGGAGATTTTTAATTTACTTAGAAGAATACCCCACATCAGCTTTTCTTCATATAGGCAGTCTTTTTCCAAGGATTTTATATAGGAAAGAATCCTAGAGGGATCTGATTTGAGGAGCTCCGAGGCAAGCTTCCGCAATGCAGGAATTCGAACGCCCAGCATTTTGCCCCGGTCAACCCCAGGGATTAAGTTAGCCGAGAAATTTTTGTATTCTTTGTCCTGCAATTCTTCCATTCGTCTACGGATTTCAAGGTGCATTTGCTGCTCCATTACTGGGTCACCTCCCCATTTCCGTCAATTGGGATTTCAGGGCCCAGATAGGTAGGCTTTGGTTGAAGTATGGACTGGAAGACATCTTTTATCCGGGCAGCGATTTCCCTTAGGTCTCTGTAGTCCTGTCCTGCATATGTCTCTTGATTTGACGCAACGCCATGGACGTTCAATCCCAAAGCACGACCAATTTGCAGTGCCCTGTATAAATGGTACTTCTGGGTCACCACCACCGCGGTTTCCACCAGGAAAACATCTCTGGCGCGATACATACTTTCGTAGGTTGAAAATCCAGCATAATCAAGGAAAATATCCTCAACAGGAACGCCAGCATCCAGTACATATTTTTGCATCACGACCACTTCGTTGTAGTTCACCTGGCCGTTGTCGCCGGAAAGCAAGATTTTTGGGGCGACCCTGGCTTCATATAGAGCGATGGCCACATCCAGCCGATCCTGTAGCATCTTGCTTGGGGTGTCTCCCCGGACAGCCGCTCCTAACACCAAGATGCAATCCGGTTTCAGATCTTGCAACTGACGAATGGCGGTTCTGTCCAAAGAAATATCCGACGAGTCCACCGTTGCAACGATGTCCTTCTCGCCGGATTTGATTACATAATAATTGGTGGCAGCTACCAAAGCTGCTACCATCAGCAACATTATTAAGATGATAAATAACACCTTTTTCATGGCGGTATTATATCACATTTTTTTAGTCTATGACATGTCTTCCCGCCAGTTCATTTACAATTTCTTCGGGGCGGATACCGGTTTCAACCATCATTACCATTAGGTGGTATGCCAGATCGGATACCTCGTAGATGATTTCTTCCCGCTTTTCTCGTGCTGCAGCAATCACCACTTCGGTACTTTCCTCGCCAACTTTCTTGAGAATCTTTTCGATTCCTTTGTCGAAAAGGTAGTTGGTGTAGCTGCCTTCTTTGGGGGTTTCCTTTCGTCCACGAATCATCTCGTAGAGAGCGTCCACGGAAAATGCCGGAACGGTTTGGCTTTGATAGACCGGCTCAAAGAAACAGCTGGTGGCACCGGTGTGGCAGGCAGGCCCTTTTTTGATGACCTGGATTACCAACGCGTCTTTGTCACAATCCGCGGTGATGTTGACCACTTCCTGGGTGTTACCACTGGTTTCTCCTTTTCGCCATAATTCCTGACGGCTTCGGCTAAAAAAGCAGGTGCGGCCTTCCCGCATGGTAATCTCAAGGCTTTCCCGGTTCATATACGCCACCGTTAGCACCTGCTTGGTGTAATAGTCTTGCACTACAACCGGGATTAGTCCCTTTTCATCAAACTTCAAATCTATCATAACGTTTTTGTCCTCGCTTTCGTTTCTGCTTTCGTTTTCGCTTCGATTGGCGCTCATATCCGCACTTCGATTCCTTCTCTTTTCAAATATTGCTTCAAATCCTTAATTTCCAGCTCTCTGAAGTGAAAAATGCTGGCGGCAAGCCCTGCATCCATGCCTTCATGGCGAAACAGTTCTGCAAAATCTTCTTTATTGCCGGCGCCACCACTGGCGATAATCGGCACATTGACCCGGGACGCAATGGCATCCAGAAGTTCCAGGTCGAATCCACCCTTGACTCCATCGGTATCGATGCTGTTGACCACCAGTTCCCCTGCGCCGCGATTTACTCCGTCTACGGCCCACTGGATGGCATCCAACCCCGTATCATCGCGCCCTCCTTTGGAAAACAAGCGGAACTGTCCATTTACCCGTTTTATGTCCATGGAAAGAACCACACACTGGTCTCCGTATTTTTTGGCACCGGCTTCAATCAGGGCCGGGTTTAAGATCGCGCCGCTGTTGACGCTGACCTTGTCTGCACCACACTTGAGAACCCGATCAAAGTCAGCCAGGGAGTTAATGCCGCCCCCTACCGTAAGGGGGATAAAAATCTTGGAAGCCACGCCGGTGAGGATTTCCGTGAATAGTCCCCGACCTTCCACGCTGGCGGTGATATCATAAAATACCAGTTCGTCGGCGCCACTTTGGTTGTAGAATTCAGCCATGGCCACCGGATCCGCAACGTCTCTCACGCCGGCAAAATTAATGCCCTTCACCACCTTCCCATCCCGGATATCCAGGCAGGGAATAATTCGTTTCGTAATCACTTTTCGCTCCTTCTTGTCATTTTCCACTTCACTCTGCAAGCTGTATGCAATTGGCCAGGTCCAGGAGACCGCCATACAAGGCTTTGCCCAAAATCGCACCATACACCAAGTTCTTCAATTCAACGATTTCCTCTTCAAAACTAATGCCGCCTGATGCGATAATATCCAGTCCGGGGATTTGGGACAACTCTTTGTATGCCTCCATGTTGGTTCCCTGCATGCCGCCGTCTTTTGCAATGTCGGTATATATCACGGTTTTGACGCCGATTTCAGCCAACGATTTACAAAACTCAACCCCGTTGAGTCTTGTGGTTTTTTCCCATCCGTTTATGGCCGCCAGACCGTCTTTCACATCTACGCCTACTGCGATGGCCTCTCCGAACTGCTTCACCATTTCTTTGAGAAATTCCGGATCGGTCACAGCTACTGTGCCAAGAATCACCCGCTTCGCGCCAAGGTTCAAATAGGTTTCAATGCGGTCCTTGTTTCGGATGCCTCCGCCCACCTGTACTTCCAATCCGGAAGATAGAATGAGTCGTTGCACCACCTTGTAATTCTCCGGGGTTCCACCCCGTGCACCATCCAGGTCCACCACGTGCAAATGGGTAGCCCCTGCTTCTTTGAAAGTTCTGGCTACGGCCAGCGGGTCTTCGCTATATACGGTCATCTGGTCATAGTCGCCTTGATGCAGGCGAACCACTTTGCCATCCCGTAAATCAATTGCCGGAAAGAGTATCATAAGGTTTCCTTTCTCATTTCCACGAAAGCCCGAAGAATATTGAGCCCCACATCTCCGCTTTTTTCCGGGTGGAACTGGGTGCCCATCACATTGCCCCGCCGAAGCGCGCCGGTCACGGGAATTTTGTAGGAAGAGGTGGCAATCACATATGGTTCGCACTGTGTGGCGAAATAACTATGCACATAGTAAACGTGTTGCCCTTGCTTTATATATTGGAACAGGGGTTCTCCCTCTTTAAAATCAAGACTGTTCCAACCTATATGAGGCACCTTGAGTTCCCCATCCAGGTATGGAACCAACGATGTGACAAAGCCGGGAATCAGGCCCAGTCCTTTGTGGTTGCCATACTCGTCACTGCCATCCAGCAGCATCTGCATGCCCAGACAAATCCCAAGAAGCGGTGTTCCTTTTCCTGCTTCTTCCATTACAATCCGGTCCAAACCGGTTTGTTTTAGTTTGTCCATGGCATCGCCAAAAGCCCCTACACCAGGCAATATAATCTGGTCCGCACGGCTGATTTCGTCTGGGTTGCCGGTCACGATGGCTGGGGCGCCCAGGAATTTTAGAGAGGCCGTCAGGGAAAACAGGTTCCCCACGCCATAATCGATAATTGCTATCATTCAGTCTCCTTTGCCGCATTCATTTACGAAGCGGCGTCGCTTCTATTCTTGTTTTTATAACATGCCCTTGGTGGAGGGGATTTCATCCGGGTGTTTTTCGTCAATCGCCACGGCTTTGGCCAGAGCTCTTGCCATACACTTGAATCCCCCTTCAATAATATGGTGGGTGTTTTTTCCTTCCAGTTGAATCAAATGCAAGGTAAATCCCAGCTCCCTTGTGAAAGCCAGAAGAAATTCTTCCACCAGTTCGGTGTCAAAATCGCCGATTCGCTTGGCGCGGAATCGCAAGTCGTCGTTGAGATATGTTCGGCCGGAAAGATCGATGGCGCATAGAATCAGGGTTTCATCCATAGGCAGCACCATGTAACCGTAACGAACGATGCCACGCTTGTCTCCAAGGGCTTCTTTGAACGCCATGCCCAAAACAATGCCCACATCTTCCACGGTATGGTGGAAGTCCACCTGACTGTCACCGATGCAACGGAGGGTCAGGTCAAATCGACCGTGACGGGCGAAAAGCTCCAACATATGGTTCAGAAAACCGCAGTCTGTAACGATGTCTGACTTTCCGGTTCCATCCAGATTCAAGGTCATGGCGATGTCGGTTTCTGATGTTTTTCGGTTGATTTCACTGATTCTCATGGGTTGCTCCTTTCCCGCAGAATGATATCGGTTGCTGCCAGTAATTTCTCCATGTCGGATTTTTTCCCTATGGTAATCCGGACGTAATCCCGGATGTTATCTTTGTCGAAATATCGGACCAGGATGTTCTTCTTGCGAAGAGCTTGGAAATATGCCTCGCCACTGAGCAGCAGCCTTCCTGTTCCAGCCAGGCTTTCCGGTTGGACTACCTTGACGAAAACGAAGTTTGCCTGAGAAGGAAGCACAGTAAATCCGCGACGTTTCATTTCAGTAGTAAACCATTCCCTGGTTTGGATGACTTCCCGCCGGTTAGCTTCAAAGGTTTCCCGGTCGGACATGGCGGCCGCAGCAATTCGAATGGCTAGCCGATCCAGATTGTATGGATTGAAACTAAATTTAATTCGGTTCAAATCTGCGATGAGATCCTGATTTCCTATGGCGAAACCCACCCGACATCCGGCAAGGCTTCGTGACTTTGAAAACGTCTGAATGACCAGCAAATTGTCGTACTTATCAATGAGGGGGATACAGCTTTCTCCACCAAAATCCACATAAGCCTCGTCGATGATGACCAGGTTGTTTGGATTTTTTTGGAGAATCCCTTCGATTTGATTGCGACTCAGCCCAATTCCCGTGGGGGCATTGGGGTTTGCCAGCACGATGGTTCCCTGTGCATTATAATAGTCGGATGGGTCCACGGTCAAATCCGATTTCAGCGGAATCATCTTAAACGCTGTCTTAAAAACCCGACCAAACACCGGATAAAACCCATAACTGATTTTCGGAAAAACGATGCGTCGCCCTTCGTCGGCGTAGGCCATAAAGGCAAACCCCAACAGTTCATCGGAGCCGTTGCCCACCATGACCTGCCCGACAGCAAGTCCATAGTAATCCTCAATGGCCTCTGCCAGTTCTCGGCATTGGGGGTCCGGATACAGTCGCAGGGACTCCGAAGACAGTTCCGCAAAAATCCGTTCCACCGTTGGACTGGGTCCGTAAGGGTTTTCGTTGGTATTTAGTTTGATTAGCCCTGCTTCTTTTGGCTGCTCTCCCGGGGAGTACGGGGAGAGGCTGTCCAGCTCTTGACTGAAAAATCTACTCATTGCCGGCCTCCCGCAGTCTGTTCATCATCTCGCCAATGGCCTTGCTTTGGAATTTGAAACTGGATTTGTTAGCAATCAAACGAGCGCTGCTCAGTTTGAATTCTTCCACCACCTCCAGGTCATTTTCCCGCAGGGTGTTCCCAGTTTCAACAATATCCACGATGACATCGGACATCCCAAGAATCGGCGCCAGCTCGATGCTGCCGTTGAGTTTGATAATCTCAATGTCCCGGTTTTTTTCCATATAGTATTGTTTTGCAATGTTTACATATTTGGTAGCAATCCGAAGGGTCTTGTCGGTGTCTTCCACATACCCTTTGGGAGCGGCGACTGCCATCCGGCATTTTCCAAACCCCAGGTCCATCAGCTCATACACGTCCGGGGTGGTTTCCATTAGAATGTCCTTACCGACCACTCCCACATCCGCTGCGTTGTGTTCCACATAGACTGCCACATCACCAGGCTTCACCAGCAGATACCGGATGCCCAGTTCTTTGTTTTCCAGAATCAGTTTTCGGTTCTTGTCATCGAAGTCCGGGCACTCGTACCCGGCTTTGGCAAATATTTTGTACACCTGATTCCCCAGCCTGCCCTTTGGCAACGCCACGGTAATCATGTCCTTTTTCTTTTCTTTGACTGCGTTGCGGCCGTTGATTTCACTGAGCCTTGCCACTTCGTTCAGGTACAGGGCAAAGCCAATGGCTCCGGCATTTTTCCCAAATATTTTCATGGCACGGTCATATTGCCCCCCGGCCAACACATGACTGGGTAGTCCTTTGATGTATCCCTTAAAAATGATTCCATTATAATAGTCGATATCGTTGACCATGGAAAAATCCAGCTGCAGTTTGTCCGCGCCAAGTGCCTCTGCCAACGGTTCGCATAGATTCGAAAAAGATTGGAGCAACTCCTTCATTTCCTGGTTGACAGCCAATTTCATAGCCGTCTTGATGGTTCTTGCCACCGGTCCGTGGAGGCTGGTTAGTTTGCACAAGGCGTCTTTCTGCTCCTCGTTCAGGCCAGCCAGTTCCGAAACTTTACAGATACCATCAGCGTTTTTATTTCGTATCAGCTTGACAAGACGGAAGTAGGTAGGCTCCGGCAGGTTCATGGTCTTCAGCAGTTCCAGCGCGAAATCCATGTGGGAAAGTTCCATCACATACTCGCTGCTGATGGTCTTAAGTGTTCGACCGGCTAGGGTCAGAACTTCTAGGACTTCGGGCTGTCCGATGTCGCCGAGAAACTCTAGGCCCATCTGACTGATTTCCATATAATTCCGGCTTTCCTTGCTTTCCCGATAGACATTTTCGATATAATATAGCTTCTCACCACAGTCGGGGGTTGCTTTGGTGTTTTTGATGATGCTCAGGGTCACATCCGGTTTAAGAGCTAAAAGCCGTCCATCCAAATCTGTGAAGGTAATCACCTTATCCGCCCCAAAAAAATCCTTGTTGGCTGCATATAGGCTGTATTCTTCGAATTTGCTCATCTTATATTTTTTGTAACCGGCCTCTTCAAATACCCCTCGTAGTTTGAGGGTTGCGATTTCTTCCGGTCTCAAGTTAGCTGTTGTCAGGTTCATGGCGTTTCTTGCCCTTTCATACTCTACTTCTCTAATGCTTTATTGCGTTAAACTGCTACATCGCACAAATCGTATTATAACATATTTCTTTCGCCTGTAAACTCTTTTTTTACCATTATACAAACTTTGAAGCTTTTTTGTGATAAAATATGGAAAAACATATTCTTATTGGAGTAATTTTATGGAGAGTGATATTATGGATTTTTTCTTTTGGACACCACTATTTTCTATTTTTGCCTTTTTATTTGCCATTGCAATCCCGGTTGTGATCATCGTAGTTGTGATTGTGTGGATATTAAGCCATCGCGACAACATGCAAAAAACCGGCAATACAGCTGGTGCATCGAGAAAGCTCTATAAGTCGGAAACCGACAAAATGTTGGCCGGCGTTTGTGGCGGTATCGCCGAGTACTTCAACATCGACTCTACTCTGGTCCGTATTGGTCTGGTGTTTTTCACCTTCTGCGGTGGTAGCGGCATTTTACTATACATTATTGCGCTCATTGCCATGCCCCATAGACCCAGCCCTACTGCGGTTTAATCGGTTCTACGCTGTCACCCATCGTTTCAATGGAGGTGCTATATGAGAATTGTTGTAATCGGTGCTGTGGCAGGCGGTACTTCGGCGGCGGCGAAAGCACGAAGAAACATGGAAGACGCTGAGATCGTCATCTATGAAAAGGATTCCTTCATCTCCTATTCAACCTGCAGTATGCCCTATTTTATTAGTGGCGTGATTCCCAATCGGGAAGAGTTGTCACCTCGGGATCCCCAGTTTTTTAAAGAAAAATATAACGTGGATGTCAAAATCGGCCACGAAGTACTGGCCATTGACGCAGCGGCCAAGTCTTTGCAGGTCAAAGAACTGTCAACCGGCAAAGTTTTTACCGACAAGTATGATAAGTTGATTTTGTCTACCGGTGCCAAGGCTTGGGTTCCACCCATCATTGGTGCGGACTTGCCTCATGTTTTTACCCTGCGAACCCTTTCGGATATGGACCGGATCGTGTCCTTTATCGCAAAGAAGCATCCAAAGAATGCAGTCATCATCGGAACCGGCTTCATCGGTCTTGAATGTTGCGAAAACTTTTCCCATCTGGGCATGACAGTAACGATGATTGAGAAACTGCCTAGTGTGACACCTAATATGGACGAAGACGTAGGTGTTCTCATTCAAGATCATCTAACTGAAAAGCAGGTCAAAGTGTATACCAATGCAGGGACCGTAGCCATTGAGCCGGCTCAGGTCCTTTTGGAAGATGGTACGGCCATTCCTGCGGAGTTGGTCATCGTGTCAACGGGCATCAAACCCGAAGTCACACTGGCCAAGGCAGCCGGAGTAGAACTTGGCCCTACCGGGGCAATTTCGGTGACTCCCACCATGGAAACAAGCCTACCGGATATTTATGCCTGTGGCGACTGTGCCGAGCACTACCATCTGATTACGGGCAAACCGGTATGGCGCCCTCTTGGATCAACTGCCAACAAAACCGGCAGGATTGCGGGAGATGCAGCAACAGGCGGAGACTTGACTTTCAGGGGTATTTTGGGAACCGGTATATTCAAAGTCTTCGATTTGACAGTCGCTATGACTGGATTGACGGAGCGGGATGCCCTTGCGGAAGGCTACGACATTGAGATCTGTCACAATATTAAGAGTAGCAAACCGGAAAATATGGGTGGCCAGGATATGCTGATCAAAGCCGTCGCCGATCGGGCAAACGGCAAAATGCTGGGCGCTCAGATTGTGGGCAAGGACGGTGTGGATAAGCGAATCGACGTTTTTGCCACCGCCATGACCTATGGCGCCTTGGCTGAAGATTTGTTCCATTTGGATTTGGCCTATTCCCCACCGTTTTCCAACACCAAGGATCCGGTCATGTACACCGGGATGATTCTAGACAACGCCATTCGCAAAGGTCGGAAGTTAATTCTCCCCAAAGCACTGGACAAAATCAAAGCATCGGAGCAGAAAGTCCAGATTATTGACACCCGGGTTGCCAGCCAATACGCAGAGGGTCATTTGGAGGATGCCATCAGCATACCCCACGAAAAGGTTCGAAGCGTACTTGCCAATGAAAACGAATTGGACAAAGAGGCCTTCACCGTAACCTACTGCAATAAAGGGATTACTGGTAATGCGGTCCAAAACATCCTGTTGAATAATGGATTCAAAAATGTCTCTAACCTTTCGGGCGGACATCGGAATTACAAGGCATCCAAAAAGGAAAAGGACTAGCATAACTATACTGTTGCTATTTCTATAGTTGTGGATATCACTAAAAAAGCGCTCGATTTGAGCGCTTTTTAAATATGTATGCTATTGCTTTGTAATCGGAATCTGCAGTTCCGTCAGCCAATCCTCCTCTTTCTGTTGGTTCCAAATGCCGTCGATGTAGTTTTCTCGAGGATTATCGGCAACCTGGTACCCGTTCTTTTCAATCCAATCAAAGGCATATCCGTAAGCATCCCGCAAGTCGCTGTAGGGTCCTTTGTGCATGACGGATACCACGGTCACCGGTGGCATCTCTTTAAAGACGATATCCTCGAAATTTTCTTTGGCTTCGGTCACCGCTTCACAAAATTCTACATTGATATCTTTTTCTTTATACTCTTCATCCAGGTATGCGATGAAACAGTATTCCGGGGTGGCGCACTTCAGGTCCGGGTATTTTTCCATGACCTTCCCGCCAATTTCAGGGATAAGATCAAAGTACGCATCGTAGTTGGGCACCGTCATGACCTTTGAGTAAACCATGCACGATGGAATCTCCTTGATGGTCGCTTGATAATTCATATTTTCTACCTCCTGTCCGGATAACAAATAGTTGATTCTGGAGAATTTCCGTTTCAGATCGTCCATTTCAGCCATCACCTCACGTCGGTGTTGTTCCAACACAAACTGACGGTCGTAACCGGACAGAATCAGCATGGTTTCAGAAATGGGCAAGCCAACCTGCCGGAGGGACTGGATGTTGTGCAACTCAAGGAGCTGCTTGGTGGAATACATCCGGTATCCGGTGCTCTCATCTACACGATCGGGTTTTAGTAGTCCCACTTCATCGTAATATCTGAGGGTTTTGACCGTTACTTTTCCGATTTTTGAAAACTCGCCGATACGGTACATGAAATCTCTCCTTGCTACTATTGTCATTCTGGACCCTACCCCGACGGGAGAGTCAATAGGCAAAAAATCGTTTTCTTCTCTAACTGCTTTTTCTGACGGTTTGTTCCTATAATATATCACAAAAGAACGAATTTATATATATACTCCTGCGCGACCCTCTGAAGATGGGTCAACATTGTGTGAACAACATAACTACAACTGGTATTTTTTGTGTATAACACACAATTTTGCTTGACGAAATCGTGTTTTTCATATATACTCTCCATAATCGAGGCGAGGTTTCACTTGCCCTAAGAAAGGACACCCGACATGAAGAATTCTGGTAGAGCTGGCAAATACGGCGTCAGCTATTTTATGCCTCCAAAATGGAACGCCTCCTGGGTACAAAAGGAGTATATCGACAACGCACCCCTATGGTGCAGCGTTGACCTACGAGACGGGAATCAAGCCCTCATCGTTCCCATGACCCTGGAGCAAAAACTGGAATTCTTTACTTTCTTGGTTGAACTGGGTTTCAAGCAAATCGAAGTGGGTTTTCCCGCCGCATCGGACACTGAGTACCAATTCTTGCGGGCGTTAATTGAAAAGAACCTGGTGCCCGATGACGTGCAACTTCAAGTTCTGACACAGGCACGAACCCACATCATCAAAAAAACCTTTGATGCCTTGGTTGGTGCCAAGAATGCCATCGTCCACCTATATAATTCCACTTCCGTGGCACAGCGGGAGCAGGTGTTCCGCGCCACCAAAGAAGAAATCATCGATATCGCCGTCAAAGGCGCGAAACAGCTCAAAAAGACCGCGGAGAAATATCCGGAAACAAACTTCCAGTTCGAATATTCCCCCGAGAGTTTCACGGGCACCGAGCCAGCGTTTGCCCTGGAAATATGCAATGCTGTGATTGACGTATGGCAGCCCACACCGGATAGCAAGGTCATCATCAACCTGCCCAGCACCGTACAGATGTCCATGCCCCATGTGTATGCCACACAAATCCAATACATGAACGACAATCTACACAGCCGTGAAAACGTGCTGATTTCCCTTCATCCCCACAATGACCGGGGCACCGGCGTGGCAGATGCAGAGCTAGGCCTTTTGGCCGGCGCAGACCGGGTGGAAGGAACCCTGTTTGGCAACGGAGAACGAACCGGTAATGTGGACATCATTACCCTTGCATTGAATATGTACACCCACGGGGTTGACCCGGGACTTAATCTATATGACATGCCACGGATTGTGGCCATGAGCGAGAAATTCACCGACATCAAAGTACACCCACGGCAACCTTACGGTGGACAACTGGTGTTTGCGGCTTTCTCCGGATCCCATCAGGACGCCATTGCCAAAGGCATGGCTTACCGATCCGAAAACAGTCTTCCTCACTGGACCGTCCCCTACCTTCCCATCGACCCCACAGATTTGGGTCGGGAATACGAGGCGGATGTGATCCGAATCAACAGCCAGTCCGGCAAAGGCGGTGTAGCCTTCGTGCTGGAATACAACTTTGGCTACATCATTCCACTGAAGATGCGGGAAGAATTGGGATATATGATCAAAGACATCTCCGACAAAACCCACAAGGAACTGTCTCCTAAGGAAATTCAGAAACACTTCGCCAAAGAATATATCAATCGGTTCTCACCTCTGGATATCCAGGACGCAACCTACAAAAAACATGCCGACCTCAAGAAAAGTGGCGCTTTCGATGTAGATATTAAGGTCCACCTCTTTGGTGAACACTTTGAATTACACGGGGTTGGAAACGGCCGCCTGGATGCGGTCCGCAATGCCTTGAATAATAGCCCCTATACCTTCGATTACACCTTTGTCACCTATTCGGAGCATGCGTTGGAATCGGATTCCAACTCCCGAGCCGTGGCCTATGTTGCCATCGCAGACAAAGAAGAAAACATATTCTGGGGTGTGGGTCTTCACGAAGACATCGTCTTTGCATCTGTCAATGCCCTGGTCAGCGCCATCAACCGAATGACCGAAAAACACACCGACAAAACCGCACAGGAGGAACAATAATGGCAATGACCATGACACAAAAAATACTGGCCGCCAAAGCCGGACTATCACAGGTTACCCCGGGACAATTAATCCGGGTAAAGCTAGATTTGGTTTTGGGCAATGACATTACGTCCCCGGTGGCCATCAATGAATTCAACAAGGGTGGGTTTACCCAAGTATTTGACAAGGACAAAATCGCCCTGGTCATGGACCACTTCACACCCAACAAAGACATCAAAGCCGCCGAGCAGTGCAAACAATGCCGGGGCTTCGCGGGGGACCAGGAGATCATAAATTTCTTTGACGTGGGGCAGATGGGCATCGAAC
>JBHEKY010000033.1:0-52126 GCA_041859095.1 Anaerovoracaceae bacterium
TATAAAACCGGATTTTTTCGCTTCCCAAAAGATTCCGGATTTCTTCCTCATGGGTGCATTGCTCAATAAAGCCTCTTTCTTTCAACACATCAAACACATTGGTGTGTTTACTGACATCATCTCTGATTAAATTCATCTTTCCCTCCTGTTGCCCCGGGAACGGGGATATTGTTGCGGCGGCCCGAAGGCCGCCGTCTTGCTATCTGTTCAGTCGCTCAACTGTGGCGATAAGTTCGTCCATTAATTTTTTAGGCAGATGGTCTCCGAATTCACCATAGAATGCTTTGACATTTTCCATCTCTTCTTTCCACAAATCCTTGTCAACAGTGAGCAAGTCTTTCATGATACCGTCATTCATACTATCCAAATGGTCGATGTCGATATCTTCTGGATGCGGCATCATGCCGATGGGGGAATCAATGGCTTCAACACCATCGTGGCAACGAGTCAATATCCATTCCAGGACTCTCAGGTTGTCGCCAAAACCTGGCCATATAAACTTGCCTTCGTCGTTGGTACGGAACCAATTCACATTAAAAATCTTAGGCTTATGTTCAATTTTTGTACCCATTTCGAGCCAGTGGCTCCAATAGTCGCCCATGTGATATCCGCAGAACGGCAGCATGGCCATGGGATCCCGACGGACAACGCCGACAGCTCCTTCTTTGGCTGCTGTGGTTTCAGAAGCCATAATGGATCCCACGAAAACTCCGTGATTCCAGTCTCTTGCTTGATACACCAGCGGCGCGGTTTTGGCTCTTCTGCCACCAAAGATGATGGCAGAGATGGGCACACCCTTCGTGCTATTAAATTCAGATGAAATGCAGGGGCAATTTACTGCCGGTGCGGTAAATCTTGAATTGGGATGCGCGCCTTTTTCACCAGATGCAGCGGTCCAAGGTTCACCCTTCCAGTCCAGTGCATGGGCTGGCGGGGTATCGGTCAACCCTTCCCACCAGACTGTATTGTCATCCAGGTTCTTTACTACATTGGTAAAAATGGTATTCTTTTTGGTTGTCTCAAGTGCATTGGGGTTGGTTTTTGCATTGGTACCCGGTGCGACACCGAAAAAACCATATTCTGGGTTCACAGCCCACAGCCGCCCATCATCGCCAACACGAAGCCAGGCAATATCATCACCAACACAATATACTTTCCAACCGGACTTCACATAATGGGCTGGTGGAATCAGCATAGCTAGGTTGGTTTTTCCGCAGGCCGAAGGGAATGCGGCAGCGACGTAGCGAACTTCTCCTCTGGGATTTTCGATACCTAGAATCAGCATATGCTCCGCCAACCAGCCTTCTCTCTTTCCATAGAATGAGGCCAGTCGCAAAGCCAGACATTTTTTGCCCAAAAGCACATTGCCGCCATAACCGGAATTTAAGGACATGATGGTGTTATCTTCCGGGAAGTGAGCGATGTAACGGTTTTCGGGGTCCAGTTTCACTTTGGAGTGAACGCCTCTTGTAAATTCTTTGGAATCGCCGATGGCATCCAGAACCGACTTGCCCATTCGGGTCATAATCGCCATGGATAGGACAACATAGATGGAGTCCGTAATCTCAACACCATACTTGGCAAAGGGGGAACCGACCACGCCCATGGAAAATGGGACAATATACATTTCCCGGCCTTCCATCGCGCCTTCCAAAATGCCGTCCAGCTTGGCGTACATTTCTTTTGGATCCATCCAGTTATTGGTCGGCCCGGCATCTTCTTCTTTGCGGGTGCAAATATAAGTACGGTCTTCCACTCTGGCAACGTCGTTGGGATTGCTTCGGTGCAATACGCATCCGGGCAGCTTTTCTTCGTTAAGTTTTTCTAGAATGCCAAGCTCAAATCCTTCTTGACGAAGGGAATCCAATTGATCTGGGTCCCCAGTAATCCATATGACGGATGACGGTCTTGCAATTTTTGCAATTCTGTCAACCCACTTTAGCATGTGGGCATTGTTGGTGATGGGATTGTCTTTCCCAAATGTAGCTGTCATGATCTTTTTCCTCCACAGTTATATTAGTCGATTATTTGGTTCCATATAAGCGATCCCCGGCATCTCCGAGTCCGGGAACAATATACGCATGTTCATTGAGTTTTTCGTCTTTGGCTGCAATATAGATGTCCACATCGGGATGTTCCTGTTGAAGCACTTCAATTCCTTCAGGCGCAGCAATCAGACACATGAAAACGATGTTTTTGCCCCCTTTTGCTTTGATGAAATCGATGGCTGCCGAGGCACTTCCGCCAGTAGCAAGCATGGGGTCCACTACGAAAATTTTGCGTTTGTCCAAATCCTGTGGAAGCTTGCAGTAATATTCAACCGGTTTGTGTGTTTCAGGGTCTCTGTATAGACCCACATGGCCAACCTTTGCATTGGGGACTAGTGCCAAAAGGCCATCAACCAGTCCAAGACCAGCCCGTAGAATAGGCACAATGGCAATATCTTCTCCTTTGAGCATGTTCATTTTGGCTGAGCAAATGGGTGTTTCAATTTCAACTTCCTTTAATGGCAAATCTCTGGTGGCCTCGTAGCCCATCAGCATGGCTATTTCTCTGACCAATTCCCGAAAATCCTTGACACTGGTGTCGGTTTTTCGAATCATAGCAGTTTTGTGCTGAATTAGCGGATGATCGAATACGTATACTTTACCCATTGTTTTCCCTCCAGTTTTAAAAGTTGCGATGGTTTGTTGATGTGTTTGTAGTGTTATATTTGTTTGATTATTGATTGCTTAAAGTTGGTTTAGCTTGTCGATACGACGCTGGTGGCGACCCCCTGCAACATCCGTTGTGAGCCAGGTGTCGACGATTTCAATTGCCAGATCAGGTGGCGTCAGTCTGCCACCCAAAGAAATGACGTTGGCATCGTTATGGCTCTTAGCCAAAACGGCCATTTCAACACTGGTCAGCAGTGCACATCGAACGCCTTTGACTTTGTTGGCGGCAATGCAAATGCCAATGCCGGAACCGCAAAAAACAATACCTGCATCGGCCTTGCCCTGTGCCACTACCTCTCCGGCGGCGTAGCCGTAATCCGGATAATCCACCGACTCTTCCGACGTTGTGCCCAGGTCCATAATGTCATATCCCTTTTCGGTCAAATGATTTTTGATGACCTCCTTAAGCTCGTACCCGCCGTGATCGCTTGCCAATACAATTTTCATGTTAAACCCTCACTATGTTATATCCTGCGGATTTGAACATTCTGTTCATTACCGCAAATCCAACGCCGTCAGTATCGCTTAAGGCGCCGGCTAGAATCAAATCCACATCCTGCCCATCTAACTCCCGCAAGTGGGAGAAGAAATCGTGGGCTGCCTCGATAAAGGCTTTTTCTTCAAATAGAATGACGCCCACTTTGTTGCCAATCTTTTCGTTGGCTAGTCGAAGACGTTCTATTTCTGCTTTAACTTTGTCCCGACTACCTTCTACCACCAACATCTGTGCTTTGGGGGCGTAGTGTTTGTATTTCATGCCAGGAGACTTAGCCACCAGTTCTTCTTCCGGAAGGCCTTTGAGGGACGGATCCAGTTGCACAGGCTTTTCGAGAACCGCTTCAATGCTGTCGGCGGTAATGATACCCGGCCGTAAAATCATCGGCATTTCTCCGGTCAGGTCCAGCACGGTGGACTCAATGCCCACTCTGCAGTCGTCACCCAACAGAATGGCATCTACTTTGCCCATCAGGTCGTCTTTGACATGATTCGCCTTGGTGGGGCTGGGTTTGCCGGAAAGATTGGCACTTGGTGCCGCAATGGGTACCCCTGCAAGTCGTATCAAGTCTAGGGCTACGGGATGATCCGGCATCCGGACTGCCACCGTATCAAGGCCACCTGTGGTACGAAGAGGCACAATGTCCTTTTTTTTAACAACCAAGGTCAAGGGACCCGGCCAGAAATGGTCAATGAGTTTAATCATATCCTGGGTGATAAACGGCGTCAGTTGGCCGATTTCGCTGGCACGGGAAATATGGACAATCATGGGATTATCACTGGGTCTTCCTTTGGCTTCATAAATCCGTGCAACCGCTTCCGGATTCAAGGCATCCGCTCCAAGGCCATACACGGTTTCCGTGGGAAAAGCAACCAGGCCTCCCTGCCTAATAATCAAAGCCGCAGCTTCAATGTTTTCTGTTGTGTTTTCAAATACTTTTGTGTTCATTAGAAGTTTTTCATCTTTTCTGCCTGGTCATGTGTTGTCAGGCCGTCTATGATTTCATCCATTTCACCTTTCAGGAAACCGTCCAGCTTGTAAAGTGTTACGCCGGTCCGATGGTCTGATACTCTCCCCTGCGGATAATTATAGGTTCGAATTCGTTCGCTTCTGTCGCCGGAGCCTACCTGGCTCTTTCGCTGGTCGGATATTTCTTTGTTTTGTTCCTGAAGCTTTTGGTCATACAAACGGGACTTCAATACCTTGAAGGCTTTATCTTTGTTCTTGGTCTGGGATTTTTCGTCCTGACAGGTGACCACCAGTCCGGTGGGCACATGGGTCAAACGAACCGCAGAGTCGGTGGTGTTGACACTCTGTCCACCGTTGCCGGAAGACCGGTACACATCCACACGGACGTCATTGGGATCTAAGTCTATTTCTACATCTTCTACTTCAGGCAAAACTGCCACGGTTGCTGCAGATGTATGGATTCTTCCACTGGCTTCGGTTTCCGGTACCCGCTGGACTCGGTGAACGCCGCTTTCATATTTCAGTCTTGAAAAAGCGCCTTTTCCCTTGATCAGTACAACAACTTCTTTGATGCCACCGATTTCGGTGTCATTGATTTCGATGATTTCGGATTTCCAACGCATTTTTTCGGCATACATTCGATACATACGTAAAAGCTCCATGCCAAACAGCGCGGCTTCATCGCCACCGGTTCCGGCACGGATTTCCAAAATAACGTTTTTGTCATCGTTGGGGTCTTTGGGCAACAGTAACTTTTGGAGTTCTTCCTCCAACGGCGTCAGTTGATTCTGAAGGGAATAAAGCTCTTCTTTGGCCATTTCTTTCAGTTCATCATCCATGCCGCCTTCGTCCAGCATCTCCTTAGCGCCCTTCAAATCTTCTTTGACTTTTCGGTATTCTTTGTATTTATTTACGATGGGCTCCATCTCTGCCATCTCTTTGATGTGCTTCCGCCAAAGGTTCTGATCTGCAATGATTTCAGGGTCAGAAACCTTGGCTGACAGCTCCTCATATTTGTCAGAAATGAACTCTAATTTATCAAACATTTATTTCTCCTTAATGTTGTATCTCAATCGTATATTATATCATGTTTTGATATATAAAAAAACCGGAAATTGCTTTCCGGTTTCTGTATTCCTAGTCGATGTTGTACTTGTTTTTGAACTTTTCGACACGTCCGCCACGATTCACAAACTTTTGCTGTCCTGTAAAGAACGGGTGGCACGCTGAGCAAACGTCGAGTCTTAAGTCACTTTCTATTGATTTTGTGACGAACTCGTTACCGCATGCGCAAGTTACTTTACATTCCTGGTACTTAGGATGGATTCCTTCCTTCATGCATATCACCTCTTTCCTGCTCAGGGTTGCCCCTTGCATAATTACCGCAAGTTCTATTGCAGCCTGTTTAATATATCATATTCACACTTTGCTGGCAAGAGTTTTTTTGCGGCCAGCGAGCTGTGCGACCACTGTCCGATCATTCTTTGCCAGATCCTTGTATACGGCGATTTCCTCGAAAGCAACCATCTCTTCCAGCATGCCGGTCACAGCCTTCGCCTGGTCATGTCCAATCTCCAGCACCAGCCATCCAGCTTTCTTCAAGTGATTCGGAGCATCGGCAATAATCTTCTGGTAAAAATCCAATCCGGTGGGTCCCCCGTCCAATGCATCTTGGGGCTCAAACCTTCTGACTTCATCATCAAGTGTTCCGATTGTTTCCCGGGGGATGTAGGGCGGGTTACTGACAATCATGTCATATTTTTTGTGTCCAAGGGGTGTGAATAGGTCACCAATCTCCACTTCGATTTTGACGCCGTTCCGTTTTGCGTTGGATTGGGTCAGGGCTTTGGCAGCCGCGCTTGCATCGGTGGCGGTGACTTTCAGACCCGGGTTCCGCTTGGCCAGAGAAATGCCGATGACACCGCTTCCGCAACACAAATCAAGCACCGTCTTCACCTTGTTAGTACGTATGATTTCTTCTGCCTTTTCCACAACGGTCTCTGTGTCGTGTCGTGGAATCAACACGTCTTCCCGTACGCCAAAGGTCAACCCCATAAAATCCTGGGTGCCAACAATGTGTTGCAATGGCCTGCGAGTCGCCCGAACGGCGATTAAATCAAAATATTGCTCACAAATTCGGTCTTCCATCATGTCGGACCACTCCATTATAAAGGTGGAGCGGTCGATTTTTTTCATGTAACAATATAGCAACTCCGCATCTATCTTGGGTTCCGGGCAACCTGCTTTTGCTAGTTGGGTTTCCCCCATTTTTACAAGATCTTTTACAATTAAACTCATTGTTCTTCCTTTTCTATTTCCATTTCAATTGCTTGTGAATCTATTTCAATTACCTTAGCTTCATTGGATGTCTTTTCCTCTTCAATGAGCCGGCCCTCCAAATCACATGGGCCTTCTCCCAGGGGTAGATTTTCATCAGTCACTGCTTTGATGGCGGCAATGGCCACTTCCAACTGCTTGTCATCCGGCGCGGCTGTTGTCAGCTTTTGCAAGTACAGTCCCGGCAGGCTTAGTAGCTTGACGAACCACCCATCGCTTCTCCCGGCCCATCTTAGTAGTTCGTAAGAAAGTCCGGCGATGAATGGAATCAAAAGCAACCTGGATAAGATGCGCCAAAGCAGACTAGGCCAACCCAGCAGTGAAAATAATACAAGGCTGATGACCATGACAAACATGAGAAAACTGGTTCCGCAACGAGGATGCAGGGTGTAGTATTTTTGGCAATTCTCCACCGTCAGTTCCTCACCTTTTTCCAGGCAATGGATGCATTTATGCTCAGCGCCGTGATACTGGAAAACCCTATGAATTTCCTCCATCCGCGAAATCAAAAGCACGTATAGCACAAAGAGCACAATTCGTAGCACCCCTTCCGCCAGATTCAGTACGATTTCATTGTGGGTAAAAAACTTGAGCCAGGAAATCACTGCAGTGGGACCTATAATGAATATGCCTACCGTAAAGGCAATTGCCAGAGTAACGGACAGATAAATCATCACATTCCAAGCGCCTTTTTTGCCGAATTTGGCTTCCAGCCACAGGGTGAATCGGTCGGGTTCCATGCCGCCTTCGCCTTCGAACTTTTCCAGCACATCGGCGGAATACATCAAAGTTTTGACTCCTTGCACCAAGGAGGCAACGAAAATTACCACACCCCGGATAATGGGATACTTTGCCCAGGGAGATGCAGCTGGCAATGTTTCGTTTTTCATAAATAAGGATCCGTCAGGAAGCCGTACCACAACAGCAGAGCGTTTTTCGCTCTTCATCATAATGCCTTCCATGACAGCTTGCCCCCCTGTTTTGGTGGGACAGGCGTCCTTTAAAAATATCTTTTTTAAATCCATATTACCCTTCTAGCTTAGTTTTCTTGATTATCTGAATAAATTCAGCATTGTTGTTTGTGTTTGTCAAATTTTCGATGATCTTCTCGGTCGCTTCCTGGGTGTCGCCGTTTCCAAGGGCGCGGCGCATATACCAGATGGCTTCCATTTCAGCAGGCGACATCAACAGGTCTTCTCTTCTCGTTCCGGATTTGTTCAGGTTGATGGCTGGGAAGATTCTCTTTTCAGACAGTTTTCTGTCCAGATGGAGTTCCATGTTGCCGGTGCCTTTGAATTCTTCAAAGATAACGTCGTCCATGCGGCTTCCGGTTTCAATCAGGGCAGTTGCCAAAATCGTGATGCTTCCGCCTTCTTCCATCTTCCGGGCTGCGCCGAAAAACTTTTTAGGTTTGTAAAGCGCTGCGGGATCCAACCCTCCGGAAAGGGTTTTACCGGAGGAAGGGATGACCAGGTTGTATGCACGGGCCAGCCTTGTGATGCTGTCCAGTAATATTACCACGTCTTTGCCATGTTCAACCAGTCTTTGTGCTCTGGCCAAAACCATTTCCGCCACTTTCACATGATGTTGAGGCTGCTCGTCAAAGGTTGAGTAGATGACTTCGCCGCCTACCAGCGATCGCTTCATATCCGTGACTTCTTCCGGTCGCTCGTCCACCAGAAGCACAATCATTTCCACTTCCGGATATTTCTTTTCGATGCTGTTGGCAATTTTCTTCAAAAGAACTGTCTTGCCCGCCTTCGGTGCGGCGACAATCAATCCCCTTTGCCCTTTGCCGATGGGAGCTACCAGGTCAATGACCCGAGTGGCCAGGTCCCGGCTTCTTCCTTCCAAGGTTAGCCGCTGGTTTGGAAAAATTGGGGTCAAGCTGTCAAAGTCGGGACGTCTTCTTGCGATCCCCGGCTCATCGCCATTGACGGTTGTCACGTAAAGCAACGCGCCGAATTTTTCCCCTGGATTTGGGAGTCTGCTAATTCCCTTGATTTTATCTCCCGTCTTCAGGTTGAATCGCCTGATTTGGGAGGGCGACACATAGATATCTTTATCGCTGGTCAGGAAGTTGTCAAAACGGAGAAAGCCGAAACCCCCTTCCGCCAGGTCCAGTATCCCTTCCACTTCCGGCCGATCTTCTTCTGGAAATTCCTTTGCATCCTGGGGTTCCAATGAATCCTTGGGTTCCTGTGTTTCCAGGGATTCCAGGGTAGGCTGAGACTCCTTAACGCCTTGGGTCGATTCTGTAAAGTCGTCCAGCTTTGAAAAAACATCCGCTTTGTTTTCTTCTTCCAAAGCAATAAGTGTTTCGACGGAAACTTCTGTGGGATTTGTAATGCGAGATTCCCCCGACGATTTCTTGCGAATGTCCGCAGCGGCACGTCGAACTACGGTAACCGGTTCAGCTGCCTGAGTTTCTCGTAATGCCAGCAATGCATCGATGATTTCCGCCTTCTTCATTTTTTCTGAGCCGGAAATACCAAAAGCAGCCGCTACCTGTTTTAGTTCGGCGATTTTTTTAGACTTTAATACTTGCTCTTCCATAGATTTGTCTTTCTTCTTAAGAGATACAGTGACGATAACATAGGGGAATTGTATCAGACAGGTGTAAGCACCTGATAGAGTGTGTAATAAACTGAATGATAGATAATAGATGTAATATAACCTTTTTCCTGGTTTTTTGCAAGGGGTGATTCTTCTTGACACAACTCCTAAGTAACTTTAAACTGTCCTTAGTGGAATGATCCACTGGTATTATGAATACTAATAGGAGGGCTTCATTATGGATCAAAACAACGCACCTGTCGTGCGAGTCGGGGACTGGGTAATCACAATTCTTGTGCTTGCAATTCCAATCGTCAACCTGGTAATGCTTTTTGTCTGGGGCTTCGGCGGAGGTACCAATCCTAGCAAGGCAAATTTTGCGAAAGCATCCCTGGTGTGGATGGCAATAGGAATCATTTTAACAGTAATTTTCTGGACGATATTTGGCGCAGCATTGCTAGCTGGTATGGGCAACTACACCTATTAAGCAATTTGCGAAAGCATTCCCCTACCAAAACACAAAAGGCTGATTCTCTTCGAAGACAAACGATTGGAATCGGCCTCTTTGATTGTGGCCGCGGTGACCGTGTCGGTGTCTTAACCTAGGAATGAATAACCCTAAATATGATTCGTATTGACAGCATTTTTACCACATCCAATGCCTGCATTGTGCAGAAATAAAAAAACGGCTGAATGTTTATCAATTCAGCCGTTTTGTGGGTTATTTGCTGTAGTTGTAGAAACCGATGCCGGTTTTCATACCTAGCTTGTTGCCACGTACCATCTTGCGGAGCAGCGGATGTGCCCGGTACTTGGGATCGCCAAATTCCGCATATAGGACATCCATGATCGCCAGACACACGTCCAGTCCAACCAGGTCGCCCAACGCCAAAGGTCCCATGGGATGATTTGCACCAAGCTTCATGGCATTATCAATGCCTTCTGCATCAGCTACGCCATCAGCTAGGATGCCAATAGCTTCATTAATCATAGGAATTAGGATTCTGTTTACAACGAATCCGGGTGCTTCAGCAACTTCAACCGGTGTTTTGCCAAGAGATTCAGTCAAGGCCAGAATCGTAGATTTGGTTTCTTCGGAAGTTGCAAGTCCTTTGATAATTTCTACCAGTTTCATTGCGGGGACCGGATTGAAGAAATGCATGCCAATAATTTTGTCTGCTCTTCCGGTTGCGGTTGCGATTTCAGTAATGGAAAGGGAAGAAGTGTTGGTTGCAATGATGGTGCCCGGTTTGCACAGTGCATCCAGTTCCGCAAATAATGCTTTCTTTGCGACCATGTCTTCGGTGGCAGCTTCGATGATCAGGTCTGCATCTGCAACGATGCTGATGTCAGTGGAACCATGAATTCTGCTGAGCACTGCTAATTTGTCGTCAGCAGTAATTTTCTCTTTTGCTACCAGCTTGTCAAGGTTCTTGGTTACGGTGGCCAGTCCTTTGTCAACAGACTCTTGTCTTCTGGCACGAAGTACAACTTCATAACCGTTTTGAGCCAGTACTTGGATGATTCCTGCGCCCATTGTGCCGGTGCCTAATACGCCGATTTTTTTCATTTGTTTTCCTCCTTGTGAAAAGAAATATATTAAATTGATATTGTTAACATTTTGATAAAGATGCTCGTTTTGTAATCCATAAGCCAATGGAACCGAGACTGCTAACGGTATTATATCAGTAATCTTTGTCTTTGAAAATCTATTTTCCCACTCTCAATTTTCTGATTTCTTCTATGGATTCCTGCTTGTACCGTTCCACGCCGGGTTGGTTGAAAGGATTCACACCGAACATGGTGGCGGAAACCCCGCAGGATAACTCAAAGAAATAGAGTAGCCGTCCTAGATGGAAGGCGTCCTTTTGCGGTGCAGTTATTGTAATCATTGGGATGCCTGCCTTGGTGTGGGCGGCAATGACACCTTTGGTAAGACAATGATTAATCTGATGCATGGTTAGTCCGCTCAAATCAGCGTCGGCAGAATCGGGAATCAATAAATCCCTTTCAACAGTATCAAAAAGAATCATTGTCTCGAAAACGTTGGGGGTTCCTTCCTGCAGGTACTGTCCTACCGAATGGAGGTCCCGGGTAAACGACAACACGGTTGGATAAATGCCTTTCCCGTCTTTTCCTTCACTTTCCCCGAACAACTGCTTGAGCCATTGTCCAAACGTCTCCATGGTTGGGTCAAAACTCTCAAATGCCTCTATGGTCTTTCCCTCTTCATACAGACAGACTCTGGAAATGGCATAAAGGATAGCATCCCGATCCCACGCGGGATCCATGGCCATGGCTTCTGCTCCGGCCAGCAGCGCTTTGATGTCCACCCCGGCCACGGCAAGCGGAAACAATCCAACAGGGGTTAGCACTGAGTATCTTCCCCCAATATCAGCAGGAACGGGAAATGAAACGTATCCCTTTTCATTCGCTTCTTTTCGCAGCGCTCCCTCTTTTTCGTCCGTAATGGCATAAATCCGGCTGTTTGCAGTTGGCCCATATTTTTTATGCATGACTTCTTTGAGCACGCTGAACGCAATTAAGGTTTCGACCGTAGCTCCAGATTTGGAAATGGTGCAGATACAAGTTTCCTCTTTTTGCACCTGTTCCGAAATATCCAGCAAGGATGCGGCATCTAAATTAAATCCAGCGAAGACGACTCTTGGAAACCCATGCGGCATGGGGAGGAGCGCATCCAGCACTGCTTTTGCGCCCAAAGAAGATCCTCCAATTCCAAGAACCACAAACAGGTCACATTTGCCCCAGACCTCCGCAGCAACATTGAGCATTGTCTCGATGGTTTCCTGGTCTTGCTCCAACGGCAAACGAACCCACCCGGTATAAGATTCCTTCCCTGACCAGAGTCGATCCATAGCCTCTTCAGCCTGGTTTCTTTTTTTTCTTAGGCAATCTTCCGACAATCCGTTTTTGGATGTGTCAATCTTTATCCCCATTTTTCACCTCATTACTCATTAAATGGGCAGTACCCAATGCAAAATCTGCATCCAAATGGGAATCGTTCCCATGGATAGGACTGTTGTAAAAAATATGATTTTGCTGGCCATTAGTGCATCTCTGCCTTCTTGTTGAACTAACACCGAGATGACAGCCGCGGTTGGTAGAGCGCTGGCGATAACCAGAATTCCCTTCATAACCGGATCGATAGGTAGGAAAACCACCGCCAGCATGGAAATCGCCGGGATTAGAATGAGCTTGGCAATTGCCGATTCCCAGACAATTCGATTGCGAAATAGATCAAGAAAATTGGTTCCTGCCAATGTGGCACCGATAAACATCATGGCCATTGGCGTTGCGATGTTTGCCATATATTCAAGGTAGACGCCTACCGGGTTATTCAGGGAAATGTGGCTGAAGCAGATAATAAAACCCGCTATCATGGCTACTATATTTGGGTTTATCATAAGCCGAATGGTTACCGTCCATGCTTTGATTCTCGTTTCGTGAAAACGTTCTTTTCTGCTTTTTTGTTCTCTTGGTTCGCCGGCCTTGGACGGTTTGCGACGCAAGTTATACAGACCATAGGTAAATGCATACAGATTCAAGGCGATGTTATGCCCCATGATGAGGAAGAGTCCTTCTTGTCCGAAAAATAAAAGCGCGATGGGAAATCCCATGAACCCATTGTTGGGGGCGGCCATGGACAATTCTGCCACGGCTGCCACCCGATCTGGGTATTTCAGGCCCTTCACAAATAGTCTTGCGCAAAGGGCATACAGTACAAAGAGCCCGCAGGACAGTAATGTAATAATGAGCAATTGGCTGGCTAGTCCTGCTGTCATATCAAGGGTGCCAATTTTGTAAACCAAAAGACACGGAAAAGCGAAATAGGATATAAATGTATGCAATCCCTCAGCCATTCCCTGATTGATGACCTGTACCTTTCTCAGGAAATATCCCGAGAAGACCAATGCAAATAATACAAAAAACTGTCCGTACATGCTGTTATCCAAAGTATAAATTGGTGGTAACGTATTCTGGGTCGCAGGTCACATCAATGCCCATGGCATTCAAGATCTGCTCGTCTCTGTCGCTGAGGATTGCGGTGCAATGCGCCCGGCAACCTCGGAGCAACGGCAGTTTTTTGGCTGCCATTTCGGCGGAAGGATTATTGATTGCAGAGACAGTCAGTGCGTTAAGAATTTCTTCAGCGCTAAGGCTGAATCGTTCCTGGCACAAGACTTCTTTTTTTAGGTCCTGAATTCCCGTCAATACATGAGGCGAAATCAGATGCACTTCATCAGACATGCCCGAAAGTAGCTTGATCCCATTGAGAATTGCTGCTGCTGCAGCTACCATTCTTCTTGAGCTTCTTCCTGTGATGGTCTTTCCATCAGGAAGCTCCAGTGCCATGACCACGACGTTTTCGTACTTCGCGTCCAGGCCTCTTTTGTGGTCTGAATAATCTCTGGCAAATGCAACCACTTTGCGGTCTTCGGTATGCAGATTCAATTCATCCATCAATAACTTTGATCGTTCCACAGACCCTTCATCAATCTTGCCTTTTTTGTAGTCACAAAGAGCAATCAGGTAACGGCGGATAATCTCCTGTTTCGCAGCTTCGCGACAGATTTCATCATCAGTGATGCTAAAGCCTGCACGGTTGACCCCCATATCTGTGGGAGACATATATTCAGATTCCTGTCCGGTGATTTTTTCGATGATACGTTTTATGACAGGAAATACTTCCAGATCCCGGTTGTAGTTAATGGCGGTTTCGCCATACGCTTCCAGGTGGAAGGAGTCGATCATGTTCACGTCCCGAAGATCTGCAGTTGCTGCCTCATAGGCTACATTGACAGGATGCTTCAAGGGCAGATTCCATATAGGAAAGGTTTCAAATTTGGCATAGCGAATCTTGATTCCCCTTTGATTATCGTGGTAAAGCTGGGAAAGACAGGTAGCAAGCTTGCCACTGCCACCTCCTGGTCCGGTGACCACAACAAGGGGTTTGGTTACTTCGACATATGGATTTGCGCCATAGCCCTCTTCGCTGACGATGGTGTCCACATCTGTGGGATATCCTTTTGTAAAAGTATGTTTGTAGGTCTTGATTCCCCGTCGTTCCAACTTGTTGATGAACATATTCACCGACGGGACATCCTGATACCTTGTGACGACTACGCTGTTAATGGAAAGGTCATATCTTCGAAATACATCGATGAGTCGAAGCACTTCCAAATCGTAGGTAATCCCAAAGTCCTGCCGTGTTTTGCTGGTAGCAATATCGCCGGCATAAATGCAAAGGATAATTTCTGCCTGATCTCTGAGCTTTTGTAGTAGTTTGATTTTGGCGTTCTCATCAAAGCCAGGCAGGATTCTCATGGCATGTCGGTCATGGACCAGCTTGCCTCCGAATTCCAGATAAAGCCTCTCGCTGTTTCCCTGGTTGATTCTCTCGATAATGTACCTCGACTGCTCCTCGATGTACTTGTCTGCGTCGAAGCCGATTTTTTGCTTCATTGTTCACCTCCATTTATTACAATAAAAAATAACGAATCGGTTTTAAAATATTCCGCCGATCATAATCAGCGACGTGACCAGCAACGCGCCGATTAGAACCAACGCCACTACTTGTACCCATTTTTGGTTGGTATGCATGTTCTCCTCCTATACAATTTCCAATTCCAGCCTGCTTCTTCCTTCACTGATGCCAGCCAGGCTAATATCATAATCAATGGCCAGATGGCCTTTTTTTTCTTTGTTGAGTTTGTTGTCGACCTGTGTCGTCAGGACTTCCATTTTGATTGGCCCATATGGTGTGTCAAACGATCCGGAATACCGCTTCCCTTTTTCAAAAAGAATCTCCGTCCCTTCCGCAAGGCCTTCGCCTTTTCGTGTCATCCGCACCACATCTCCTGTCACAGACATCTGTGTGATGCAACCTGGCATACCGGAAAGTTCAGATTCTTCATAGGAAAGTACCAAGGTATCCCCGCGGGTATAAAGTTTGCCTTCTGTGATAAACTCCACCTGTTCCTCTTGGGATTGCTCGGCATTACCATTGCCGTAAAGCTGTTTGCCCGTAATTTTTAGGGTGATATCTTTCATTCCTTCTCCTTAAGCAAGTCTCTTATTTCTGCCAGCAATTCAATCTCGCTGGGGCCTTGCACAGCAACCGGTTCTTCTTTCTTGGCAAATAAGCCGGCTTTTGTGCCAAGCTTAATGACCATGAAAATGCAGAATGCGATGATAAAAAAGTCGATGCAAGTCTGTAGGAAGTTTCCGTATGCAATAGGCGCATTTCCCACTACCCAAACTAGTTTCGCCAAATCGGTTCCGCCAACTAACGCGCCTACCACTGGCATGATAATATCTCCAACAAGTGATGTTACGATTTTGCCAAACGCACCACCGATGACCACGGCAATCGCCAGATCCACCAAATTTCCTTTGAACGCAAATGCTTTAAAATCTTTCCACATGTTATTCTCCTTTTTCGATATACTTTCTGACTCGTGTTTCCAATTGTTCTAGCTGTTCTTCAACAGCCCCTACCTCTTCGCCGTTTGCGAAAAGATATATTTTGAGCTTTGGTTCTGTGCCAGACGGACGTACCACAAAACTCGTGTTGTCATCATAGACGAATTTCATGATGTTTTCTTTGGGAAGACCGGTAGGTTTCATACCGATTGCCATATCGCAGCTTGTACCGCTACTCCCAAGATAATGGGTAGCCCCTTCCAGATAGTCTGTCACTTTGATTGCTTTTTTGCCTAGAAAATCCTGCCGTTGCTCATCACGGAATCTCTCCATGATGGCTTTCATGGTATCCACGCCTTTTGCGCCTTCAAATTCAAAACTCACTACTTTTTCGCGGAAGACACCATGACGCTGGTAAATCCGTGCCAAAACCTTACTCAGCGAAATGCCCTGTTGTTTGTGGTAAGCTGCCATCTGGCATAGTAGCAAGATTGTTCCAACCGCATCTTTGTCCCGGACATAAGCGCTGGCCAAAAATCCATTGCCCTCTTCAAAGCCGAAAAGGAATCGGTCGATGTCGCCTTCCTTTTCCATCTCGGTAAGAATTGCACCAATGTATTTAAATCCGATCAGTGTCTTTTTCACTTCTCCGTGTAGCATTTTGGCCAAATAATCTACCAACGGCGTGCTAACAATGGTTCGGATAATCAGCGGATTAGCAGGCATTGGTTTTGTGTGAATCAGATAATCCAGAAGCAATACTGCCATTTCGTTTCCTGTCAAAACTCTATACGTCTGGAGTTCTTCAAGAGATTTTTCTTGATGGTTTCCTTGGGCTTTCCCTCTTGCATCGTCCGGAATTGCGATCCCCACCCTGTCTGAATCTGGGTCTGTTGCAAGGATCAGGTCCGCGTTCACTTGATTAGCAAGTACCATTGCAAGATGATAGACTTCAGGCAGCTCGGGGTTGGGATTGGGGCAGGTGGGAAAGTCTCCGTCCGGGTTTTTTTGTTCCGGAACCACGTGGATGTTGCGTAACCCCCCGCGGGATAGCGTTGTCCAAACCGGACCTAGGCCTGCACCGTTTAGCGGTGTATAAACCACGTTAAGTTTCGACAAATCTTCCCCTGTGGACAGATTCATCACGGCGCTTAGATACTCTTCTTCAACGCTCTCCGAAATATATTGGCAGGTGCTTTGCAGCGCTTCCTCAAAAGTCATGCTGATGGGTCCGTCAAAATAGTCTACTCTATTGATTTCCTCAAGGATTCTATCAGCGGTTTCGGAAAGAATTTGTCCGCCATCC
Source organism: Anaerovoracaceae bacterium (assembly GCA_041859095.1). GTDB lineage: Bacteria > Bacillota > Clostridia > Peptostreptococcales > Anaerovoracaceae > UBA1422. Next base: position 16,826 of record JBHEKY010000033.1, read on the forward strand.
GGTCCGTAGACCTTGAACCCATTATATTCTTTGGCATTATGGCTTGCTGTAATCATGATGCCCATCTGGCATTCCAGATGCCTGGTCACAAAGGACAAAGCGGGAACTGGCATCATCTGCCTGAAAATCCAAACACCGATTCCATTGGCGGCTAGGACGGAGGCCGTTGTCTCCGCGAAAAGTCGGGAGTTCCTTCGACTATCATAGCTGATTGCCACAGCAAGGGCAGGGGCTTCCGCCGTACCAGATGATTGTGCATTCAGGTAATTTGCAATCCCCTGGGTCACACGACTTATCACGACCGCATTCATACGGTTGGTTCCCGGGCCCATGATGCCACGCAATCCAGCTGTGCCAAATTCAAGGTCACGGTAGAACGCCTCATAAACTTCGTCTTTGTTTTTCCCCATATCAAGTAAAGCGTCCCTGACGGACGGCTCCAGTGTTGGTTCATTCAACCACTTTTCATATGCTATTTGGTCTTTTTCAATCATAATTATGCCTCCAAAACACCGTATCATTTTATCACAGATGTCTCTAAAAAAAAAGCCCTCTGTCCGAAGGGGAAGGAGGGCTCTTGGTGCTATATGTTGTCTTCTTCTACTAGTTTTTTGAGTCGGTCAATATGTACATCCGCTGCTTTTCTGGCTTTATCGGTGTCTCCTGTCAGAATCGCTTCGTAGATGACTTTGTGCTCCCTGGGCATTTTCTCAGCCCGTTTAAAGTCGTCGTAGTAAAGGTAACGGAACCGAAGAACCAGCTCTTGGAGCTGTTCAATCATATGGACCAGCATTTTGTTCCCGCTTCCCTCCACAATTAAGTGATGAAACGCAGTATCATATTTGATCATATCAGGTGTATTATTTTCGACGACTGCCTTATTGTATGCATCGGCAATCTCGGCTAGTTTCTTTTTTTGGTCGTCGTTCATTCGCAACGCGGCGTAGTGGGCTGCCAGACCTTCCATGTTCTGTCTGACCTCCAGGATATCTACCATGTCTTTGGTGGAAATTTGAGAAGCATAGGCGCCCTTTCTGGGTTCTATGGTCACCAGGCCTTCTTTTTCCAGTTTGCGGATGGCTTCGCGGATGGGGGTTCGACTGACACCCATTTCTTCGGCCATTTCAACTTCCATCATGCGCGTACCAGGGACAATCTGCCCTTTCAGAATTTGCATTTTGAGTTCTTCATATACGATCTCACGAAGGGGCCTGTGATTTTGAATGTCTAGGTTTAACATACTCTCTTCTCCTTACGGTGTCGTTTCAGTGAGAAACGTATCCTTATTGACGGTTTTCATTTCAGCATATACTTTTGAGGCATCCGCTTCCGTCTTATAAAGTCCAAACACTGTGGGACCGCTCCCGCTCATCAACACGGTTGTACCGGGGCAAATCTCCAACATTTTGTTCTTTGTATACACGACAACATCATACATTTTTAAAGTATAAAATTCAAGCACATTCAACATATTTTTTTCAATCAATGCCCATTTTTCATCCTGAATACCAGATATCAACTGTTTGGTGTCAGGGTGTTTTATAATCTCTTCTTGTCTCAGTCCCTGATATACTTCCCTAGTGGAAACGCTGATGGGTGGTTTGCTTAAAACAATAAATGCCTGCAGTCCTTTTAGGGGGAGCAATTCCGTCCCAATGCCCGTTGCTAAGGCGCATCCCGCCGCCAACGGATCTTTCATAAATCTGGTCTTCAACCTGGGATCATGGGCGGCTTGCCCCATCAGGCAAAAAGGCACATCGGCCCCCAATTCCTTTCCAATATTACAGAGTTCCTCAACCGACAACCCCAACTGCCATAGCTGATTCATGGCATGTAACACAGCAGCACCGTTGCTGCTTCCTCCGGCCAATCCTGCCGCAACAGGAATTCGCTTTTTAATGTCTACGCGAATCTGTCCTTGCCGGTTTTGAGAAAATCGCTCTGCCATAAGTCGGGCAGCCTTGGTTGCCAGGTTTCTGTCGTCCACCGGCAAATAATGCCGGTTGGTGGAGCAGACTACGGAAACAATGCCACTGTCGTTAGGCTTCCATTTTACTACCACATCGTCGTGGAGGGCTATTTGTTGCATGACCATTTCCACCCGGTGATACCCGGATGGCAATTTTTCCAACACATCGATGGACAAGTTGATTTTTCCATAGGATTGAATAGCAATCATTTTCATGGTCGATCCTCTTTGTGATGCTGCTTTCTAAATAAAATGGGCGGAAAGCCGCCCATTTCGTCAATTACTTATTCTTTTTTTTGCCCTTCTTGGCCCCTTGCTGCAGCTTTCTTTCCTGTCTGGCTTTTTCAGCGGCGGCTTTTTTGGCGGCGATGGCGGCTTTGCCTGTCTTGTATTTTCCACCACCGGCAGAAATGGGTCTTGCCTTCGAAACTCTCATATTGTTGGAAACAATTTCTACTTTGTTTTCTGCAACATGTCGCTGTTTCTTAGTTTCCTTCTGTGTTTTCTTTTCTTTTTTCTTTTGTTCCATTGCGACGATTTCTTCCACCGTCTTGCCGGTTTCTTTGGCTACCTTATAGGGATTGACCGCTTCATCTTTTTTGACTTTTGCTTTTTCGGCATCTTTTTTGGCGGTTCTGGAAGTGAAATAAACCATTCCTACTACCATAACACCCATCATGACCATACTGGAAGTCATGCTGGTAGCCGGGTTCAAGGTTTCAAAGGTTACTTTTTCTTCTTTTCCCAGCAAAGTGCCATCAGCGGCAGAAACCTCGGAGCCAATGGTTAAGGTATATTTGGTGCTTCCTTTAATGACTGCACCATTCGCTGTATCAGCAAGAACCAATACAATGTGAGTGTCTTTCGGGTTGAACACGACTCGAATTGGCACTTCTTTGCCTTTGGCGTCCACTAGTTTGAACTGCTTTATATTGTCGGCTTGATATTTCTCCGAATAGACTGACTGCGTAAACTCCACCTTAACGCCCATATTGTCCATGGCCATGCCTGTCTCCCCGTCTTTTGGAGAGGTGGCATCCACCGAGAAAGGTGCTGCAAGGGCAAAGCTTGTGCTGAATATGACGAGCAACAGCACAAGGCTGATGAGTGCGCCTATTTTTTTCATGATATCGTGTCCTCCGATTTCTTGTTTCTTAGTGAAATGAAAAAGTCCTGCATCATGGATCTGCACTGTTCTTCCATCCTGCCGAACTCCACCTCAGGGTGGTGATTCAGTTTGGAATTTCCGGTGACATCCAACACTGAACCGCAGGCTCCCGCTTTGGGGTCCCGGGTTCCGATGACAACTTTGGCCAGCCGTGCCAGTACAATGGCGCCGGCACACATGCTGCAAGGCTCTGTGGTTACATATAGGGTACAACCTAAAAGACGCCAACCGCCCAAATTATTGGCAGCATCCCGGATTGCCAGGATTTCTGCATGGGCTGTGGGGTCCTTCGAACTTTCAGTCCGGTTATGGCCCCGGCCGACGATTTCCCCGTCCTTTTCGATTACCGCCCCGATGGGCACTTCTCCCATGTTCAGGGCCAGTTGAGCCTCTGCCAAGGCTTCTTTCATCATCTTTTCCATATACCGTATGATATTATCATACTTTTGCTCATCATTCAACATTTATGTGTATGGATACTTGCAATTTGAACCCTTGTTTAGTATGATGATTTCAATAGGAACAGCGAGGGGAACCTTTATGATAATGGATATTTTAGTCGGCCTGATTTTGGTTGGCGCCATGGTTCATGGATTACGAAAAGGTTTTATTCACACCTTTATCCACACCATCGGATGGGTCTTGGCATTGGTGATGGCATATATTGCGACGCCGTTTGTAAAAAGACTTTTAATGGGAGAGACAACCCTGTACGATTCTATGAAAGACGACTTTGCTCAGCGGTTCAGCGAATCTCTGCCTGCGACGCAATCTTCATTTGACAGTTTGCCGGCAAATATTGGGGATACCATTGGCGGCACGATTACCCAGTTGACCGACAACATCGTACAACAAGCAGCAACGGCTTTCGCCGGTCTGGCGTTCACCGTTATGGTCTTTGTTGGATTGGTTATTGTCATCAAAATCATTTTATGGCTGGTGCTTCGTTTATTGTCCAAGGATTATAACGACGGTTTTATGAATTTCTTTGATGGGTTGTTTGGTCTCGTCTTTGGTCTTCTAAAAGGCCTTTTGATGGCTTTTATCTTCCTTGCGGCACTGCTTCCAGTGCTGAATATCATTTCACCGGACTATACTACGTTTGTGATTGGGTCTTTGGATCAATCGCTATTCGCGAAAGACTTATATGACAACAATTTCATCGTATTGCTCTTGCATAGCTTTTTTGGATAATGAAATTATCTTAATAAAAACCCCTGGGCAACTTGTCCGGGGGTTTTGTTCTTTATTTAATTTGTTTGGGTTACTCTATTTTTTTGGCTACCACCACAAACCGGCCATCCTCCACCTGGTATGCGCATGTAGATAAGGTTAAGATTTGCTCATTTTCAACAGTCACCCCAGTATCGTAAAGAGACAATTTTTTGCTTCCCGCAATAAATTCCTTAAGCAATGCTTGAGAGGTTATTCCGTTGTATTGATAGTATTTGAAACCGTCATATGCAGTGGTGTAAATCTGAGTATAATATACGGCAACAATTTCGTAGGTTCCTGTCCCGTTGATTGTGTCAAAGGTAAAGGTTTTGTGAGCCTGATAAAACTCTTCACTATCATATTTTAAAAGATCGTGGAACATGGTGCCACTTTTTATATTATGGCCGTAAATGGTCCAGTTCAGTGTTGGCTTATTAATATCACTGGCAGCATCTAAAAACGGGGTGCCGGCAACAGATTTTTCTTTTTTGAAATTACGCCTCAGGTAAAACTCCGGATCAGCTTTTGTCTGCATGACCGGATAGTTGATTTTTGTATCCTTAATCTGTAGCCATCCTATGATATCCTGGTTTTGGGTTTGCAACGCCTTAAGGTCGTATCCGCCGGATACCACCAACTGAGCAAAATCTTTTTGTGCCTCTTGGTCTTCAAAATAATTTTTGGCCAACATACCTGCCGAAATCAGAAAAACCAATAAGAAAACCAGGAAGATTGCTGTTCTCACAGGTCCCATCCGTTGTTTTTTCTTTTTATCTGTAGTCTCTAGGGTTCCCATCGTACGCACTCCAATCTTAGTGTATTTTACCACATTTCTACTGTTTCTAACCATTTTTATGGGGATATTGCAAAACCCCAGCCAGATGGCTGAGGTTCTAGCTTGTGGCACCCCCGAGAAGAGTCGAACTTCCCACGCACAGTTTAGGAAACTGACGCTCTATCCACTGAGCTACGGGGGCTCGTGTACGCTATTTATCATAGCACACCCCTTATTTTTAGACAAGGTTTGATTACGCCTAAGTGACCAGCAACTTAATCAAAAGAAGGGTCGGATATAAAATGATGGGGTGAATCAAGTAAATCATCATCGTGTGCTGCCCACAATAGACCAAAGGTCGGACGTGTACCCTTGTAATCCAATCCGGCAAACGATGTTTCACAATCCAGACGCCGACATAACCACCTGCGAAGAATAGCAGAATCCATGGCAGTATCGGATAGAAGTCAATGGGTGGGAACACGGCCCAGTTGGGATAGCCGAGCACATAAAGCAGATTCCAATGGTAAAGCGTCTGAACCGTTTCAAGGGCAAGCACCGATTGTTCCCAAAGGCTCCGGTAAACCATCAGATACGAAATGGCAAAAAGCCCTGAAAAGGCAACAAACCCTATGAGCGGACTTCGCTTTTGGACAGATCTTTGGATTACTTTCTCCGTCAGCCCAAACACCATCATAGAGATTCCCAGCAAATGCAAAATGCCAAAGAAAATGAAAGTGTTTTGTTGGTCGAACCCTTTCCAGAGTATCCATGTAATGAAAGAAATCGCCAGACCCAACCCAAAACAAATCAAACCCCGGCGTATATTGTTTTTGGAAAAGGAACAGCTAACGCCTGAAATGAAGATAAACAACCCCCCGCCTGCGATGAGTATGAACTCCACCAGCGGAATCCGCACAAACTCCAGATGGACTCGGAAAATCATTTCATAATATACAATACCATGAAAAACCAGCATACCCAGTATGGCGATGCCTCGTATTTCATCGATTGCCGCAATCCGGTTGGGTCCCTCTTTTATTTTCATCCGGATTTTCCTTTCTACATGGTGTCGCCCAAATATATTTGATATTATATTACACTTCCACACCGGATGGTGTATAATTTTTAGTGGAACGATTCAAAGACCGGAGGAACTGCCATGAACAATTTATTGGTTGTTGTAGATATGCAAAACGATTTTATCACCGGGCCTTTGGGTACTGCCGAAGCGCAGGCCATTGTGCTTTATGTGGAAGACAAAATCAAGGTAGCGCTGGCTAGCGGCGATCAAGTGGTTTTCACCAAGGACACCCACCATCCTGCCTATCTAGAAAGTCAGGAAGGCAGACATCTTCCTGTTGTTCACTGTGTTGAGGGTACCACCGGATGGGAGATTCATCCGACATTGCTCCCCTATGCCGAAAAAGTTTTCATCAAGCAAGGTTTCGGTTCAACGGAACTGCTGGATTTTGTTCGAGCCGGTTCTTTTGACCGGGTGGAATTGGTTGGCCTTTGCACGGATATCTGTGTCGTCACCAACGCCCTTATGATGAAAGGTGCTTTGCCGGAATTGCCAATCCGTGTGGATTCCAAGGGTTGCGCCGGTGTTACGCCGACAAGCCACAAGGCTGCCCTCGACACCATGAAAATGTGCCAAATAGATGTTTAAACTTTGTCCCCAAAGGGCAAATACACTTATATGTAAAATTCGATTAACAACTTCTCTATGATTCCACAAACGGAGGTGCAAGGATGAATATTGTAATCACCGGAAACGCTGGTCCGGAAGAACAAATGGCTTATGTCAATTATTTGGAAGAAAAATATCACAGAAAACTGGAGCGTGTAGACATCCATCTCGATGGAGAATTTGCAGATTTAAACTATCAATTTGCAGAAGTTCCTTTTGAGCGAATCCGTAGAATCACCGGATATCTGGTCGGTACCATGGACCATTGGAACGATGCAAAGACCGCTGAGGAAGCTGATAGAATCAAGCATTCTGCCCAAGAGTTTGAAACCCTCTAACGGTAATACAAAGTTAGCGTACCCACAACGTCGCAATTGATACAGCCTGTGGACGCTAACTTTTTTATTGCGTAGCCTCTCTGCATATTTCTTGAAGCAGTGCTCATAAAATGTTATAATAACTTGTTAACGGAGGGTGAGTGAATGAAGAATTATGTAAGTCCTTTCTCAGAGAGATACCCCAGTGAAGCCATGCAGTATCTGTTTTCCCCAGACAAAAAGTTCCGCACCTGGCGGCAGCTTTGGATTGCTCTGGCGGAAGCCGAGATGGAGCTGGGTCTTCCCATTACGCAAGAGCAGATTGCCCAACTGAAATCCCACGCCGAAGACATCAACTACGATGTGGCAAAGGAACAGGAAACCCTAGTTCGCCATGATGTCATGGCCCATGTCCATGCATACGGCGTTCAGTGCCCTGACGCCAAAGGAATCATTCATCTGGGCGCAACTTCCTGCTACGTGGGAGACAACACCGATTTAATCGTCATGAAGGAAGGCCTTGACCTGCTCCGCAAGAAGCTGGTCAATATCATTTCCGTCCTTGGTGACTTTGCTGACAAATACAAAGAGCTACCAACTCTGGGATATACCCACTTCCAACCAGCCCAGCCAACAACCGTTGGCAAGCGAGCCACCTTATGGATTGCTGAGTTGATTATGGATCTGGAAGACCTGGATTATATATCCGGTCAGATTAAGTTGCTAGGATCAAAAGGAACCACCGGAACACAGGCCAGTTTTCTGGAGCTCTTCGAGGGTGACCACAAAAAATGCAAGAAGCTGGACAAGCTAATAACGAAAAAAATGGGCTTTAAGGACTGTGTGGCCGTATCGGGACAAACCTATTCCCGCAAGGTAGATAGCCGGATTCTCAATGTGCTGGCCGGCATCGCCCAAAGCGCCCACAAGTTTTCCAACGACATGCGTCTCTTGCAACACCTGAAAGAAATCGAAGAACCCTTCGAAAAGAAGCAGATTGGTTCTTCTGCCATGGCATACAAGCGAAACCCCATGCGTAGCGAACGAATGGCTTCCCTGGCCAATTATGTGCTGACCGGTGCAATGAATCCGGCCATTACTGCATCAACCCAATGGTTTGAACGAACCCTGGACGATTCAGCCAACCGGCGAATCAGCATCTCAGAGGCATTCCTGGCCACCGACAGCATTTTGGAATTGTATTTCAACGTTACATCAGACCTGGTGGTTTATCCCAAAGTTATCGAAGCCCATCTTCGTGCCGAACTGCCATTCATGGCCACAGAAAATATCCTGATGAAAGCCGTCAGTGCCGGCGGAGACCGGCAGGAACTTCATGAACGGATCCGGATTCATTCCATGGAAGCAGCAAGACAAGTCAAAGAAGAAGGCTTGCCCAATGATCTGCTCTTACGGATTGCGGGAGATCCGATATTCGGACTGTCCTTGGAGCAATTGGAGGCCCTAATGAAACCGGAAGGGTTCACTGGCCGGGCAGCCCAACAAACCAAAGAATTTCTGGAGGAGCATGTTGCTCCCATCCTGATGGAATACCGAAAGCTCATTGGTATGAGCGACGAAGTCAAAGTATAAACATTTACTGCATATATAGCGAGGTAACATTATGGTAAAAGCAATTGTAGGCGCCAACTGGGGCGACGAAGGAAAAGGCAAAATAACGGATATGCTTTCTAAGGAGTCAGACATCATTGTCCGTTTTCAGGGTGGCAGCAATGCCGGTCATACCATTGTGAACAACTATGGAAAATTTGCCCTGCACCTTCTGCCCTCCGGTGTGTTTTATGACCACACAGTCAGCATCATCGGAAGCGGCGTTGCGCTGAATATTCCCTTTCTGATTCGGGAAATCAACGACCTGACCAGCAAGGGTGTGCCCACACCAAAAGTATTGGTTTCAGACCGCGCCCATTTGTTGATGCCATATCATATGGAGTTTGATGCTTATGAGGAAGAACGTCTTGGTGGCAAATCCTTTGGATCCACCAAGTCCGGTATCGCGCCTTGTTATTCAGACAAGTATGCCAAAATCGGTTTTCAGGTCAGCGAATTGTTCCTGGATGAAGCCCGTCTTCGGGATCGGGTCAGCCGCATCTGTGCCCTGAAGAATCCTTTGCTAGAACACCTATATCATAAGCCCCTTCTGGACGAAGACATGTTGGTGGATTTATTGCTAGAATACCGGGAGATGGTTCGCCCTTATGTTTGTGATGTGGCCGCCTATCTATACGACGCAATCAAGGCAGGCAAAAAAATTCTACTGGAGGGTCAGCTTGGCGCTCTTAAAGATACAGACCACGGCATTTACCCCATGGTTACCTCCTCTTCCACGTTGGCAGGCTTTGCCACCATCGGCGCAGGGGTTGCCCCCTATGAAATCAATCAGGTCATTGCTGTGGCTAAGGCGTACTCCAGTGCGGTTGGCGCAGGAGAGTTTGTCAGCGAATTGTTTGCCGAGGAAGCCGAAGAGCTGCGAAAGCGAGGCGGGGACGGCGGAGAATATGGCGCAACCACTGGACGTCCAAGACGTGTGGGTTGGTTTGATGTGGTCGCTACCCGTTATGGTTGTCGGATTCAAGGGGCCACGGAAGTAGCCCTGACCGTTCTTGATCCATTGGGCTATCTGGAAGAGATTCCAATCTGTGATGCTTACGAAATCAACGGCGAAATGCATCACGAATTCCCCAACACCGCATTGCTTGAACGGGCAAAACCAGTTTGGAAAACATTGAAGGGTTGGAATTGTGATATCCGAGGGATCCGAAGTTTCGACGAACTGCCCAAGGCCTGCCAGGATTATGTGGACTATATTGAAAAAGCAATCGGATTTCCCATTACGATGGTTTCCAATGGTCCCGGTCGAGAGGATATCATTCAAAGAACTCCTAAAATATAATCACACGATGGAGAAATTACATGTATCAAGAGGCGAAACGATCGGCATGGGTTGAAATCAACCTAGCCAATCTGGACTATAACATCAAAAACATTCTACGAAAAGTGGGACCATCCGTGGAAGTCATGGGCATCATAAAGGCGGATGGCTACGGACACGGTGCGATACCCGTGGCACAAATCCTTCGTCAAAACGGCGTAAAGTCCTTTGGGGTTGCTACTTTGCACGAAGCCATTGCCTTGCGAGAATCAGGTTCCACCGAAGCCATTGTCTTGCTTGGCCTTACCTCTTCCGAATATGCGGACACGCTTATCCAATATGATTTCACACCTGTCGTCATGTCTTCAGAAAATGCGAAAGCTTTTTCTGATGCAGCCCAAAAAGCAGGCAAAACCATTGAAGGTTATGTGGCTATTGACACGGGCATGGGGCGAATCGGTTATCTGGCCGATGACCTAACCGCATTGGAAGACATCCGAAAAATTACCACCCTTCCCCATTTCAGGGTGAAAGGAGTATTCTCCCATTTCGCAACCGCAGATGCAGCAAACAAATCTTTTGCACAACTGCAAGAATCCAAATTTCAAACTTTCATCAGCGCCATGGAACAGGCTGGGATTCAGGTTCCGTCAAAGACCTTTGCCAACAGTGCCGCAATCATGGAGCTTCCTTCTGCTCACTTGGACACGGCTCGTCCTGGGATTGTCCTTTACGGATGTTACCCCTCTTCTGAAGTCAATCCGTCATCCTTGGACATCAAGCCAGTTATGTCTGTGAAAGCGAATATCTCCAGACTGGTCCGGGTGCCCGTTGGCTTTTCTGTAGGTTATGGACGCAAATTCATTGCTCAAAGAGAAAGTATGATAGCCACCCTCCCCTTAGGATATGCAGATGGCTATCCCCGTCCTTACTCCACCTTTGGTTGGGTATTGGTTGGCGGCCATGTCGCTCCACTCGCAGGAAATATCTGCATGGATCAGTGTATGGTCGATGTGACGGATGTGCCAGGCGTCAAAGAAGGCGATGAAGTGATTCTTATGGGATCCGACGGCATCCATACGATTTTGGCCGACGACATTGCCAACGCAACAGGTACCATTAATTACGAAATTGTATGCGCATTTGGGCAACGATTACCCAAGGTGTATATCTAATAATCCTTTAGCTCGGAGAACCCCCGGGCAATGCAGCCAGGAGAGTGCGACATGAAAACCAGAGATCGAATTAAAGCAACCTCTGTTGCCCTGTTCAACGAGAAAGGGGCTACCAACGTTAGTACCGTTCAGATTTCAGAAGTGATGGGTATCAGTCCGGGAAATCTTTACTACTACTTCACCAACAAAGAGCACATCATCCGGTGCATCTGGGAAGAAGACATGGTTCCCTACAGCAACCATATCTATCTTGAAACGAATACAGACAACCCGGTGGAAGCGCTGACCTCAATGATGAATCAGCTCATGACATACGCCATAGAATACAAATTCTTTTATACGGAACAATTCACTCTTTTCAACAAGGATCCTCTTCTGCAACAGATGTACCGAAAACGATGGGACGGATTGGTTGAAAAGCTGGCTGACGTTTTGGCGTCCTGGCAGGACAATGGGTTTATGCGTCCCAGTACCCGTGCATGGAAGCGCGAATTGGCAGAGTATTTCCTAATGACAGGTCCCGCTAATCTCCGTTCCAATTTGTCAATCCACCCTGAGTTTTCCGCCGAAGAAGCCTTGCGCAAAGCATTAAACAGTGTTTTGCTGATTTTATCCGGTGATTTTGTGGATGAAGTTTGCGAAACCGTGCTGGCTCAGCTAAAAAACTAGTCGACAATTTTCTATCTCATATTGATACAATCTTATTATCTATCGAGCAATTCAAATGCCGCAGTAACCTTGTTACTGCGGCATTTTTTCTTGATTGTGATTCGTCACGTATTTACTTGGTCTATTGTGATTTTATGCCTTCTCGTTTTGTGCTCGACGGCGTCTAACAAGAACGACTGCGCCAACACCTACCACTAGCACAATCGCTAAAATCGCAAGCACAAGGCTCATGTTTCCTGCGCCTTCAATATCAATGGTAATTTGATATACTTCAGCCGAAACGTCTTCTGCTCCGGTTCCAAATTCTCCATTGTTCATTGAGGGCCATTCCGGATCACCTACCGTTACGTTGATGACATCGCCATCTTTAACCGGGACTTCTTGTAACAGCTTGTAGCTAGCATCTCCAATGGTTGTCTGCACTTGATAGTTTAAGTTGAAAGCCTTGGGAGTCACGATGATGCTTGTTGTTCCTTTTGGCAAAGCGAGCGTGTATTCTTTTGTTGCTGCTGCAAATTCAGGTGCCAAAGTCCCAGCGCTGAAAGTAAGTGCTTGAAGGGTTTTGTTGTTGGCATCTTCCACTGGGAAAAAGACGCTTCTCAGATCTCCCCCCATTCCGTCTTGCGAATATTGAACGGAAATCAAGTCGCCGTCTTCTGCCGGAGCGCTTAAGCCAGTGGTGTTAAACCAATCATTGACAGAAACCATCCAACCGGAATACCCACCGGCAGCGCCACTGGAAAGTCCATCAATATCCGTGATAAATCCGCCTTCGGCTACTGTAGCACCGGTGATGCTAACCTCTTCCGCATCGCAGGCAGCTTTCACAGCATCGCCAAGCGTGATTCCTTCTTTTTGTTCCACTGTGGTTTTGAACAGTTCACCTGTCCAGGCTCCATCGGCATAATTTGTGTTGGATACCACTACCGTGACTTCGATTGTGGCATCTTCTGCATATGCTGCTAATGGCATATACGCCATCACCAGCATTAGGGTCAACAGTAATGCTGACAGTCTCATTCTTTTTTTCATTTTTTCCTCCTGATTATTTAAATATAGCTTTTTTGATTGACATGACATTGCATGAATCATTCTTGTAATAGAGGGTTCCCGCTTCATCCACATCCAAAGTGGAAATCCCATAGTTTTGCATGGCTTTGGGTGGTGTAAAGTAGTGGTTTGATCCGGTTGAGAGAATTACTTTTTTTCCGGCTTGATCCCCGATTTCCATTACATAGATTCCTCCGGGAAGTTGGTTGTAAGTCATATATAGGTAGAGCGTTCCGCCCTCTTCCATGCTTTGTGTAAGAAACATCTCTGATTGAACAAATCCAGGTGTTGGCGCGCTAGCCTCTTCTGCCATTGAGTCGCCATCGATTATTTTTACTGCGTGCCCAGTATCGCCAAATTTTGAGGGACCCTGTATGCCTAGATAAATTTTTCCTTGTGAGAGAGTCGGCGTTCCAGTTGTCGCTCCACCTAATTCAATTGATTCAGGCGTACCCTCAACATGATTGAAGGTGCCATTCGGGTTTAATCTTTTTTTGTACAAAGTTCCGGAACTGGAAGTAAAGTAATAGGCGTTTGTAATGGCGTCATAGACAACGCCGGAACGAATATCTCCCCGAATCGGTTCTTGGTCAATAACCGGAGAATCGCCCGATGCGCTTTGTTTTTTTAGATAGTCCTCGCCTTTGAGGCAGGAATATATTTCTGCTCTTGTCGTTGCAACCGATTGTCCACTGCTGCCATCCTCAGAACCGAAAAGTACATAGCTTCCATCCACGCTAGCTTCAGACCAATAAAATCCGCCGGCATGTTCCACCTTCCAGGTTGGGGTCTTGTCTTCCGTTGGCAAGCCAGGATTGACATCTTTCGCCGAGTAACAAAGAAACATGCCGGGTAAGGTGTCGGATTTCCAGGTTCCATAGTAAATATATCCCTCGTCATAGGCTACTCTGGAAAGGCAACTATATCCAATCCGTTTTTCGGTGATCCAAAGCGAGGTCATTGTATCCGCGTCTACCGCCTGAACCCTGCCTTCACTGATCGGGGCAAAGATAACATTTCTTCCCTCTACCTCTTCAGCATATGTCAGTGCGGCGGTGGCATATCCAAAGGAGTCCGCAAGTTCCACCCGGCTCACCTCTAATCCGGTCTCTTTGTCAATCTTTCGTAACGTGTTTTGAACGCCCACATACACATAATCCCCGTGGACTATGGGTGGAGTTGGTGCATTGGTATATCCGGTTCCAAAATTCAAGGACCATTTTAATTCGCCTTTGTTCATTGTTTCCGGAATGAAGCTGACGGCCATAGTACCCAAGGCAAGATAAATACATAATCCTACCCAGAATAGTGCAATTAGAAGAACTCCGAGGCGCTGGAAGGTTTGTTTTCGATTTTTCATAATTTGATATTTCATGCTTCTATTTGCCTCCTCGTCTCATATGGTCGGAGTCCATACTTATTTTGCACCCGTTGTATTTTTTCTATCATAGGCCTGGTCAACAGCAGTAGGAAGATTACTGTTGCTACCGCCAAAATGACGTTAAAAAGAAAACCTGTTCCGTAGACGGTTATTGCCATAGCAAGGGTGGGACTTGATGTCATACCCAATAATGTCCACAAATCCGTGATTCCCCCATGTAAGAGAAAGACGGCAAAAACCCCATAGATTGAAAGTGCCACCGGGCTTTTGCTTTTTAGCAAATTGGCCACAAGCACCCCTGCAAAGAATCCAATCAACCCCCATGCCAACATCTGAAACGGTGTCCAGGGTCCCTGGCCAAAAAGGAAGTTGGAGACAAAGGCCGACATGGACCCCACCAAAAAACCACTTTGCGCTCCGAGGCACACGCCGGCAATGATGATGATTGCCAGCATCGGTTTAAATTGAGGGACCATGAAGAAGGCCGCGCGGGATACCACTGCGAGTGCAATCATAACGGCGATCAACACCACTTCCCTGGCTTGGGGTTTTCGTTTCTCAAAGCCCATGAAAAATGGCACCATAATATAAAATATCAAGAGTAGACTGCTGACCAGATAGCCGGATTCACCCGGCATTCGAATGCCCAGATAAATCGTCAGCGGCATGCATATCCAAAGCAGGGTCGTTACGGTCCATCGGAACGTCTTGGTTCTGGTTATGTTGGAAATCGATTCCGTGTTGTTCGGTTCTTTGTTCCTCGATTCTTTTTTGCTCGGTTCCTCGGTAATGGTCGGGGGTGGAGGTGGAATCGTCGGAGTTGGAGTCGCGCTAATTTGTCCGACT
Organism: Anaerovoracaceae bacterium; assembly: GCA_041859095.1. Taxonomy (GTDB): domain Bacteria; phylum Bacillota; class Clostridia; order Peptostreptococcales; family Anaerovoracaceae; genus UBA1422. The sequence continues at coordinate 31,977 of JBHEKY010000033.1, forward strand.
TCTGGGTTCGCCAAAGGCGGTTTTCCCTGCTTCAAAGACAAGTTCGCAACGCAAAGCTCTGCCACGTCTTTTGGCGTGACCGCGTTGTGGAACAGATGACGGGACATCCGGTTGGATGCCGTGGTATAAAAACTGTTCCCGGAGAAAAACTTTCTGGGCGCGTTGGTGGTGGAAATGGCTCCGTCAAAGAACATCGCACAACGGTCTGCGTACTTGCCGGCGAACTCAATGTCATGGGAGACCATAATGACCGTGGCACCGTTTTCCGTACACTTCCGCAGAATTTCCCCTAGCTTATTTTTGAAATGGTTGTCAATGCCTTTGGTGGGTTCATCCAACAGGATAATTTTGGGATTGAGCAGTAATATTTTGGCCAAGGCGGCTCGTTGTTGCTCCCCACCGGATACATCGTACGGATGCGCCTCCAGCAGGTGGTCGATTTCCACCAGCTCTGCAACCTTCCTTGCCTGTTGCGTTCTCTCTTCTTGAGAAAGATTTTTGCCTTCCAGCACTTCCATCAAATCAGCGCCAATGGTTTTTTCCACGAAAATCGCCTGGGCATTCTGCGGCAACACGCCGATCATACCCTCTCCCCGTTTCTTGGTTTTGCGTTGATTCCAGGATTCCAGGGAAATCCGGATTTTCCCGCGGATTGGCTGTCTCAGACCGCTGATTAGGGAAAGTGCAGTGGTTTTGCCGGTGCCATTGCCGCCCACGATACAGAAAATTTCTCCCGGATATACTTTCATGGAAAGACCTTTGACCACGTCCTTGTCGTCCCGGGTATATCTGTACCATACGTCGGATAGCTCTACAATAGGGGTTTCTCCCTGATGATCCGGTTCTTCAATTGCCGGAATCTCGCGCAACTGTGGAATTGAATCATCAAACAAGCCTGTCAGCCATGCCCGGCCTTCTCCCACGTCCACGGGACAAGGCAACTGTTGGCCAAAGCCTTTACTATATACCATGGCATATGCCTGCAGGGGTGCCGGCATGCCTTCAAACATATGATGCTCCATTTGTGCCAGCACTGCGCCAACATTGGCGGGTATATCATCTACAATGATTTTGCCGTTGTCCATGACGATAGCCCTGTTTGCCAGGGGCAGGATTTCATCCAGCCGATGTTCTGTCATAATGACGGTAGTGCCGATTTCCCGGTTCACCTTGCGAACCGTATCTAAGAATTCTCCTGCGGCGATGGGGTCCAGCTGAGAAGTGGGTTCGTCCAGCACCAGGACATCCGGTTGCATGACCATGACAGCCGCCAGGTTTAAGATTTGTTTCTGTCCTCCCGAGAGTTCCGTGACGTTTTTGTCGAACCAGGTTTGGATGCCAAAGAAACTGGCCATTTCCGCCACACGAATTCGGATGGTTTTGGTGTCGACGCCCAGATTTTCAAGCCCAAACGCCAGTTCATGCCATACTTTGTCGGTGACCAGTTGATTGTCCGGATTTTGAAGCACGTATCCGATTCTTTCGGCTTGCTCCCGCTGATCCACCGATTCCAGAAGTCTTCCGTCAAAATATATTTCACCGGTTCGCTGACCGTAGGGAGAAAGTACGGTTTTCAGATTGCGCAATAGCGTGGTTTTTCCGCAACCGGATTTTCCGCACAGCGCAACCAGCTCTCCTTTGTTGAAAGAAAGATTGATGCCATCCAGCGCCGGTTGTGCGCCGCCCGGATAGGTAAAGCTTACATTTCGGATTGAATATGTTTCCACTTCAACGCCTCCGCAACATTTAAGATAACAGGTGTAAAACAAAACAAGCCGTAGGCCAAAGCAAATAGTCCGTTCAATGGATTGGCGGTTGCCATTGCCACTTGTGGGTAGCACTGAAAAAAGTTAAATCCAAGGGCGGTAGCCAACAGGCACAAGCTGGCTAGTGTCAGCAATCCAATGCCCATCGTCACATCCCGCCGATCCAACCGATAGGGTACAAAAGACGAGCGATTTTTTAATCCATATCCTCTGGATTTCATGGAGTCGGAGGTGTCTATGGCGCTTTCCAAAGACCAAGTAGTCATAATGGAAAGAACTTTCATGCCATGCCTGATTTTTTCCCTGGCGCCACCATCTGTCACATCTCTTCCAACGCATTTCTGCGCATCGGAGATGACTTTCATCCGTGCATAAAAACGGGGAATGAAACTGAGCACCATGGAAAAAATCAGGGATCCAGACGGAATCACTTTCCCAAACAAGTACATGAATTTGTCACCAGTCATCAGATATTGATAGCAATAAAACCACAAAAGTCCTGCACCGAACATCAACCCCCGCGTGATGCCGTAAATCATTGCTTCCAGGGTGATTGGGTTATCTCGCAAATAAAACAAAATCGTCACACCTTGATGAACAAACAGAGGATTCAGTAATGCGGTGAGCAAAAAGATAGGCAGCACAAACGTCAGGAGAAACCGAAGGGCCTTTTGCCCGCCAAGCAGCAAGGCATAGGTCGTTGCTGCACTTAACGAAATAGCAGTCCAAATAGGATGCTGAATCATCAGCCCCAGGAAAATAGCTCCGCAAAGGAAGAAAAAATTTACAGCCGGGTGATATCCGGCAAAAACGTCTCGCCTCATAGGTCGTTCCCCAGATCCAGGGAGTATGCCCAAACCAGTTTGTCTCCTGCTTTGAGTTCCGTCACACCGCTTCCGAGACCGGGCTGGACTCCATTGATCAGATAAACCCATCCGCTTTTTGAGTTGTACGCTTTTTCATAGATATTAGCGATGGCTGCAATATACAGATTACCCATGGCTAACGACCCCTCGCTGACCATATGAATTTTATGGTCTTGGGTTACTTGTCGTGTCACATCATAAACCGTGTCACCGGGTTGGAGTGTTACATCAGTGGTATTAAGAATCACACCGCTTTCGGGCACTAGCGTCTCAAGCCCTGTTCCGCTTAGTTTTTGGCCAACCAAAAGGCTGCAGTTGATTTCAATGGTGCAGGTTTTTTCGACAGAGCCGTCTTTGGTGCCCGGGTCCTTCGAACCATCTTGATCTCCACCACAACCTCCGAAGCTCAGAATTGTGAAGAAGAGCAACAAAGCAATTGCCAGGCTTTTCCTATTTCGTTTTGGATGTGTTTTTTTTCTCATCTCAAATTTCCATTTCATGGCTACTTGCCGGCTTATTCCAACAAAAAAGCATTCTGCGAAAAAGACAGAATGCCCGTGCGTGCACTTTATCTATGTATCCGCTTCCTGTTGGATCATAAAACCGACGAAAATTTCGTCACTTATTGGCAGGTTTTCCGGCTATAACGGCAGCAAGGTCTGCTCGGGAATTGCACCCGATTCCCTATTAGCATGTTGCGCTTCTGCGTCGCACACCAATAAGCATGATATGTATTTGTAGGCATACTTTATCATATATTTTCACCGAATACAAGATGAATCATCCGCATGGTTCTTGAAAAGGTTCTATGATATAATAATCTCGTTCGAACTGAAGGGAGGAGCCATATGGTATTTGGTTTTTTTGAAAAAGCAGCAGCGGCCGACTTGGTGATTGTCAACGGTCATATCTATACGCAAGACTCGGAGAACCCCTGGGCAGAGGCGGTTGCCTGCAAAGATGGCAAAGTGTTGGCTCTTGGAACTGCCGGAGAAATGGGAGCTTATCAAGGCAAGACTACAGAAGTACTGGACCTGCAGGGACATTACATGGCTCCTGGTTTTATTGATGCATATGGAACACCTGTTTTGGATGTGTTTCGCCAAACTTGCCTTTTCGTTGAGGAAGAACTGTCGGCTGAAGAAATCGTCGACATCCTCTCAGAAGAACTCAAAAAAGACACCAGTGAAAACACCCTGTTCGCCTACGGATATGGTTCTACCTTATTAAAAGAGTTAGGTCCGGAAGCAGCCACGGCTTTGCTAGATGGTTTGAACACCACCCGGCCGATCCTGCTGCTGAGCAAAGACGGTTACGGCGCATGGATTAATACGATAGGACTTAATATGGCAAAAGAAGCCGCAGAAGAAGAGGGTTTTGAAATATTAAACCTGCCTTTTACCATCAGCGTGCTGAACCCGTTCTCTTATGAAGAAATACAGACAGCAGTCATCAATCAGGCATGGGCGTATTCTTCTAAGGGGTATACCGGCATATTTAACAGTGGATCTCCGGATATATTTGATAACATCTATCAGAACGTGCTGGTGGCCATGGACCAGGAAGGATTGCTTCCGCAGCGTCACTATGGTTCCCTCTCTGTGATGACGGGAATCAGTCCCGATTTCATCGGACATAAGCTCCTGCAGAACCGCACAAAATGCATTGAACTAGACGAGTTGATTAACTTCAACACCCTAACGCTATATCTTACTCCAGAAAACCGGACCGTTTTTTCCGACGAATACCTTCGCGCTGTGTGCGTAACCGCCATGGAGCGAGGCTTTGATGTGGAAATTCAGGCTACCGGCAAAGAACTGCTACTTGACTGTTTCAAAACCCTGGGGTCTCTAAAGATCGGAGGGACAGGCAAATCCAGCTTCACCGTTGCACACAACGAGACTCTTACTGATGCGGAACGAAATCTTCATCTGGCACCGGGAGAAGTTCTGGAAGTGGGACTCTTTCCTTTGATGACCGGCGGCAACAAACAAATCCTTGAAAGCCTCACCACTGACAGTGCAGAGAAGCTGGCTCTTTTGGACAAGCTGGGATCTATCGAGGTTGGAAAATATGCTGACTTTGTCATCTTTGAATCCAATCCTCTTGACGGAAACGAATTTCCAGCTGTGGCTATGACTTTAGTTGCCGGGGATATTGCGTTTGATAAACAAGAAGACCACCCGGATGAATGGAACCGGCTGGTCTCTTCTCAAAGTTTTGATGACGATTATGAGGATTCGAACGATTAATCAAGCACCTCAGCAACTTGCAGCGAAACCGTCTTTTTTCCATCGGCAGTCTGTTGCCTGCCGACTTCTTGAAACCCGAAACGAGTGTGAAATTTCTCTGAAATAACATTGGGCGGAACCACATAATACTCTGCAGTCACCACTGGGACACCCGTTTCTCTGGCTATGCGAAATACCTCATTGTAAAAAGCAGTCCCCAGCCCACCGCTTTGGGTGTTGGGCGTAACGACAACCCGATCGACGTACAAAAACTTAGGGTAATTAGATTCAAACCATTTATAATTGATGCTGTCATAATCGGCGCCTTCCCGGAATGCCAAGAGGAATCCGGCGAATGCGCCTTTTTCTTCCACCACCAGAGAAACCGCTGATGCATCCCATAGATGTTCCAGCTTCTCCATTTCCAGATGGCTCAGAAAGTGAACCAGCTCTTCGTTGAGTGCCAGTACATTTTCCAAATCTTCTTCTTTCAGGGGTCGCACCCGAAGGTTTGTGCTTTTTTTATTAAGTTCCATCTATTCTTCCCTTCTTCTTTACTCGAGTTTATTGTAAGGATTTACTCTACGAAAACGGCTGTAATATTTGATGCCGGGTCGCCTTTCTTTTGCACCACTTCCAGGGTCCAACCCAAATCACGAACGGTTTTGTACACATCAATTCCCAGCGAGTAAAGGGGTGGCCTCAGGTCTCTTCGGTTGACACAGGCGTTTCCTGCTTCTGTGGCACACTGGGTACAGCTGGCACACTCGGTGGCTCCAAACGCAAAGGTATATCCGTCCAGAAAAGCCCGGCTCTCTAGGGCGATGGTAATGTCCTGACCTTTTGCCAAGTCTGCCGTCCTGATTAAAATGCCCCATTTATATTTTTGAATCAACTGCTGAAAAAGCATTGTATTTGATGCTTCCGTCGCCGTGGTCGGGCAATAGGCAAGACCACCCGGGCAGCCATACAGACATTTCAGGATGGTTCTTGCATCAAAGGCAATGTCTTCAATTGCAAAGGGAATGGCGTCATCTGCCCCTAACTCTTTGGCCAGGCTGACCAGGGATTTCGCATAGTCTTCATTCATTTTTTGGCTCCTCTTCCGCAACAGCGATGGTGCGGGGGTGAGCCCGCACGACTTATTGGTTTTGGGTGGTCAACGTCACTTTGAGGGTCATGGTTTCATCGCCACGGGCCACCTTGACGTTCACTTTGTCACCGGATTGATATTTTAATAGGGTGCTGATCAAATCTGTCATGTTTTCGATGGAGTCACTATTTATCGCTACGATAATATCGCCTTTTTCTAGACCAGCGGTTTGGGCCGGTGAATTGGTGAGAAAATCTGTAACGATGACACCAGTATCTGATGCTAGCTCCTGCTTTGGATAGGCTTCTTGATATTCTGCAACACTTCCTCCCTTGATGCCCAGATATACTCTTTGGAAGCTACCACTCTCAAGAACGGATTCGATAATGGGAATCGCTGTGTTGATGGGGATGGCAAATCCAAGCCCTTCGCCGGTCTGTGCCTTGGCTGAATTGATGCCAATGACCTGACCTTTTGCATTGAGCAGCGGTCCACCGCTGTTTCCGGAATTAATGGCCGCATCGGTTTGAATCAGGTTGTCCATGGTAGTATCGGTTTGTCCGTCGCTGACGGTGATGGTACGGTTCAGTCCGCTAATCACGCCGGCTGTGACGCTACGTTCAAAATCCAGGCCCAATGGGTTTCCAATGGCGACTGCGTAGGATCCTATATTAATACTATCCGAATCGCCCAGCTCAGCCGCGGTCAAACCCGTGGCTTCAATTTTGACGATAGCCAGGTCGATGCTCTTGTCGTTCCATAAGACCTTGCCTTCTAGTTCCCTTCCATCAGAAAGGCCAACCGTGATGGTTTGTGCCGTGCCGTCGCTGACCACATGGGAGTTTGTTAGGATATAGCCGTCTTCATCGATGATGATACCGGTTCCAACTCCCGACACGAGACCTTCTTCCTGCCCGTTCCAGCTCTGATAGGTTACCTTGGTGCTGGTGCTGATGCCCACCACTGAGGGAAGCACTTTTGTGGCAATAGCCTCTGCCGTGTTCACCGAATCGTCAGGATTGATGGTGATGTTGTCGCCCTGAATGGTATATCCGCTCAAGGAGATGGCCGCCATTCCGCCCCCAAACCCTGCACCAGCGCATAGCATAACAATTAAAACTACCGCTACCACTTTTTTTGCATTGGGTCTTTTCTTTTTTGTTTGGGGGTTCTGGTTAACAAGATTCTGGTCCAAATCTTCATCCGGTTCCGGGGTTGTCATTTCCACCTGCTCCGGTGGTATTTCTTGTTGCAGATTTTGCTGCAATTCTTGTTCTTCTGTCATGGAAATTCTCCTTTCTGTCTCCAATACTCATCTACTCGTATTATAGCCACAAAAGGATTAAATGAAACTTAATTTTCCGTCTAGACCAGGTGTCAGGCGGACTTCGTTCCGCGATTCGGTGAGTGTCAATCAGCGGTTGCCAAGACCATAACTTCTGACTGGTATCCGGTTTTGACCTTATAGTAGCCGGACAACTCTAAGTCCGTTCCTCTGTCCCCCGTGAACAGCAAAAAAGGTCTGCCGTTTTGTTGAACAAGCTTTGCATCCGTTGCAAGAATCATCATATTCTCTTTTCCGATGTATTTCAACACTGCCGGGCTGATTTGTTGATTTCCACGGCCAAGCAAATACCCTTGCCCCCCCGTTGGAGTAAGGATTAGCTTGGTCTTTCCGGTTTCCACCAAGGCAAGCAGTTCTTTTTCACTACAGTCCCGCCCGATCATTTTCCGATTCTTTACCACGTCAATACCCATCAGGGTGCCTTCGATCCCTAGGGTTGCCAGCACTGCTTTGGTTGTAGTTCCGGGACCGATTACATAAATCACGCCCTCTTCCATATGATCTATCACGTCCAGGGCAATGGCCCCTTGGGCTTCGGCGTCAGTTAGGGGTGTGGGGGCTTTTTTGTTTTGCAAGTAAGTCTTCTTGTAAGGAACATTTAAATATCCAAACAGAGACGTATGCATCTGCCCTCTTCGGAGGGCTGCTTCATCCAGGTCCACTACCTCTTCCAGATGAAGGGTGGATTTGCTGTCGAGAAAATATTCCATGGCCAGTTGACCGGCTTTTTTGGGGTTGTTGGCATATACCGGGGAATGGATTTTGACCCCTGCCGGAATGCCCAGCGCAGGAACTCTGGTTTCGATTGCTGTAAAGATATTTCGCGCTGTGCCGTCTCCGCCGGCAAACAAAATCAGCTCCACGTTGGCCATTTCCATTGCTCTCGCTGCGCCGATGGTGTCTGCCGCATCGGTTTGGCGAGTGCTGCTTTCGTAAACCACTTCATGGGCAAGTCCCAGGGCAATGCATTGGTTTTGCCCCATATCCCCTGAGGCGCAAAGCACCGTAAGCGTTCCGCCAAGGGGCAGAAGTTCCCGCAATGCCTGCAAAGCAAGAGAAGGGGCATCCTCAGTTGCCCCTTTTCGTATCGCCTCCGCTAATATTTCTATGCCGTCGGTGCCTTTCAGACCAACCCGTCCGCCCATTCCGGCGATTGGATTGACAATCAAGCCCAATTTCATTGAGTTCATTTCGTCCCTATTTTGCTTGCTTTACACTGCTTTGGATTTTTTCAAATACAGCCTCCAGGTGGGGCACCATTCCGCCGGATCATCCAGGCTGGACTCGTCGGTGGTGTGGGTGGTGCTGTTGTGTGGCGCGTTGTGGATGATTTCTGGGTTGTTGTATGCTTCGTCAAAAATGTGATGCATGGTCGCCACGTATTCGTCGATGTCTGCCTTGGACGGGGTTTCTGTGGGTTCCAAGGTCAGTGGGTCCGGAATGTAGAACGGATGGTGGCTGGACCAGATGTGCATGCCAAAATCCATGACTCTGCGTGCAATGTCTTCTGAAGAAAACCCGGTGTCTTCGGTGAGTTTAGCGATAGTATATCTTGCCTGCTCTATCCGCTGGGTTTCCAGCAAATATGGCAAGGTGACCGCCGGATGCTCCAGCATTTTTTTCATCAAATAAACGTTGTTAAGGGAAGCCACTTTGGCCACCTCATAAAGCCCCTCTGCACCAAGACTCATCATCCATGCATAAGCACGAAGCACCACCTGGGGTGTGCCGTGGAAAGATTTTACTTTGCCGATGCTGTTTTTCATGGAATTGTCCAGAGAGTACTTTCCTCCGTCCAAGACCACCAGTGGCTTGGGAAGATACTCCCGCAACGCTGCTGTCACGCCGACTGCATCGCATCCCGGTCCCCCACATCCGTGAGGGGTTCCAAAGGATTTATGCAGGTTGAAAAAGCACATATCAAAGCCCGCATCCTTTGCTTTGGTGATACCGAGGAGTCCATTGGCGTTAGCTTGGTCGTAGCAGTTGAGGCCGCCAGCCTCGCGAACCATTTTGGTGAATTCTCTCACCCTAGTGTTAAAAATTCCCGTGTCTTCCGGGTTGGCTACAATAAACGCTGCCGTTCTTTCGCTGACGGCTGCACGGAACGCCTCGATGTCAGGTTGTCCGGATTCGTCCGGCATAATTTTGATAATCTTGTATCCCTTCAGTGCCGGTGCTGCCGCGTCTGACGGATGGGAGTAAATGGTGGTAATGATTTCGTCCCGCTGGTCTTCTTCCCCTCGGAGACGGTGGTACATCCTGACGATGGAAGCCATGGTCATAGCTGCCTGAGAACCGCCTCCCGGTTGGAAGGTGAAATAATCCATGCCGGAAATCTCTCGGAGCATCAGGTCGGACCGGTAGATCACTTCCAGAATACCCTGTACCGTTTCCTCTCTTTGGAGGGGGTGGAGTTCTGTCATCTTGTGGTTGCCGGCAATGGCCTCATTGACGCTGGGGTTGTATTTCACGGTGCAGGTTCCCTGCCCAATTTCGATGTTTAGGTTGCCACCCATGTTTTCCTGAGAAAGCCGCAGGTAGTGCATCAGCACACGCTTTTGGTTGATCTCAGGTAGGTTCAATGGCGCTTTCCGTTTCATGTTGGCAGGCAGGCTCGACAATCCGTCACCCACAACCGCGGCGATTTCGGCCTCCGCCCTGGGCACCAGAACGCCTCGTTCTCCCTTTTGGCTCAGCTCTAATATGATGGGTTCATTCCACCTGGCCTGATGGAAATTTCGTACTTTTGAAGTTCTTACAATTCGTTTCATTGGTTCTTCCCTTCTGCGATATTTGCATCTCCCTTAGGCTTCGATGATTTCTTTAAGTGTCCGGGCCAGTCGATCCAGGTCCTTTTTCAAATGCACTTCTGTGGTACAATACAGCGCACACTGGCCAAACTCCGGAAATTCCTCGGACAGGTCTTTGCCGCCGAAGATTCCGTTGGCCAGCAACGCCTGGTTGATTTCTTTCACTGTTTTGCCGGTTTCATTGAAGTCCACCACGAACTCCTTAAACACTGGAGAAGAAAGCCTGCTGCCTTTGACGCCAGGCAAGTCGGAAAGGAGTTTGATGGCATAGGCAGACTTTTGCAAAATGTTTTGACCCAATTCTTCCATGCCTTTGGGTCCCATCAAGCTGAGATACACCCCGGCGGTGATGCCAAGGAGCGCAGTCTGTGTTCCCACATATTCTTTTCCTTTTTCCCGAAGGTTGCCGAAGGAAGTCCGGTCGTAGGCCACGTCGCCGAAGCCGTATTCCCCTTCCACCTTGGTGGGCACCACGCCAAATAATCGGGAAGGAAATTCCTGAACATACCGCTCCTCATCCCGTGTGGAAATAAAACCGGACTGGCATCCGCCGTAGTTTATGTGCATGCCCAGGGGCTGTAGTTCGCCACAGATGATGTCCGCGCCATACTCTGAAGGAGGTGCGATGACACCCAGGCTGCTTGGATCTACGCCAACGACGCACTCCGCGCCATGATCATGGGCAATCTTGGCGATTTCACTGCCCTGGTCTTCCAAGAAGCCCAGATAGGATGGATTTTCAAAATAGACCGCTGCGGTTTTATCTGAAATCTTGCTCTTTAAATCCTCCAGGTTCATGCGACCGGTGGCAGGATCGTAATCCAATAGAATCAGTTCCACGCCCGGGTCGCAGTAGTTTTTCATAATCAGTAGTTTATCCCGGCTGATGGTCCCGACCACCAGTGCTTCGGGTCTGCCCGTCATACGGGAAGCCATTCGTAGAGAAGTGGCCGCGGCCTGTGGCCAGTCAAAGGTGGGCACATTGACAACGTCCATGTCCAACAATTCCGCCAGCAAGGATTCATATTCAAACAGCGTCTGAAAACGACCGTGATCGTTGTAAGGTTCTCCTGCATACCCGGTAAGCAGCTCCGCACGTCGGTTAACTTCATCGCAAACCGCCGGCACAAAATGCTGCCAGCAACCGGCCCCCAAAAAGTTCAGGGCTTCAGCGGTGGAAGTATTTTTGCTCAGCAACTCATCCACGCCCCGCTTCAGTTCATATTCTGAACCGTAGGGTTTGGGCATGTTGAGCAGTTCCTTAAGCTTCATGTCTTCCGGAATCTCTCGGTGCAGGTCCTCAAGTGAGGATAATCCCAATTCTCGGAGCATTTCCTCTTGAATCTTTGGATCTGAGTTGGGAATGTAGGGATGATTCTTATATCCTTTGATTGCCATGATTTCCTCCTATTGTTCTTTTGTCGCCATCATTTTTCAACAGATTTTATATATCGCTATTAGGCGATTCCGCCTCCGTCCACCACAATGGCAGCACCTGTAACCCAGCCAGCCAGATCGCTGCAGAGGAAGAGTACCACTTTGGCGATATCAGCGGGTTCGCCCAGCCGTTCCAGAGGTCTACCTTTTGCGGAATCCACCAGGAACTGGTCAATCTTTTCCCCCAGTTGTCTACCTTCTTCCCGTAGCAGCGCAGTATCCGTATCTCCCGGGTTTACTGAGTTAACTCGGATGTTGTCCGGGCCGTGATCAATGGCCATGGCACGTGTCAGATTGACTATGCCTCCTTTGACGGCGCAATAAGCCGCGGCTTTGTCTCCGCCCTTTAGCCCCCAGCCGGAGCCGGTGTTGACGATGCTGCCACCGCCCTCTCTTGCCATGACGGGCACCGTATATTTTGACAGCAAGAAGGTTCCCTTCAAGCCTACGTCCAAAACAAAATCCCACTCTTCTTCCGTCAGGTCCGCAACTGTCTTTCGAACAGTTACTCCAGCGTTGTTGAACAGGATATCGATTTTTCCATAGGTTTTGTCCACCCATGTAATGGTATCTTTGCATGCCTGATTGCTGGTAACGTCGCACTGACAAAATGTCACGTCCAGCCCAGATTCCTGCAATCCTTTTGCCGCCGCATTCCCCTTCTCAAGGTTGTTATCCAAAAGCACGACGCTTGCGCCACACTCCGCCATGAGTTTTCCCGTGGCAAGACCAATGCCCCCGGCGCCTCCGGAGATTACTGCTACTTTGCCCTGCAAATCCAGTGGGTTGTACATGATAGATTCCTCCTGTCATCGATTGCTTTTTTATCAGCGTAGGCTGTGTTTGCACAGCCCTATTTGTTCTGGTTTTCCTACCTTTGATGATACTATCGGTACCGACGAATGGCAAGATGAATCGGACAAGAATATTTTGTATGAATTCCAAATTTGTCAGTCTAAAATGTGACTTCTTTACATTTTAATATTAAGCGGCTTGGGGTGCCTATGGTTTACTGATAAGAAAAGCAAAACAAACAATCTTGACAAAAAGTGATATGATACTTTGCCAAACTATGCGCATCTTTATGCTCGTAAAATACATATATGGTTTTTTTGAGCATTATATTGAGCATTATTGTGACTGCTTTTTCATTTCTTTTTGAATCAGGCTGATTGTTTGTTCTCGAATCCCAATAGAACTCGCTATGTCCTTCCACTGTTTTACTGCCGTGGTAATGTCATCAATAATTTTTTTACACTTAGGAGATTTCATGTCCATTTTTTTGCCGCACTCAATCAGGTCTTCAGTGGAAATGTTTGACATTTTGCCGTTTATGGTCATTTGATGTGCTTTCAGCCATCGGTTTTCTGGATTACTTGAAAATGTGACATCATATGCTGGCGATAAGGACCAAACCCCTTCTCTGTTCATTAAAAATGAGAGGTTCTTTACATGGTCATCCTGATTGACTGCAAGTACATTGAAAACCATTCTTCTATACAATTGTTCAATATCGCTACTGGGTAGTCCCAGTCGCCTAGCGATTAATGCTGCAATTTCATAGCTGCATAAACCAGGCTCATTATAATCAATATGCAATAATGCACCTAATGACTGCATATGCAATTTGTCTCCATTTACTCTGTCAAATCGCTTTGTCATAAAATGGTTATGCACACCTTCTGATAATATCCTGCACTCATTCATTTTGAGACCTGATAGCAATGCCATTTTGTAATACGCATACTCAATTAGTGTGTATTCCGGAACGTCTTGGAGATTGTAATCTCCGTTTTTTGTGACTCCATCAAATTTCACTAACCAATAATCAAAATTCTTATCTAAGCCTACCTGCCCTGAGCGGATTTCCCCTGATTTTTCATTGTAAGCAATGACAGCTTTTGCTCGAGCGCCTCCGGCTGATGTCCCGAGTTGCAAGAGTTGAGCATACGTAACTTCACTTTCTGCCGATAAAACAACATCCATCTTTTCCTCTAATATAGCTGAAGCAAAATCGGATATTCTTTGGAGGCTGATTTGCTCATCAATATCAGTTTGGTTGTTAATCGCAGGTTCGTATTCCAGTGCACCTATTCCGCGTTTACCCGTATAGCACAATCGTTCAACGACATTAAAAGAGGTAGGCGATCTACCTTCCGAAGCAAGCCAATGATTAATAACGGCATTACCAAAATTATCTGGTAATGAATCTGACATTAGACCCGGGACACCTTTAAAAGATGTTTTTGCTAATTCGGGAAATTCGTATACTCTGCTTGATAAGGGCATCATGATTGGAGCGACATTGATGCTATGACTAAGAAAGTCTTTCTCATACTCAAACGATACACACCCTTTATTCTCGTTTAAGTGAAAAATCCCTACTGGTGTTCCCCAGAGTTTTACTTTTGCGGTTGTTGTCATTTTGATTCATCCCCCCATTTAATGGGTTTTTTCGAGGTTATTAGCTTGTTTTTACTTACTCGTTTTCTATGTGTTGTCGCTGATTTCTCTTTCAAGTAATAAGAAGGCCTCTCTGTTGGATCTGGTATGAGTAGGTCAAGATTTGAATCTAAGCCAAGAGCCATCAGCACTTTTATTAATGTGCTGAGTTGAACTTCCTCTCCATTTTCCAGGTTCGATATACTTCTCCTAGTAATGCCTGCTTTTTCGGCTAGGTCTTGTTGGGATAGCGGATAGTCAATTCTGTATGCTTTAAGTCTTGATGCTATCTCCGCTATCGCAGCCATCGAAGACAAATATTTGCCCATTATATTCCCTCATTTCATTCAGAAGTATTTTACAAACCTATTATATCTTAAAGCATTTTAAAGTGCAATATGTTTCTCATTACTCCTTATTATTATATTTAATGTGTATTTTATTACTCATTGTATCCACTCTCAACCCTTGCTGTGGGTATCCTTGCGACTCAGGCAGCCTTCCATGAAATCACAATATAAAATGACCATGATGATTTTAATCATCATGGTCATTTTCTTTGCTCTTATCAATATTATTTTTCAATTGCCCCTCTGAACTGAACCCGATGGATTCGTATTCAGGACATACCCTTCAGCACAAATCAACTCAGCCATTTCTCCATCCCCTCTGAAATTTCAACGCCGGTCTGTGTCCCAGTTCCCTGGTAAATCACTTCACCATTTTTCTTGGTCAGTGAAACATGAACCACCCCGGAGATGCTCTCCCTGATGATGTCAGTCATTAATCCATTTTTAGGGGCCTTCAGCATACCGCCTGCGCCATTTTCAACTTGAATGGATAAAATGTTGTGCCGATCTGAAAGCTGTATGGTAAGTTTTCCGTCGATGTTTTTCAGTTGATCAATTTTCGCCCGGGTATAGGTGCCAAATCGATAAAGCTTATCGCCGATTCGCAGGAAGGAAATCAACCCCATAAAGGATTTGCCTAACCAGGGGATATTGGCGTAGGAGAACATCAACGATATGTTTTTCTCTGGGAAATGGTTGGACTGTAGCCAAATCCAGGCGCTGGGAAATGAGGTGCCCCAGTCTTTTTCGATGTATCCGTATCCGCCATTATAGCAGTACTCCACCTGATTGAAGGTCAGGCAGCCCTGGACTTCATGGTGAATGTTGACGATGCCATGGTAACATTCCATATGTGGAATAAATGTGAAGGGTCCCATAATCCCCGGATTCGTCAATGTTTGTGGGAAGGGCACAATATTTTCAAAGGTTAAGTTGCCTTTGAAGCTTCCTTCTTCGTTTTGGATGTTTAGATGCAGTTCAGTCCTGGAAAAATAGTTTTCTCCGATGCGAACCTCGAAGTTCTTGTTATCTGCATGGAAATCCGACAAGGGAAACCGGAAATAATGGACTTTGCCATGGGCCACATCCATTATTTGAATAAAGGCGTGGGCATCCCGGCTATCCTTCTGATAGGATACCCCTGGAATAATCGCCAATGGGGCCTTCTGATCTAGATCGATGCATTTGAAGTACCAACCCTCAAAGTAGTCGGTATGATTCTTGTGTTTGCCTTGAAAAATTTCAGGATGAAAAATTCGTCGAAGTCGATACATTTTGTTCTCCTTCTGGTTGATTGCATTGTAACCTCATTTACAGCAGGTGGTTTTCAATGACCTGTACTGCCGGGTCGAACTCCTCAATCTGTAGATAATATTCAGCAGCATCCAGTAGCGCCTGCATGGGGGCAAGGCCGATCAGCTCAGTGCCTATGATAGACACGCCATATCTTGCAGCTTCGTTTCGCACCAATTCGGTGACTCTATGGAGTGGGGTGACGGTAAAGTCAGTCATATTAATGGAAACCTGGGCGATGTTCCGCTCTTCCAGCATGACACCCATGGCTTTGACACACTTCAGACCGCCACCGGCTTCCCGGATGATTTTGCTGATTTTCGTTGCGATTTCCAAATTGCTGGTACCCAGATTGATGTTGTATGCCACAAGGGGTGGTCTGGCGGAAACGGCCACTGCACCACCGGTGGGATGGATTCTTTGACCGCCAAAGTCGGGAATCCAGTCCGGATCTTTGACTTTTTCAGCCATGCCTTCAAACTGTCCCTTTCGTACCTGCGCCAAGTTAGTCCGGTGTGGTGCTGATGCTGATTTTTCGTACAAGAAAACCGGCAGGTCCGCTTCTTTGGCGATGCGTGCCCCAACCCGCTTGGAAAGTTCAATACATTCTTCCATGGTTGCTTCTTTGATGGGCACAAACGGCATGACATCAACGCAGCCCATTCTGGGATGCTCCCCACTATGTTTGGTCAGGTCGATTAACTCAACCGCTTTTTTGGCCAATTTCACGCTGGCTTCCTCGCAACCTTCCAAGCTACCCATGTAGGTGATGACTGTCCGGTTATGACTGGGATCAGAAGTATATTGCAGCAATGTGCAACCTGGGGTCTGGCGAATCTGATCGACACAGGCCTCGATAATTTCCTGGTTTTTTCCCTCGCTGATATTGGGAATACTTTCAATAATCTTTGCCATTTCTTTCCTCCGATGACTACAGGCTCTCGCGGATAGTTTCTACAATCCGGTTGGCCAAGGTGATGCTTTCATTATATATACTTTTACCTGTTTCTTCAAAGTGTTTCGCCTGGTCCGGGTCTTTTACCCCCGGCAGGTTGATGGAAACATTCAGCCAAGCACCTTTAACTGCAGTTTCCAGACAAGATGCTGCAACGCCCAGGTCACTAGCGGCATTTGAGTTTGAATGGTTTATTAACATTGACACTAATTTCAAACCTTCATGAGCCTGGCTCATGACCTCAAAGGGTACTTGGGTCGCCAGCAGGTTTGCCGCCCGGATTGCCTGGCTTCTCAAGGTTTTTTCTTCTTCGGTTTCCTTGGGCATTTTGTAAGCTGCAAAAACCGTATTGTAGGCATCCGTATCTCGATCTATTGCCGTCGTCAAGGCATTGAGCAAGGGAAGCCCCTTTTCTTTCACTTTTTGGCACAATTCATGCTCTGCCAGATACTTTTCCTTGGTCAAGGTTAAATCTGCTACCATGAGCATCAGTGCTAGTCCCTGTGCGCCTGTGAGTGCACTGGCCGAGCCGCCACCGGGAGCCGGTGCATCGGACTTCAGCAAATCTAAATAGTCGTCTACTTTCATTTCAATTAATTTCATTATTTTTTCCTCTCGTTCAATATTAAGTCATATCGCCTATTGGCGATGGTTATACTAGTATCCCGGCTTTGATGGTCTGAAGGGCCATATTTGAGCCAAACCGGTAGCACAGCATTTCCATATCCGGCGCGTCCCAGATAACCAGGTCTGCTTTTTTGCCCGTCTCCAGGGTACCCACTTGCTTTTCTCTGCCAATGGCGCAGGCCGCATTGATGGTCACCGCCGTCAGGATTTCTTCCGGAGTCATTTTGTATTTCAGATAGCCAAGATTCATAATCAGCTGCAAATTCAAAGATGGACAGGACCCCGGGTTAAAGTCGGAGCCCATGGCTACTGGTATCCCCAGGTCTATCATATTTCGAACCGGCGCAAAGTTTTTGTCCAGATAAAAGGACGTTCCTGGCAGCACCATGGCGATGACGCCACCTTCTTTTAGGGATGTCAGACCTGTTTCGCCAATGGCAATCAGATGCTCCGCGGAAGTGACCTGCAGCTCACCGGCTAACTTCGAGCCGCCCAGTTCAACAATTTCATCCGTGTGTATTTTCAGACCGAAGCCCAGTTCTTTTGCGGCTTCAAGGTATTTCCTGCTTTGGGCCACATCGAAAACCCCTTCTTCGCAAAAGACATCGACATATTCGGCTAGATTCATCTCTTTTACAGACGGAAGCAGCTCCTTGCAAAGCAGTTCCATGTATCCATTCGGATTTTGTTTGTATTCAGGTGGCACGGCGTGAGCGCCCATGAAGGTGGCGACCAGGTCCATGGGATGGGTTTGGTCAAGTTCCCGAATGACTTCCAGTGTTTTAATTTCGTCCAGCTCGTTGAGTCCATACCCACTTTTTGCTTCACAGGTGGTTACGCCCATGGCCAGCATTTCATCGAGAAAAAGCTGTGATTTTTCAACAAGATCCCGTCGGGTGGCTCTTCGGGTTTCCCGAACGGTATCCAGGATGCCACCACCGGCCTGCAAGATTTCCAGATAGGACGCACCCCGGAGTTTCAGTGGGATTTCATGTTGCCGATACCCGCCGAAAACCAAATGAGTATGCCCGTCCACCAAGCCTGGAGTCACAAGTCTTCCTTCCGCGTCAATCACCGTGTCAGGATCCAGATTCAGTTCCACATCAATCTGCTGCGTTTCAGACCCGGAATAGATTTCACGGATGACGCCGTCCTCAATGAGAATAGCCGCGCCGTGAAGGATCAGGTTTTCTCCCTGGGCTTTGCCGGAATGCTTGTGACTGCCCATTGGCGTCTGCAAGGTTCCAATGTTTTTTATATATAAGGTACTCATGTTGCCTCCTGTCCGCGGCTAAGCGCTTTCCGGGTTTTACTTGTAGAATTTCTCTACCATTTCGCTGACTAGAAGATCGCCTGCCAGATAGGGCAACGTGATATGTCCTGCTCCTTGGTATTTAGCATTGTATTTTATGGATGTTTCAAGGGCTGGCTCGTTGGTGGCCCAGTTTCTTCTGGCGACTCCCCCCATTACATCCCACATCATCGCTGATTTTAAAATGATATCCACCCGCTCGCTACCGTCAAGCACCATGCCAAACCCGCCATTGATGGCTTTCCCCACGCCAACTCCTCCACCGTTGTGTATAGCACATAGGCTCATGCCTCTGGCTGCATTTCCTGTGAAACATTGGATGGCCATGTCCGCCATGACGTTGCTTCCGTCTTTTATATTGGCTGTTTCACGGAAAGGGGAATCCGTCCCGCTAACATCGTGGTGATCCCGACCTAGCATCACTGGTCCAATCTTGCCTTCCCGGATCATCTCGTTGAATTTTAAGGCAATAGCAGTTCTTCCTTCCGCGTCCTGATACAAAATCCGTGCCTGGGTGCCCACCACCAGTTTGTTCTTAGCGGCATCCCTTATCCAAGTCCAGTTATCCCTGTCCTGGAATCTGCCTTGAGGGTCAATGCAATCCATGGCCGCCTGATCGGTGGCAGCAAGATCTTTGGAGTTGCCTGACAGGCAAACCCAACGGAACGGTCCGTAACCATAGTCGAACAAGAGAGGACCCATAATATCTTCCACATAGGAAGGCCAGATAAAGCCGTCTTTTTCATCGATGCCATTCTTGGAAATCTCGTGAATACCGGCGTCGTACATTGCTTTCATAAAGGAATTGCCATAATCAAAAAAATAGGTTCCTTGTTTCGTCAGGGTAGAAATGGCATCGAAATGCCGGCGTAGGGAGTGGTCCACCATCTGGCAAAACAGTTCCCGGTCTTTGCTCAGCATTTCTGTCCGTTTCTGAAATGTCAGTCCCACTGGGCAATATCCTCCGTTGTAAGCATTGTGACAGGAGGTCTGGTCGCTTAGCAAATCTATTGTGAACTCGTGCGTTACAGCCGCTTCCAACAAATCCACGATATTCCCCCAGTAGGCAATGGAAATCCGTTCTTTGCTTTTTACTTTCTCTCTTGCCAAACGGAACACCTCGGCTAAATCGGTCAGGACAACATCCACCCATCCTTGATTTTTTCTCGTCTCTATCCGGGACATGTCCACCTCCGCGAAAATTCCCACTGCTCCTGCAATGGTTGCCGCTTTGGGTTGAGCTCCGCTCATGCCACCAAGGCCTGAAGAAACAAAGGTAATACCGCTCAAGTCTCCATGACCGGAAACGCCCAGAAATTTGCGCCCCGCGTTGAGGATGGTGTTAAACGTTCCATGGACGATTCCTTGAGGTCCGATATACATCCAACCACCGGCTGTCATTTGGCCATAGTTGGCCACGCCCATTTCCTGTGCGATTTCGAAGTCATCACCGTTGTCAAACATCCCAACCATCATGCCATTGGAAATAATTACCCGGGGCGCTTCCGGTTTGGATGGGAAAAGTCCCAGCGGGTGGCCCGACGCTACAACCAGGGTCTGATCCTGGGTCAACTCTTCAAGATATTTTTGAATCAGCCTGTATTGCAGCCAATTCTGGCA